>CANRFM010000006.1 GCA_947629905.1 uncultured Clostridia bacterium
TTTTTCTTTTCGGCTTGGCTTGGACTGTGGCACTTGCCGTTCCACGCTTTTCGTGTGACAGCTTTATTATTATAGCATATTTTTTCGGACTTGTCAAGTAAAAAATTCCTTCTTCTTAAGTGCAATATTTGTACAAATTGCTACACCCGTCCTGTCAAGCACTGCAAAGCCCCCATCCACGCAGGATGAGGGCTTTTCATCAGATAAAATCCGTAATTTGTACGCTGTCGTCAAAGAGCTTTGCGGCGATATATTGCAGGACAATGGATACATCATCCACGGTCAGTTCTCCGTCGCCGTTTACATCAGCCGCTTTGAACTGGTCTTCAGTCAGCTGACTTTCCCCGAACAACTGTACGGAAATGTCTTGCAGCATTGCGGATGAATCGTCAACAGTAATTTCACCGTTGCCGTCTATATCGGCGATGTCGTAGGTCGGCTTCGACTCGGTAGGTTCTGGTTCGGTTGGCTCAGGCTCTGTCGGGTCGGGAATGTCACCCAAGCTTTCAAAGGTATAGCCTTTTTTCTCGGCATAGTCCTGTGCCGTGGAATGCGCATAGCCTCTGATCACAGCTTCCTCGGGAATATAATATAATTCTGTGGCATCACGCAGTTCCATGTAAGGATCAAGAAATGTGACAGATCTAAGCTGTTCGCAGCCACCAAAACTACTTACGTTTATTCTTGTAACACTTTCGGGAATGGTGATCTCCGTCAGGCTTGTACAGCCATAAAAAACAAAGTCGCCTATTATTGTAACACTATCGGGAATGGTCATTGCAGTCAGGCTTGTACAGTCCCTAAAAGCATAATCGCCTATGGATGTCACACTATCGGGAATGGTCATTTCCGTCAGGTTTGAACAGTTATAAAAAGTATATTCATCTATTTTTGTAACACTATCGGGAATGGTCACTTCCGTCAAGCTTGAACAGTTCCAAAAAGCATGATCACCTATTGCTGTAACACCATCGGGAATGATGAGCGCAGTCAGGCTTGAACAGTTCTCAAAAGCACTCATGCCTATGGATGTGACACTATCGGGAATGGTGATCTCCGTCAGGCTTGAACAGAAGCTAAAAGCCCTGTAGCCTATTGTTGTAACACTATCTGGGATCGTTACCGACCGCAAGTCAGAGCAATCGTAAAAGGCTAAGTTTATTTCCGTAACAGGCAGCCCCTCGATTTCTGCGGGGATATCGACCTCGGTCGCTGTATTTTCGCATCCTGAAATGACCACATGGTCTGCATACTTCTGATACCTGAGATCCCCTGACTCCCCCTCGGTGTAGTTATCCGCCGCTGCCAAGAGAGCATTGTCGGCAAACTGCACCCCGGCAGGCACCGCACCCGCAAGCAAACAGCAGGCAAGCGCCCCGGCAATGATTTTTTTCATAAAAACATACCTCCTATATTTTTTCATTGCATACCCCATTATTATAGCAAGCTGTTCCGGATCTGTCAAGCGCTCTCTCTGCATTCTGTACAAATAAACAAAAATCAAAAATTGGGATTTGGATATTGCATAGATACGTCAAAAGCGGAGAGCCGAACCTCTCCGCTGTCAGAAAATATGCCAGATCTCCGGCAGTTCTTCCTCGGCAATGCCCTCAGCCAGCAGCCGGATGCAGGCAAGTTCCGGCAGGGCGGTCGGGTGATTTTCCGCTATCAGCGGACGCACCTCCGCCAACCGTTCCCGGATGGGGTCAAGTTTTATCCCGTCCACAAACAAGCCCGTAACGTTGTGAAATTCCTCCCACTGCCCCTCCAGCCGTTCCAGCCGCCGGAGGGCTTCCGCACTGTCCCCTGCCTGCACGGCTTCTTCCACAGAAACCGTCAGCGCCGCAAATGCACTGCTTTCCCGATACAGCAGAACCTGCGACACCACACACAGCACCACAAGCCCGATCAGCACACACAGACTGATACCACAGCGTTTCATGCTTTCTCCTCCTGTTTCACGATCTGATAGCGGCAGGCTTTGTCCGCCGTCATCAGGAAAATGTCTTTCAGCCCGACCTCCGCCGTCCGCAGCACGGTGTCAAGCCATTTCCGGTCAAGCCCCAGTTCCGCCAGCGCATTTTCCCGCAGCGCCCCGTCCGCAATGATGATCTGCGGCGGGTCAAGGCATTTCCCGGCAGCGTGGACATCAGCTTTTTCGGCAGGCTGCTTGTTCGATTTCAGGCAGACCGAAACCGAACCATTCGTCTCCACGATTGCAAACTGCACATCCTCCACCGCAAAAACCCCGTTCATCCGCAGCGAGGTCATCAGGTCATCCACCGAAAACCGCAGCGCGCGGAGCATTTTCTGGTCGATCGTGCCGTTCTGTATGATGATTTTCGGGCTGCCGGAGATCCACCGCCGCACCCGCACGGAATGCAGCGACACCCACGACATCAGCACCTCAAAGCAGACAAGCACCAGAATCGGCATAATGCCGTGCAGCAGCGGTATTTCCGCATCCTCCAGCGACAGGGTGGCAATATTTGACACGAGAATCGTAATGACAAGCTCGGACGGCTGCAATTCGCCGATCTGCCGCTTACCCATCAGGCGCACGGAGAGTATCACCACAAAATATAAGATCAGAGAACGGATGAAGATGATCGCCATAAGCTGCCTCCCGCATAGAAGTTTCCGCAATAGTATGCCCGCCGGGGTGCTTTCTATGCAAGAAAAAGGGATGCCGCAGCATCCCTTTTGTTGTTTTAACCGATATTTCCCTCCGCTTCGACAATAAAACCATCTGTATTATCGCCGGAGATTTCATAATTCGCGTTGAGCGGAACAGGGACATTTGTTTTCCCCAGTTCAGCGGGTACATAGTAGACCGTGTAGGAAGTACTGCCGTCCGTGTAGTAAAGCGGATCGGAAAGCGTATGGGAACGGAGCATTTCTATGTAGGCATTCAGGGAAAGCCCCTGCTCGTGCATGATACCGGCGTGTACTTTCCCGACATAGCGATAGTGGTAGTAGTTTGCCGGGATCCCGGAAGTTTCAGCATCCGCTTCCGTATAGCTCCGCACAAAGCCGAATTGATAGGCATTTTCTTCCAACCATGCATAGGGTTCGCTGATTTTGGAAATCGTGCCGTCATCGTTGAGAATGCAGAGATCCACACAAAGCCCCGTGCCCCTGTCCGGCAGCGTATCGGGGTACAAACTCCCTTCCACGCCGTAGGCTGCGGTCGTGCTGTAGACCATCAGGTCTGCCTTGCCCGTGATCGCTTCGTGGGAAGCTGCCATTTTATTCATGGCTTCGACAACGGCAGGACTGATTTGCAGATCCATATTCTTCAGCCGGTAGCTGTCATTCTTTTCCGCAAAGGTCGTCAGCCCTGCGGCTGTGCCCGTGAAGCTGTGTTCTGCATCGAGCAAAAGCAGACAGCCGTTATGCAGATCAGCTTGTTCTTTGGAAACGTCAACGCAGTTGGCGGGGGTGCTTTCACCAAGGGAAAGGTCAACTTCCGCTTTCTGGGCTTCGGTCGCAGCGGGTGCGGCATCGGGCAATTCACTTTCATCCGGCTGACTGTCCAGTGTGATCTTGCTTCCCTCCGAACTTTCGGCAAAGCTGCCGTCCGCAATGATGCCCTCTCCGGGCGCAAGTCTTTGCTGCTGCACAGTGCGTATCACTTCATTGATGGGCCAGATCATCCCGACTGCTAAGAACGAGAGGATAAGGAAACCCTGCGGAGAGACTCTTCTCCGCACTTTCATTTTATTCTTTTTCATTGTTTTGTCTCCATCTCTTTGAATTTTGTTCTACACGTTATTTTTCTCTATGTTTTGTTTCAGGCAGCGGGGGCTTCCGTTGCATCTGTTTCCATGGGGTAAGTACCTGTCACGATGCCGTACAGTTTGAAGCAGTCAAACACCGGGTGCCATTTACTCGTGCCATAGCTGGTAACGCAGATATACCTGTGCCCGTCCGGCGTTTCTGCATAGCTTGCCAGACATTGCCCTGCCTGATCGGTAAATCCGGTCTTGCCGCCCAAAATGGAAATGCCCTCTACCTCTGTACCGTACATATGGTTGTACATGGTATTGTACATGGTAATGCCTTCCGGATGCTGTTCTGTCGGTTCTGTGGTGTAGCTGTAGGTGGAAATAATACTCCGGCAGAGGTCATTCTGTAAGCAATACTCAAGGATCATAGCGATCTCTGTTATGGTGCTGTAATGATTTTCGTCATGCAGCCCGCTCGTGGTGACGAAGTGGGTATTCTGCAAGCCGAGCTCCTCACATTTCTGATTCATCCATCCTACGAAAGTCTCCTCAGATCCGGCAGTATAAACCGCCAAAGCGGAAGTCGCATCCGCACCGGACGGGAGGGCTGCACCGTAGAGCAGATCCCGTACCTTGCAGACTTCACCCGCCTGAAAGCCAGCCTTTGATGCCTCCCACAGGGGTTCAAGGATCTCCTCCGTCATAGTGAACGTGTCATCGAGATCCTCGATATGTTCAATGGCAACGATCAGCGTCATCAGCTTGGTCATGGATGCAGGGAAGATATGTTCATCCGCTTCGCCTTTCAGGGCAAGGACGGAATTGGTCTGCGTGTCGATCAGAATGGCGTGTTCGCTGCCGAGTGCCTCGTCCGGATGCTGTACATCCGCCCCGAATGTCGGGTAGGAAATCGAGGTATCCGGTTCGGTCGGCGGTTCGGTAGGTGCCAAAGTCGGGAGAATGTAGGTTTCCGTCTCCATTTCTGTTGCAAGGCTTCGGGTAGGGGGAGCGGCGAAAGCGATCACCATGACGGTCACACCGACAACCATGATCGCCAATATCAGGATCAACAGGATCACAGTCCCCTGTTGTGTCATTGCAAAATTCCGTTTACGCTGCTTTTGCAAGCTGTACACCTCCGGCAAAACATTGTATTCTTTTTTATTATAACGCATTTCGACCAGCTTGTCAAGGAAAGATACACATTTTTGGACATTCCACTTTTTTCAACAGCGAAAATGCCTGTGTTTCGGGAATTGTGTAAAAGGGGATTTGTACACAACTGCCAAAAAATATGTTCTCTTACTTTTGGGCTTGACAAATGCGGGAGAATGTGCTATACTATTTAAGTTAAGTACTACTGTCTAAAGGAACTGATGGGCTACTGTAACAGCCTGACGTAGACTGCTGGGCAATGCCGTTCCGGTCTGCGAGCAGAGATCATGCAGAAGGAGTGAGAGCCATGAAGAAGGATATTCATCCGGTGCTGTACAAGACCACCATTACCTGCCACTGCGGCAACGTGATCGAAACGCAGTCCACGAAGCAGGATATCAAGGTCGAGATCTGCTCTAAGTGCCATCCGTTCTTTACCGGCAAGCAGAAGCTTGTTGATACCGGCGGACGTGTTGACAGATTCAAGAGACGTTTCAATCTCGGCAAGTGATCACAAGGTAAAGCGGGCGGTTCGGAGAATCTGCCCGTTTTTCATCATTATGGGGGGAAACATGGACTACAGAACGATCGCAGCCCCGGTGCAGGCATCCTTTGTGGAAAAGCGCTCGGAATTTATCGGGTATTTGTTCCCGGCAGAACATAATGAAGAAGCAGTCGCCCGCATTGCGGAGGTTAAAGCTGCCCACCGCAAGGCAAAGCACCATGTCTATGCGTATATCCTGCGGGATTCCCATATTTCCCGCTATTCCGACGACGGTGAACCGCAGGGAACGGCAGGTGTTCCAGTCCTTGAGGTTTTACAGAAGCATGAACTGACGGACGTGTGCTGCGTGGTCGTGCGGTATTTCGGGGGCATTCTGCTCGGCGGCGGCGGACTGGTGCGTGCCTATTCGCACAGCGCTTCCCTCGCCTGTGAAGCGGCAAAGATCCGGCATATGTGCCAGTGTGTGCCGCTGACGCTGCGGATGGACTATACGCTCTACGGCAGAGTGACGAATGTACTCCCGCAATACGGTGTACAGGAGCAGTCCTCGGATTTCGGGACAGAGGTCACGCTTTCGCTGCTCGTGCGGACGGAAGTGCTGCCAGATCTGCAAAAGGCACTGACGGAACTTTCTGCCGGAAAGCTGCACATGGAAACTGCCCCGGAAACTTTTTCAGACTTTGCCTGAAAAAATTGTTAGAAAAAAGAGGGTTTCCGCTCAGAAAATACGTATATATAAGTAGAGGGGTCTGAAAGAGACCCGGAGGAGGGGAACTGCATGACGATCCGAGAACAGCTTGAGGAAAGGGAAGCACGGGAGCTTGACAGCCATGCCTGCCTGAGTACCAATGCCGGTGCCGTACAGCGGCTGCATCCGGAAGAACCCTGCCCGTACCGGACAGCTTTTCAGCGGGACAGGGACAGGATTCTCCACAGCAATGCCTTCCGGCGGCTGAAGCGGAAAACACAGGTGTTCCTGTCGCCGGTGGGCGATCATTACCGGACGAGGCTGACACATACGCTGGAGGTTTCACAGGTGGCACGCACCATTGCACGGGCGCTTTTCCTGAATGAAGATCTGACCGAAGCGATCGCACTGGGGCATGATCTGGGGCATTCCCCGTTCGGACACGCAGGGGAAGCGGTACTCAATGCCATCTGTCCGCACGGGTACAAGCACTATCAGCAAAGTATGCGGGTAGTGGACTGCATCGAGAAAAACGGCGAGGGGCTGAACCTGACACAGGCTGTCCGCAATGGTATTGTCTGTCACACCAACCTGATCGCTGACACGTTAGAGGGGAATATCGTGCGCTTTGCCGACCGGATCGCCTACATCAACCACGATATTGAGGATGCCATCCGTGCAGGGATCCTGCACCGGGAAGATCTGCCGGCAGATGCGGTCGCTGTACTGGGAGATACGCACACAAAGCGCATCACGACCCTTGTGGCAGCCGTTGTGGCACACGGTACGGAAAGCATCGGCATGGCGGAGGAGATCCAGAAAGCGCATGACACGTTGCATGAATTTATGTATGCCAATGTCTACCACAACCATACTGCCAAAAATGAGGAGCAGAAAGCCAAGAACCTGATCGGGGAGCTGTACCGGTATTTCCGGAAATATCCGGAGAAAATGCCGGAACTGTACTGCCGCATTGCCAAGGAAACAGACGTGGACAGGGCGGTCTGCGACTATATTTCCGGGATGAGTGATCGGTATGCGGTCGATCTGTACACAGAGCGTTTTGTGCCGAAATCGTGGAAATGATGCGCCGGAGGTGAGAATATGCCAAGGCTGCCGGATGAATTTATCCGCCGCATCCGGGAATCTACGGATATTGTGGCGTTATTTCGTACTTATGCGGATGTGAAGAAACGAGGGCGTACCTATGTCTGCTGCTGCCCGTTCCACAGCGAGAAAACACCTTCCTGTACGATCTACCCGGACGACCAGAGCTTTTACTGCTTTGGCTGCGGCACGGGCGGGACGGCGATCACGTTTGTGCAGAAAATGGAAAATCTGCCCTTTTTCGAGGCAGTCCGCACACTGGCACAGCGTTCCGGCATTCAGATGCCCACGCAGAACCCGGAGGAGGAACGGCTTGCCAACCTGCGCCGCCGCTGCTATGAGATCAACCGGGAAACGGCGAATTTCTACTACAACAACCTGCTGCGGGGCAAGGACAGGGCAGGGCTTACCTATTTCCGGAGCAGGCAGCTCCTGCCGGAAACCATCCGGAAATATGGGCTTGGCTTTGCACCGGACAGCTGGGGACAGCTTACGGATCACCTGAAACACCTCGGCTATGCAGATGAGGAAATGGTCGCTGCCGGAGTCTGCCGCCGCAGTGATAAGGGCAATGTCTACGACAATTTCCGCAACCGGGTGATATTTCCCATCGTGGACATCCGGGGGAACGTCATCGGGTTCGGCGGACGGGTGCTGGACGACAGCAAGCCGAAATACCTCAACACAAGCGATACGCCGATTTTTGACAAGGGAGCGAACCTGTTTTCCCTGCAATTTGCCAAGGATGCGGCTTCCAACTCGTTCATTCTGGCGGAGGGGTATATGGATGTCATTGCCGTCAATCAGGCAGGCTTCCCAAATGTGGTCGCAACGCTTGGCACGGCGATCACACCTGCACAGGCAAGGCGTATTGCGCAGTACGCTAAGGAAGTCATCATCGCCTACGACAGCGACGGTGCCGGGCAGACCGCTGCACAGCGGGCTTTACAGCGGTTCGGGGAAGTCGGGCTGCCGACACGTATTTTGCACATGGAGGGGGCAAAAGACCCGGACGAATACATCAAGACGTTCGGGGCGGATGCGTTCCGGCGGCTGCTCGATGATGCGGGGGATGCCATTCATTTCCAGATAGACAAGTGCCGGGAAGGGCTGTCTTTGCAGGAGGATATGGGCAAGACGGAGTACCTGAACCGGGTGAAGCGTGTGCTTGCGGACATTGCCGACCCGCTTCAGCGGGAAGTGTATATTTCCCGTGTGGCAGCGGAAACGGACATCCGGGGGGAAATGCTCCGGAAAGCGGTCGATGATACCGTGAAGCAGCACAGGGGCTTTGCGAAGAAAGCAAGATTTCAGGCGATCGAGGCACAGTCGCTGCAGCGGGATGAGCTGAATCCGATGGCGGTGCAGTTCCCCCGTGAGAGCCGTGCGGAGCAGATGATACTTGCCTATCTGCTGCTGCGCCCGGAGGACTGGGAAATGGTCTGGGATATGCTCCGCCCGGAGGAATTTGTGACGGATTTCCACAGGCGGGTGTATGAAGCAATCTGTACTCATTTATCGGAGACGGGACAGACGGATCTGACTGCGCTTTCGGAGCAGTTCAGCGTGGACGAAATGGGGCGTATCATGGGCATTTCTGCCCGGTACAGGGAAATCCTGCCGGACAGGGATACACTGGAGGAGTGCATCGCTGTACTCCGTGCGGGGCATGAAAGGGTCGTTCCCGGTACGGAAATGACAGACGATGACCTGCTGCGGGTCGTTGCCGAGCAGCAGAGGAGAAACGGTGCAGCACAATAAGGAGGAATACAAATGGACAAGAAGTCAACCATTGAGGGACTGCTGGAGAGAGGAAAAGCAAGCGGGAAACTCACGACAAAACAGATCTCGGATGCGCTGGAAGAGATCGATTTTGATGCCGACCAGCTCAATTCGTTTTACGACAGCTGCGAGCAGCTCAGCATTGAGATCATTGACAACAGCATTGTGGATGACAACTTTGACCTGAATCAGATAGCACTCGGTGACAACCCCGAAGAGGATCTGGAAGATGCACTTTCTACCGAAGGACTGGCAGTGGACGACCCAGTGAAGATCTACCTGAAAGAGATCGGCAGAGTGCCGCTGCTTTCGGGGGACGAGGAAGTCGAACTGGCACGGCGGATGGCAGAGGGGACACCCTTACAGGCAAAGCGTGCCAAGCAGCGTCTGTCAGAGGCAAATCTCCGTCTGGTCGTCAGCATTGCCAAAAAATATGTCGGCAGAGGAATGCAGTTCCTTGACCTCATTCAGGAGGGCAACCTCGGACTCATCAAGGCGGTGGAGAAGTTCGACTACAACAAGGGCTTCAAGTTCTCGACCTATGCGACATGGTGGATCCGTCAGGCGATCACCCGTGCCATTGCCGATCAGGCAAGGACGATCCGTATTCCCGTACATATGGTGGAGACGATCACAAAAGTGAAGAAGATCTCCAGCCAGCTTCTGCACGAGAACGGACACGACCCGACAGCGGAGGAAATTGCCGAAAAGCTCGAAATGCCCGTAGATCGTGTGCGTGAGATCATGCGCATTGCACAGGATCCGGTCTCGCTCGAAACGCCGATCGGTGAGGAAGAGGACTCCCATCTGGGTGACTTCATCCCGGACGAGGAAGCACCTGCCCCTGCGGATGCGGCATCGCATACGCTCCTCAAGGAACAGCTTGATGAGGTGCTTTCCACGCTGACAGACCGGGAAGCAAATGTCCTGCGCCTGCGGTTCGGCTTGCTGGACGGGCGTTCCCGTACCCTCGAAGAGGTGGGGGCGCAGTTCAATGTGACCAGAGAACGCATCCGCCAGATCGAGGCAAAGGCACTGCGCAAGCTCCGCCATCCGAGCCGGAGCAAGAAGGTCAAGGATTTCCTCGACTAAGTGCGTCATCCGGGGAAAGGGGGGAGACAGAATGCAGCCTTACAGCCCGATCAGCCTGCTTGCCCCGGCGGGGAAAACAGGCTATGTCACATTGTCTGAAACAACTGCCAATGACCTGTCACTGGAACTGCTGACGGAAAAGCTTTCGCCGGTGACGCAGGAACAGACCGTGCTGAAACGCATTCTGATGCAGCTTCCGGTCGACCGGGAGATCATCGAGTACCGGCGGGCAGTGTATACCGACCTGAAAAAAGACCCTGCGTTGTGCAGGGAATTGGGGGAAATTTTTGACCGGATGCAGTTCAGTACATCGGATTCGATGCGGACCAGTCACGGAAAAGCAGGTATCTGGGAGCTGATCCAGCGGCTGCGGGAACTGGAGAATTACAGCATCTCTGTGCGCCGGATGCAGGATTTGTTTGCCGGGAAAGATTTCAGATCAGAGGGAATGCGGCAGCTGGCGGACTATGTGGCATCCCTCTGCCGCAGCAGCGGTTTTGCGGCGCTTTCGGAGGATGTGAAAGTCCTTGCCGATGATGTGGCAGGTATCCGCAGCATGACGCTTGGCATCAATTTCAACAGCGAATTTGCTCCGGCGGAGGCGGGCATTATTTCACTGAACAGCTACGTCTTCACGGAAAAGGGCTTTCTGGAAAAATATATGCAGTTCCACCGGAAACGGCACCCGGAGGATACCGATCTACAGCCGTTCACGATCCTGTCCCATGCATCAAATGCCCCGGATAACCGGGATATGCTGATGAACAACCTGACGAACCTGATCGAGGAAATGCTGCCGCAGCTGACCGGAAAACTCCGTCGGGTGCTTCGCCGCTATGCAG
Organism: uncultured Clostridia bacterium; assembly: GCA_947629905.1. GTDB lineage: Bacteria > Bacillota > Clostridia > Oscillospirales > Ruminococcaceae > UBA3855. The sequence continues at coordinate 10,900 of CANRFM010000006.1, forward strand.
ACACAAGCGGGAGCGTACTGGGGGCACTGCGAGATGAGACGGTGTTCTACCTGCGGTGTATGGAACTGGAACAGCGGCTGACGGCAGCGGGGCGACCCTGCTGTATGCCGGATTTTTCGGAGGAGGATACCTACCTGAAGGATCTCTATAATGTCCGGCTCGCCCTCTGGGATGAAAAGCTTTCTATCGTCTGCAATGACCTGCAATTTGTCGGAAAACGACGCATTTTTTTACTGACCGGACCGAACCGGGGCGGGAAGACCATTTACACGCAGGGTATCGGGCTGGCGTTCCTGCTGTTTCAGCAGGGCGTATTTGTCCCCTGCCGGAGCGGAAAGCTGCGCATTTGCGACGGCATTTTTACGCACTTTCCGGCAGATGAGAACCAGACACTTTCCCTCGGCAGACTGGGGGAGGAAGCGGAACGCTTTTCTGAGATCTGCAAGGCTGCGACCCCGGACAGCCTGCTGCTGTGCAACGAATCCTTTGCCACAACAAGCCATTCCGAATCGCTCTACATTGCGCAGGATGTACTGAAATACCTGTGCTGTCTCGGCGCACGCACCTGCTTTAATACGCATATGCTGGAACTTGCAGAACACCCGGAACTGCTCCGGAGTGAAGATGCCGTCTGTGAGGCGGTCAGCCTTGTCATGGGAAAGCGGGATACACCGGAAGCGTTCCGTGTCCGCTGTGACAAACCGGACGGCAGGAGCTATGCACGGGAGATCGCAAGCCGGTATGGGATCACGTTTGAACAGCTCAGGGAAAACAGGCAGCAGTAAGGCGGCGTTATCTCGTGATCTCCCAGCTTTTTTGCAGGAGATGCAGCACGAGGGTATCCTCTACTGAACCGTCAAGAACTACGGTGAGCCAGTGTTTTTTGTTCATGTGGTAGGCAGGGATCAGCCCCTGTTCTGCCGTGAGGAGGGCAGTGTCATCCGGCGGGAGCTTGATGTCCATGATGTCCACGGGGGAGTTGTCTTTCAGCCCGAGCTTTGAACCGGCAACGGATAGAAAAACCGCATACCAGCGGGCATTCTGCGGATGCCGCAGCACACAGCTCCGGGGGTCACGCTGCCAGAGGTATTCGGGGGTATCGCCATAGGTTTCCGCTGCATGGCGGAAAAGATCGTCTCTTGTAAGCATAGGTGTTCCTTTCTGAAAAAGGGCTGTCCGTGACAGCCCTTCAGACTGTCAAAAAAGTCTGAAATCATGTTTTTTGCCCTCAAAAAATAGCTCGAAAATGGCTATTCTACGTTAGCCGATTCCGACTTTTTTCATTCAAAAGGGGGTTTTTTTACAAGCTGAAGGGCTGTCCGTGACAGCCCTTGCGTTATTTTTTCTTTTGTTTGAGCAGATTGGCAAATTCGAGAGCCTTTCCGATGTCGCCGTCTACTTTCAGCTTTCCGACGGTAAACAGTGCCACGGCATCTGCCTTGCCGTCGAGCAGTTTGTTGAAATTGCTCATGCTGACGGTAACGGCACAATTGCGGTCGATGTACTCATAGGGTTCGATGCTGACACGATCGTCCTTGATCTCGATATAAAATACGCCGCCATGATCGCCTGTGATGTTGATCTGCACCGCAAGAAATTGCGTGCCCGAATGATCAAACCCGGCAGCCATGCCCCGTACTTTCGCCAACAGTTCCTCAAATGTCATATAATTCTCTCCTTCTGCAAATGATGATCCGGTACGACCGGTGATTTTATTATACACGATTTCCGTTAAAAAGTCAAGGAAAGATGTCCGGCGCACACGATCCGCAAAAAAATGCCCCTTTCTATCCCGTATCAGCAGAAATGCCATTGCAGCGCATTCTATTGGTTTACCTGCTGAAAAATTGTAAAAAGCGTTCTATATGCATTTTATTTCCGGGTAAATTTTGTGCAAATCTACAAAGTTTAACGAAATTTGCAAAATAGACTTGATTTTTCCTGCAAACATGGTAAAATAGTATTAGCACTCAAAGAGAAAGAGTGCTAACCGAGAGAGAATAAGGAGGAATACATCATGACAGTGAAACCATTGTTTGATCAGGTGCTGATCAAAATGACGGAAGCAGAAGAGACTACCAAGAGCGGTATCATTCTGGCAGGTTCTGCCAAGGAAAAGCCGCAGGTCGCTGAGGTCATTGCTGTGGGTGAGGGCAAGTACGATGATAACGGCAAGCTGATCCCCATGGTCGTGAAGACTGGCGACAAGGTTCTGACGAGAAAATACGGCGGTACAGAGGTCAAGCTGGACGGCGAGGAGTATACCCTTGTCGGTCAGGAGGACATTCTGGCGATCGTTACTGACTGATTGGAAAAGGAGAGATAGAAATGGCTAAAGATATCAAGTACGGAGAAGATGCCCGCAAGTCTTTGCAGGCAGGTATCGACAAGCTGGCAGATACCGTCAAGATCACACTCGGTCCGAAGGGCAGAAATGTGGTACTGGACAAGAAGTTCGGCGCTCCGCTCATCACAAATGACGGCGTGACGATTGCCAAGGATATTGAACTCGAAGATGCGTTTGAGAACATGGGCGCACAGCTCGTCAAGGAAGTGGCTACCAAGACCAATGATGCTGCCGGTGACGGCACAACGACGGCTACGCTGCTCGCACAGGCAATTGTACAGGCAGGCATGAAGAACATCGCAGCCGGTGCCAACCCCATGATCCTCAAGAAGGGCATTGCCAAGGCAGTGGATGCCGCTGTAGATTCTATCAAGGCTAACTCCAAGCCCGTGGAAGGCTCTGAGGACATCGCACGTGTCGGCACGGTTTCTTCCGCAGATGAGACAGTCGGCAAGCTCATTGCAGAGGCAATGGAGAAAGTAACCGCTGACGGCGTTATCACCATCGAGGAGAGCAAGACGGCTGAGACCTATTCCGAAGTCGTTGAGGGTATGCAGTTCGACAGAGGCTACATCTCCCCCTACATGGTAACGGATACCGAGAAAATGGAAGCTGTCTATGATGATGCCTATGTACTCATCACCGACAAGAAGATCAGCAATATTCAGGAGATCCTGCCGCTGCTCGAGCAGCTCGTACAGTCCGGCAAGAAGCTCGTCATCATCGCCGAGGACATCGAGGGCGAGGCACTGACGACTATTATCCTGAACAATCTGCGTGGCACATTCAAGTGTGCTGCCGTGAAAGCACCGGGATTCGGTGACAGACGCAAGGAAATGCTGCGTGACATCGCTATCCTGACCGGCGGTGAGGTCATCACAGAAGAACTGGGTCTGGAGCTGAAAGATGCTACCATGCAGCAGCTTGGCAGAGCACGTCAGGTCGTGATCCAGAAGGAGAACACCATCATCGTGGACGGTGCAGGCGATGCAGAAGCCATCAAGGGGCGTGTGGCACAGATCAGATCTCAGATCGAGGCTGCTACGTCTGATTTCGACCGTGAGAAGTTACAGGAGCGTCTGGCAAAGCTGTCCGGCGGTGTAGCTGTCATCAAGGTCGGCGCAGCAACAGAGATCGAGATGAAGGAGAAGAAGCTGCGCATCGAGGATGCACTGGCTGCTACCAAGGCTGCCGTAGAAGAGGGTATCGTTGCCGGCGGCGGCACGGCACTCATCAATGCGATCCCGGCAGTGGATAAGCTGGTCGGCGAGCTGTCCGGCGATGAAAAGACCGGTGCTGCGATCATCCGCACCGCTTTAGAAGCACCGCTGCGTCAGATCGCACTGAATGCAGGTCTGGAGGGCAGCGTCATCATCGACAAGATCATTGCTTCCGGCAAGGTCGGCTACGGCTTTGATGCGTACAACGAGCAGTATGTGGACATGATCCCTGCCGGCATCGTTGACCCGACTAAGGTAACGAGAAGTGCGCTTCAGAATGCCGCTTCCGTGGCTGCTATGGTGCTGACGACCGAGAGTCTGGTTGCCGACATCAAGGAACCGGAACCGCCCGCACCGCAGATGCCTGCCGGCGGTATGTATTAAGCAAGAGCAAGTCTCAGAAAACAGGCAAGTGCCGTATTACAGCGGCACTTGCTTCTTTGTGCAGGCAGCTTATCGCATTTGCCCGGGGTACACCCATTTCGTAACGGAATGTTCATAAATTGCTGCTTGAAATATTTACAAATAAATAGTAAACTGATAAGTACAGTCCTACGGGGTGAACTGTCGTCCCGGAGGAACAAAGAGGGGGCATGGACATGGAGGACAGGGAGCTGCAAAAACTGCTGCTCGATATTCAGCCGCAGTGGCATTACTGGATCGCCAAGCCGTTCAAGCAGATGTTTGACGAGGGCGTGAGTGTCGGGATGTACTACTGCATTCAGATGCTGCGGCAGCATGGCGACTCTATGACGATGACGGAGCTTGCCCGTTCGGTACACTGCTCCAAGCAGCAGATGACGAGGACGGTCAGCCGTCTGATCGACTGTGGTTTGGCGGAGCGTATTTCCGACCCTGCTGACAGGCGCATTATCCGGCTGCGGCTTACGGCGGAGGGCATTGCCTACACGTATCGCTTTTTAGAGAATGCCGAAGCCTACTACAAGCCCATACTGGACAGCGTGACACCGGAAGAAAAAGAAGACCTTTTACAGGCGCTCCGTACTCTGCACCGCATCTTTCTGCGGCTGTATACGGTGAAAGGTGCTGCGCCAAGACCGGATGAAGAATGACAGAATCTTTCAAGAAAGGATGTAATCTATGCTCAAAAAATTGCTATCCTGCGTGCGGGAATACAAGGCAGCTACGCTGTGGACATTGTTTTTTATCCTTGGCGAAGCGGTCATTGAGACAGCGATCCCCTACATCACAGCCAATCTCGTAAACGATATCAAAGACAGCGCCCCCATGGCGGACGTGCTGCGTATCGGCGGGATTTTGGTGCTGATGGCAGTCATTTCGCTGTGCTGCGGCGGTGCGGCAGGTTTTACCTGTTCCAAGGCATCGACCGGATTTGCGAAGAACATCCGCAAGGATATGTTTGCCAAGGTGCAGTCCTATTCGTTTAAGAATATCGACCGCTTCTCCTCGTCCTCGCTTGTCACTCGTATGACAACAGACGTGACGAATGTGCAGATGGCATTCATGATGATCATCCGCATGGCAGTGCGTTCGCCGCTGATGCTGATCTTTTCCGCCTTTATGGCGTGGAAAATGGGCGGAAAGCTGGCAATGGCATTTGTGGTCGTGATCCCGGTGCTGGGTATCGGGCTGTTCCTTGTGGGGAAAACGGCGCTCCCGGCATTCCGGCGGGTGTTCAAGAAGTATGACCGCCTGAATGAATCCATCGAGGAAAATGTCCGTGCCATGCGTGTTGTCAAGGGCTTTTCCCGTGAGGAGTACGAGAAGAAGAAGTTCGGCGCTGCGGCAGATGATATTTGCGGCGATTTCACCCGTGCGGAGCGCATTGTTGCCCTCAACCAGCCGCTGATGACGCTGTGCGTGGACTTTGATATGGTGTTCATCCTGTTTGTCGGCTCTAAAATGGTACTTGCCGACAAAACGCTGGACATCGGGCAGATCTCTGCCATGATCACCTACGGCGTGCAGATCCTCATGAGCCTGATGATGCTCTCCATGATCTATGTCATGGTGACCATGTCCATTGAATCCATGAAGCGTATCGTTGAGGTACTCGAAGAAGAACCGTCCATTCAGGATACTGCCTACCCTGCCCACAATGTTTCGTTCGGCAGCATCGATTTCGAGAATGTCAGCTTCAAGTATAACGAAAATGCCGAAAAATTCGCCCTTTCCAACATCAATTTACATATCCCGTCCGGGGCGACTGTCGGCATCATCGGCGGCACGGGTTCGAGCAAATCCACACTGGTGCAGCTCATTCCCCGGCTGTATGACGTGACGGAGGGCGTTGTCCGGGTCGGCGGCAGGGACGTGCGGGAGTACGAACTAAACTCCCTGCGGGATGCCGTTGCCATGGTTCTGCAAAAGAATGTCCTGTTCTCCGGCACGATCAAGGAGAACCTACGCTGGGGCAACCCCCATGCGACCGATGCGGAAATTGAAGAAGCCTGCAAACTGGCACAGGCAGCAGAATTTGTGGAGAGTTTCCCGGACAAATACGATACCTACATCGAACAGGGCGGTACCAATGTTTCCGGCGGTCAGAAACAGCGGCTCTGCATTGCAAGAGCTTTGCTGAAACGTCCGAATATCCTCATTTTGGATGACTCCACCAGTGCGGTCGATACCAAGACGGATGCCCTCATCCGGCAGGGGTTCAAGGAATTCATCCCGGAAACGACCAAGATCATCATTGCGCAGCGTATCGCCTCTGTACAGGATGCGGATATGATCCTCGTCATGGACAATGGCACGATTACAGACATCGGTACACACGAGGAACTGCTGGCACATTCTGACATTTACCGTGAAGTTTACGAACAGCAGACCAACGGGAACGGAGGTGAGGACTGATGCCAAGATCTATGCCAAGAGGCGGTAAACCTGTCAGCAAGGACGTACTGCCACGCCTGCTGAAGATGCTGTTCCGGTTCTACCCGGTCATGGTGCCGGTGACGATCGTCTGCATTATTTTCTCCTCCATTGCCGCTTCCATTCCGGATATGTATATCCAGAAAGTCATTCAACTGATCACACAGGCGGTTGACAATAAGACCCCATGGGCAGAAGTGCAGCCGCAGATCTGGAAGATGATTCTCTTCCTCATCGTCCTCTATCTCATCGCCATTGCTGCCGTGACCGTATTCACACAGCTTATGGCATTTATCACGCAGGGCTTCCTCAACAAGATGCGGCAGGCAATGTTCAAGGGAATGCAGAATTTGCCGATCCGCTTCTTTGACACCACAAGACATGGCGACATCATGAGCTACTACACGAACGATATTGACACGCTCCGGCAGCTCATTTCGCAGGGCTTGCCGACACTGCTGCGTGCAGGAACGGTCGTGGTCGCTGTGTTCTTCATCATGCTGTACTACAGCTTCTGGATGACACTGTTCACGGTGCTCGGGGTTATCCTGATGTTTATCGTATCGGGAAAAATGGGCGGCGGCTCGGCGAAATACTTCCTCCGGCAGCAGCAGTCCCTCGGTAAAGCGGAAGGCTTCATTCAGGAGACCATGAACGGTCAGAAAGTCGTCAAGGTCTTTAACCATGAAAAGCGCAGTGAGGAGCAGTTCAACGAGATCAACGATGCCCTCTGTTCTGACAGCTACCGGGCAAATGCCTATGCGAATACGCTCGGACCGATCGTCATGAACATTGGCAATATCCTCTATGTACTCATCGCCGTGGCAGGCGGACTGATGGTGCTTGGCGGCGTGCAGAATTTCTCGCTTTCGGGCATGGCACTGGATATTTCCATTGTAGTTGCCTTCCTGAACATGACCAAGCAGTTCACGGGCAATGTCAATCAGGTCGCACAGCAGATCAATGCCGTTGTCATGGCACTTGCCGGTGCGGAGCGGATCTTCAACCTCATGGACGAAAAGCCCGAGGCCGATGACGGCTATGTGAAGCTGGTCAATGCCGAGATCGCCCCTGACGGAACGATCACGGAGACCGACAAACACACGGGACAATGGGCATGGAAGCATCCGCATCAGGCGGACGGTACGGTCACCTACCAGAAACTGGAAGGCGATGTGACGCTGAACAGCGTAGACTTCGAGTATGAACCGGGCAAGCCTGTTCTGCATGACGTAACGGTCTACGCAAAGCCCGGACAGAAAGTCGCTTTTGTTGGTTCGACCGGTGCGGGCAAGACGACCATTACCAACCTCATCAACCGGTTCTATGACATTGCAGACGGCAAGATCCGCTACGACAACATCAACATCAACAAGATCGTCAAGTCCGACCTGCGCCGTTCGCTCGGTATTGTTTTGCAGGAGACGAACCTGTTCACGGGGACGGTCATGGAGAATATCCGCTACGGCAAGCTCGATGCGACCGATGAAGAGTGCATTGCCGCTGCAAAGTTAGCAGGTGCGGATGACTTCATCACCCGTCTGCCGCAGGGCTACAACACAGAGCTGACCGGCAACGGTGCGAACCTCTCACAGGGACAGCGGCAGCTGATCGCCATTGCAAGGGCGGCAGTCGCAGACCCGCCTGTCATGATACTGGACGAGGCGACTTCCTCTATCGATACCCGTACCGAAGCCATCGTGCAGCGGGGCATGGATAAGCTCATGGAGGGCAGAACGGTGTTCGTCATTGCCCACAGGCTTTCGACCGTGCGCAATTCGGATGTTATCATGGTGCTTGACCACGGGCGCATTATTGAACGGGGCAGCCACGATCAGCTTATTGCACAGAAAGGACACTACTATCAGCTGTACACAGGCGCATTTGAACTGGATTAAAGTAAGCAGGGAGCATGGATCTGCTCCCTGTTTTTTGTAACTGTATTGTTTCCATTCTTTTCCGTTCTGTTGCTTGACTTTTTTTGACAAAGGTAGTATAATAAATGTTACACTCGTTTCCCGACCTATGTATCTGCATTGCATGGGGGTGCGTCAGGCTCTGCCGAAACGTATACCGAAACAGTGGTGTCGGTATGATATCCTTTTGCTGTTGTTTTCCAACACGGAGGTGGCGTTCATTCTGACAATTTGTGCATTACCGGTTCGATTCCGGTCATGTTTCACAGCCTGCTTGGCGTATGTACAACTGATAAGACTTTTGAAGTCGGTTCAACTCCGACACGAGCCTAAAAAGCTTGTATGGTGACGTGTGTAAACACGTAAAAAACAAAACACCGTATGCCGCTTTCTGCTTCGGCGGAACAGCGGGCAGTGCATTTGCCCTGCCGGATGCAGGATACCGCCGTCAGCAAAGGACAGCCAAAGACATTGCGCTTCCGCTGTCTGCTGCTGTGACTCAATGCGTCTGCCGCATATGCGCTGTGCCCCTTACGGTGCGCCAATTCAGCCCGGCATACCGGGCTTTCCCTATAAAGGAGGTCAGCTATGAAAGTTACTGTCAACGAAGCCGAAAGAGGATTTCTGTTCCGCAAGGGCTGCTTTGAGAAGATGCTGATGCCCGGTACGTATCATGTTTTCGGGCAGACGGACATCCGGAAACTTGCCCTGAATCAGCCGTTTCAGGGGCTTTCACCTGCGCTGCTTGCGGTCTATGCCAAGGATGCTGCATTTGCAGCACAGACCATTACACAGGAAGTCGCAGACGGACAGGTGGCACTTCACTATGTGGACGGGTGTTTTGTTGAGGGACTGAGACCCGGTAAGCACACATTCTGGAATGTTGCCCAGAAGCACAGCTTTCAGATCTATGAAACCAATGAGCCGGAAATCTCAGGACTTTCTGAGGCGATTTATTTAAATCTCTGCCAGCAGAGACTGGTGCAGGTAATTCAAATCAATCCACAGGACAAGGGCATTCTGTTCTATGACGGACAGTATGAACGGCTGCTGGAGCCGGGCATCTATCACTTCTGGACGACAGGCAAGAGCGTGATATGCCGACACATGAATATTGCCCGGCAGGAGCTTTCGCTCACCGGGCAAGAGATCCTGACAAAGGACAAGATCGGCATACGGCTGAATTTTGTATGTACCTACCAGCTGACGGACTGCCTGAAAGCCTATCTGGAGATCAGCAGCTACGAGAGTCAGTTTCACACGGCGGTACAGCTTACGGTGCGGGACTACATTGCAGGGCTGACACTCGATGAGCTGCTCAACCAGCGGGATGTGATCGGGCAAGAGATCCTGACACTGCTCCGCCCCAAGGCAGAGGAGATGTATATTTCCGTTCTCGATGCGGGTATCCGGGATATTATCCTGCCGGGTGACGTGCGGGACATCCTGAATACCGTACTCATCGCCGAAAAGCGGGCGCAGGCGAATGTCATCACACGCCGGGAAGAAGTGGCTTCGACACGTTCCCTGCTGAACACGGCGAAGCTCATGGACGAGAACAAGACCCTTTACAAGCTCAAGGAACTCGAGTATCTGGAAAAGATCTGCGAGCACGTTGGCAATATTTCCGTTTCCGGCGGCGACTTGCTGGAGCATTTACGTGCGATCGTTGGTGCAAAGGAATAAAAGAACAGCCTCCCGCAAAAGGGAGGCTTCCGTTTTTTACAGTGTTGTGTAAAAGAACAACCTCCCCGAAGGGAGGCTGCTTTCTTATACACCAAATTTTGCAGTAGCGACCGGGACACCGGGACCCATCGTAGAAGTTACGGTGCAGGACTTCAGGTAGGTACCCTTGGCAGCAGCCGGCTTTGCCTTGACAACTGCTTCCATGAGGGTGGTGAAGTTCTGGTCAAGCTTCTCTGCGCCGAAGGAAGCCTTGCCGATCGGGCAGTGAATGATGTTGGTCTTATCGAGACGATACTCGATCTTACCAGCCTTTGCTTCGGTGACAGCCTTGGCAACATCGGGTGTTACCGTACCAGCTTTCGGGTTAGGCATCAAGCCTCTCGGACCGAGTACACGCCCCAGTCTGCCGACCAGACCCATCATGTCCGGAGAAGCAACAACGACATCAAAGTCCATCCAGTTCTCTTTCATGATCTTGTCCACGAGATCCTGCCCGCCGACATAATCTGCACCGGCAGCCTTGGCTGCATCATACTTATCTTCCTTGCAGAATACGCACACCCGGACGTTCTTGCCCGTGCCGTTCGGCAGAACGACAGCACCTCTGACCTGCTGGTCAGCGTGACGGGAGTCAACACCCAGACGGATGTGTACTTCTACGGTCTCATCAAATCTTGCCTTGGCATTCTTGCATACCAGATCGAGTGCCTCAACGGACTCATACTGCTTTGCGGCATCAATTGCCTTGCAGCTATCCACATATTTCTTGCCGTGTTTCATGTTCATTTCCTCCTGTGTAAGTGGTAATACCGGTGTGCTGCTTCGCACAGCCGGTTAGCGGAATATTCCTCCCACCATGATCGGGGCAGCCGTTCGTCAGCCCTCTACAACAACGCCCATCGAGCGTGCTGTGCCGGCGATCATGCTCATCGCTGCCTCGATAGAGCCGGCATTGAGATCCTTCATCTTGGTCTCAGCGATCTGCTGGATCTGTGCCTTTGTGATCTTAGCGACCTTTGTCTTGTTCGGTACACCGGAACCGCTCTCAATGCCGCAAGCCTTCTTGATGAGGACAGCAGCGGGCGGTGTCTTGGTGATGAACGTAAAGGAACGGTCGGCATACACAGTGATAACGACCGGGATGATCAGACCGATGTCACCCTTGGTTCTCTCGTTGAAATCCTTGGTGAATGCCATGATATTGACACCGTGCTGACCCAGTGCAGGGCCGACCGGCGGTGCAGGCGTAGCCTTGCCTGCGGGAATCTGAAGCTTGATATAGCCTACAACTTTCTGTGCCATGATAGTGCACCTCCATACTTGTGGTAAGGCGAGCGCCGTTCTGCGGCAGCTCTCCCACGTTTTCGGTTTTACGGTTACGGGAACAAAGCCCGTTAATCATCCAGTCTGACAGCCTGATGCAAAGCGATCGTGGTCGGTGTTTCCCGTCCGAACATACTGACGAGTACCTCCACCTGTCCGCCCTCAAGGTCGATGCTGCGCACGATACCCGTGAAGCCATCGAGGTTTGTCCCCGTCACACGGATACGGTCGCCGACCTTGTAGTCGACCTCGATCGTGGGCTTGGAATCAATGCCCATGGAAGCGACTTCCCTGTCGGAGAGCGGTGTCGGTACAGAGCCGGGACCCACAAAGCCGGTCACACCTCTTGTATTGCGCACGAGCGCCCACGAATCATCGGTATAGACCATCTTCACGAGGACGTAGCTGGGGAACACCTTGCGTTCCACATCCTTCTGCTTGCCGTCCACGATCTCGGTGACGTGCTCGATCGGAACACGCACTTCCTGAATTAAATCCTGAAGCTTGCGGTTCTCGACCACTTTCTGGATATTCTGCTCCACCTTTTTCTCGTAGCCGGAATAGGTGTGCACCACATACCATTTTGCCGCCTGTGACATGGTATCCCTCCCTGCAAAAAATCGCTTACTGGCTGAGACTGATCAGAAAATCCATGAGTTTGAGGAATCCGAGATCCATCAGACCGATCAGTACACTGCCCGCCACAATGACGCTCAGTACAACACCGGTATTGACGAGGACAGTGTTCTTCGAGGGCCATGTAACATTGCGGAACTCGATCCGCAGATCCTTGAACCACTGCCCGATGCGTTTGGGGAGACTTTTCTTCTCCGCATTTTTCTTAGGATTCTTCTCGGACTTCTTATCGGATTTGCTGACTTTTTTTGTGCTTTTTTCTTTCTCCGGAGCGTTGTCTGTTCCGGTGGCGTTCTTTTTATCCTTCGCCATGTGTCAGCCCTCCGATCACTTGGTTTCCCTATGCAGAGTATGCTTTCTGCAGAACTTGCAATGCTTTTTCATTTCGATCCGGTCAGGGTCGTTTTTCTTGTTCTTTTTGGTAACGTAGTTACGCTGTTTGCACTCTGTGCAAGCCAAAGTCACCTTTACTCTCATTATCGGCACCTCCTGATTCAGTAGTTCCCCCGCATTCGGCAGGGGTTAGGTCGTTTGCCTCCCTCAGCAGCGGGCAGTAACAAAGCACACAAAAAATACCCCCGCAAAGAGGTAATTTTATTATACCATATTCCGGACGGCTTGTCAAGGGTTTTTTCACTTTTTTCGCAGACTTTGCAAATGAATTCTTGCTGAAAAGCTTGACAAAATCCAAAAAACATGGTATAGTAGTATATGTGAGTACATATGTACGTTATACACGGACGATTTGGGAACAGGAGGTAAGGATACAGTATGGAACACCCCTCCAGACTGATCGTAGTCGATGCATCCGTACTGCCGGATGTCATTGGTAAGGTGCTTGAGGTCAAAAAACTGCTCGCCAACCGGCATGAAAAAAGTTCCGCTGCCGCTTGCAAGCGTGTCGGTATCTCCCGGAGTGCCTACTATAAATATAAGGACTGCGTCTTTTCCTATGAGGACAAGCTCACACAGCATATTGTCAACCTTCATGCAACCCTGCGGGATGAAGCAGGGGTGCTCTCCAATGTGCTGTCTGCTCTTTATGCCCTTGAAGCCAATATTCTCACTGTCAACCAGAATATTCCTATTGACGGCGTAGCTGGTGTGACGGTTTCACTCCGCCTTGCCAACGGTGTGCAAAGTCCGCACGTGCTCGAAACGCATCTGCGGGAAATTGACGGCGTGGTGGATGTCAAAATTCTGTCCGGCGAATGAATGAACAGGAGGATTTTTCAAATGGACAAATTAGCGGTACTCGGCTGCGGTGTAGTCGGCTCCGGTGTGGTGGAATTGTTTGCCAAAAATCAGGCGCTCATCGAAAAGCGCTGCGGTAAGAAGCTGCAAATGGCTTACATTCTTGACCTGCGGGATTTCCCGGACAGACCCTATGCGGATCTTGTCGTCAAGAACATCGACCCCATTTTAGCCGACCCGGATGTCAAGGTCGTTGCGGAATGCATGGGCGGTGTAGAACCTGCTTTCACGTTCGTGAAGGCTTGTCTCGAAGCCGGCAAGAGCGTGGCAAGCTCGAACAAGGAGCTTGTTGCCGAAAAAGGGGATATTCTCCTGCAAACCGCCAAAGCGCATAACGTCAATTTCTTCTTTGAGGCAAGTGTCGGCGGTGCGATTCCCATCATCCGCCCCCTGCACAAGTGCCTTGCCGCCAATGATTTCTCGGCAATTGCGGGTATTCTCAATGGGACGACCAATTTTATCCTGAACAAGATGATCAAAGAAAATATGGACTTTTCCACAGCCCTTGCCCTTGCGCAGGAAAAGGGCTATGCAGAGAAAGACCCGACCGCCGATGTCGACGGGCACGATGCCTGCCGGAAAATCTGCATTCTTTCTTCCCTTGCCTTTGGGAAGCACGTGTACCCGGATTCGGTGCATACTAAGGGTATCCGGGAGGTTACACTCCGGGATGTAGAGCTGTGCAGTCGGCTCGGCTACGCCATCAAACTGATCGCCCGTGTGCAGCGGCTTGACAATGGCAAGATCCTGCCGACCGTCATGCCAATGGCTGTGGAAGAGGATAATCTGCTTTCGCAGGTCAATGGCGTGTACAATGCTGTCATGGTACGTGGTGACGGTATCAGTAAGGCGATGTTCTACGGACGGGGTGCGGGAAAATTCCCGACCGCAAGCGCTGTGCTGGGCGATATGATCGAGCAAGTGCAGCTGGATCACACGATTCCCTCGCAGACATGGGAAAACGTCGGAAGTTCGGACTTTATTGAGGATTTCGCAGCGTTCACGGCAGAGCGCTACATCCGGACGACCGCAGCGGACGAAATGCTGCTGAAGGAAGTTTTTGGAGAGATCAAGGAAAACTCTGTCTACACGGCAGATGATGAAACAGTCTGCATCGTCAGCAAGCCCATGAATGAAGCGGATGTGGAAGCATCTGCCAAAGCTTTGACACAGAAAGGTGTCACACTTCTTGCGCAGTACCCTGTGCTTGTGAGCTAAACATGATTTGAAAATTTGCCGTCCTTTGCTGCTTTTGCGGTAAAGGGCGGTTTTCTGTTTATCGGGCTTTCCAGACCGTGCATTTCCAAAAAAAGCAGATACCCACAAGGGGTACCTGCTTTCTTGTTTTTCATCTTCTGCCGTTCAGGGCTCATAAGAACACCTGATCAAACAGCGATTTTGTCGGTTAGGATTGATTTGCAACCTGCCAATCATGGATCTCAGAAGTGAACTTCGGCAGAGCAGTATCGAGTACATCTGTTGCCCAGTCAGGCACTTGGAAGAAGCTAACTGCCATATACTTCAGCTGATTGCTTGCATCATCCGTTGCAATGTCTGACAGGCTATTGGTTTTGCCATAGGCATCAGTCAGACCATGATCCATGGACTCAGCATTCGTATCAGACAGGAAGTATACAAAATTCTCCAGCATTTCATCCTCTTCGCTATTCAGATAAGCTTCACCAAAGAATCTGCTTGCAATATACTGCAAAATAATAGTTGAATCATTTGTTGTTATAGTTCCGTTCAGGTCAGTATCGCCCTTAACGCCAATGTAAACATTAGCATCGAAGCCATCAGCTGGGGTCAGTAACTTAGTAATTTCCTTAGTGCCGCCCTGACCATCCGGAACATTGTCAGTGATTGTCAGCTGAAGCGGTACAACACAGTATGCTTCGCCGGAATTCTCATAAACAGCTTTCGGATTGTTCAGGGTTGCATCCTCAGAACCAGCAGGAGTCATGTTCAGTGTTACAGAACCAAGCGGAACATTGACAGGTTTACCAATAGGATTACCGTCAGCATCCAAAGCCTGACGCTTCAGTGTGCCATTCAGTGTTGCCAGATCAAACGGTCTCGGATCATGTGCAAAGTAGAACATATTTTTACCATCTGCGTCAAACTCATAGGAATATTCGTAATCAGCAGGTGTTTCATCCAAGATCTCGATCCAACCGTCTACTGTGGTAACATTCACGATCTCGTTGTCAGCAATTCTGCTTACCTCGAGGGACTCAAAGCTGATCGGATATACGTCGCCATTCTTAGCGTCCTCAGGAACGTCAAATGTAAGTGTGATGATCGCTACATCATCCTTGCCATCCAGCATATTAACGGAAATATCATTGATCGTACCAGCAAACTTAGCATCTGCAAAGTTCGGCTCGACCGTCAGGAAGCTGCCATATGCCGAACCCTGTTCAAAGGTGTCAGCACTCAGTGCAGGCAGACGGTCATCAATTGCCAGATCCAACAGGAAGGAATTCAAAGCAGTATCACCATTTGCGGTAATATTGACCTTGACACCCTTCTGACCCGGCTTTGCAGTTACCTGATCAGCAGACCATGTTACGTTATAAATTTCTGTCGGCGCTGGTGTCGGTTCCGGAGTAGGCTCAGGTGTCGGTTCCGGAGTGGGCTCAGGTGTAGGCTCTGGAGTCGGCTCAGGTGTCGGTTCCGGAGTGGGCTCAGGCGTAGGCTCTGGAGTCGGTTCCGGTGTAGGCTCAGGTGTCGGTTCCGGAGTAGGCTCAGGTGTAGGCTCTGGAGTCGGTTCCGGAGTGGGCTCAGGAGTCGGTTCCGGTGTCGGCTCTGTGGTTTCAGCTACAACCTCGATCCAGCCATCTGTCAGAGTGGGGACCAGTCTAAGCATATCGACATTGTAAATATCCACATTACCAAAGCTTACAGGATACATACCTGCCTCTGCCGGAGCAGTGATCTTAAGTGTCAGCAGTGTGCTGTTTGCCGGAGCAACAACATTGCCCTCAAACATCGGCTGTGTACCTGCAAAGGTCCATGCACTGATGTTGGATTCAAAGCTCAGGTCAGCATAAGCATCGCCAGCTTCTGCACCTGTGATCTGCAGAGCATCATCTGCTGTAAAGGATGCAAGATAGGAGTTCAAACCTTCTGTATCGTTGTTGACCCATACATGAAGTTCTACTTCCTCGTTCGGTTTTGCAACGTAGGTCTCGATTACCCACTCAGCATCCACGTTCTTGGTATCATCCTCGAACGGAATATCCGGATCTGTCCAACCAATGTTGCCAGTAGCATCCGGATCAGTTGTCGGCTCTACAGGCTCAGTTGTGGGCACTACAGGCTCAGGTGTCGGTTCCGGAGTGGGCTCCTCGGGCTCAGTCGTGGGCTCTACAGCCTCAGTCGTGGGCTCTTCGGGCTCGGTTGTGGGCTCTTCAGACTCAGTTGTCAACGCCTCTGTCGTCTCAGCTACAACCTCGATCCAGCCGTCCTTTGTCTTGGGAACGAGCTGAACCATATCCTTGTCGAAGATCTCCAGTGAATCGAAGCTTACATCATATACGCCGGGTTCTTCCGGTGCAGTAAATGTGATGGTAAATACGCACGCACCATCTGCTGCTACAACGTTGTTACCGTTAAACTGCGGCATGGTTGCGCCAAAGGTCAGGCTATCTGTATTAGACTCAAAACTAAGATCTGCATAAGCATCGCCCTTAGCGGCAGCACTTGCCTTCAGAGGTGCATCAGCTTTCAGAGATGTCAGATAGGAATTCAGACCGTCTGCATCCTCATTGACATAAACGTGCAGCTCAACCTCTTCACCGGGCTCTGCTGTACGGGTCTCGATCTCCCACTCAGCGTCGATTTCCTTGCTTTCCTGCTCGGTATCGCCCAGAACAGTGATCACTCCGGTCGTCATTTCATCCGGAATGAGCTGAACCAGTTCACCGTTGAAAAGCTCAAGGCTCTTGGTGGAAACCTCATACTCGCCGGGTGCAAGACCTGTTGTATCAAATGTTACAGTAAATACATCTGTATCGCCTGTAATATTTACATCATCTGTGTTGTTGGGTGTGCCGCCGAATGTCAGCTTGCCTAAATTCGGCTCAAAGCCAAGGTTGGACAGTGCAGAAGCAGCATCCGTAGCTTTCGGACCAGCCTCAACTGCCATTTCAGCAAGGTAGCTGTTGAATCCGGGGTTACCGGAAACGCTTACCGTGATCTCTGCCGGTTCGCCGGCATTGACAGTCGCAGAACCTACTTCCCATTTCAGACCTGCTACCTTAGACTCCTCCTCACCGGGAGTATCTACATCGCCTTCTGTGGGCGTAGGCGGCGTAACGGGATCAGTCGGCTTTACATCCGGTACGTCTTCCGTCGGCTCAACTTGCGGGTCTGTCGGCGGTTCCGTAGGATCCTGCTGCGGCTCTGTCGTGTCCGCCGGCTCACCCGGAACCGTGATCGAACCAGACAGTACCGTCGGATTATGTTCAGTCTTATCTGCCTGCATTACGCTGAATCTCGGATTGCCCGCAACTACTTCAGACGTATCCAAGGTGACTTCATATGTGCCGGGTGCTACATTCTCACCGCCGGTCAGGATAATCTCACAGAACATTGTCCCGTCCGGAAGCGATCTGTTTTCAGCGGTACCACTTGCGCCAGTCGACGGATCAACGCCTGCCGTTGCGCCTGCACCAAACAAATCTTTATTTGCTGCAAACACCTCGAAACCATAGGTATCTGCAGTCTGTCTGATGATCTTGTATGTGAAGCCCAGCTCAGACGGGTTCTTGCCATCGATCAGAATGTTGAATCTGTAGGAGAAGATACCGATATCATTTGCCACATACAGACCAACTCTGCCATACTTGACTTCCTTGCCGTCTACCTCTCCATAAGTAGAATCGTCAATGTACCAAGTAAACTCACCGTCTTTTACATCTGCCGGGACAGCAGAAACTTTCTGCGTTTCCGGTGTTGTCAGCGTCAGTGCAGATACCGGCAGCGAGGAAGCGACCAGAGAGGCACACATACTGAATGCGGTCAATGCTGATAAAAATTTCTTCATCACGCATATTTCCTTTCTAAGAAATTCATTTACGATAAACCGTGTCCAGCCGCCGAACGGCTGAACACAGTTTTCTGTCATTTCAGTACCTGCTTACTGCTGAACCGGGAGATCCTTCTGTGCTACGTTGCCAACCAGAACCTTCAGAATCGTCAGGGAGTCATCTACTGTCAGGTTTGCTGTAGTCGTATCTGCATCGCTCTCACCGCTGCGGTAAACGTTTGCATTGATCGTACCCTGTGCAGACAGCTGCTGATTCTGATAACCAGTCAGGAATCTGTTGAGCATTACAACGTCACGGAGCTGTACCTTGCCATTGACATCAGTATCACCGTACAGAGCATCACCAGTCGGCTTACCCTGCGGCTCTGTTGTCGGCTCCTGACCGCTCTGCGGCTCTGTTGTCGGCTCCTGACCGCTCTGCGGCTCTGTTGTCGGCTCCTGACCTTCCGTTGTATCCTGCTGCTCGCCCGGAATTGTGATAGAACCAGCTACAATTGCCGGATTATGCTCGGTCTTATCTGCCTGCATTACGCTGAATCTCGGGTTGCCCGCAACTACTTCAGACGTATCAAAAGTAACTTCATATGTGCCGGGTGCTACATTCTCACCGCCGGTCAGGATGATCTCACAGAACATTGTCCCGTCCGGAAGCGATCTGTTTTCAGCGGTACCGCTTGCGCCAGTCGACGGATCAACACCTGCCGTTGCGCCTGCACCAAACAAATCTTTATTTGCTGCAAACACCTCGAAACCATAGGTATCTGCAGTCTGTCTGATGATCTTGTATGTGAAGCCCAGCTCAGACGGGTTCTTGCCATCGATCAGAATGTTGAATCTGTAGGAGAAGATACCGATATCATTTGCCACATACAGACCAACTCTGCCATACTTGACTTCCTTGCCGTCTACCTGTCCATAGATGGAATCATCAATGATCCAAGTGAAGTCGCCGGAATTTACAGCAGCATCGACCTTGTCATTTACATCCGGAATTGTAACAGGCGGTGTTACCGAAGAACCTGTTGTCTCCGTCGGTGTAGGTGCATCTGTCGGCTCAACGGTCGGCTCCGGATCAGTTGTTACAGGAGCATCCCCTGTTACTGTGATCGTGAAGGAATCCTTCGTACCGATCTGCTGCATATAGCCCTTGCCGCCGATGTAAGTAGCGCCAACTTCCATATTCTTGCCGGTCGTCTCGTCTATCTGCGGTGTCTGATACGTATCAGCCAGCTTGATCTCATAAGTACCCGGTGCTGTGCCCTTAGGAACTGTAACTGTAAACTCAGTCAGCGGCACTTCATCGGACTTTTCAGAAATGAACGTGAGATCTTTATTAGTAGTAGACCAGCTCCATACCGGCTTTTCATCGACAGAAGTGCTCCACTCGCCGCCTACTGCACAGTTGTTAAACACTTCTTCCATGTCTGCATCATAGGCATCGAAGCAGTTTACAAATCTCTTGCTTGTAAAGCTTGCACCGTTGGACAGGGTATAGGTTCTGTCCGTAGCGCCATCTTTCAGGGAGGATGTACCGTTTGCAAATGTGATGCCCTCAGGCAGGTCGAGACCAACGCCGGCAGTCAGAACATTGGCACCATCGGTATCGCAGTCAATATACGTCTGGATGGTGACTGTCTGATCCGCATCATTGGATACGGTTGCGGTTGTTGCCTTGTCATCTCCGGATGCGAGGTAGTAGCGGACAGATGCTGCATCATAAGCAGCATAAGCGCTCATAACCCCTGCGGTCATGCTTGCAACCATTGTGGCAGCTGTCAGTGCAGAAATTACCTTCTTCATAGCTATTTTTTCCTTTCTTTATGTGGGTTTTTGCAGGATTTCGTCATTGCTCTGCAAAGCTTTCCTTATGTCGGGCATACTGTCATTCAGATCCGCATAATCAGCCTGCCTGAATCGGGAAGTCAGACTGAGAAATCAGCTCGATCACGCACATCAGGATATTCAGAACGTCATTCGGACCGATCTTCCCGTCAACGTCCACGTCACCATTTTTAATTGCCTGATCATTCAGTTCTTCGCCGGCGTTCATCATGAACTTATTTGCAGAAACCACATCAGCAAGGTTCACAACCCCGTCGAGCGTAACGTCACCATACATATACATGACGTTCCCCTCTGTGCCCGACTGGCTGTCGTCCGTATTCGGCTCAGTCGTTGTGCTCTTTCCGACCGTTACAGAACCTGCCTTGGTGGTAACGCCGTACTTCACTGCAACAGCCTGACCGCTGTCATCAACGCCCAGATAGCCTACCTTAGCGCCGTCGTTCTTTTCCGTTGAACCCTCTGTCGCTGCACGGTCAATGCCGGTGATCTCTACAGGCGTAGAGTCACCTTCCTTTGCGCTGTCAGCTACTTTACCGGATACAACGAGGAACACGCCGTCCTGCTTGATGCGGTATTGCGGATCAGTAAGACCAGAAGAATAGGTTACGGTGATCACACCGCTGGTGGACATATCTGTCTCAAAGGCAGTTACCCCGTCCCACTTTTCAGCGTCATCAACACCGCTGGGTGCAATATCTCCCAGTTTTACGTCAGAAACCGTGATAACAGACGGGTCATATGTCAATGCGAACTCGCACACGGACACACCGTCTGCCGGCACGCCACCCATCTCAACATTCAGTGTAAATGCTTCACCTCCTGCGGCTACGGTCACGTTCTCACCTGTAAGAGATACCGTGTCTGCTGCGGCTACAGCCTGAGCCGAAAATGATGCCAGCATGGACAAAGCTGCCAGCCCGGCAACGATTTTCCTTACCTTCATTAGTCGTTCCTCCTTTAATTCAATTGGGTTTTGGTGTTTTGAAAGTAATACAAGCCATATAACCAAAGGAAGCCGCACTTCCTCAAATTATATCCTCATACCATCGGCAGATACAGGGCATACCGTCCCTACATATCTACATACTGTTATTATAGGGCAAATATTCACATAAGTCAAGAGAATTTATAACATTTTGTGTAATATGTAGAATATTCCTGTATCGCTTTGTACATCGTGCACAACTCACCGAGCCTGCTTGTCCGATTGCAGCAGACACAATTCCGGCTGTACACATCGTTCATACTTTCTGCCAATTTAATTATATAACAACCATGAAAAAAAGTAAATACTTTTTGAAAAATTCATCAATTTTCACAAAAACGACCCCTCATTTTTTCGCTTTTTCACCAGACAAAAGCAAAAAGTGAGGGGAAGTTTCCATTTCGTGCTATGGGTTCACTCCGTCAGGCGGTACGCTTCCGGCACATTTTCCTCGATAATGCTCCGGATCACGTCCCTGCTCCAGACTTTCGCCGTGCCCCACGGGGAGTACGGCAGTCCGTGCTGTGCGATCAGATCGTCCGTGTACATATTATACGGGTATACCCGCACATTAGAGAGGCTGCCGTCATCGTACTGCGTAATGACCGGCATCAAGCCCGGTGCTTCGATCGTGACCACGCCGTCCTTGCGCACAATGTCAAATTCTGCCATTCCGCCGACCATGTTGAAGCTGTCCGTCTGCCCGGAAATGAAATTCCCCAGCGAATAGTACACAAACCCCTGCGTGCCGTCGGGTCTTGTCAAATATTCCATCGTCTGGAGTGTATGCGGACCTGTGCCGATAACAACATCTGCGCCCCAGTCGATCAGATCCTGCGCAAGCGACTTCACGGCATCCGTGACAACGTGCGTATCCTCCACGCCCCAATGCGCCGAAACAACCACGCAGTCCACCTGTTCTTTCAGCTCCCCGATCTGCCGCTGCATCAGTTCCCGGTCGGAGGTGTAGGGGATCTCCATTTCCGAATCCGCCGGCAGGGAATAGCCGTTCGTATGCTCCGTATAGCCAAGCACGCCGACCTTGATGCCATTCACTTCGGTAATGCGGTAGTCGTCCATGTCAGCCGCATCCCGGTAAGCCCCCAGCACCAGCAGCCCCGGATGCGCACCGACCTGCCCGTCCCAGTAATCTAAACACGCCCGCATTCCGTCAGAGCCCTTGTCCAGTACATGGTTATTTGCCATGTTGATGATGTCAAAGCCGAGGTCGATCAGCTCGTCCCCCAGTTCATCCGGGGAGCAGAAATTCAGGTTCGAGCCCGAGATCTCATACTCACCGCCGCAGATGACCGTCTCCTGATTGATAAAAGCAAGATCCGCATCGGCGATCGTGTCTGCCACATTCTGGTAACAGTAGTGGAAATTGTAGGCTTCCCCGTTTTCGGCGTGTTCGGCAGCGGATTCATAGACCCTTGTGTGGATGAGGTTGTCCCCCACCGCCACAAAGCTGACCTTGCTGTCCTCTGCGGTATCCGGGGCAGTCGTTTCCGTTTCGGGGATGGTTTCAGCGGGTATGGTCTCGAGCGGTACAGGTGTTCCGGTCTGCGGGAGCGTTTCGCCCTCGGCAGGGGTGCGGACTTTACTGATACTGCCGCAGCCGGTGCAGAACACCAGCAGCACGGCAAGACATAATGACATACGTTTCATGGTATCTTCCTTTCAGGTTTTTCTTTAGTATAGCACATTTTACCGGAAAATGCAACAGGGTCTGTAAATGTAGCATTCACTCCGTTGCTGTCTCCGTCTCCTCATAGTGAAAATCATTTTCACGCAGTGCATCCAGCAAAGCCTGATAGGCTTTTTCAGAGGCAAGATCATCCTTCACACGCACCGTTGTCACATCACCTGCCTCTTGCAGGGCTTTGAGCAGTTCTTCCGTGTCGGTGTAGGTATTGCTGTTGAATACATACTCACTCCCATGCACCGTGACATTGAAAAAGGCTTCTGTTTCGGCAGTTTCCTCGGTTTCTGCCGCTTCTTCGGAGATTTCCGCAGTATCGGAAACACTGCTTCCCGCATTGGAACTGCCGGAACCGTCACCGTCCCCCGAACCGCCTAAGCCAAATCCGTTGTTACACTTCGTGAAAATCAAAAAAACAGCAATTACAATAAGCAACAAAAAGATAATTGCACATAAACATTTTATTATTTTTCCCATCATTATTCCTCCTCAAAACTAATATCTGTCGGCAAATAAAAGAGATACTGGTGCTTTTCCTTAAGCTGTTCCAGTGCATCTTCTACATTTCCCTTTGCTTTTCTGGAACCGTCCTCCGCTGAATCATACAGCAGCATACAGAGGATAGCCGTTTCGTTTCCGTACTGTTCAACATAGGGGGCAATCTCTTCTTCCAGTTCCTCGGCAGTCTTGTTACGGACATCCGAAATCTTGCCGGACTCACCGCCGGCACTTACGCCAAGCGTCCATGACTCGCCCTCGCCCGTCAGCTTCAGTTCCAGACCAAGACCGTCCTCAAAATCCAGCACGCCCTGTATGTATGCCCCTCTGTCGGCATCTTCCTGTTTCAGCAGGACAAGCTGTTCTTCCGCTTCCGCAAGGGCTTCGCTCGCTTTCTGCCACTCGGCATCCGCCTGCGCTTCCCGTTCCTCTGCCGCCTGCACACTCGCCTGCGCCTGTTCTTCCGCTTTTTCAACCGCCTGCCGGGAATTCAGCGTTGCATTCAGGACAAAGAAAAACAGCAGGATCATTGTCACGTCAAGCAGGGATGTGAAATCCAGTATTATTTCACGTCTTTTCCGACTCATTTTTGTCACCCAAAATATGCAATTGTTTTCTTGCCCTTTCTATCTGGTTTTCTATGTATGGCTGTACACATGAATTTACAATTTTGAAAACCACCGAAGAAATAATGCCCCATGCCGTGGAAGTCAATGCTGAAAAGAAATTCGACTGCATTTCCTCCGTTACACCGGATGACATATCCAACGTGATAAGTGCCATCACCGTGCCAAACATTCCCAACAGTGGAAACAAGGAAATGAATGTCAAAAAGACAGAATAACAAATTTCTGCAAGATAGTACACCCATTTTTTTAATTGTTTTCCCCCTGATTCATCAAAATTCTTTTTTATTGAATCCGTACTTGCTTTCGTTATAATAAGCAAAATCAATGCAATTATGGCAAATATAGCAATAAGTAAATTAAAAGGTTCAAAAATAGTCTTAGGAAACTCAATCAAACTCATATCGTTAGCCCCTTCCTAATCATTTGATTAACCTAATTATACCACACCCCTCCCGAAATGTCAACAAAATTCGATAGCTATCCCCCAAAACTGACATTTTGTCATTTTAGATATATTTTGTATCTAAAACACCCACAAAGACACAAAACGATGTTAAAATAAAGTCAAAATAGATACAAAAAGGAGTTTTTTCTATGAAAAGTCTTTCCATCCGCATTGACGAGACAATGCTTGACAAGCTGCACGTGGTCGCTGATTATGAGGGGCGGTCGTGCAATTCCCAGATCCTCATCCTGATCCGGGACTGCATCCGGGCTTATGAAGCGGAACACGGTGTCATCGAATTCGGCAGCCCGGAGGAACAGCCGCACGGCTGACCTCATTTTTTCAGAAATTAACCTTGCTTTCACAGTTCTGACACTTTCCTCTTGTAAAATAAGAAAAAATCTGCTATAATAAAAGAAAGTATCTGAAAGGAAGTGCAGTACATGAGCAAACTGCTGATCGTGGACGATGAGGTCAATATCCGTGCCGTCGTCCGGGAATATGCCGAATTTGAGGACTACGAGGTCGATGAAGCTTCCAACGGCATGGAAGCCGTGGAACTCTGCAAAGAGAACGACTACGACCTCATCATTATGGACGTGATGATGCCCAAACTGGACGGCTACTCTGCCAGCAAGGAGATCCGCCGCCGCAAGGACATCCCGATCATCATGCTTTCCGCACGGGGGGAGGAGTATGACAAGCTGTTCGGCTTTGAGATCGGGGTCGATGATTACGTCGTCAAGCCCTTTTCCCCGAAAGAACTAATGGCTCGTGTCCGTGCCGTGCTTGCCCGCCGGAAAGCCCCTGCCCCCGTCGAAGCCCCTGCCGAACACCTGAAATTTCAGGGGTTGGAGATCGACATCCCCGGCAGAGAGGTCTACGTGGACGGCAAGAAAGCTTCCATGACCCCCAAGGAGTATGACCTGCTCTTCTTCCTCGTGCGCAACAAGGGGCTTGCCATGACACGGGACAAGCTGCTCGAATCCGTGTGGGGGTACGATTTCTTCGGGGACGACCGGACAGTCGATACCCATATCAAGATGCTCCGGGGCAATCTCGGCAAATATCGCCATTTTATCGTCACACTGCGGGGTATGGGGTATAAATTCGACGATGCGGAGTAAAAAGGACTTTCTGCGGCGCATTCCCCTGCGGATGCAGTTTGCGGTCAGCTTCTGTGTGTTCACCATTCTCATTTCCGGGCTGCTGTGGCTGTTTGAGATCGTCCTGCTCGAAAAATTTTACTCCAACAGCAAGGTCGCCGAAACCCGCCGCATCAGCGAAGCCCTCGTGCAGTCCTACTACAACGACCCCATGGCGGATTTCCTGAAAGAACTCAACAGCGCCGCCATCAACAACCAGATGTGCATTACCGTTCTCGATAAAAGTCACCGCTACAAGCGGGACGTGATGAACAACACCTGCCTGCTGCACGGGGTCGGGAATTTGCAGAGTGCTTTTCTCGAAGAACTGGAAAAAAGCAAGGACGGCACGATCTCCCTACAGGTCTATAATGAGCAGATCGGCATGGAAATGCTGGTCTACGGCACGACATTCGGGGAGGATGGTGAGGTGCAGGGGTGCATTTTCCTGAATACTATCCTCGAACCGGTCGGCACGACTGCCAAGATGCTGAAACGGGGCATTCTGATTTTCAGCGGCGTGATACTGGTCATCGGCTGTGCGATCGCCTTTTTGCTGTCCAGCCGCCTGTCCGTGCCCATTGTGCGCATTACCGAATCCGCCAAACGCATGGCACACGGCGACTATGCGACCCGCTTCGAGGGCGGCAGCTGCCGGGAAGTGGATGAGCTCGCCCGTGCGCTTGCGTATGCGGAGGAGGAAATTTCACGGGCGGATGCCATGCAGCGTGATCTGGTGGCAAATGTATCGCACGACCTGCGCACCCCTCTCACCATGCTGAAAGCCTATGCCGAAATGATCCGTGACCTCTCCGGGGACAACCCCGTCAAGCGCAATGCCCATTTGCAGGTCATCATTGACGAAACAGACCGCCTGACGGCACTGGTGAATGATATTCTCGACCTCTCCAAACTCGAAAGCGGCAGCCAGAAACTGGAACTGGAAACGATCGACGCTGCCATCTGGCTGGCGGACATCGTGGAGCGCTACAAAGGCATTTCCGATCAGATGGGCTATCACATCGACTTCACGCCGGATGCCCCGAAACAGATCACCTGCGACCCTGCCAAGCTCGAGCGTGTCGTCTGCAACCTCATCCACAACGCCATTAACTACACCGGTGAGGACAAGCAGGTCTTTGTCCGGCAGATCAATACCGAAAAGGGCGTGCGCATCGAAGTGCAGGACACGGGCGACGGCATTGAGGAAGATAAAATTTCCCGCATTTTCGACAAATACTACCGCAGCGAAAACCACAAGCGGGAAGTCGTCGGCACGGGACTTGGGCTGTCCATTGTCAAGGCGATTTTGAAAATGCACAATTGCAGCTACGGCGTGCGTTCCCGTTTGGGGGAAGGCTCGGTGTTCTGGTTCGAGATCACATAGCGCATAGAATGCAAAACGATAGTTTCACAAAATTATCACATAATTATCATATGTTCATCACATATTACTGTTACACTATTAACTGTGATAACGTTTTACCCCAACGTTATTACTATCCCCAATAATCCCTATATCATGCACAAACCCCCTCTGGTTCGCCGGAGGGGGTTTATGTTTTTTCTGTTTTGATCAACACCGCACAAAGACCGGCTGACGGCTTTGTGCGGTGTATCCTTTACTTTTCCTGCCCCTCCAGTGAAGCCCGTATGAAGTCCGCAAACAATTTCTGCGGGCGGTTCGGGCGGGACTTGAATTCCGGATGGAACTGCACACCCACAAACCACGGATGTTCCGGCAGCTCCACGATTTCCACAAGCCTTTCATCCGGAGACAGCCCGGCAATTTTCAGCCCGGCATTCTGCATGATCGTCCGGTAGGCATTGTTAAATTCCCAGCGGTGGCGGTGGCGCTCATAGATCAGCTCCTCGCCGTAGATGTCACGCACCCGGCTGCCCTCCACAAGCCGGCACGGGTACAGCCCTAAGCGCATCGTGCCGCCCTTGTCGGTCACGTCTTTCTGTTCATCCATGATGTCAATGACGTTCTGGCTGCCGTCCGGTGTGAACTCCGAAGAACTTGCCTCCGTCAGCCCGGCAAGGTGTCGTGCCGTCTCGACGACCATCATCTGCATCCCTAAGCAGATACCGAACACGGGAATGCGCTTTTCCCGCCCGTAGCGGATCGCCTCCACCATGCCCTCGATACCTCTGTCCCCGAAGCCGCCCGGCACGATGATGCCGTCTGCACCGTTCAGCATTTCCGGCGCTGTTTCGGGGGTGATCTTTTCGGAATCGACCCAAAGGATCTGCACGGTCGCATCATTGACAATGCCCCCGTGCCGGAGTGCCTCTGCCACGGACAAATAGGCATCCTGCAAGGAAACATATTTCCCGACAAGGGCGATCGTCACCTGCTTGTTCGCCTTGTTCTGCCGTTCGGTCATGGCGATCCATTCCGCAAGGTCAGGACCCCGGTTGATCAGCCCTAAATGATAGCAGACCTCTCTTGCAAGCCCTTCACGTTCCAGCATCATGGGGACTTCATAGAGGGAAGGTGCGGTCATATTCTGGATGATGGCTTCCCTGCGGACATTGCAGAACAGGGCGATCTTTTCGGCAACCTCACGGGGAATTTCCTGCTCCGTGCGGCAGACGATGATATTCGGCTGAATGCCGATGGAGAGCAGCTCCTTGACGGAATGCTGCGTGGGTTTGGATTTCAGCTCATTCGAGCCGGCAATAAATGGCAATAAAGTCACGTGTATGTAGATCGCATTCTCCCTGCCGACCTCGCCGACAAACTGCCGGATCGCTTCGAGAAAAGGCGTACTCTCAATGTCGCCGACCGTGCCGCCGATTTCGGTAATGACCACATCCGCACCGCTGTTCTTGCCGACACGGTAGATGCGCTCCTTGATCTCGTTGGTGATATGCGGAATGACCTGCACCGTACCGCCGAGATAATCCCCCCGGCGCTCCTTGTTGAGTACCGTCCAGTAGATCTTTCCGGTGGTGGCATTGTTGTTGACGGAGAGATTTTCATCGATAAATCGCTCATAATGTCCCAAGTCCAGATCAGTTTCGCCGCCGTCCTCCGTCACGAACACCTCTCCGTGCTGGTAGGGGCTCATCGTGCCGGGGTCAACGTTGATGTACGGATCGAGCTTGAGCACGGTGACACGGTAGCCCCTTGCTTTCAGCAGTCTGCCAAGGGAAGCGGCAGTGATGCCCTTGCCCAGTCCGGAAACCACACCGCCGGTGACAAATACATACTTTGTATGACGTTCTTCCATAATTACCTCCATTGAAAAAAGCGTACACTCCGCCGCCCTGTCCTGAAACAGGGGAAACGGAGCGTTTTTCCCGCTGCTATTCCTCCGGCAGACCGCCGGACAAGTAGAAATTCTTCATCAGCACCAGAGAGCATCCGGCAAGAAAGTCCGTCTTGCCCTCTACATGGCTCAGCTCGATGCGTTCTGCCACATCATCCCCGGCATACTCCCGCACGTGCGTCCGGAACTGTTGCAGCCCCCGTTCGCTCAGCCCGAATCCGTGCAGCACCACTTTCTGCGACTGGTAGCAGCAGACAAGATTGTGCAGCAGCACGCTCCAGTCCTGCATGATCTCCCGCACGACAGCTTCACAGCGCACATCCCCGGAGGCGACTGCCTGATACATCCGCTCCAGTGTGACATAGCCGATATACCCCTCCGTGGAGGTATACAGGAACGGCGTGCGCTCCTTGCTGTAGACTTCCGCAATTCTTGCCTGCATTGCCTGTAGGGAAAGCTGCGCCCGGACAGAACCTGCCGGATAGCCGTCCTGCTGTCTGCCGCCCGGACGGACGATGCAGCGCTCCGTCAGGTAGCTGTAGGTCAGATAGTCGCTCTCCTGCTTCTCCGGGCGGAGCAAGGCAATGTGGATATGACTGCCAAGGTGCAGATAGACCGTATTGCCGCCCTCTGCGCCGCTGCGCTGCAAATCGGCATTGGCAAGGGAGAGCAGCCAGATGGCATTGCCGCAGACCACCGGCGGCAGCTCCGGCACGGAGAGCGCCTTTGTCAGCTCCCCGAAATCGAGCATACCGTCCTTGTAATACACCCGCATCCGCCCGATCATGACGGGCATCACGCCCACGCCAAGCCCCAGAACGGCATCCGGTTTCAGGCAGGCATTTTCCATGATACGCACGGCAGCGGTGAGAATGAACTGCTGTATCTCCTTGCGGCTGGTATGGTCGGTACAGGGCATACTCTGCTTGTCTAAAATTTCCATATGCATGGTACACAGCCCGACCGTGATCTCATCCTCCCCGATCACAGCACCCAGCACGAAGCGGTAATTGGCATTGATGTCCAGCAGGATCTTGCGCCGCCCTTTCGGGAGCTTGTCCTGTTGGCTCTGGTAGGGTGCTTCCCCGATCTCACTGAGTACCCCTTCCCCGATCATGGCATTGGTGATCTGTGTGACAGATGCACGGGTGATCTGTAATTTCTGCGACAGATCGACCCTCGAGATCGGTCCGTCCTCCCAGACAGTGCGGAGCACCTGCATCCGGTTGATGCGTTTCAGATCCAGTTTACTGATACCACTCAACATATGCGTATGCCCCCTTTCACACGGTATCACCTATCATTATAGCATATTTTTTTGAAGAATGCAAGCCCCTTTCTGTTTTTTGCCCAGTTTCCGGATAAGCTGAAAAAACATGGCAACCAAAGTTTCAGGCGATCCACCCGTAGACCAGCATCATGAACGGCATCGTTGCCATGGAGAGCAGTGTCGTCACCCCGAACAGCTCGGAAGCATACGCCGCATTGCGTTTGTACATCAGCGCCATCATCGTGCAGATAGCTGCACTTGGGGCAGCGGCAGCGGCGACGACCGTCATCTTGACGATCTCCTCTGCCGGGAACGGGAGCAGGATCAGAATGGTCAGGAACGGCACAAGCAGCAGTTTCAGGAAAGCCACATAGAACACCCTCGGCTTGCGCAGCACTGCCGGAAGGTCGGTCTGTGCGATCGTTGCCCCTGCCACGAACATGGCAAGCGGTGTGTTGAGGTTGCCGACCATTTCCAGTGCTTCTGTCAGGACACCCGGCAAGGTGATCTGCGCAAAGAACAGCACCAGCCCGATCACAATGGCAATAATTGCCGGCGAGTACAGCACCCGCACCAGTGATTTCAGGGAGCGGCTGCCGGACATCTGCATGACACCATGCGACCACACCAGAAAATTGAACAGTGTCAGGAATGCCGTCACATAGAACACGCCCTCGTAACCGAACATTGCCTGTACCAGCGGAATGCCCATAAAGCCGCAGTTGGAATAGACGGCGGAAAAGCGTTCGATCTCGGCTTCCCTGCCCTCTTTTTTCCGGATGAGGAGGTAGGCGGTCAGGTAGGCAGCCGCAAAGGAAAGCCCTGCCAGTAAAAACGTCCAGCCTAAATTCGCCACCAGTTCCGCTTCGAGTTTCCGCTGGTAGGCAAGCAGGATCACCACCGGATTGACGACCTTGAGGACAAGGGAGCTGATCTCGCTGACGGTGTCCTTTGAGAGCAGTTTCAGCCGGAAACAGCCTGCCCCCACAAGGATCAGGAACAGCATGATACAAGCCTGTTTCAGAATGACAAGTGCCATGATGCAGCGCCTCCGGTCAGTTTTTGGCAGGTTTTTCCATACCCGCACAGCAGCCGGCTAACATCCAGAACAGCGGTGCGACTGTCAGGGCGCTTGCCCCGATCAGCATGACAAGCAGATACAGCACCACAGCTCCGAATATGCCCGCATCGACCCAGCTGCCGCCCTTTGTGGCTTTCCCGCCCCGCACCAGTACGATACCGAACAGCATCAGCACCAGAACGAGCATGGGAATGCCCATGGTCGCTGCCGTGTGCAGATAGAAATTATAGGCACGGTCAAAGACATTCGGGTTGGAACCGACCTGCATATTCTGGTACATCTGCGGATAGACCAGACAGTCCGGTCCGGCACCGGTCAGGGGGAAACGCCCGATGATCTTTGCCGTTCCCTTCCACAGGTAGCCGTAACTTTCCACGAGGTCGGTATTGTCAAAATGTCCGTTCGGGTTTCTCGTGCCACTCTTGATGTAGTAACCGCTTGTGCCAAGCCGGTAGGCACTGTCCTCCCACTGGACGGCACTGTCATATAGTGCAAAATGGGCAGAAACTTTCGCATCTTCGCCGTTTTCCCTGCTGTAAGTCCCGTTGATAGCCGGGGCAGCAAATGCCCAGCCAAATCCGATCACACATCCAAGCAGCGCTGCACTGCATTTCAGAAGTGCCGCTTTACCAGCTTTTTTGACGAGCAGGCACACCAGTGCTGCTAAAACAGCAAGCACCATGCCGCATACACCGATCAGGCACTGTGTCCGGATGCTCATAACTGCAAATACCACTGCGCAGGCAGTGTAGAATTTCTTCTTCTCCCCGAACACAGCCCCCATCAGTGCCGGAAATTCCAGCATGACAAGCAGTGTCCCCAAAAAGATCGGGCTGCCCGTCAAGCCGGACGGGAGGCAGACACGGAACAGCAGCATCGGCTCCAGATTCTGGTAATACCCCAGTCCTGTGGGGAACGATTGCAGAAAACCCCACACGCACTCCGCAAGCCCCATCCAAAGCATCCCGTCAAGGAGTTGGATGCGGTTCTTCTCCTTGCCAAGCTGTGCGCCGAGCAGGAAGAAACACCCGTAGAACAGCACCGACAGCAGTCCCTCGCTCCGTCCGTCGGAACCGAATATGGCAACGGTCGGGAACGTGTAGTAGTAGGAATTGACCGTGCTCACAATCGCCCAGACGACCATTGCCGCAAGGATGCCTGCCGGGATGAAAAGCTGCTTCGGGGTGACTTTCTTCATGAAACCAATGAACATGAACACGACCGCGAACACACCCGTAATGGAAAGCGCCATGCCCGGCACGCTGTACACTTTCGCAAATTCCAGTGCAATGCTGAACAGGGGCATCAGCACGAGAAACAGCAGCAGGATGCGCAGGTTATACTTGTGATAGTCCTCTGTTTTCAGATTGAGGATGAAATTGGATTTTTCCGTTGTACCGAAAATCGTCTTTGGCATATGTCCACTCTCCTGAAATGACAGAGACGGCGGAAATCCGCCGTCCCCTTTCTACAGCAGCACCGCTCAGACCTTGTGCAGTGTTGCCTTACTTTGCATAATCCACAGTCCGGCTTTCTCGAATGAGGTTGACCTTGATCTGTCCGGGGTAGTCCATTTCATTCTCGATCTGCTGTGCGATCTGACGGGCTACCAGCACCATTTTCTCATCGTTGATGACTTCCGGCTGCACCATGACACGGATCTCACGTCCTGCCTGTACGGCGTAGCACTTCTCCACGCCCTTGTAGGACTTGCAGATCTCCTCGAGCTTTTCAAGACGCTTGATGTAGCTCTCGTAGTTTTCGCTGCGGGCGGCAGGTCTTGCGGCGGAAATGGCATCCGCTGCCTGTACGATACAGGCGATCGCCGTCCTCGGCTCAACGTCATTGTGGTGCGCTTCAATGGCATGAATGACTTCCGGGTTCTCATGCGCCTTGCGGCACACGTCCACACCGATCTGTACATGAGAGCCCTCGACCTCGGAGGTCAGCGCCTTGCCGATGTCGTGCAGCAGTCCGGCACGCTTTGCCATATTGACATCCACGCCCAGTTCCGCAGCCAGCACGCCCGAAAGCTGTGCGACCTCAATGGAGTGGGTGAGGACATTCTGCCGGTAGCTCGTTCTGAAACGCAGCCTTCCGAGGAGCTTCACCAGTTCGTGGTTGATGCCGTGGACATTGGTTTCCAGAACGGCACGCTCGCCCTCCTGCTTGATCTTATGTTCGACCTCACGCTTTGCCTTTTCGACCATTTCCTCGATGCGGGACGGGTGGATGCGCCCGTCAGCGATCAGGCGTTCGAGTGCGATGCGGGCGATCTCCCGGCGCACCTGATCGAAGCAGGACAGCGTGATAGCTTCCGGTGTATCGTCGATGATGAGGTCAACGCCGGTGAGTGTTTCGAGGGTGCGGATGTTGCGCCCTTCACGTCCGATGATCCTGCCCTTCATCTCATCACTGGGCAGTGCCACCACGGAAACGGCAGCTTCAGAGACCTGATCGGCAGCGCACTTGGCAACGGCGAGGGAGATATAGCTGCGTGCTTTCTCCTCGCAGTCCTCCTTGATCTGCTGCTCGTAGGCAGAGACCTTGACTGCCTTTTCGTGGATCAGTTCGTCCTCCAAGCTCTGGATGATGTAGTCCTTTGCCTGTTCCCGTGTCAGACCGGAGATGCGTTCGAGCTCCTCCATCTGCTTTCCCTTGATCTGTTCCGCCTCTTCCTTGAGGGCATCGGCTGCTTTCAGCTTTTCCTGCAGTGCTTCTTCCTTCTGTTCCAAGCTGTCGATCTTCTTGTCAAGGGTTTCCTCTTTCTGATGAATGCGCCGCTCCTGTTTGGAGATCTCACTGCGGCGGTCACGGATCTCCTTTTCGGCATCCTGCCGGAGCTTATAGATCTCGTCCTTCGCTTCGACAAGGGCTTCTTTCTTGCGGGCTTCGGCTTCTTTTTCCGCATTCTGCATCAGCATATCCGCTTTTGCGATACGGGCAGAAGCTTCAGCGATCTGGCTTTCGGCTTCTTCTGTCTTCGCCTTCGCCTTTTGCTCGGCTTCCCGCAAAGCTGCTTCATTTTCCTGCTTGTTGTGCGCTGCGCCTTTTTCAAAGCCCTTGCTTTCTGCCGATTTGCAGAGCATGACCGCTGCCACAACAGCGATGACGAGCGCCACGGCAAGGAAAACGATTAAAATCATTGCGAGTGGGTTTCCCATGTGCATTACCTCCTTCTGTGTTTGTAAAGCCATGTTCAGGCTCCTGATTGCATGGAACTTCACGCAGGCGGTAAATGCCGCTTCTTTATTCATTTTCGGCAGGGCATAGCTCTGCCTTTTCAAACTTCGGGCAGGAAAGACCTGCCATATCGTAACCGCATGGCTGCGGGATCCAAAAGAAGTGAATGATATAAAGTACCGGGGCATTCCGCCCCGAAGCTGCAATTACGGCTGCGTATCCGGTATGCAGGTGCATACCATTGCAAATCCTCAGCTGCGGCAGCAAGCATGAGGCATTTACTCAAATATCATACAACATATATATTGTAATCTTTTTTGCAGGATTTGTCAAGGGGGTACACGAAAAAACTTTTACAGCATCCATTTTCTGGGTATTTCCCGGCGGGCTGTTCGTTCAGGGCGGACAGCTGCACGTAAGAGAAGCACAAAATCCACGTGATTATTCACATGAAATGCGGGTGGATTTTTGGAAATTCCGTATAATGCTACAAAAATTTCAGAAAACTGTCCCCGGCAGCTTGCAAAAAAAGGGGCATCGCTGTATAATATAGTACGGAACATACAGCGGCATTGCCGCTTTCAGAAAAAGGAGTCGATGAAAAATGGAACTCACCGCTTACAGTGAAGCCGCACTGAAAGAATTTTACGCAGACTGCCGGAAAGACTATGCCCGCTATCAGGCAGAGGGACTGAAGCTCGATATGTCCCGTGGCAAGCCCTCTCCGGCACAGCTTGACTTGAGTGCCGGGCTGCTTACCTGTATCACGAACGAGGATCTTCAGGGCGAGGCGGGCGACTACCGGAACTATGGCATTCTTGACGGTATCCCGGAAGCAAAACGTATGTTCGCTCCCATGCTTGGGGTTGCACCGGAGGAACTATTCCTGCTCGGAAATGCTTCCTTACAGGCAATGTACATGACGATCAGCTATGCCTATTCGCACGGTCTGCTTGGGCATACGCCGTGGGGACGGCTCGAAAAGGTGAAATTTCTCTGCCCCGTGCCGGGGTATGACAGGCATTTCAAGATCACGGAATTTTTCGGGGCGGAGATGATCAACATCCCCATGCACGAGGACGGTCCGGATATGGACATGATCGAGCGCCTTGTCTCCGCAGACCCGGCTGTCAAGGGTATCTGGTGCGTGCCGCAGTACTCCAACCCGACAGGTATCGTTTACAGTGATGAAGTCGTCCGCCGCTTCGCTTCCCTGAAACCGGCTGCCAAGGATTTCCGCATTTTCTGGGACAATGCTTACTGCATCCACCACCTCTGCGATACACCGCACTGCATTCCGCCCATTTTAGAGGAGTGCAAGAAGTACGGCAACGAGGATATGGTCATCGAGTTCGCTTCCACGGCGAAAGTGACCTTTGCCGGGGCAGGGGTGTGCATGATGGCAGCTTCCAAGGCGACACTTGCCGACCTGACAAAGGGACTGTCGTGCTTTACGATATGCTTTGACAAGACGAATCAGATGCGGCACGTGAAATTCTTCGACGGCAAGTTTGAGAACATTCTTGCCCACATGGAAAAGCACCGTGCGATCCTTGCGCCGAAATTTCAGACCGTTCTCGATGCCCTCAACACGGAGCTGAAACCCCTCGGCATCGGTTCGTGGACAGAGCCGAAAGGCGGCTACTTCGTGTCGTTCAATGCGCCGGAGGGCTGTGCGAAGCGCATTGTGCAGCTCTGTAAGAATGCCGGTGTTGTGCTGACGGGTGCGGGGGCAGCGTTCCCCTACGGGGCAGACCCGGCGGACAGAAATATCCGCATTGCACCGAGTTACCCGGAGATCCCGGAGCTGAAAAAGGCAATGGATCTGTTCGTTCTCTGTGCCAAAATGGCAGCTGCCGAAAAGCTGATGGACTGAACCCTGAAACGACCAACACCCCTGTACATGATGCAGGGGTGTGTTTTTTGCAGCGCTATGGGGAAAAAACAGACAACCCCACATTGCTGTGGGGTCATCTGCCATGATATAGGGATTATATAGGGGATGTCATTAACGTTTGGGGAACCGTTAATGACGAGCTTATTATAACAGCCAAATGTGAAAATTGTATGAAAATCAGCTGAAAGATTCATGTATAAATGCATTCCTGCCGGGCATACTGCTGTCGGATAGAATTCTGGAGGTGACAGTATGCCAAAACAGATCGGTTCCAGCATCCGCATGGAACATCCGCCCAAAGTGACAAGCTATGCCGCCATTGTCGGCAGTAAGGAGGGCGAAGGTCCCCTCGGCAAGTACTTCGACCGGGTGGAGCAGGACCCCTGTTTCGGGGAAAAGAACTGGGAAAAGGCGGAGAGCCGTTTGCAGTCTGACACGCTGACACTGGCGCTGCGCAAGGGCATTTTGCAGCATGGCGATTTAGACTGCATCATTGCCGGAGACCTCATCAACCAGTGTACGGCTTCTTCCTTTGCGGTGCGGGGGACGGGCGTGCCGTATTTAGGGGTTTACGGGGCTTGCTCGACAATGGCGGAAGCGCTCCTCACGGCTGGCATTCTTGCGGACAGCGGGTGCTGCAAGCGGGTGGGGGCGGTGACTTCTTCCCACTTCTCAACGGCGGAGCGGCAGTTTCGCTTTCCCCTCTCCTACGGCGGACAGAGAACACCCACGGCGCAGTGGACCTGTACCGCCTCCGGTGCGGCTGTGGTGTCCGCCAAGGGAGAGGGTGCTGCGCTATCGGGTGGCTGTATCGGGCGGATCTGCGACCTTGGGGTGACGGATGCCAATAATATGGGCGCTGCCATGGCTCCGGCGGCGGCAGATACGATCCAGCGTTACCTGACGGACACGAACACAAAGCCGGAGGATTATGATGCCATTGTGACGGGGGATTTAGGCAATGTCGGTTCGCCGTTGCTGATCGACTTATTGCGGAAACAGGGCATTGACATTTCGGGGGTTCACAGGGACTGCGGGATGCTGATGTTTGACGACAAGGCGCAGGACACCCATGCAGGGGGTTCGGGGTGCGGGTGTTCGGCAAGCATTCTGTGCGCCTATTTCCTGCCAAAACTGCAAAACGGCTCGCTGCGGCGTATGCTCTTTGCAGCAACGGGGGCACTGCTTTCGGCAATGTCACCGCAGCAGGGGGAGAGTATTCCGACAATTTCGCATCTTGTGGAACTTACCGCATAAGGAGGGGTAGTATGTTCTGGGCTATTGTCAAAGCATTTCTGGTCGGCGGTGCGATCTGCGCTGTGGGGCAGGTACTGATCGACTACACAAAGCTCACGCCCGCAAGAATACTGACGGCTTTTGTCGTGAGCGGGGTGCTGCTTTCGGGACTGGGGCTGTATCAGCCGTTGGTGGATTTTGCGGGGGCAGGGGCAACCGTACCGCTGACGGGGTTCGGGCATTTGTTAGCGGACGGTGTGCGGAAAGCCATTGCGGAGGACGGTGCGATTGGCATTCTGAGCGGCGGCATGACGGCAGCTTCGGCAGGTATCACGGCTGCGCTCGGGGCAGGGCTGATTGCGGCGGTCGTGTTCAAAAAAAGGACAAAGGCTTAGTCTGTTACTATAATATAGTATCAACTTGAAAAAATGGCGTGTAGGTGTGTAAATGGCTATATTTCGCCGTTTCAGGCGTACCAGATGCCGTACAGGCGGTGTACATGGTACGCCTTTCGTGTGCCCGGTACGCCCTTTGGTACGCCGGTTTTGGCTATGTATAGGGCTTGGTACGCTGGTACGCCTAAAAAGCAAGCCGTCCTTATATATCTCATTTCGCTGCTTTATTACGTATCGCTTTCGCAATCAGAATGACCACCGGGAAGCATACCGCT
The DNA here is from genome assembly GCA_947629905.1 of uncultured Clostridia bacterium. GTDB lineage: Bacteria > Bacillota > Clostridia > Oscillospirales > Ruminococcaceae > UBA3855. The sequence continues at coordinate 49,055 of CANRFM010000006.1, forward strand.
GCTACAGGCCAGATGATCCAGCTTCTTTCCCAGCTCCACGTGATAAAACTATAGCCAAGATACAGGGCGGTTATGATCAGCCAGTATGCTGCGGAAACGGGCTTCATGCGGGCAGCGTTCTGCTTTTCTTCACGGCTGAAACCTTCCTCTTCCAACAGAATATGAAAGCCGGACATAATGATCCCGGTATTCACAAGCAGAAATACCCCGGCAGCGATCAGGACAAAAAGCAATACAGCACCCAGTCTGTCCGTAAATGCGCTGCTTACCAGCGAGGAACAGACAATAGGCGGTACAACAGAGAGAATGCACAGCATCACACCGACGATGAGCATCACGGTATGCCGGGGCTGATAGCGTTTCTTTTTTTCCTTGACCATGCCGTCGATGCCATATTCTGTATCAATGCAATGTTCCGACAGATAGTCAAATCGTTTCATGGATATTCCCGAAAAGATAAACAGCCCCACTGCCGCAGCGATGAACAGGAACAGAAACACAACACTCAGGTTGGCAATGGCAGGGCTGAACAGGTCAAGGCACAGCGGCGGTGTCACGGAAACGATACACAGTGCCACACCGAGGGCAACCAGAAATGCGTGCCGCTGGTTACTGCGCAGAAAGTCGTTTGCCTCTTTCAGGGAAACATGGGTAAGGGGCGGAACGGTTTCGGGTTGTTCTTCCGTTGGTGCAGGTTCCGGCAGTTCTGCATCCTCTTTCAGCAGGTAGTCCGTGGAAACGCCGAAGAGTTCCGACATTTTCAGGATACGGTTCAGGTCGGGGGTGGATTGTGCCATTTCCCACTTGGAGACCGACTGCCGGCTGACACCCAGCTTGTCGGCAAGTTCTTCCTGTGAGAGACCTTCCTTTTTCCTCAGTGCGATAATTTTGTCTGCGAGAATCATGTTAAATACCTCCATATTTGGCAGTAGACTGCCTTTGTTGTGCTTTTAGTATAACATAAAACCCCGGTTGCAGTCAACCAACCGGACTTGGCAATCTGTCGCCTACCGGGTGCAGCGGGGCGCTGCCCATACTTAATATATGAAAAAATTGAAAAAACCCCTTGCAAAATTTCGGGAAGTATAGTATAATAGATATGTATGCTGAAATTTCAATTTAGGAGCGTGAAACTATGCAGTTAATGCTATTGTCAAACCCGCTGCCCCGGTTGGCTGGTGGGTCTATCCCCGGAGATACGCACATGGACGGGGCGCAGGTCGCCGGTGTGCTGTTAGCTGGACTTGGCGTGGTGTTTGCCGTGCTGGTCATGCTGGTCATTCTGATTTTCCTCTTCGGGAAATTGTTTGAACAGATCAACGGCAGAAAAAAACAGAAGGAGACCGCCAAAGTTACCGAAAAAGCCCCCAAGGCTGCCCCGGCAAAGCAAAGCCCCTCCCCTGCCCCGGCTGCGGTCGCAGTCCCGGATGAGGATGCGGATGAGGTGATCGCTGTGATCTCCGCTGTGGTCGCCATGATGAGCGCACAGGACGGCACAACGTATCAGGTGCGTTCCGTCAAGCCCGCTGCACAGTCCCTCGGCGGCAGAGCTGTCTGGGCTATGGACGGCAGACGGCAGAACGTTGCACCGTTTTAACGGGTTAGATCACAGAAAAGGAGTTTTCTATCATGCTTGACATTTTAATGGGTATTCTTGCAGGACTGTGGGAAAGCAGCGGTCTTGCCGGGCTGATCGAACAGCCGCAGAAGCTGATTTTGATCGGGGTTTCCTTTCTCCTGATGTATCTGGCAATTGTCCAGAAATGGGAACCGCTGCTGCTTCTGCCGATCGCTTTTGGTATGTTTTTGTCAAATCTTCCCGCCGTGCTCGAAGAGGACTATATGTTCCATGCCGCTTTCTGGACGCAGGAACAGACAGTCGACTGGTTCTGGTCGGTGCTGCATGACGGCGGCTTGCTCGACAAGCTGTACTTAGGCGTAAAGCTGCAGATTTACCCCTGCCTCATCTTCCTCGGTATCGGCACGATGACGGACTTCGGTCCGCTGATCGCCAACCCCAAGAGCTTTTTGCTCGGTGCAGCTGCGCAGGGCGGTATCTTCTTCACGTTCGTGGCTGCGGCTGCACTGGGTATGACTGCCGCAGAGTGCGGTTCGATCGCTATTATCGGCGGTGCGGACGGTCCTACTTCCATTTACGTCTCGAGCAAGCTGCTTGACGGTGCGAACACCAACCTCACCACGGGTACGATTGCACTGGCTGCCTATGCGTATATGGCGCTTGTGCCGGTCATTCAGCCCCCGATCATGCGGCTGCTCACCACCAAAAAAGAGCGTGCCATCAAGATGCCGCAGCTCCGGCAGGTTTCTAAGACCGAAAAGATCATCTTCCCGATCGTTGTCACCCTCATCGTCACACTGCTCGTGCCGTCCGCTGCTTCACTGGTCGGTATGCTGATGTTCGGCAATATCCTGAAAGAGAGCGGCGTGTGCGAACGTCTCGTGGACACGGCGCAGAATGCCCTCATGAACATTGTCACTATCTTCCTCGGCATTTCTGTGGGTGCAACCACAACCTATGACAATGTTTGGAATATTCAGTTCATTTTCGTGCTGTTCTTAGGTGCGGTGGCATTCTCGCTCGGTACTGCCTGCGGTCTGATCATTGCCAAGATCATGAACTGGCTCAGCGGCGGCAAGGTCAACCCCCTCATCGGTTCGGCAGGTGTTTCGGCTGTGCCGATGGCAGCAAGAATTTCCCAGAAAGTCGGCGCTGAAACCGACCCGACCAACTTCCTGCTCATGCACGCCATGGGTCCGAACGTTGCCGGGGTCATCGGCTCGGCGGTTGCGGCGGGTGTGCTGCTCAGTGTGGTTGCCTACTAAACAAAAAACAAGGTGCTTTCCTCAATGGAGAGCACCTTTTGTTTCATCCAGCCCACAGCATCAGGCAAACATCTGCTCGGCAATATATTGCAGAACGGCACTGGCATCTGTGGTATCTATCGCTGAACCGTCTGCCCCGGCGTTGGTGGAGTTCCCCACCATATCCGCCAAGAAATAGACGAAATCTTCCTCAAATTCTGTACCTTCGGAAATTTTGGCATTTGTATCGAACATTTGTTCTGCGCTGTATTTCAGTATCGTAGAGGCATCATCCACGGTAACTGCACCATTCATGTCGGCATCACCTTTCAGACCAATGCAGTAAGTACCGGGCAGCGAACTGTCCCCCGCCGTCAGCACGGTTTCCACGGTCTGCGGGGCAGTGATTTGCAGGTCGGCAGGGCTTTCTGCGCTCATCTCCGGGGTGTAGCCGGCTTGTGCAAGGGATACCGGGGCGAAGCTGCCGTCCTGCTCCCACAGCACCTCTGCGGTAAAATCTGCTGCCCGAAACGGCTCCGTATCGTCCGCATACCGGAAGCCCTTCACTGCCCCGAACAGTACCGGCGCATCCGGCACCACGATGTCCAGCCCTTTCATGGTCGGGGTGATCTTGCTGTATTTCGGGATCTCATCCACGCTGATGTCGCTGGTAATGACGGTTGCGGGGTCTTCCTGATCGGGGCGGGTAGGGTCAACGGTCTGAAACTGGATGCTATGCGTTCCGGTCTCCGTGCCTGGGGCAATGGTCAGGTCTACATCCGTAAAGCTGAACCAGTCCGACTGCCCGCCCAAAAAGGCAGTCAGATCGCCCCCGCTGCGCATATACATCAGCTTAAAGGCGTTGTAGTCGGTCATGAAATTCGGGGTGTACCAGAAGGCTTGCGGGTCGTACTTCCCGGCAGACGTGAATGTCCCGAAGCAGTACGGCTTCTTGTCCGTGGTAAAGGTCGAACCGTCCGGCAGGGTATATTCCGCCTCGCTCGTTGCCGTGACTGCGCCGGTATAGCTCTCCTCACAGAATGCGATGCTGTCGCAGTCCGACTGGAGCAGTAAGGACACCGCCGAAACCTTGCACTCGTCCGCCTCCACAAACACACTGCACGGGAGCGTTAAGCCTGTCCGGGCAGCGGTGGGGCTGAGGTAGACCGTGTTGTCATCGGCGATATAGACCCCCTCCGGCGCAGAGGTGGCTTTCAGGTTCAGGGCAATTTCCGAGCTGTCCGTGTAGCCGGAAGCCTGTACCGGCAGGGCAGAAAGCATGGCAGCCGTCAGCAAGGCGGCGGTGGGTATCGATAATTTTTTCATGATGTATCTCCTTTTTTGTTGGTCGGCATTATAATATAGCAGCAACTTGCATTTCAGGCGTACCATCGTACCAATGGCTATATTTAGCCATTTCAGGCGTACCAGATGCCGTACAGGCGGCGCACATGGTACGCCTTTTTTATCCCGGTACGCCGTTTTGGCAAGTCGTCCTTATATATTTATACTATACTTAGTATATCATGTTTCATCCGAAATGTCAATTGTAAATCTCAGGTAACGAAAACAATTCCTCCGCATAGTCAAGCAACTGTTTCGGGTCTGTGCCGGATGCTGTGACCTGAACCCGGAACTCCCCCGCATCGATCACAAAATCTGAGCTGAACATGGCACTTTCCTCGTCCTCCACGATGTAGGGCGCATCCCCCGCAAGCACGGCATCCCACTCCTCCGGGGGAAGCAGATGTGCCGAACCGATGTCCTCTACGGGTCTTGTCGTGAACATTACCCCGATATTACAGTCATCCGAGGTATAATTCACGTGGAGAAATTCATAAATGCCGTTATCGCTTTCCGGAGCGGGTACGGTTTCACGCCAGATCGCAGAGGGTTCTCCCCACTGCGGCACACAGCCCTGAAAGCATGGTATCTCGTTCGCTTCCTGCAAGGTCAGTTCCGGCTGCGCTTCTGCACGGGCATTCCCCACTTCCCAAAGCCCCTCTTCCGTCAGTTCCCCGTAAAAGCAGATATAATACCCGTCCCCGATCGGTATCTGAAAATGCACATAATAATACCCATTATCATCATTCCAGTCGCTGAACGGCTCCGCAAAGGCTTCCTCCCAGACGGAGAGCACCGGCAGTTCCGGGTCTTTCGGACCGTAGTAGGCAACCAGTGTCCGGTCTGTACTCTCCCACGTCTGCACCAGTGTTTCATCATCGTAAAGCTGACAGGTCTGGAGCGACATTCCGTCAATGCTGACCGCCTGAAGCACATACCCTTTGCAGAACGGGAGCGTATTCGCCTCATCCGGGGTAAGCGTTCCGGCAAAGGATACGATCTGCCGCACAAGTGCCTTTTTATCGGGCATTTGTGCTATTGTTGCATCCTGCAGGACATTCACGGCGATCTGTAAAATTTCCCGCTCCGTCAGCCCTGTGGTGCGGATCTCGCAGGAAATGCTGTCCCCGAACGCATACAGCGTATCTATCTGGCTCTGGAATTTGGACATACAGAGGTAAATGCCGTCCGTCAGTTTCAGGTAATCTTCCCGGTCGGGGTCGGCTGCGGCATATACCGTCAGGGTCAGAGAACGCTCCCTGTCCAGTGCCTTGAAACGGGCACGGTCGATCGTCTCCCCCGTGTTGAACTCCCCCGCACTGTAATAGACTGCCACATCTGAAAAAGGCAGGTAGGGCAGCTCCGGTTTTTCCTCTGTCGTGTAGGCAAGACAGGTATCCGGGAATACAAATTCATCCCCAATGGAAAAGCTCTGCTCCTTTGCCTGATTCAGGATTGCGGTGATTTCCCTGTCCGTCAGTTCGTTTTCGGATTCTGCCGGGCGGGACTGCTCCACACTGCTCTGCGGCATAGGCGCACGCTGAATGTCCGAAAGCAGCGAATACCCGATACCCACGCAGAGCATGATCATCGCTGCCGCCGCCACCGCACCATACCAACGGCGGTGCAGGGGCTTTTTCTCCGTTTCTGCGGTCAGTTCGGCAATGTATTTCTCATCGACCTGTGAAAGCATCCGTTTCACGTCATTTCGGTTCATGGTAAAAGCCCTCCTTTTTGAGGTAGTCTTTCAGCTTTTTGCGGGTGCGGCTGAGGATCACGCTGACATTGCTCACGGAGCAGCCTGTCTCCGCTGCGACTTCTTCCACGGAAAGATACTGCCAGTACCGGAGCAGGAAAATGCGGCGGTGTTTCGGTTTCAGGGTCGCCAAAAAGCCGTTGATGACTTCCCCGAGCTGATTATCCGCCGCACCGCTTGCCCGGTCGTCTGCAATGCTCTCACACAGCTCCTCGAATGGCAGAACGGCTTCACCGGGTTTTCGTTTGGCGGCGTTGTTATAGTCCAGACGGCGGACGGCAGTATTCCGGGCAAGGCAGGCAAGGTAGGCTTTCAGGCTGACGGGCTGATTCGGGGGAATGGAACGCCAAGCGGCAAGGTAGGTATCATTTTCGCATTCCTCCGCATCAAGCGGGTCATGCAGAATACTGCCAATGATATGCCGCACTGTCCGCCCGTAGCGCATCCGGGTCTCCGTAACCGCCTGTTGGGAACGCTCGAAATATAGGCGGATGATTTCTGTATCCTGCAAATTTAACACTTCCCCTCTTTTTTATTACATAAGATACCCCTCTACTATATAAGTACGGAAACGGACAGGAAACCTTACACTTTTTTCAAAAAAAAAATTGCGGCAAGCTAAGTGAAAAAGGGTGGGGGTTGGGCAGCAGCGTGATATTGCACGCCATTTTTGCCGACTGGCACGTCATTTCACCTTTTGCACGCCACCTGCATACGCCTGTTTTGGCTATTTATAGCCATTCATACGCCCATACGCCTAAAAAGCAAGTTGTCCTTATATTGATACCGCACGTGTAGCACGCACCCTGCACGCACCTTACCACACACCCTAAATGGCTTAATATAGCCAAATACACACCCACACACCATTTTAATGAGTTGCTATTATATATATATTATACCATACTTTCCCAGTCTTGGAAATCCAATACAATATCTGTATTTCTATGATAACATAGAATGAAAAAAATATAAAACTGCTGAAATGACAGTTTTACAATAACCGAAAGGGTGTAACTCTGATGGACACCCTTTGACGGAATACAAAACTACATAACAAAACAGTATCAGATTACAATAAAAAAATAAAACTGCTGAAAGGGGGTCGCATTTCACGACTCCCTTTGACGGAATACAAAACAATATCGAGTTTTCACAAAACGTTAAAAGTCAAATTTTGTAAGAAAAAATGAAAGATACATATATAGTTATATAATATATATATAGCAACAAAGAAAAAAGGTGTGTGGGTGTGTACTTGGCTATATTAAGCCATTTAGGGTGTGTGGTAAGGTGCGTGCAGGGTGCGTACTGCACGTGTGATATAAATATAAGGACAACCTGCTTTTTAGGCGTATGGGCGTATGAATGGCTATAAATAGCCAAAACAGGCGTGTGATGATGACGTATACCATACGCCACAGTGTATGCCCCCTAAACTGCACTACCAACCGAGCAAGCCGACCTTTGCCGCCGTCAGGCGGCATTGGGAGGCACCACGGAGCCGGCAGCCTGCCGGAAGGGTGTGAATCTGGTTCATACCCCTGCTTGCCCGAATATCACTTCTCCGTGCAAAACTCCACCTTTTCCCCGTTGAGGATCATATTTGTCGTCCGCACGGCACACATCTTGCCGCACATGGAGCAGGTATGCCGTTCAGCGGGCGGAACGCTCTCATAATATGCCCTCGCCTTGTCGGGGTCGATACAGAGCTTGAACATCTCCTCCCAGTTTAGCTCATGCCGGGCAGCTGCCATGGCATTGTCGGCTTCCCGGGCGTGGGGCACGCCTTTGGCAATGTCTGCCGCATGGGCTGCGATCTTGCTCGCCATGATGCCCTCTTTCACGTCATCCACATCCGGCAAACGCAGATGCTCCGCCGGTGTCACGTAACAGAGAAAATCCGCCCCGCTTGCCGCCGCAATTGCGCCGCCGATCGCCGAAGTGATATGGTCATACCCCGGTGCAATGTCCGTCACCAACGGACCCAGCACGTAGAACGGCGCATTGTGGCAGATCCGCTTCTGCAACCGCATATTCGCTTCAATTTCATTCATTGCCATGTGTCCGGGTCCCTCGACCATGACCTGTACATTCTTCGCCCAAGCCCGCTCCGTGAGTGCGCCCAGCTCGATCAGTTCTGCGATCTGCCCCGCATCCGTCGCATCGTCGATACAACCCGGGCGCAGCGCATCCCCTAAGCTGATCGTCACGTCAAACTCCTGCAAAATGTCCAGCACCTCGTCATAATGCTCGTAGAACGGGTTCTCGTTTCCGGTCATCATCATCCACGCAAACAGCAGCGAACCGCCCCGGGAGACGATGTTCATCTTCCGCTTGTCACGCATGAAAGCTTCCACTGCCCGGCGATTGATCCCGGCATGGATCGTCATGAAGTCCACGCCCTCTTCCGCATGGGCACGGACGACTTTCAGGAAATCCTCTGCCGAAATTTCGAGCAGATCCTTGTCTAAATACCCGATCGCATCATACATTGGCACTGTGCCGATCATGGCAGGGGACTTCGCCACAAGCTGCTGCCGGAAGGTGTTCGTCTTGCCGTAATTGCTCAAGTCCATAATGGCTTCCGCCCCGTAGCGGATCGCCATGTCCACCTTTTCCATTTCCATGCCGTAGTCTTTACAATCGCCGGAAATGCCGAGGTTGACGTTAATTTTCGTGCGCATCTGCTTGCCGATACCCTCCGGGGAGAGCGACTTGTGCCGGATATTGCAGGGAATGCACACTTCCCCTGTTGCCACCAACGCCCGGAGCGCTTCCGGCTCGATGAACTCTTTCTTTGCGACAATTTCCATTTCCGGCGTGATGATACCGAGTTTTGCCGCTTCCATTTGTGTTCTGTATGTCATGTCAGAACTCCTTTCTGTTCAGGTACATATGATCTATCGGACCGTTGCCATGCCCGAGGTGCAGCCCTGCCGTAATTGCCCCGGTCAGGTACGCTTTCGCCCGCCGGACAGCTTCCGGCAAAGGCAGCCCCATCGCCAAAAATGCCGCAATACCGCTCGACAGCGTGCAGCCCGTGCCGTGGGTGTCGGGGTTGTTGATACGCTCGCCACGCAGCCACGTCAGCCCCTCCGCCGTGCAGAGTAAGTCATCCGCTCCTGCCGAGTGTCCGCCCTTGAGCAGTACCGCACAGCCGTATGTGTCCCGGAGAAATGCTGCCGCTTCCGTCCGGTCAGACAGCCCGGTAAGCTGCTGCGCTTCGGGGATGTTCGGGGTGATGAGTTCCGCAAGGGGGAACAGCACCTCCATTCCCGCCGAAAGCACTGCCCCGCTTGTCGAACGCAGCACTGTGTCCACCACGATATGCGGCGGCTGAAACCAGCGCAGACAGTCCGCAATGACTGCCGCCTGTTCTGCATTCGCAACCATGCCAATTTTGACGGCATCCGCCGGAATATCCTCCAACACTGCCACGATCTGCGCCCGGAGCAGCTCCGGGGAAACGGCTTCCACCGACCGAACTTCGCACGTATTCTGCACGGTAATTGCCGTGATCGCCGTCATCCCGTACACCCCGAGAGCGGTCAGCGTTTTCAGGTCTGCCTGAATGCCTGCGCCGCCGGAGCAGTCACTTCCGGCAATGCTCAGCACCGTTTTCATGTCAGCCCCTCCGCCACAGCCCGGAGCTGCTGCGCTGCGGCTTTCACATCCGCCGCTCCGAACAACGCCGAAACGACCGCAATACCTGCCGCACCGCTGCCTTTGAGGGCTGCCGCATTTTCTGCCGTGATGCCGCCGATCGCCACCGCCGGAATGCGCACAGCATGGCATATTGTCCGCAAATCTTCCGGGGTGATGCGGATGGCATCGGTTTTGGTCGGGGACGGGAACACTGCCCCTACCCCGAGGTAGTCCGCCCCTGCCGCTTCCGCTGTTTGCGCCTGTGCAATGGTTTTCGCAGTCGCCCCGATGAGGAACTGCGCCCCGGCAGCTTTACGGATCTCCGCAACGGGCGTATCGGTCAAGCCGACATGCACCCCGTCCGCCCCGGCAGCAAGGGCAGCCCGGTAATTGTCATTGAGGATGAGCGGAACGGCGTATTTCCGGCAAATCGCCTTGATGCGAACCGCTTCGGCGATCAGTTCCTGCTCTGGCAGATCCTTTTCCCGGAGCTGCACGCAGGTCACACCCCCGGCAAGGGCGCATTCTATTTCGGTTTCCAAATTCCTGCCGTCCAGACAGTGCCGGTCTGTCACGGCATACAGGGTCAGATCTGTTCTTCGCATGGTGTAAATTCCTCTAAAAAAGCAGCCGGGTCAGCGCACCGCATAAAGCCGCTGCGCACACAAGCGCCCGCTGCGCCCGCAGCCCGTACTTCGGCAATATGTTCCGGCGTGATGCCGCCAATAGCATAGACCGGAACGCTCACGCTCCGGCAAATTTCCCGCAAAAACGGAATGCCCCTGCCCGGTTTGTCCGGCTTGCAGGACGTGGCAAAAATATGCCCGGCGATGAGATAATCCGCCCCTAATGCGACTGCCTCCGCCGCTTCCGCCACGGAATGCACGGATGCACCGAGGACTTTATACGCTGCCCGCTGTTCGGGCTTCAGACCACGCAGCAAGGGCAAAGGCAGGTGTATCTGCGCCGTTTCCGTCAGCAAACCGCCCGCTCCGTGCAGCACACAGGGAACACCATGTGCGCTGCAAATCGCCCGGACTCTTCCGGCAAGCACGGGGTAGGCAACTGGCGGATATTCCGGCGCACGCAGGATAATACACAGCGGCTTGGCAGCGGCGATGGCTTCGAGCCGGGCGAAATAGTCCCCCACGCAGCATTCCCTGTCCGTGATGCAGATAATGTCAGACATAGAGATATTCATTCAGCACGGGCTGAAGTCCCTCCTGTTCCAGATCCGTGTACATCCGGGACAGACTGCGGCTGTCGTCAATCTCAAACTGCCCGTCTCCGCTTTCGCCGTCCTGCTTGCCGGTATATTTTTCCTCGTGGTCGCCAATGCCGGTAGAGACCCCTGCGGAAATTTTAGTCGCTGCGATCTTTACAATGCCATTGCGGAACGAGGCGCTCTCCCGTGAAGAAACCGTAATGCCCGCAAATGGCAGGAACATCCGGTAAGCGCAAAGCACCTGACACAGCTCTTTTTCGCCTACATCCTGCGGACGGATCTTGTCATTATTGACAATGGGGCGCAAACGGGGGCAGGAGAGGGAGATCTCCGCATGGGGGTATTTTTTCTGGAGCAGACAAGCGTGCAGCCCCGTGGCAAGGGCATCTTTCCGGAAATCCGAAAGCCCGAGCAGCGCCGAACACGCAATGCCCCGCATACCGCCCAGTAAAGCCCTTTCCTGCGCTTCAAAACGGTACGGGAATACCCGCTTATGCCCGGCTAAATGCAGCTGTTCATAGCGGTCAGCATCATAAGTCTCCTGAAAAACCGTCACATAGTCCACGCCACATTCGTGCAGATAGCGGTACTCGTCCGTGTTCACCGGGTAAATCTCAATACCCACCAGCCGGAAATACTTCCGGGCAAGCTTGCACGCTTCTCCGATGTATTCAATACTGCTTTTCGCTCGGCTTTCCCCGGTGAGGATGAGAATTTCCTCCATGCCGCTTTCCGCAATGACCTGCATTTCGTGTTCTATCTGCTCCGGTGTGAGCTGCATCCGGCGGATGTCATTATAGCAGTTAAAACCGCAGTACACGCAGTAATTTTCGCAGTAATTCGCAATATACAGCGGTGTGAACAGGTAGACCGTGTTCCCGAAATGCCGCTGCGTGACAAGGCTTGCCTTCTGCGCCATCTGCTCCAAAAACGGTGCGGCAGCCGGAGACAGCAGCGCCTTAAATTCTTCTAAACTGCACCGCTCGTCCGCATGGGAGAGTGCCCGCTGCACGTCTAATGCCGTATACTGTGCCGGGTCGTAGGCGTTCATTTCCGCCAAGACCGTTTCCCGCAAGGTCGGGTCGATCTGTTCCATGCCGGGCAGAAATTCCATGTGACTGCGCCGGGAAGCGGGGTCATTTTCCAGTGTGTGCTTGCGTTTGCGCTGTGCTTCTGTGAGATTGGCAGAATCGATAAAATACTGTTCGTCCATAGCTGCCCCCTCAGTCATGCAGGAAACCCGTGAGCGTATCGGACGGTGCACCGCCCCGCTCCAGTACCCTGCCCAGCCCCGAAAGATAGGCACTGCGCCCGGCTTCCACGGCTTTGCGGAATGCTTCTGCCATTGCCGGCAAGTCCCCTGCCGTGGCAAGTGCCGTATTGCACATGACGGCAGCCGCACCCATTTCCATGGCTTCGCAAGCCTGCGAGGGTCTGCCGATCCCGGCATCCACGATGACAGGCAGGTCAATTTCATCAATTAAGATCTGTATGAAATCTCTGGTCGCAAGCCCTTTATTTGACCCGATCGGCGCAGCAAGCGGCATGACGGAGGCTGCCCCCGCATTGACAAGATCCCGTGCGGCATTGAGGTCGGGATACATATAGGGCATGACAACAAAGCCCTCTTTGGCAAGAATTTCCGTTGCCTTAATGGTCTCCGCATTGTCCGGCAGCAGGTACTTCGTGTCACGCATAATTTCAATTTTCACGAAATCGCCGCAGCCCAATTCCCTTGCCAGCCGTGCAATGCGGACCGCTTCCTGCGCATTGCGTGCGCCGGAGGTATTCGGGAGCAAGGTCACGCCCTTGGGGATGTAGTCAAGGATGTTCTCGTGTTCCTGTGTGTTGGCACGGCGGACGGCAAGGGTGATGATCTCTGCCCCTGCATACTGCACGGCTGCCTCGATGAGGGAGAGCGAATACTTCCCCGAACCGAGAATGAACCGGGCGTGAAATTCCCGCCCGCCAAGTTTCAGTGTATCTTCCATTGCATACGCTCCTTTCGCTTAACCGCCGCCGACAAAGCGGACGATCTCCACCACATCGCCGTCCTGAATGACGGTGCTGCCGAGTTCCGCTTTCGGGATGATCTCCTCATTACGTTCCACAGCGACCTGTGCACAGGCATAGCCCTGCGCTTCGACCAGTGCGGCAGCGGTCATCCCTGCGGCATCGACAGGTTTTCCGTTGACTGTTACCATATCTACGCCCCTTTCCAAAAGAAAAAGCTGCCCGGAACGGCAGCCCATGTGTACGAAAGATGAACTCCCTACGCCGGCATGAACCGTATCAGGTGGCAAGGGTCGGAAACTGCTGTTCCCCTCTCAGCCCGGCTGCGGACTCCCCTGTTCTTTTTTATTATAGCATACTTTTCCTGAAATTGCAAGGGGTAACGAAAAAAAGGAGCGGGCAATGGCGTTGTTAAAGAAAATCAACGACAGAGAAACGCAGAGCTCGGCTTCACGAGTTTCCGAATTACCTTTTCTTCCTACAAACCAATAGAGTTCATCTGATTCACGCTCCGGCGGCAAGTTTTCCACATCAAGATTTAGTTTTTTTTATCCAGTTATAGACATTGGCTTTATTCATGCCTAAAATTTTGCCTACACCTCGTCCGCTCACTCCGGAATAATACATTTTCATTGCCAGTTTCTTCGTTTCTTCAGGATATTCATGCTTTTTAGGATCAATGGTATACCTTATGCCGCAGTCCTTACACCTGCAACGCTGTGTTCCCGACCTGTTATACCCTATCTTGATTTGATTTTCTTGCTTCTTGCAATTCGGACATATTTTTCCTTCTTCTATTGTTGCTTTCCTCATCTACAACATCTCCTTGTGCTTTTTCTTATAGCATAATATTCGCTAATTGTCCGCTCCTCTATGTAAAAAACAATTTGGTTTTTATTTCGTCCCCATGCAGAAACGGCGCTGCCGCTTATATACAAACAAGACCGGCACAGGGGATTCACTGTGCCGATCGCATCGGATCGTCTGAAGGTTCTGATCTGACACCGCAAGGTGCAAACGGCTACACCCGGATCTCATCGAGCACTTCACCGATCTTATCCCGGATACACAGCTCTGCCATGCCGTCTGCCGGTGTCATGTCCCGGTTGAGGATGACGAGGTGCTTTCCGTGGAAATACCGCAGAAATCCTGCTGCCGGGTAGACATTCAGGGACGTGCCCCCGACGATCAGCACATCGGCTTTCTGAATGGCATCCAGTGCGCCTGAAACGGTTTCATCCGGCAAGCTCTCCTCATACAGCACCACATCCGGCTTGACCAGTCCGCCGCAGTCCGGACAATGCGGCACGCCCTCTGTATGCAGCACCCATGCCGCATCAAAGCACTTTCCGCAGCGCTGACAATAATTCCGGTGTACGCTCCCGTGCAGCTCGAACACGTTCCGGCTGCCTGCTTTCTGATGCAAGCCGTCAATGTTCTGCGTCACGACAGCTGAGAGAATGCCAGCCATTTCCAGTTCCGCAAGTTTCCTGTGGGCAGCATTCGGCTTGGCATCCAGACACAACATTTTGTCCCGGTAGAACCGGTAAAATGCCTCCGTGTGCTGCTCGAAATAGGTGCGGCTCAGGATCGTTTCCGGGGGGACATCGTACTTCTGATGATACAGTCCGTCCACGCTCCGGAAATCCGGGATACCGCTCTCTGTGGACACACCTGCCCCACCGAAAAATACCAGACGCTTCGCCCCGGAAATGATATGCTGCAATTGCTTCCTTTCATCCATGATGCTGAAACCTCCTCTGATGTAAAGAATTTAGATACAGAATGCTGCACCCTGCCCCCGTTATAACAGCGGAGCGATCAGGCGCATAAGCTCACCGGTCAGTTTGGTAAATGCCTTTTCATGGCGGATCGTTTCTTCTGTGACTTTGCTGCATTTGGCAAGCGTTTCCTGAAAATCCTGCTCCATTGCCGCAATGCAGTCCGCCTTGTAAAAGTATGTGGCACATTCAAAATGATGGTACAGACTCCGGTAATCGAGGTTGATCGTACCGATGACAGCTTTCACGTCATCCGACAGGAACATTTTCGCATGGACAAAGCCGGGCGTGTACAAATAAATTTCTACCCCCGAATCCAACAGCGTCCGGAAATACGTCTTAGCCAGTGCAAATACTGCCTTTTTGTCCGGAATGCCCGGCAGAATGAGCTTGACATCCACACCACGCTCTGCTGCATATTTCAGGGCATTGAGGAGGGAATCATCCAAAATAAGATAGGGTGTCATGATATGCACATAGGCATTCGCCCGGTTGAGAATATCAGCGTAGACTGTCTCCCCCACCTTGTCCTTGTCAAACGGATTGTCCCCATAGGGAATGGCATAGCCTGCCGCCGGGAACTGCTGCGCATGACCGAAGAACTGCTGGAAATTCTCTGATTTTTCGTTCAGCGACCACATATTTAGGAACATCAGCGTCAGGTTGTCCACCGCTTTGCCCTCTATCCGGACAGCAGTGTCCTTCCAGTGCCCGAATTTCGGGATATGGTTGATGTACTCGTCCGCCAGATTCACGCCGCCGTTGTAGCCGACTTTTCCGTCGATCACCAGAATTTTCCTGTGGTCACGGTTGTTGTAGTGCGTGGACACGAACGGCACGATCGGGGAGAACATCTTGCACCGGATACCAAGTTTTCCCAACATTTCGGGGTAGTGATACGGCAGGAGGGAGATCGCACACGTGCCGTCATACAACACCCGTACATCGACACCTGCCTTTGCCTTGTCGGCAAGGATCTGTAACATACTGCCCCACATTTTCCCCTCGTCCACGATGAAGTATTCGAGAAAGATGAACTTTTCCGCCCGTTTCAGATCTTCGAGCAAGGCAGCAAACTTGTCCTCCCCCAGCGGATAATAGGTAACACGGTTGCCGGTCGTGACCGGAAAAGTACCGCTCTGATTCAGGTAATGCACCAAGGAAGCCGTTTCGGGGCTTTCTGCGGAAAGGGCAGAAAGTACCTCTTCATCCTGCACAAGATCCGTGCGGTGTTCCCCGATCAGGCGGGCGCATTCTTTGGCAGCAGCCTTTCCGCCGTAATTGTTCTTCGTGAACAGGTAGAACAGCGCCCCGAATATCGATGTGACCGAGATCACCAAGATCCATGTCAGCTTTGCCGAACTGTCCATATCACTGTTGATGAGTGCAAGAATGACAAGTGCATTGAACAACCACACGCCCCGCAGCAGTCCATTGATCAGCCCCGCCCAGAAGAGCTGCGTCAGGACAAAGAATGCAATTGCCACCAGTGACAGCAGCAGAACGATCCCCGTCCGGCTGAACACAATACGGAGCAGCCCCTTTTTTCGTTTCTTCAATAAATGTAATTCTGACATGATACGACATCTCCTTTGCAGGAACGCAAGCGTTCCTCTTCCCTTTTAGTATAGCACCAACAGACAATTCTGTCAAGCGGAAAACAAAACTTCACCCGCCGCAGCCATCCGGCTGCAACGGGTGTTCCGTCATTCCGTCTCCTTGTCCGCACCAGTCATGCTTTCCTTGCTGATGGGTACGTTGATACGGGAAACAGTGTCAAGGGTTTTCGGGAGGAAGTGAACGATGATCTCCTGATAATCCTTCTCCACCTCAAACGCCAGAAAGCCTGTACAGCTCTCCCCCGGCGCAATTTCTGCCGAAAGTGCTTCGTTTCCGTCACGGTCGTACATTTCTTTCATGGCAGGAATGGAGCAGCATTCACTCGGCTCAAGGAAAGTGCCGTCCACTGTCAGCGTAAAATTATTCAGGTAGCTGCACTTGATGGTCTCTTCTGTATCGTTTTTCAGCTCGACCTGAATGAAGATCGCTTTCTTACCGTTGCGAAGTGTGATATCCGGGTCTTCCGCCGAAATGACTCGCAGCGTCATTCCGCCGTAGGAGGCTTTCTGCCCCAGTTCGCCCTGCACTTCGACCATGGGTTGTGTCTCTGCCTCTGCACCCTGTTTTCCGGCTTTGGTGAGACAACCGGTAAGCATCACACTGCACAGCACCAACGCTGCGCAAATCAGCATTCTTTTCATAGATATTCCTTTCAACCTGCAAAACTCGGCGTATGCCTGTTTTTATTATACCACATCCGGCTGCCTTTTGCAAGTCTGTTTCCGAAAAATCTCCTACTGTTTTTTCTGCCGGAGTTCCCGGAAAAACGCTGAGAGGATACCGCTGCACTCTTCCCGGAGTATACCGCCCGTGACCTCCGGATGAAAATGGTTCGGGAGCGCAAGCACACGTCCTGCCGAATGCACTGCACCGCCTTTCGGGTCGTCTGCCCCGTAATACACCTCGTCGATCCTTGCCTGCACGATCGCACCGCTGCACATCGGACACGGTTCGAGTGTGACAAACAGCGCACAGTCCGGCAGCCGCCAGCCGCCCAGTCTCCGGCAGGCAGCATCGATCGCTATGATCTCCGCATGGGCAAGGGCGTGCCGTGCCGTTTCCCGGCGGTTGTAGCCCTCTCCGATCACCAGACCATCCGAACGGCGGACGATCACAGCCCCTACCGGAACTTCACCGATCGAAAGTGCCTGTTCTGCCAGTTCCAACGCCCGGCGCATATAGTGTTCCGCTTCCATAACGGCTCCTAATCCAGTATTGCTGAAACGACCAGCAACAGCATACACAGAATTGTAAATGCGACCATCGGCATCGATGTAAAAAAGGCAGAGGACTGCTCCCAGAGGCTCAGGTGAATGCCTTCTGACGCTGTCTCGTCTGTATGCTTCTTCCTTTGCGGCAGCATACAAACCAGTGCCGCAATGCCCACAAGGCAGGGAAACAGCACAATGATCCACCATTCCAAAGAATAGACACTTCCCATGCTTTCGATATAATACAGGGCAAACATATAGATTTCATGGATGATCCGCAAAATGCCTGCCGTGACAATACTGCCCGTTTTCACCTGAAAATAGCCGATCGTCAGGATGATCATCCCGACACGCACGCTGTCCAGTACATTATGCATCAGCAGTGCTGCCAATATCGCAGTTGTGATGACGACAAACCGGTCGCCAAACTGCCGCATCGCCTGAAACAGGCAGCCGTGAAACAGCATTACCTCGATCAGCGGCAAAATGAAGATCGTGAACAGCATATACAGGACCAGCCTGTGATCCTCGCCGCCGACTGAACCGGAGATCAGTCTGTATTTGTCCAGTTCTGCCGAACGGGAAACACAGAACATACCCAGTCCTGCACTCAGCAGCATTGTCAGTGCAATGCCGTACAGAAGCTGAAGCGGCTTTGTCACCGGGATCGGGACACTCACACGCACCGGAAGCCGCAGTACCAGTGCCAGTATCAGAACGGGCACAACGAATTTCAGGACCTGCACAATGGCAGCGATCCAGAATACCAGCTGTTCGTCCCCGTACAGTCTGCTCTCTCCCCAGAAGACCAGCTCTATGTTCATTTCCCGCCTTTGCAGGATGAGGACAAGCAGCTTATCAAGCACGTTTTCGATCACAAGATAGCACAAAAGCGCCACACCGACCAACACCCCGAAACGATGCAACACAGCCTGCTCCGCATGGGTAGCGCTGTCACGGACTGCCGTTTCCGAAAAGGCTGTTTCCTTCGGGTTCTTGGTGAAGCGGAATGCATAGTGGTTATTTTTTTTATGCCGCCACCGGCGGAATGCGTTCTGATATGTATCTGTCTGATTCGGACAGCTGAAATTCTCTACAATATCAATGATCTCAGCCTGCTGCATATATTTTCATCTCCTGCTCCCGTAAATGCGGGTACACCTGTCAGATCATTCTTACTTTATTATACCATAACTGCAGGGGGTAAATATTCCTAATTCAAAAATATTTTATAAATTATTTGTAAATATTCCTCAAATCGGCTCATCACGGGGGAGCTTTGCAGATAATTCATAAAAAATTCATTGACGTTTGAAAGAATCTGTGCTATAATGAATAAAGATAGAGACAGTATTTGTCAAACCGTGCCGGAAGTATTTCCGGTTTTTATTCCCTGTTTGGAGATGATGAAAGTGAGACTGATTTTTCCGAAAACGTTATCAGTGTTACTGGCAGCCTCCATGGTCAGCCCCATGGCAGCACTGCCTGTCAGCGCTGAACAACCTCTTGCCCTGTATATCGACAGGGTCGAGCTGAACAGTGAGGAGATCGGCGATAACCGTACAGTTTCGGTCAATGTCAATATTTCAGGCAACGAAAAAGGCTTCCTTGCGGCAGAATTCGGCATTCATTATGATGAACGGCTGATGCTGTCCCACGTGGATATGAGCTCGCAGGCTGGCAGCGGATTTCATTATACCAACAATTCTGCCGAACATCTGCTCTGGTTCAGCGGTGCGAATGCCTTTGCTTCCGCTGGCGCAAGCGAGGGAGAAGGCAAGCTGTTCACGCTGCAGTTTACCCTCCCGGAAAATTATGCGACCGGCGATCAGTACATGATCAGCTATAACTGGAACGGCTGCCATGATACCTCTTCTTTCTGGTATACCGATAAGGGCAACGATCAGATCGGCACAATGCTTCAGAATTCCATTTCCGGTTCGATCAGTATCCCGAATGCGGAAGCGCCCTACCTGAGCCAGAAAGAGCTGACCCTCAATCAGGGCGGCACGGCACAGCTTGAGATAGAGAATTACACCGGCGGAGACGTTCTCTGGTTTTCGGATAACACATCTGTCTGTCAGGTGGAAAACGGACTGGTGACAGGCATTACACCCGGCAACTGCAATGTGATGGCATATGTGAACAATATGCTGCTGTCCTGTCAGATCTCTGTCACACAGGAGTATTATTATTCCGTGATGGACAGCGAGGTCATTTACATCCGTGACCCGGATATGGTCGTTATCTTAGAATACCCCGACCCGACCGGGCAGGTCGTATGGATCTCCAGCGACCCCAATGTAGTCACCGTCTCTGAGGGGCGGCTTACGCCTGTACACAGCGGAACAGCGCAGATCATTGCGGCAAGCAACGGCGTTTCCTACGTCAAGACCGTTGTCGTAGAGCTGCCCGGTGAAATTACAGAGCCGGAACCCACAGAGGAACCCACTACCGAAGAGCCACCCACGGAAGCGGACACCTTTTTGGATACCGCAGAGGAGACCGTACCGGATCCCATTGCACACTGCGGCGACCTGAACGATGATGGAAAGGTGACACTTGCGGATGTGATCACGCTGAACAAGAGCCTGATGTGTGTAGAAGTGATCGATAACACGCTGCTGATGCGGGGCGATACGGACTGCAATGGCATTGTCGCACCGATGGATGCGCTCATCCTCTTACAGTATGTTGTGGAACTCATTGACACGCTTCCCTTTATATAAGAAAATGCCCGGTGCGAAACCGGGCATTTGTTTATTTGGTGTTCTTGACTGTCCAGCGGAACGAACAGTATTTGGAAGCCTTGGCGATGTCAAACATATTGTTGGAGAGAATCCTTGTGAAATCCAAAAAACGGTAATTCACCTTCATGTCCTTGTTTTCGATCAGGTTCTTGATCATTTTCAGGCTGGTGTTCGGGGGATTCCGCTGCAGCACAATGCCGATTTTGTGGTGTTCTTTCATGTACTCGATGATCTCGGAAGCCATTGTCAGGTTCTTGTCTGCCATATTGTAAGTACCGCTGTAGCTGTGATCTTCAGCCGTCTGCACAAATGTCAGCAGAAAGTCCACCAGATTGTGTACACAGCAGAAGTGGAAACCATACTCGCCGGTACGGTATACAAACTTCGTGTTATCTTTCGGGTCTGTGATCTTTGCTTCCAGATTGCCGCAGAAATCCATGGTATACACCGGAGCAAGCCGGATAATGGCGACCATCATGCTCTTGACTCTGCCGATGTCCTTGATCATAGTCTGCTCGGAATCATATTTCAGCTTGGCATAATTGGTTGTCGGCTTGACAAAATCATCCTCACGCAACGGCTCACGGGTCTTGGGCATCTGGTAAACCTGCGTCGTGCTGATCAGGATAAACTGCTGCACATCGTGCGCAATCGCAAAGCGGTAAATGTAAGCGTTGCACTGCTCATTCTCCTTGATCTCCGCTTCTGTGATCATATGTCCCAAATCATTATCCGCTGTGCAGGCAAGATGTATCACGGTGTCAAACTGATGCTTTTCAAACACATCTGCATACTTTCCCTTATCTGTGGGCTTTGCCTCATAGAAGCTGAAATTCTCCTTGCCCATATTGTAATCACTGCTCTGCCTGTCGATCGCAACGACCTCGTAGCCCTTTTTCAGAAAGCCGGAGCATACGTGGTCACCGATCAAACCGCAGCCGCCTGTAACCAGAACTTTTTTCATACAGTCACGCCTCCCAAGACACAAATACCGATTCTGACATATAGTATACCATATTTCAGGCAGGAATTCAAGTCATTTTTGTGAACATTTTCTAAACAGCAAACAAAATCACAAAAGTTTCAGAAATCAGCTGTTGTTTGCCTCATCGATCATCGCCTGAACCGGTTCTTTCAGGGAAGAAAGCGTTTCATTCCACGGCGTACCCTTGCCGGCAGCACGCACGCCCTCACTGCTGTCCAGAATGTCTTCTAAGTCAGCGGTGACACCCGTCTTAAAGTCGATGACCGGATTTGCCATTGCCAGCGCATCCATCTGATTTTTCATCTCGACCATTTCGTCCGTCCAGTGATAATCGTCAAGGAACTGCTGATCTGCCAGTGCCCGGATGTCCTCGTTCAGGAACGTCAGACGCTTGCAGTCAAGCCACCTTGCGACACCCTCCGGGTTATGTCCGCCCTTGACAAAGAGGTAGGAATTGAGGTTTGCCGGGATGTAATAGGCATCCGCATCCGGATCTTGGGGCATGGGGACAAACATGACATTCTCCCCGAACACGCCTGCCCAGCCGGTGTTCTTGTTGGTTTTCGGATCAATTCTGTCCCGTTCGCCGTACAGTTTCCACAGCCCTGCCGGGTAGAAAAGCTCCTTCCCCTCGCCGATGTACTCCGGCTTGTCCTTCCAGCCGAAATCACCGACACCAATGGCGACAAGACCTTTTGTATTCAGGTCATACATGAAATTCTGCACACGTGCAATATTCGGGTCGGCAAGGTTGCTGACCAGTTCGCCGTCCACCAGATCGACATAGGGAACGCCCACAGTCGCCGAAAGCCCGGACTCAAACCACCAGCCGTCCAGTCCGTACTTGCCGTTCTCCACGTCCACGAACGCTTCGAGCATCTCCTCGAAAGCATCCCAGTCCCATTCGCCCTCTGCAAACAGTTCCGCCGGGTCGTCAAAGCCCAGTTCCTGAACGGTATCTTTATTATAGATCACAGCGCAGTTATCGCCGGTCATTTCTACGACCGCCATGTAGTGCGCACCTTTCCACATGATGCTGTCATTGAGTTCCTTGACATCTTTCCACAGTTCGCTGTCAAGGTCGATATAATCATCAAACGGCACGAACATATCCCGTATCGCACCTTTCGGGAAAGCATCAAAGTTGCCCCCGTAGAAGAAGTCTATCCCCTCATCACTGTTGATATAATTGGCAAGCTTGTCATAGCGTTCCTCATAAGTGCACTGATACCACTGCACTTCACCGCCGTAGCGATCCTGAAAAATAGCCAGTTCCGGCGGCGTACTCTTGCCGGTGGAATCGGCATTCAGATCCCAGTCCTGCAGCCACTTAATGGTTTTATTTTCCAGTTCCCCGTCAGGCAGGCGGTCGTCCTCACCGACCAGCTTGACCAGTTCCTCACGGGTAGCGGAATTCATTTCCTTATAGCTGACCGTATCCCCGGTGCTGCATCCGCCAAAGGATGCTGCCAGACAAAAAGCCGCTAACACAACAGCTATACGCTTCAGTTTTCTCATACACAAACTCCAGACTTCCTGATAAGATCGTACTTGACAGGGTGTAATAATACCCTTGTATATTACTATTATACCATATCTCCCGCAGAAATGCAAGACTTCATTTTGCACGATTTTTCCCTTAAAATTACAATACTTTGCACAAAACGCAAGGCTTTTTTGTGAAAGATGTAGAATGTGCCGCAGACAGCGAGATCTGAAAAATTTCTAAAGAGTGGATGAATTGCGGTTATTATGTGCATCTGTTCTGTTTCAGGTAAGATAAAAGCAGCAGTCAAGCAAGCCTCCCAATGCCGGGTATAGTACGGCATTGGGAGGCAAATCGTGCAGCGCCTTTCTGTTTGTCCGCTCCCTCGATTCCCGCTTTTATCCGACGATCGTTCCGCCGCCGACAACAACATCCTCCTGATAGAGCACAACCGCCTGTCCTTTGGTAATTGCCCGCTGCGGTTCGTCAAATTTCACGTGCAGAAGCCCGTTCTCCGTCCATGCCGTTGCGGGCTGCGCCTTGTGGCGGTAGCGGATCTTTGCCGTGACACGCAGGGGGGCTGTCAGTTCCGGCACGGAGATGAAATTCACATCGTCCGCAATCAGAGAATCCGACATCAGGTCGGCAGCATCCCCTAAAATTACCCGGTTTTCCGCAGGGCATATTTCGCAGACATAGACCTTGTGCCCGACTGAAATGCCAAGCCCCCGTCCCTGACCGATCGTGTAGTGTTCAATTCCCTTGTGCGTGCCAAGTACATTGCCCTGCCTGTCCGTGAAATCGCCCGGCACACACGGCTTCCCGGTAAATCGTTCCAGAAATCCTGCATGATCCCCGTCCGGCACAAAGCAAATGTCCTGACTGTCCTTTTTCCGGGCGTTGACAAAACCGTGCCGCTGTGCGATCTCCCGTATTTCCGCTTTCCGGAATGTCCCCAGCGGAAACCGCACATGACGGAGCTGCGCCTGTGTGAGGGAATAGAGCACGTAGCTCTGGTCTTTCGTTTCGTCTACGGCTTTTTTCAGGAGATAGCGCCCGGTTGTTTCGTCATATTCCACCCGTGCATAGTGCCCCGTGACCACGTAGTCAAACCCCATCACCGCCATGCGCTCCATGAGTGCCTCGAATTTGAGAAAGCGGTTGCAGTCGATGCAGGGGTTCGGGGTCTCCCCCCGTGCGTAACAGTCTGCAAACCGCTGCATGACCTGTTCCCGGAACTGCCCTGAAAAATTGAACACGTAGTGCAGCATTCCCAGACGGCTTGCCACTGCCTTGGCATCCGTCACGTCATCCAGTGAACAGCAGGTCTTTTCCCGTGAAATACCGGCATCTTCGTTGTGAAAGAGCTGCATCGTCGCTCCGGCGCATTCGTAGCCTGCTTCGAGCATGAGGAGCGCAGCGACAGAGCTGTCCACGCCCCCCGACATGGCGATCAGTGCCTTTTCCGGCATAGCTCAGCCCCCCAGCTCAATCATTTTGTCGATGCACCGGCGAGCCTGTGCAATGACTTCCGCAGCAAGCTGTATTTCTTCCCCGTGTTCGCCACGCAGAGTCCGGTACACGTCAACGAGCGTTGTCGATTTCATGTTCGGGCAGAGCAGCTGCTTATCGAGCGGGTAGAAGAATTTATCCGGGCAGTCATATTGCAGGTGTTCCGCAATGCTGATCTCCGTACCGATGATGAATTCTTTCGCTGCAGACTGCTTGGCAAACTGCATGATACCTGTCGTCGAACCGACATAGTCTGCCATTGCGGTGACTTCCGGTACGCATTCCGGGTGGACAAGCACAAGGGCTTCCGGGTGGCGCTGCTTCATCTTGCTGACGGCAGCGGGGCGGACTGCTGCATGGACGGGACAGCCGCCCTGTAACAGCTTCACGGTCTTTTCCGGGACTTGCTTTGCCACGAAAGCGCCGAGGTTGCAGTCGGGAATGAACAGTATCTTGTCATTGTCCAGTGCCTTGGCGATCTGAACCGCAGAGGAGGAGGTGACACAGACATCCGCAATGGTCTTGAGTTCAGCGGTGGTGTTGACATATGCCATGAGCGTATAGTCCGGGTAGCGTTCTTTCACCTGTTGGATCATGTCCTTGTCCATCTGCTCTGCCATGGGGCAGCCTGCAAGAGGGCTGGCAAGGAGCACCCGCTTCTCCGGTGAAAGAATTTTCACCGTCTCCGCCATAAAGCGCACACCGCATAGGATAACCGTTTTCTGCGGCACCTGAGAAGCCTGTACGCTCAACCCGTAAGAATCGCCTGTATAGTCAGCGATCTCGGAAATCTCACGGGCGACATAGCTGTGTGCAAGGATACACACATCCTGTTCTTGTTTCAGTTTCAATACTGCCTGCTGCATTTCGGAAATATTCATCCTGCATGACCGCCTTTCCGGTAAAGTATAGTTTTATTGTACTACAAAACGCCGCATCTGTCAAGTAGGTTCAGACACAGAATTGCTGCAGCGAAATTTCTCCCGCTGCAGCAATTTTCAGTTATTCGTGCATTGCCCGGCGCTTTCTGCGGTTGTACCACAGCATAGCAGCAAGCAGGGCGGATGCGATCGTACCCGCTGTACCGAAGAAGATATAGCGGTTTATGCCCTCTCCGCCTGCGGACGGGAGTGAGTAGGGGAATTCGTTGACGAAACCCACCTGAGATGCGGGGGTCAGTGTGTTTGTGCTTGTTTTATCCGATTTTTGATAGATCCATTCTTCTTCGCCCAAGCCGTTTGCGTTGTTGTGAGGGGTGTATAGCGGATTATCTGTGGGAATTGCTTCTATAACTTGCCATGTGCCATCGGGCAGACCGTTTATTACGACTTTTTCGTCATGTTTTAGGTATATGGTAGCGGTGTATGCGCCGTCTGATCCCTTAAAAGTTATTGTTTCAGGATAGCTTCCGCTGCCATTATATGTGCCCATAGCAGTAGCATCTGTCGGTACACCTCCCTTGTACCACTTCAGTTTGAAACCGACTTCGGTTTTATTTTGCTTTTCAAATTCCTCTATTGCTTCACTTTTATCAAGGTTTACAGTAACCGTAAATTCCCAAGAACGACCTAAATCAGTCGCATCCTTATAATTTGTTACTTCTTTGGAGATCGTGAGTGAGTTAGGATCGGCTGACAGCATGATGATGCCGAGACGGTCTTTGGCGTAGTCGTTTGTGAATTCTGCCGTTGATGTAGTATCAGGATGTTCTTTCAGATAATCTTTAACGCTTTCGCCTTTAGTGTTTTTCAACATTTCTGTGCCGACTTCCTTCTCCTCAACAGTACCGAAATAGAATTTTACAGTTTGTGTGTCTGGAATTGTTTTCACATCCCTGTCGCTTACGGCAATGTTTTCCGGGGAGTAGTCTTTTACGCCGTTCTTGATGAGATACTTGTCATCACCTGTGCTTTTTACAGCAGTGCCGCTGACTTTGTAAACACTATCGGGGAATTTGTTGTATTTGTAGTTTGAAGCAGAGTTGTCGATTTTTAGGTATTGGAATTGTACATTACTGCTGCCGTCTGTTCCGATATGGTACTGCGTATCGGGGTTCTTCATTTCGGTATCAGTTACTGAGATCACATATGTGCCGATCGGGAGGGCATTTGCAACAGTATATCCCAAGTAAGACTTGATAGACTCGTCATATAAAGCCTCACCAGATTTTGTATCTATAGGAACATAACCACCTGTTCCTTTTTTCACCTCGACCTTAGTCAGTGTTGCCCATACCGGATAGATCGTGCTTTCTTGTGGGTCATCGGGTATTTTGTCAACTTTGAATGTCAGCTGGTATTCTACGCCGTCCTCCTTTGTACTTGCGCCTATTGGGTTATCTTTATCATATGGCAGGGGATCATTTGGGTCTTCGTAGTAGCGTGTGGCTTCAAAGGTGAATTCCTTTTCTTTGCTAAAAAGTGTTGTTCCACTTTGCAAATACTTCCCGTCAACGAAAAGTTCCAACGCAAGCGCACCGTTGACAACGTCCTTGACGTAGGTGGTGTTGGCAGCAAGGGAGATAGGATCTGTACCTGTAACCTTGCCTGTTTCATCGGTGATCGGATCACCTGATACGTCTAACAAATTAACATTGTTTGGTGTGTCTGTATAGAATTTTTTTATACTATTATCCTTGCCGTTTTCTAACTGCTTACTGCCTGCGACAGGTTTGTACTCGCTGTCCCAGTCGTATACACCGGAGTCGGTGACTTTTCCGCCCCCTGCCTCTTTTGTTTGGTCATCATCTGTATACTGTGTAAGCGCCTCATTCTCCTCTCCTGTACCTATAAGCTTCCATTTGCCGCCTGTGGCAGTTCCATCATACATAACGTGCGGTTCATAGGTGTGCTTTTCTTGTATCATGGCTTTCAGGTAGTCAGCACGACCGGCAGTTTTAGTAGACCATGCTGGATCAGTTGTCATTTCCGCAAATTCGCCGTCAGTGCCTATATTAAAGAACTTGTCACCCGGTTCGCCGCCCTCGCCTTTAATGAAATTTTGATCCAGTTTGAAGTCTTTCAACTCTTCTTTTGTTTCTTTCAGCGGTGTGAACTTCAATTGCAGATTGTACTTGATCTGGTCCGTATTCTTGACTACATATTCTTTTGTGATGTCATATAGTGGGTCACCTGTTGCATTTGTTTCTCCCGTTTTTTGTTGTTCTTCTTGGCTGCTGTCATCCCGTTTCCAAGTGTAGGTGATAAATCCAGTCACATCCCGCAAATTCGGGTCTGTAAAGTCGAGTATATTGTCTTTCCAAGATGCTCCGCTGCTGTTGCTTACTTCGACTCTCTTTATATCTTCATCAATATGCAGCTTATCACCTTCGTAAACCGGATCGGGCAAATACATATAGGGAATGGTGAAAGTTTTTTCCGTTTCTTTCTCATTATTGATCTTCAGCCATTCATTGAGCAGATCAAGCAGGGGCTTGCTATCCACATCTGTGCCATACACCCTGTACGCATAGCGTTCGAGATATTGCAGATAGTACGACCCCGTCATATACCCGTCTTCCAGATCGGCAAGCATCATCGTCGGGGAGACAACTTCGCCCATGTAGATCACGTCATTGAGGTTTTGGGCGTTGAGCGGCAGGAGTCTCACGTTCACGGTCGTCCGTGGGAAGCCCGATGACGGAATGTCAATGCCATCGCCGTAAACCGCCTGCGAAACGCCACCTGCATCTACTGCGTTGATTTTTCTGTCTGTGCCGGAGAGGACTTCGAGCTTTTTGCGGTAAGGAATTATGTTCTTACCATCGACCTCAACTAAGTCAGTATCCTTAAAGCCATACAGCTTGTAGTTCTCGTCCTTGTCCATGTTCTCAATGGTCGCATCGCTGTAGACGAGGTTTTCGCCCGCTTCATTGCCGTTGGTGAGGATGTTGTTCCCGCCGATGAAGTCGTCCTTCGCTTTCAGGCGAATGGTTGCGCTCCAGACATCAAGCTTTTTGCCGTCGGGAGCTGTCGTATTAAACGCTTCATTTTCCATGGGGATAACCTGATCTGTCCAGCGCAGGTAGTACATATCTTTCACGTCGTCGTAATAGAGGTAGCCTGTGCCTGTGCCGTCGCCATTATCGTAGCCGTCCTCAGTTCCGGCGGCAGGCTTGCGGTTCACCATGTAGCTTTTCCGTGGTGTGTAGGCGAGAGTTTCAATACCTGTTTTGTCAATGTTGTCGATTATGTTGCCGACTGTTACTTCCTTTATTGTAGTACCGTCATCGTTTTTAACCGTGATCTTGCCGCCTGCACCGAGCTGATACAAATTGCCGTCCTTGTCAACAAGGTCAAACCGTGGGTCGATGTAGTCCTGTACGGTGTAGTCTTTGCGTGGCTGTTGGATTTGTTTCAGGATGTTTTGGAATGCTTCAACAGTTGTGCTACCTTCTTTTGTCGGGTCAGCAACTATAACGTTGGCAGAGCTTATGTCAGATATTTTTTCCTTCAAAGTAGGTATGAGTTTATCATCAATTTCTTCACCAGCGTCTACTTTGGCTTGTGCATCTTCCAACTGTTTGTTTAAGTCATCTAACTCTTTGTCTGTTTCTGTGTCTCCTGCAAGAGTTGTAAGGAAATTAAATGCTCTATCAAACTCATCTTTGTTGTTGGTTTCTGAAATGGAACCAGTCGCCATCATTACACAGAAAATGGTGTAGCCTTCGTCTTTTATCTGATCCGCCCATGCTTCGGCAAGCTCACCATTACATGAAGCTGGATGATCTTTCGGGCTATTACCATTTGACATATCATTAGCATTATATACTTTTCCTTTGTCTGCGGTATCAAGATCCTGCGTGTTATCACGCCCGTCCGTGAAGATGATCAGATACTTGTCACGGGCATCGTTGGCTATATCGTAAACTCTGGTTTTTTCTTTGTCTTTTGTATTGACCATATAGTCATAGAACGCTTTCAGACCTGTCCATGTATATGTACCACCGGTCATGACATAGGGGTATTCCTTGATCTTTTGTGCAGTCGATATGGTGGTGTCGAGAGATGTTTCGCCGTCTGCCGGTATCAGAAGATCTGCCATGTATGTTGATTTATCAGCACCAGCTTTCTCACTCTCTGGCAGCTCCTGATAAAATTCCGACCAGTTCGTCCAGTCTTTCATAACAAGTTTGTCGAGGTCTTTGGCTGCATTGTTTGTGCTGAAACGAACGACTGCGCTGTTAGAGAGGTCAGAACCATTTGCAAGACCGCTGTAAAATCGATTTAACGCATTATTCAGCTCTTCGTATTTGGTTATCTGTTCAGACCCGTCAGCATTTGTACCCTTTTCGTACACAAGCGAGCAGAATGTTCTTATATCACCCTCTTTTGACGTACTGCCGCTCCATGCAAAACAGCGCAAATGGTTCTGGCTGTCCACATAGAAACGAATACTGCGCTCATGTTCCGGCGACTCGTCAAACTTTTTTACGTTGGTATCGCCGGCTGTTATAGAAGCTTGAAGGTCAGAAGAAGCACCCGATGGTATTGTAGCTTTGTCTATTCCTGCCTCATCACGGTAAAGACCAGTTTTATCTGCCTCTTTTCCTTTATCGTAAATACCATAAAATTGCTTGCCGCTTTCAAGGCAGCCGGTAATATCTTCCCATTTTGAATGTGAATTGACATAATACCAGCCACGGCGGTCATTTTCATCTGAGTTTCCAGCAAGTTCGGTTGAGATCTGCGCAATATCGACAAGTTCCCGCTTATTTGCTTTTTCATCAACGAGTACTTTAGTGCGTGCATGAGATCTGTCTTTGACGTTGCAGTTTTCATTGCTGAAATAGTCATTTACTTCGTTTCTGGTCAAAGCATCGTTAAACACATAGAGATCGTCGATGAGGATATCTGCGTCATCATACATACCATTCCACAAGCCGCCGAGTATCAGGGAAAGAGTAGGAGTATCCATGATATAGTGACTTATGGTGTCATCTAAATTTTTTGGCGAATTGCTTTCCGTGTATAATTTTCCGTCAACATATTGCGTAACTGTTGTACCGTTTACTACAATGGTGATCATACTATAATCTTTGTCATCTGAAAAAATATTATTTATACTTGCGTAGCCGTTTTCTCCATTTCCTTTTGACATTTTCAGTCTTCTTGCACTTGAGCCGAAGCCCCTATAGATCCTGTAGTAGGTTTTAGACGTGTCCGTACTGCCAATATATAAAATATTTGCCTCTGCCTCCAGCGTATCATCTTTAGCTGCTTTTTTTACCTTAAAAGAAAGCGTAAAGTTATCATCATTATCTGGCATCGCATCCAGCAGGATAGCACCCTTTTTGGCGGTTTGGGTCAGGTTCAGGGCTTTGTCTTCCGCATATACCGCAGAAGCAGGGACAGGATCTTGAGACTCTTTGCTTAATGTTGTAGTAGTTCCAATAGCACTCTGCTTCTTGTATTCAGCTTCCAGATCGCCACCCTCTGATTGGGCATTACTTGTTAAGGCAAATTTTTGGCTGTATTCATCACCAATTGTGTCAGTGCCGGTTATTGTTAAGTTTTTGATTTTAATTCCTTTTAAGTCAGTGGGGTCAATAACGTCTTCAGTTTTATTAGTGTTTTGTAAATTTCCCTTTGGAAGTATCTCATCTCCACCAATAACTAAATATAAGCTTTCAGAACCAAAATAATTTTCGTCAGAATGGTATATAAATTCATTGCTTCCAACTACTAATGTGATATCATATAAAGTATCATTATTATATCTTATCTTCCACTCACAATTTATATCCTTGCCCAATGATTTATCTAACACATTATTATCGTTTGTATATTCTTCTTCAGGTTTCTCATCATCTTTAGGAATTAGTTTATCATCTTTGTCATGTGCATCAAGTGGGCTACCACCCTTACTATCTCCTTGATAGACATAAATATGCTTTGATGCACCACTACCCGTATCATGACTTCTCCCTCTCATTAAAGCTAAGTATTTATTATTAGTACCATCACCAAGATAAAGAATAGGTGCTTGCGGTGCGCAATTTTTAGTAACATCAGCACAGTTCAAAGTGAATGTTATATCAATATCTTTTTTAATATCAATCGTGCTCAAATCAATAACAAGATTACCATTTTTATCCGTTTCCGACAAATCAAGATAGCCGTCACTAAACACAGGCTGCGGAGTGACCGTGATCACTTTTTCTTTATCAAATGTCTCTTTTTCTGCTACATTCGCAATATATTTTCCCTCTCCGCCGGTTGTCGATACCTCATTTACCAAGCTGCCATCAAACTGATAATATCCTATCAGAGCAGCATTATCTGTAGGATTATCACGTGTTAATGTCCCGTCCCAATACCCCAACGGCACGAACTCATCGACCGTCGAACGATCTTCATAAATGTAGTACTTATAGCCAGCGTAGGAGAGCTTACTGTTGTCGGTGTTTGCGGGGTCTAAAATGCAGTCAACAATCTCCTGCGGCAAATAGCCGTCGTTACCCGTTTGAATGCTTTGTAGATCTGTAAGATTTTCTATTTTTACACTATATGTATCTTCATAACTATCAAAACATTTATAGTCAATCACCAACGGACTCAACGTATCCACCGTCCAAGCCATCGACCCCGAGGCATCGAGAATTGTCGCCACGTCCACAGGGTTTTCGCCGACATACCACGACTCTAAATTGACATCGAACGTTCTGCCCGTCCCGTCAGCGACTTCCTCTGCCGTCTTATTCGTGTGCAAGCCGTAGCCGGTGTTGTAGACATCATCCTCTGTATCCTGCTCAAGGTTGGAAAATCCAGTCGATCTGGCAGTTTTTTTGTTGTCATCCTCAGCCGAAGCAGTCCTCAGAAACACATTTGTGATCGAATCAAACCCAATGGCAGACACAAGCAAAGCCGCTGCCGAAATCCCCGCAATCCATCTGTTTGCCAGTTTTTTCATATTTGCACACTCCCTCCAAGCATAACCGCAGCGCCGCTCCAAATTGCGGAAACTGCACTATATTCCGTGAACGGGGTACAATAGACATACCCGTGCAATATACATTGCGTAGAACAGGCGCTTTCCGCCGACAGGCAAGAGCACCCTTTTATACAATTATAGCACTTTGCCCGCCGTTTGTCAAGTGAAATTTCTCAAAAAATGCGAACAGACAGGAAACTTTTTTGTTGAAATTTGTGTAGAATATACAAGCAGGAATATTTCGCCAAAAGAAAACGGCACTGCCCTCAGCAATGCCGTTTGTTGTTCTTGTTGTGAAGTGCTTACGTCTCCGTCAGCATCCGTTTCAGCATAGAAAGGTCGAACACGTCAATGACCTGATCTTTGCAGAGGTCTGCGTGCCGCCAGCAAGTGAGCTTGTCGCTTGCACAAAGCAGCCACTTTTGCAGCATAACCACATCCGCAGCACTTACCGTGCCGTCAAGGTTGCAGTCGCCCATCAGATCGTCATTTTCATAGGGGTAGTTAATGCTGAGCCAGTTCAGGTTGAACAGATAGCCCTCTCCGCCTTTGAATACGAAATAGACATCGTGCACATCGGTCGTCTTTTCAATGCTGCATTTCTGTGTTTTCCAGTTCTGCCAGCCGCCTGTATCGC
The DNA here is from genome assembly GCA_947629905.1 of uncultured Clostridia bacterium. Taxonomy (GTDB): domain Bacteria; phylum Bacillota; class Clostridia; order Oscillospirales; family Ruminococcaceae; genus UBA3855. The sequence goes on from CANRFM010000006.1 coordinate 81,778, forward strand.
TGACATCCATGCTGCCGATGAGCTTTCCGTCCGGGGCATCCAAATGCACCTCGATCGTGCCATTGCTGCCGTTGGAAGCCACACGGAAGTTAATGGATTCCGCCCCTCTGCCAAATAAAATGCCGTAAAAGCCGAGATAGTCGCCGTCCTCGATGTATGCCACATCTTCTCCGCCCTCGCTGCAATTCTCAACGTCAATGCCCGATTGTACGGAATACTCCTCCGCCTCGATCACATTCCCGGCAGGTGCGAGCGTTCCCGTCACGGTGACAGTGCATTTTGCCGTGAACTGCTTGTCGCTGTTCTCCAGTGTCGTTGCCGTGATCTCTGCCTTGCCTTCGGACAAGGCTGTCACGGTGCCGTTATCGTCCACCGCTGCAACAAGCGGGTCGGAAGAAGTCCAGATCACAACTTTATCGGTCGCATTATCCGGCTGTACCGTTGCCGACAAAGCGGCTGTTTCTCCTGCGTTCAAAGCAAGCGTGTCATGGTTCAGAGTCACGCCTGTTACATTCACAAGCTGCCCGTTCAGCTTCCATTTTGCCTGTATTCTCTGATTGTATTCCGGCATGATGAACGTAGCCTGCGAGCCGTCTGCATTGATCGGTGTCACTTCCATGGCATCAATGCCTACCTGCCACCCGTCAAAAGTGTAGCCCGGTCTCGTCTTGGCATCAATGGTCACCAGTTCGCCCGGTGCATGATATTCCACCACGGAATGCCCCATGCAGTCGCCCACGTTGTTGATGACGAGCACACGTTTTTCAGCCCGATTGATCCGGACAAGGTGCATATCCCGAGCGCCCACGGCTTCTGTCGGGGTATCGCCTGCCGCCTCAAGCCGGAACACAAGCAGCTGGTCAAGGTCATAGCCCTCTAAAATCTTCACACGGACTGTCTTGCTGGTGTCTCCCGGCTGGAATGTGACTTCGGGCGCATCCACAAAGCTGAAATCCTTGTCTATGCGGGCATCTCCGGCAACAGGTGTCACTTCAAAATGCATCGTTTCCGAAGCGGGCTTGCTTAATTTCAGTTCCAGAGCGACCGTGTCGCCGGGCTTTACGGAAGAATTCAGTGCACCGAAGCTGACATTGACATTTTCTGTCAAGCCAAGAGCCTTATCATAGCCGACATCGGTTTTAGGATAAACAGCATAGGCACCCATGTTGACACCGTTATCCCCCGTACCGATCGCAGGGCTGCCTGCTTTCAGGGTGAAATCCCCGGCGGCAGCATCGGTAAACAGCGGGTCTTTGGCGATATTTTTGGTATCCGTCTGTTTATTGAACGCCTCGACCGTAATGGCTGGCTGTGCAGGATCCATGTAGCGCACATAGTCTGCTTTCCGTGGCGAATACCACAAATTCTTGCGGAAGATCTGCACACCGCCGCCTTTCAGATCGATACCGTGCCATGCGTGGAAACCGTTCACCGTAGTTTCTTTCACCACAATGCCTGCAGTATCGTTGCTGCTGTACATACTGTTTTCGTCTTCGTAGGCAATGTTGTTTCTGACTTCGTTGTTCCATGATCTGTCAAGGGAAATGCCGGTTTTCAGGTTATAGGTGACATTGTTCACCCAGTGGGCATCCCATGTCGAACCGGTATCCCAGAATGCCGAATACAGCCCTGTTTCAATGCGCTGTGCCGGGAAATCTGAAAAATATTCCCCTGCCGGCATACGCTTGTTTTCGTCAAGCGGCTTGTTGTAGACAATATTTTCATACGCCCAGTTTCGTGTACATTCTGATTCATTGAACATGAAATATGCTGTGTTGTGTGTGACATTTCTCACGGCGGTAAAATCTCTTACACTGATGTCAAGCCATATCGTGCCGCCGTTGACCGAACCGCCGGAGTAATTGAAAGCGAAAGCATTATTTCTGTTCCCGTCCGCCCGGCTGCCAAGGGTAGAGGATTCCGCACCGCCAGCACCGGCGTTCTTGCCGATATTGCCGATAAAGGTATTTTCCGATATGATACAGTCCTGTGAATGGTTGTCGTAGCAGAGCGTTTCGCCATAGACATTCTCAAAATAGTTGTTCCGCACGACATTGTTCTTTCCTGCCACAGGGATCGTCACATCGGGGCGATACACGCCGCCCGCTGTCCATGTCCACGGCGCATTGTAAACGCAGCCGATGTTCTTGAACTGGTTGTTCAGCACCACATTGCCCTCACCCATGATGTCAATGGTGCTGCGGGCATATTTGTAGTCCTCAAACACAAAGCCCTCGATCCAGATATAATCCCGCCCGAACAGGTTGAAAACATCTGTCAGCTCATTTTTCCGTGCGGCAATGGAGTACTCAATGCCGGCATTGTCATAATGCTGCACTTCCTCTTCTTTCCAGCCGGTATCGTTCAGCCACTGCGCTCTTACCTGCGGCGTGACGGAAGAGCCGTCAAATACATCTTTGTGCTTGATGATCACCTTGCCGATGTCGGAAGTCGTTTCCGGTCTGAAAATGATCATCGCATCCTCAGTTCCGGACTCTTTGGGTCTTATGTCATCCTCAATGTAAGTACCCGGACGGATCAGGATCGTTGTTCCTGCCGTCGCCTCATCGGCAGCTTTTTTGATCGAGCGGTACGGGTTTTCGGAAGAGCCATTCCCCGAAGCATCATTGCCGTTTTCCGCAACGTAGAGGAATCTTCCGTTGGTCTCGGCAGCCTCTGCTTCCGGCGGTGCGGTCATACATACATTTAACATCAGTATGGATGACAGGAAGATACTTAACAGCCGTTTCCGCCTTTTTTGCGGTTCACACACACTTTTTTTCATGTTCAGATCATTCCTTTCTGTATCAAGCCTATCCACAGGAATTGGTTTATCCCGGTTATCAAGCCCCCTCACGTCATTACGGAATACTTTCACGTTACATGGCTTACTACTTTCAACAGAATTATACCACTTTTTGCCACTATAAGCAACCTATATTTTGCAGAAAAGGTGGATGATCTGCACATATTTTGTTGATGCATACGGAAATTTGTGTACTGAAAAATCTATCACTCCGCCCCATACTGTTCCCGGTAGGCAAGCATCTGCGGCAGGTATTCTTTCCCCGGTACTACGTCATTCCGGATTGCGGCGATAATATCTTCCATTGTCACGATAGAATAGACCGTGACACCAAATTCCTCTTTGACTTCCTGCACGGCTGAAAGCGTACCCGTCCCCCGTTCCATGCGGTCAACGGTGATCACCATGCCGGACACATCGACCTTTGCAGCGCTCATCAGCTTGGGCAGGGATTCCCGAAGTGCCTTGCCGGAGGTCATGACATCGTCGATGATGACGACCTTTTCGCCGTCCGTCAGGGTCTTGCCAACAAACATACCGCCCTCGCCGTGGTCTTTGGCTTCCTTGCGGTCAAAGCAGTAGAACACTTCCTGCCCATATTTGGCACTGAGTGCTGTAGCTGCCGAAACGGCAAGCGGAATGCCCTTGTAAGCCGGACCGAACAGTGTCTCCACCGGAATGTTGTTTTCGTGGATGCATTCTGCATAGTATTCCCCGAGCCTGCGGAGCTGCCCGCCGGTGCGGTAATTGCCGCAGTTGATGAAATAGGGCGCAATCCTGCCGCTTTTCAGTGTAAATTCCCCGAATGTCAGCACACTGCATTCTACCATAAATTGGATAAAGCTTTCCTTGTATGTCATTGTAAAGACTCCCTTTCTTGAATTTGTGTTTCTGTTTCTTCCAGTTCCTGCAACCAGATGCGGACACAGGCATCACTGGGCATACGCCAGTCGCCCCGTGGAGAGAGTGTCACGCTGCCGACTTTGGGGCTGTCCGGCAGACAGGAACGCTTGAACTGCTGTGCGAAAAACCGCCGGTAGAAGATCCTCTCCCACTTCAGGATCTCCGCATCCGTGAACTGCCCGGTAAAGGCTTTCTGCGCCATCCGGAAAATTTTCCCCGGTGCACAGCCCTGCCGCAGCATATAATACAGGAAGAAATCATGCAGCTCATACGGACCGACGAGATCTTCCGTTTTCTGGGCGATCGTGCCATCCTGTTCCGGGGGCAGCAGTTCCGGGCTGACAGGCGTGTCAAGAATGTCAAGCAGGACTGCTTTCAGGAGACCGTCTGAATGCCCGGCTTCATAGGCGACGAGATAGCGCACGAGGGTTTTCGGGACAGAAGCATTCACCCCGTACATACTCATATGGTCGCCGTTGTAGGTCGCCCACCCAAGCGCCAGTTCCGAGAGGTCGCCTGTCCCGATCACAATGCCATTCATCTGGTTGGCAATGTCCATGAGAATTTGCGTGCGCTCCCGTGCCTGTCCGTTTTCGTAGGTCACATCATGTACCGATTCGTCCTGCCCGATGTCCCGGAAATGCTGCCGCACGCTGTCCTCAATGCGTATCTCCCGCAGCGTTGCCCCGTAGGCTTTCGCCAGACGGCAGGCGTTGGTGTATGTCCTGTCTGTTGTCCCGAAACAGGGCATCGTCACCGTGACGATACCGCTCCGCTCCAGTCCAAGCCGGTCAAAGGCGTGTGCCATGACGATCAGTGCCAGTGTGGAATCCAACCCGCCGGAAAGCCCCACCACAGCGGTTTTCGTGCCGATATGCCGCAGCCGGGTCAGCAGTCCGGTCGCCTGAATGGCAAGAATTTCCTCACAGCGGGCATCGAGAATTGCCTGTTCGGAGGGTACAAAGGGGTGCGGCGGGATGTACCTGTCCGACAGATCGTCCGGTAATGCCATAGTAAAGCAATTCCGGTAATACGCCGTATCGGCATTGGGGGAAACGCTCTGCCATGTGGAAGTTCTCCGCCGTTCGTGATGCAGCCGGGAAATATCCACATCTGCCACAGTCAGCCCACTGGAAAAAAGCTGCGATTCCGCAAGCACAGAGCCATTTTCCGCAATCAGGTCATGCCCCGCAAAGACCATATCCTGCGTGGATTCCCCGATCCCGGCATCCGCATAGGCATAGGCACAGAACAGGCTGCCGGATTTTGCCTTTACGAGCATACGGCGGTATTCCGCCTTGCCGATGATCTCATCGCTTGCGGACAGGTTGAAGAGGATAACTGCGCCGTTCTGCGCCAATTTAACAGAGGGGGTGTCTGCTACCCAGACATCCTCGCAAATCTCCACCCCGAAGATCAGGTCGGGTTCGTTTTCGCAGCAGAATAGCTGATTCGTCCCGAATGTGGCTGTAAATTCCCCGATACAGACTGTACGCCGCACCGGTTCTCCGGGTGCAAAATGCCTTGCCTCATAAAATTCCCCGTAATTCGGGATATGGGTCTTGGGGACAATGCCCAGTATCGCCCCCTTGTATACCACAGCGGCGCAATTATACAGGCGGTCGTCCTGCACAAAGGGCAGCCCGGCGATCGTGATGATCCCCAGTGCCTTGGTTTCCTCCACCAGCCGCAGGAGGTTTTCCCCGGCAGAGCGGAGCAAAGTGCCTTGCAAAAACAAATCGCCGCAGGTATAGCCCGTAATCGACAGTTCCGGGAAACAGACGATCTTCACACCCCTGTCATATGCCTCCCGCACCAGTGCTATCATGCGGTCGGTGTTGTACACGCAGTCTGCCACTTTCAGTTCCGGCGATGCACAGGCGATCTTGACAAATCCGTCTTTCATGACCTCTGACCTCATTTCTTTCAGAAATCCCTCATGCAGGGTATAAGTATAGTATACCATATTCCGGCAGATTTTGCAAGGATTTTTCATCCGGAAAACTTTTCTGAAAAAATTGCAAAAAAGGCTTGACATTTCCGGAAAGGTATGGTATACTTAATATTGTTGCAGTGATCCTGCGGCAGATGGTGGGTATAGCGTAGCTGGTTAACGCGTCAGTTTGTGGCACTGAAGACCGTCGGTTCGAATCCGACTATCCACCCTCACGAACCGGTAAATGCCGGTTCTTTTTTTTCGAGGAGCGGACAATTAGCGAATATTATGGTATAATAGAAGAAAGGCATAAGGAGATGTTGTAGATGAGGAAAGCAACAATAGAAGAAGGGAAAATATGTCCGAATTGCAAGAAACAAGAAAATCAAATCAAGATAGGGTATAACAGGTCAGGAACTCAGCGTTGCAGGTGTAAAGACTGCGGCATAAGGTATACCATTGATCCCAAAAAGCATGAATATCCTGAAGAAACGAAGAAACTGGCAATGAAAATGTATTATTCCGGAGTGAGCGGACGGGGTGTAGGCAAAATTTCAGGCATGAATAAAGCCAATGTCTATAACTGGATAAAAAAAACTAAATCTTGATGTGGAAAACTTGCCGCCGGAGCATTTTGTTCTAAATAAGAACTCTCAGCCTCTTTGTTTTCGTTATCAATTTTGTCTAAAAGTTCAGCGTCTACTTCAACCGGTTCTCTGCCTGAGTTGAATATAAATGTGATTTTCCCATCATCGTAGAGATAGATCCTGTTTACAAACATATTTATAAGGGCTTTACGGTACTTTATATTATCAGGATTTCCCTTTTTCAGTTCATTCAGGAAGAATTTTACTTGCTGAGCTGTTATTGTGAACAAGCCTATTTCTTCTTTTGCTATTTCTGTTTCTACGCTTCTCTTAGCTTCTTCCAGCTTGGGAACTTCTTCATACATCTGCTGTCTGAGTGATTCAATAGGACATTCAATCAGGATCTGTCTTAGATTTTCCTGCTTGCGTTCAATATCTCTCAGTTGCTTTTCAAGCATCTTTATGTTTGAATTATCACGGTCTTTCCTGCTTATTCTTTCTGCATTCTGAGCAATTGTTTCAATATTCTCAGGTGTCAGTAGCTCTCTGCACTTCTGGATCACATATTCTTCAATTACATCTTTTTTAACCAATTTCTTTTTGCAATTTTTCTTTAAGGCTGATTTGCAAGTATAGTAATGGTGCTTTTTACCGGTTTTACTTGTTCCGCTGTAGCCGACCATCATTTCACGGCAATAGCCGCAGAACAGCTTTGTTGTCAATAAATATTCAACTTTGGCCTTTGCTCTTGCAGGGGCTCTTTTGTTTTTATTAAAGCGTTCTGCAACTGCATTGAATAGTTCATCAGTAACTATTCTCGGAATAGCGTTTGGGAACTCCTTTCCATTGTATGTATAGGTACCAATGTACCTCTTGTTTTGCAGCATATTTCTAAGGGAGTTCTTATTAAAAGGTACACCTCTTGATGTTTTATACCCTTGTTCATTCAAGTGCTGAGTAATTTCGGTGACTGTCATTCCTGATGCGTAGCTTTCAAATATATATCTGACAATAGGTGCAGTTTCTTCATCTATCTGAAAATGTTTATCTTTGTCTACCTTAAACCCAAGAGCTACATTTCCGCCTGTGGACAGAAACTTTTCAGCATTTAAGTCCATTCCACGCTTTACCTTTTGTGCCAATTCTACTGAATAATACTCTGCCATACCCTCAAGAATACTCTCAATTAGGATACCACTTGCATCATCAGTGATATTTTCTTTTGCCGAAAGCACTCTTACGCCATACTTCTTCAGTTTTGACTTGTATATAGCACTGTCATAGCGATTTCTTGAAAACCTGTCAAGTTGGTATACAATGATATAGTCAAATGTTTTCTTGGCTGCATCCTCAATCATCCTCAAAAACTGCGGTCTGTTATCTGTCTTACCGGATATTGCACGATCAATATACTCACCGACAATAGTATAGTTGTTTTTCTCACAATACTCATAACACACTTTCAACTGCCCTTCAATGCTTGTTTCATGCTGATTGTGTGAAGAATATCGTGCATAGATCACAACATTCATAATATAGTCCTTTCTTATTGCTCTTTGTCGTTCTTTGTGTCAAAGTTTGTCATTGTAACATCAAACGGCATCCCTTTCATATTTATAGCCATAGCTAAAAACATTCTTACTGCTGTAGCAGTGTCAAAGCCGAGTTTTCTGAACAGAGCTTCACTTTCTCTCTTCATCTTTTCATCAACTCTGACTTGGATAACTGTATTGTAGTTCACGTCCTCACCTCCAATCGAACGTCCGTATTACTATTGTATCACACTTTTCAACTTTTGTCAATACCCAAACAACAAAATCGTTAATAGTCTTATAAGAAGCAAACAGGAGGCTATTTGATATGAAAGCTGTTATTGTTGATGATAGTCAGGCAAGTGCGTTTCTCAACTCTATATGGTCTGATATGCTTCTTTATATAAAGGAGCATCCGGAAGAATACCAAGAGTTTGTTGAATCAGAAAACAATTCCAATAATCCTGATTCACAAACTGTTGCAGAGAGTAATGACTATGCTTATGACTGAACTGTACAATCCTGCTATTGGCAAACCGAGAACAGATGATACTATTTCTGTAAATCACAAGAAATCAGAAAATTGTTGTATGTGAGGTGTTATGAATGAAATTGACCGATTTAGAATTGCAAATTCAAAATGCTGCTCAGGCATATTACACTGACGGAACTTCTGAGCTCTCAGATGAAGAATTTGATGCCTTAGTTGAAAGACTAAGAGAGGAGAATCCAGAATCCCCACTTCTCAAACAGACAGGTTGGGGTTATACAGTTGAAGAAGATTCTACTCCCGGTATGAAGTACAAACACAAATATGGTACTGCCGGTTCTCTTGAAAAGTGCCGGACATGGGAAGAAGTGAAACCTATTTTCCGTGATCAGTTTGTAGATATATCATTGAAGTTGGACGGTATCAGTGTTCTGCTGTACTATCGTGACGGTAAATTGTACCAAGCACTCACAAGAGGTGATGGTGAGATAGGTATTGACATTACTGATAAGGTACTTGAAATCGGCATACTTACAGATACTACAAAATATACAGCATATCCTATTATTTCCGGTAACGATGACAGAACCCACTTTACAGGTGCAGTCCGTGGTGAGATCGTAATGTCATTCAGCAATTTTGACAAGTATAAAGAGCTGCATCCGGAAGCCAAGAATCCGAGAAATGCAACAGCAGGTATCATAAACAAGAAGTTTGCTGAATCCGCTGAATTGAAACTGCTTGACATTGTGGTATATTCTGTTGTAGGCTGTGAATCCGTACTTACAGATGTGAATTGTATCTGGCATATACGAGATTGGCTGAGACACTATTTCAAGTACACAGCACCATCGTGTGGTTATCAGCTTTCAAAAGAAACAATGCTTGATGATTTTGCTGAAATTAGGCAAAATTGGTCAGATAAGTACCCAAATGACGGATTAGTAATCACTTTATCTACTCTGAAACACAGTGGTTTTGCAATCATTCAGGAATCTCAGGCATTCAAGTTCAAATCAGAAACTGCTCAGACAGATGTACTTGAAGTGGAATGGAATATGAGTAAGACCGGCTATGCAGTTCCAAAGGTAAGGTTAAATCCGATTTTTCTTTCCGGAACAACGGTCAAGTACTGTACCGGCTATAATGCTAAGTACATCAAGGACAACAATATTGGTGTAGGTGCTATTGTAGAAATTGAAAAGCACGGAGAGATCATACCGACAATCAACAAGGTCCTTGCCAAATCCGAAAATGCTGAATTGCCAAAGTACTGCCCATTCTGCAATACAGAACTGCAATGGGAGGGTGCTCATCTGAAGTGTATGAATCCTCAGTGCAGTAATTCAAATACAAAGGACACCATGATATGGACAGGCGTTCTTGCACCAATAGAAATACTTGGTGACAGCTTGAAAGAATCCTTTTTCACAGACATATACGGTGAAGTTCCAACTATTGAAACTCTTATGTATGATAAAACAAATGCGTATAGCAATGCACCGGAGGGTACTATGGCATTCCGTATGAGAAAAATGCTTGATTCTCTTTTTGGTGATCAGCCTATAAAACTTGTAGATGCTATTAAGGCATTGAATATTCCAAGATTTGGTGATATCAATGCTACAAAGCTCTCTCAATATCCTGATGAAGTACATCAGCTTATGGAAATTGCCTGTGACGGAAGTTGTGCAGACGGCATGAAAGCCTTAAAACTATTCAATACATTGGCTTCACTGATTGGAAATGCCAATAGTATGTCACTGCAAAACAATATGGACAAGGTTGCAAGACTAAGGTTGATTGAAAAACGGATCGATTGGTCTGTAAAGTCAGAACAGGCATTGCTTGGTAAGGTTGCTATTACAGGGAAATTGAGTGTAAAGCGTGCTGACTTTGAAAAGGAACTTATATCAGCAGGGTTTACTCCGTCCGATATTGGCAAAGATACGAAGTTCTTGATTACCGATGATCCCAATTCAGACAGCACAAAAAACAAAAAGGCTGACAAATGGGGCGTTCCTAAAATTACAGAACAAGAGTTCAGAAAGAGGTATATGGTATGATTAGTAAAGGACTTGAATCTTTTCTGAACTATCTTCGTGAAACGGAGCAGTTAAGCCGTTTTGCTTTTACTGATGAGCAGCAGGCAAATGATGAAACACAAGATATTCTTCATTCATTAGAATTAGAGGAACATAATTATCATAGCACTGCACATCTGGCTGAAAGACTGAAAGAAGTCCGAAAGAAACGCAGGGCTGCTAAAGATATGATAGCCCAAACTGCTCCTATAATTGAGTGGATTGAACACAATAAAAGTGTTATCAAGACCTTGGAACAGGTACTCGGCCGTGTCAGAAAAGAAGAAAAGAATGCAGACGGCAGGATATATACACCTAAAACAAACATTGCAGATATGTCAAAGGAAAGTAAAAGAAAAGCTAATTCATAGTATTGAGAGGTAAAATGTTATGATAATCAAGTTTACATTGACTATGCCAAATGTCAATAGCTGGAATGGTCGTTGGTCAGGAGAAGGTCGTGAATACTCTATTTGCAGGGCATTCAGAACCAATGCAGAAAAAGCAAGGGCAGCAGAACTTATTGACAAGGACTATTATCACAATTTTGGTGATGGTTGGACAGCTTGTATCAGTTGTACGCAGATTGACAGCAAAGAAGCTGCAAAATCAAGAAAACGGTCAGTCGGATTTGCAGGCTATGATTGGATGGTCGATTCACTCATAAAGGGTAAATATGATGAAAAGTTGTGTAGATTTTATGACTAAGAGGTGAAAGACGTATATGAAATTCATTGAACCAAGTTTTGAAATTCTATCCAAGGACTTCAAAAGAGAGAATGTTCTGACAGCTATTGAATGTGCAGCGAGGACTTGTTATAAATCAGAAGATAAAATCACAAATGATTCTGCTGAAAGACTTGTACGTTCACTTGTTAAAAGAGGTCATGAGGCAATGCTTGAACACGCTCCAACTCTATCTGTGCGGTTTATCTGCGACAGAGGGGTAAGTCATGAGCTTGTTCGTCACCGGCTGTTTTCCTTTGCTCAGGAATCAACAAGATACGTTGATTACAATAACACCGGTACACAGTTTATCATTCCGGAGTGGATAAAAGGAAAAGACAGGGAGACCATACTAAATTTCAAATATAAAAGTATAAATGAGCTCAATGATAATATTGAAAGCATTATGAACACTTTTGAAGATAAAAAGAATTGGTGGTTTGTAAGTGTCTGTATGTTTTCTGATGTTTATTATCGAAGTCTGATAGAAACAGGCTGGAAACCGCAACAGGCACGGACAGTACTGACTAACAGTATCAAAACAGAGATTGTTGTAACAGGAAATGTCCGTGAATGGCGAAACTTCTTCAAACTCCGTCTTGACAGAGCAGCCCATCCTCAAATGAGAGAACTGACAATACCTCTATTTCGCAGTCTTTATGCAGATATTCCGGAAATATGGGAGGATATAGCAGACAGATTCAATATACTGTAAAATACATCAGCCTTCTAACCTTATATATAGAAAAGGGTTAGGAGGCTGATGTATATGGGAGAACAAATTACTCTGCAATTACCAGAATGTGGTTTTTCAATCAAACCAGGTGATATTGTACGTTTAGGAAGATTTGATCATGAGGTCTGGCGTGTAGGTTATGGTTGGTATGCATGGGGTGGCAATCGTCCGACTTGCGGATGGTTTCTCACAGGTGTGACCACTCAAAATGTCAAACCATTGCAACTGACAGATCTTGATGATATATATCTGATTGAAAATACTAAGATGCCAGAATGAACAGGAGATGTGTTTTATGAAAGTAACAGTTAAAAATGGAACGATAGATGAAAAGGAAAAACAGGCTTACATTGAGCACGTTAAGGAAAAATACCCGAAGAAACAAATAGAGGAGCTTATCATCACACTTGACGGTGATTATGTTGGCCTTGAAACACATTTTTCGGATATTCCCTTTATGCGGATAAGAAGAATCACAGGATATCTTGTTGGTACTCTTGATAGATTCAATAACGGAAAACGTGCTGAAGAAGCTGATCGTGTAAAACATTCTGTTTGAAAAAGGTGATATTATGCCAAGAGAACTTTGGAATGAGGGCAGAGTAGTTGGATACTCTGCCTATGAAATGTATGTTAGACACCATTGTTCAGTTGATCCCGACCATTCTCCTGCTTCTGAAAAAGAATGGCTTGCCTCAATGATGGCTATGGGTTCTTCTATGTTGCTTAGAATCGGTACTGAGGGTAATGAGAATATAGAGGGAGAGCATATTGTAGACATTCAACTTCCTGCTGACAGCAGACTTTGTGCAGCTAATAACATCATTGCTTCCTATTTCAGCGGAAAGGGTTCTGTGACCGGAAGTGAAAATTCTACAGGCTGGGCTACTAAAGTAACTGATTATGGAACTTTGATTGATAATGAACAGTTAAAGCATCCGAATGTAGAAGTAAATAAAGATATAGACACAAATAATGTTCCACCAAAATCTGAAAAAGGTGGTCTTGATGAATCTGCGGTTGAGGGTATACGTGAGTATATGAAAATCACAGACGGCATTGTAATTCAACCGGGTACGTGGACAACAAATTTGAACAAACCGCCTTATGAGGACTTTAAGCCAGAACTTTCAAAAGCACCTACCATAAGACTTTCATTCAGTGATAGGATCAATAAGCCTTTTTATGTTCTATTCACAGGATTTACCAATAGGACTGTTGTTGACGGTCAGACAGGTTTTGAAACCGCAGTGAACACTAAATCACCTGCTGATGGAGATTTTCTCGGACCATGGGCATTCCCTTGGGCTGCTAAAATATTCTTCCATGTTCCTACATCGTTCATAAGCTATTATATGGACAACAATTATAGCAGAAAACTTCCAAATGACGGAGAAGATACAAAGGTAGATTCAGATGCAGTTGTAGATATGTCTACTACAAATCCAGCTGAATATTATGAGAAAACAAAAATTTATCAATCATCTGCAATTGGTGTAGATGTGACAAATATTCACACTCTAAAGAAAGATGCTGCTGTTCTTGCTACATACAGAAGTCATAAGAGTGATGAATCTACAAGTAAAACTGAAAAACTTCCGCCGGCACTGTATGGTGCTGTTGTCAGTCAAAAGGGAGAAACCAAATACAATCCAATTGATACTGTAGCTCCCGGTACTGTGAAACTGTATCATATTACAGGTGATTTAACAGATACTAAAGCAAAGGAAATGGTTGAGTATCTTGAAAAGAACACACCATATAACTATGGATTTTATCGTGACGGAACAAGCTATGTTGTATATGAGTATGATTCATCCGAAACTGCCAGAATTGCCGGAAACAATTATATTCCTGTTTCCGATGATAAGAC
>CANRFM010000007.1 GCA_947629905.1 uncultured Clostridia bacterium
TTTGGAGTGAATGTCGCTACTTTTATTCTTGCAGTGCGTTTTAAGCGCTTTTTAGAGGGTTTTTAGAGGTTCCCATAAATATTACAACAATAGCTATAAAACTTATGAGCTTTTGGTGGCTGCTTTTAAATATTATCTCAGTTGTTTTGGCTTTAGTAATAATCAACAAAGCTATCCAAATCAAAAAACTAACTATCGAAATAACTGAGAATAAGCCCAAACACTTCCACATAAGAACGTCATCGGCGTTTTTAGAAAAAATGCCAAGAAATATAGGGGCAATAAATGTCAGCAGAAAAGCTGAGATAGAAATTACTAAAAAAATTGAGTGTTTTTTCATTGTAAACCTCACTATAAGTCTGCCATTTAATGCAAATTATTCAACTTTCTTAATGGAAATTAACATAAATTCCGATTTATAGGAAGATATTTACATTTTCCCTATATCAATATTATACACCACCCTATTGAAAATGTCAACAGTTTTCTGAAAAAAACATGAAACTGTGATTTATACATCAAAATAAGAGTGAATCAGGATGAAATAGATCTCATCAATGCATATAAATCATAAATGAAACACCAGTCTTATTGACAAAACATCGGCTTTATATTCTGCTGAAATAGTCATTCCCATTTCTTCCGCAAGTGTCCGTGCGATAGATAACCCCAGACCCGTGGAATTTCCTGCATTTTTTACAGTATAGAATCTGTCAAAAAGCCGGTCTACCTGCACGGAAGATAATTCTTTTGCCGTATTTGCGAAAATCATTTCACCGCTGTCCGTCAGCGTGATCTGCAGATCGCCGTCGCTGTATTTTACGGCATTATTCAGCAGATTGTAAATAATTCTTGTGAGATATTCTTTATTTAAGTTTGCAATTATCTGCTTTTCCGTAATGTGTATTTCCGGAGAGATCCCACTTTTTTTGAGTGCCGCATAATAGCCCATAATGCTGTCCTCAAGCACTTGATTGACAAGGATTTTCTCTGTTTCAAATTCTGTATTATCTGAAAGAATCACGGAATATCGGAATAATTCTTCCGTGAGTTGCTGCATCAGTTCCGCACGTTCTTTCATAATGGAAATATATTCCTTTGTTTTTGCAATATCCGTATTATCCTGCAATAGATCGAGGTACCCGCAAATTGCGGTCAATGGTGTACGTATATCATGAGAAATATTTGTGATCGCTGTTTTCAATTCAAAATCTCCATGTTTATAACGCAGATATTCTTTCCGTAAAATTTTCAGCTGCCTGTTGATATTGTCAGCAAGCTTTTTCATTTCTCTGTCATTGCCTGAAATGGTAATGATCTTATTGGTATCCGTTTTCAGGATCTTTTCAAATTGCTCTGAAATTTCCTTTGCCGTTTTTTTCATCATCACAATTTTCAAAAGTAAAATTATCATCACAATAAAAAGGATCAGACACAGACACCACATCACATTACCTCTTGTATCAATAAATTTTATTTCAGATCTTTTCTGCGGAAAAGGAAAATTCCGGTTCCCGTGACAATAGCAACAACGCAGAGGGAACGCAGGGGATAATTTTTTTCAAAGGCATTTTCCTCATAAAATTCCTGCATGATCTGGTCAACAGGGAGCGTATCGTGGAAAAATTGGAACACTTCTCTTTTTGCTCCGGTCAGATATTTGGGGTTTTTCATGGATGGCTGTTCAATTTCCTGTTGTGTGCCGTCCGCATTTGTCACAGTAAAAGAATAAGGCTGTGTATACTCTTTCGCAGTAAGTCTGTAATCAATTGTATTTGCAATGCCAATCAAAAATATAGCAAGGATCATTCCCGTCACAACACCTGTTGCCTTATTCGGGATAAGCATGGAGATCAAAAGTAGAATCGACGATATTGACATAATGGCAAAAACAGTTGTCAGATGCAGCTCTGCCATTTTACCTAAGGGCATTTCAAATCCTCCGATGATCCCCAATGCAGAGCTTCCGGTGATCACCGCAACAAATGCAAAATATATCATGATCGATGCTGTGAAACAAATAATTAAATTTGAAAGATACATTGCCATTCTGGAATGCCCGATAATGTGCTTGTTCCGGATCGTTCCGCCGCTGTAGTCTTGTCCGACAAAAATGCCCATGAAAACGGCGATCACAATGCCAATGTACATCCCACCATTAAAGAGCAGACTATCCGACGGACGGGAATAGCCGGGAATTGCCTGCATATCGCTCCAGCGTGTGAATACAACGAAACCGGCAAGCCCTGCCATAGCTGCTACCCCAAACCAGAAAATTCCGCTTTTGAACAGCCTTACAAAATCAGCTCTTAAAAGTTTACTCATGATCAATACCTCATTTCAGATCCGCTTTTCTGAATATCGCATAGCCAAGCATAAACATAATGACCGCAAAAGCTATTGAAATTAAAATATATTTCAGCGGTGAAAAATCAGACTCCGCTGAAAATTTCTCCATCAGATATATCTGCGATGACGGCAAAACAGTATTGATAAATGCAAATAATTTGTTTTCAGGGGAAATTACATCCAAAAGCGGTAATGAATTCAGTGTATATGCTGTAATTACAGTCACTACACCGCCTAAACTGTTCTTTAATGTCATTGAAATAAACACGCCTAATGTTGTCAGTGCAGGCACTGCAACAAGGTACACGGGCAGCGCTTTGAAGAAATTCTCTCTGTAGATCTTTAATTCATCGGGAGTAGGCTGACCTTCCTGAAATACTTCTACGCCGGAAAACAGTTTTCCCGATAAAATATATATCCCGATAAAAACAGCCGTCATCAGAAAAGCAAGCACTGCAAAAACGATCTGATAAGAGAGATAGATATGAAACCTTGTGTGCCCGATGATCAATTTGTTGCGTATCGTGTTGTTGACAAAATCCTGACTTATGAAGAGTCCCGTCATTCCGCAGAAAACCAGTCCGAACATACAGAAAATCATGTTCATCCCGGCATAGACCGTACCGGTAGCTGACATCGACACAAACGCTCCGGTAACAGAAAATGCGATAGTGATAATAAGAATTGTGACGAATTTTCTGCATATTTTATAAAACTCTGTAGACAAAAGCTTACTCATGAACCGCACCTCCCACGAGGTTGACAAAAAATGTTTCCAAATTTTCGTCATGCTCCTCCATGGAAATGACTTCACAATTTTCTTTGGAAAGGGCAAGGGCAAGCTGCGAGAAATTCGGTTTTGCATACACATCAGCCGTTTTCTCATCGAGAATTTTGTATGTGATCTCCATGCCGTCCAATACTCTTGCAAGTATTTTTGTGTCTGTTACGGTCATATGGATACATTTCCGGCAGGCTTGTTCCAGTTCTTCTGCACTCATTTCTTTTACAATTCTTCCGCTGTCAATAAATCCATAATGTGTGGCAAGTTTTGAGAGTTCATCAAGAATATGGCTTGAAATTAAAACAGTGATCTGCCGTTCACGGTTGAGTTTCAGGATCAGTTCACGGACTTCAATAATTCCCTGCGGGTCAAGCCCATTGATGGGCTCGTCTAAAATCAGAAAATCGGGATTTCCGCAAAGGGCAATGGCAATCCCCAGACGCTGTTTCATGCCCAAAGAAAAATGTTTTGCCTTTTTCTTCCCCGTATTTTCCAGACCGACCAGTTTCAATAATTCCCGTATCCCGTCAAAACTCGGCATACCCAAAAGGCGGTACTGCATTTTCAGATTGTCCTCAGCCGTCATATTCGGATAAACTGACGGTGTTTCCACGACTGCCCCCATTCTGCTGCGTGATCCCGAAATTGCCTTGTCGGTATTTTTTACACCGTACAATTCAAAATCTCCGCTTGTCGGGTATTGCAATCCGCAGATCAGCCGGATCAGTGTCGTTTTACCAGCACCGTTTTTACCGACAAATCCATAAATTGCACCTTTGGGGATGTGCATCGACACCCCGTTAAGTGCCTTGAAATGGCGGTAATGCTTACAGAGTGCATTTGTTTTCAGAACATAGTCCATAGTAAGAACCTCCTTTTATTTTCTGAAAACAGTATACCATACAAAAGTCAAGAAATCGGTCAAGAAAAAGTCAAGATTTTGTCAAGATTTCATTTTGAATCCAATTCCGTAAACCGCCTCAATATAGTCATTTCCGTCAACTGCCTGTAATTTGTGCCGGATATTGCTGATATGCTGTTTCAGGGAACGCTCAGTGCAATCCGGCGTATCATAACTGATACTGTCAAGAATTGTCGTTTTCCCGATAGGCATATCGGGATTTTGCATCAGCAGTTTCAAAATAGCACACTCTGTCCGTGTCAGACGAATTTCCGTTTCGTCAAGCATAACAGTCAATTTATCCGGATATAGCGTGATATTCCGATAATTCAAAATGCGGTCATCTGTATTTCTTTTCCGTAATTGTACGGCAATTCTTGCAAGTAATTCATTTGTATTGAATGGTTTTGTAACATAATCGGCTGCACCGCCGAGCAGGAGTCCGACTTTATCCGTCACATCAGTTTTTGCACTTACCACAATAACGGGAATATCTTTTATTTTGGGCAATAGTTCCTCACCGCAAAGACCCGGTAACATAAGATCAAGCAAAATCAGATCAGGCTTATTTCCAGACAGCACAAGTAATGCCTCTGTCCCTGAAAATGCCTTATCTACTGTATATCCCTCTCTTGTCAGTATCTCTGTCAAAAGATTGCTGATGTGAATATCGTCATCTACAACAAGAATTCTGTACACCGTTTTTACCTCCGGATCGATATGTGTTATCTCTATTATAGCACAATGCAATATATTTTGCAAGTCACATTTTTATTTGATAAAAGTGCCATCTCGCCTGAAAAACGGGATGGCACTATTTTTGCAGCATAATCATCTGTAATTCGCATTTTTTGTGACGTTTGTATTGTGTAATAGTAGGTTCACCCTCCCGAATCTGCATGGTACGGCGGCATTGGAAGATAAATCGGAGGCGGCAGTCTGCGCCCAATTAAGAGCAGAATTGTCTGCGCCTGCTTTTCTTCCTCAGGAATGCTCCGCAAGGTAGATGCTCACCCTGCTCTGCATATTGTCCACCGCCTGCTGTACCGTCTGCTCTCCGGCAAAGAACATCTGCGTTTCCTCGCTCACAATGTTGGAGATCGTATAATTAAAATAGCTGCTATTTGTGGTGGAATCAATAATAGACAGGAAAGTATCCATCTCTGCCTGCGTGATCGTGCCGTCAGATCCCTCTATCGCTGCGTTGATCTGCTTTTGCAGGGAACTCCGGCGGACAGGCAGATATAGGGAAGAACTGTCCTGCAAAGCGCTGTCCTGTATTTCTTCAGAGAGCAGGTACTGAAAGAATTCCCATATTTCCGCCTTATGTGCCGACTGGCTGTACATTGCCATCTCGCAGTTGCAGGTAAATCGTGCGCCGCTGCCGCTGCCGTCTGCTGTGGGGTAGCCGATGAACGAGATATCCGCACCCCCGAAATCATCCACAATGCATTCGTGAAAATCACCCGGCGAGAAGAAATATTCTGCATTCAGACAGATATTTCTCTCCTCTTCGCTGAATATGCTTGCATCCTCCGAAAAGGTATTGCAAAACTCCAGAAGCTCGATCATCTCCGGAGAATCCAAGCGGCATTCTGCGTTCTCTGTGTCTATGCAGCCGTTCACGATACCCGTGCCGAAAATGTCAAATAGATACGATTTGGTCGGGCTTGCTGTGAACAGCATCCCCACCGGTACACTTTGTGCAATACGATTATAATCGGCAATTGTCAGTCCCTGTGCATCGCCGGTCATATCCGTGCGCCCTACGATAGTGGAAAGATAAAAATTGTTCCCGAAAAGGTATAATTTCCCTTCATCTGCCATAGCATCAAAGAAACTCATCACATAATCCTCTTTGTGAAAATCCTCGTCCGCCTCCATCCATGCATACAGATCCTCAAACAGACCCTTGTCCACGTAATTCTCCCATGGCAGGGAGGCGGTGCAGATGATGTCCGGCACATTTCCCGACAGCAAGTCTTTCTCGAACATCTCAATGCTCTTATCAAATAAATGCCCCGGTGCTGCATTATTGTCATAGTAGTCCTCATAATCCCGCATCACAATGCGGCACGTCTTGCTCTGTCGGTTGAAATTGGTGACGGCAGCAGAAATGGCATTGTTATTCTGTACACTGGCAAGTGTGATCAGTACCATGTTCTGCATTTCCTCTTCCGTTCTTTGTGTGAGCAGGTAAATCCCGCCGCCATCGCCGGTGCAGCTCACACAAAGCCGTCCATCTGTGGTCAGTATGACATCCACAAGACACTCTCCCACGATGTCGGATGCTGCCCAGTCCGCAATCACCTCCGCCGTCATGTCGGCATATACCGCATAGAATGCCTCACTGTCATACACCCCGAACAGCACATCCCCGTGACCGCTGCACACGCCTCTCCATTGCTCCGGCAATCCGTCAATTTTCAGGCTCTCCGTGTCACCGCTGACCGGATCGATCCTGCTGATGCTATTTTCTTCAGCAAGATAGATACTGCCATCCGCACCCGTGAACAGTTTCCCGCCATTTGTCTCATGCTGCTGGTCGTCGATCCTGTTCCAGTCCTTATCCACAAAGTAATACGCCCCGCCCGATGCTCCGCTTTCAAGTATACAGTAGCCGCTCTCTGTCGGGACAACACTGCTGATGGACGTATCGCCGGACGTGAGGGTGAGTTCCCTTTCGGAGAGGTAGTTCCAGTCTGCATCATAATATTCCACAAACGGCTGTTTTTGCCATACGTTCTCTGAAAGCGTGGCGTAATAGTAGACAAGTGCAAACCCTTCTCCCGACGGCACAACAGCATTTACATTCACCTGATCCGCCTCATCGGCATACTTCTCCGTGAAATGAAACGGCTCGGTCAGCGCATCGCTTTTCATGTCATACAGATGGTAGTTACCGTTTCCGGCATCCGGTGTTTTGATACCGCTCAACAGAAGCCTGTCTCCTGCCGGCAAAATACTCCCGAAGTCCGCATTCGCCACCAGTTTTCCTGCCCAGGAATTGCTGTAGGCAATTTCCATCTGCGCACCTCTGACGTTCTCCGTGGAAGCAAGAGAATCCAAAGACGGCTTTTCCTCTGTTGTCTGCGTTCCGGAACATGATGTACAAAGCAGCAGCACGGCGGTCAGTATGGACAATATTCTTTTCATGATGATACCTCCTGTTATTTATCCTGAGAGCCTGTTTCGCCCTCTATTTACTATTATACATCAAGATACCGATTTCTGACAGCTTTTGATAAAATTCGGCATTTTGCACAATTGTGAGAATCGTAATTCATACATAATAAACATATCTAAGGAGACTTGATATTGTTTTTCTGCGCCGCAGATATTTGCTTTCATCCTATCTGCGATATCCGACCTACAAAATGGATATAAAATCCAAATCAGCTTTGTCAAATTACAGAAAACTGCCGCCGCCCTGAATGGAAACCATTATTCCAGTATATGAAAGCATAATACTTTGAAATGTTCTTCTCCCTTGGAAGGGGATAAGACTTTTTCTTTCAGCAAGCTATTGACATTTTCAATAGGGCGGATTATAATATAAGTAAAATATCCCACAGATTTCTATGACAAAACAGCCAAATTTGTTAAAAAATATTTGTCTATTATTTTCCCATAAAATTCGGATGATCCAATCGTATATAGAGTAGAAAAAGGAAAATCTGTTGTTTTTTTACTAAGAACGCACATATAACATATTTATGATGAAAAACGATCCGTATATGCAACAATTTCCATTTTTTATGATACTTTATATTCAGAAACACCTTGAAAGGATGGTCTATATGAAACGAATTATGATTTTGCTTGGAGCTGGGAGTATTATTCTGACAGCGTGCAGTGCTGCAACAAGTGATACAGCAAATAACATAGAAACAAAAACAACATCTTCAAATGTTCGCACAACGGGAGATAATACCGAAAAGTATTATGCTGCGAACGGTACTGAGCTTAACATAAATATGGATGATTATGGTGATAAAGCAAAACTGCTTACTGCCGATAATATTTACCTGTTAAGCTATAACAGCGGATATATTTCAGCTGATCACCCGGATAGGATGATCATAGAAAATCAGGAGCAGCTGGATTACGCTCTTGAAAGATATGGTCTTGCTTTGCCTCCGGAGGATTTGACTGCGGATGAATTATGGCATTACAACACAGCTATTTCAGAGCCATTTAACGAGATGGCAGATAAATATCCTATCAGCGATTATAGTTATGTAATAGAGTATGAAGAAGTCACTTGCGGCGGATATAGTCTTAAAGTCGGCGCTCTGCTTGTGGATGAAACTGTCTTGCATTTTGTGAAAACAGCAGACAGTAAGATGCCCGATCCCGATTCGGAGCAGCCTGATGTTATGGGAGGTTTTTGTTACATGGCTGTCGTTCCAAAAGGTACGCTGATGAACGAGCACTATGACGGCTGGACTTATCCTGATAAAAATGATATGTATCAGGACATTGATTTCAGCTATAAAGTGGATTATAACCTTTCTGATTCAACGGAATTGTATCAGATATACGGTGATGCAGGATATATCGTTCGGAATGACGAAGAAATGCAGACTTTAATGGATATGGCAAAATCTGTAACGAATAAATCAAATGAACCGGCATTTACGTTTCATCTGGATGTGGACTATAACAAGGCAGCACTCCTGTTCAGTTTTTTTCCATGTGATAATGAGAAGGAACCACATTCCGCCAGCACCGTCAGCATAGAAAATGATACAGTCCATATGGCGTATGACGCATCAGACGGCAGCTGTACCGGTCTTGCTTATGCTGCAATACCGCTGCGGTTTTTACCAGACAAGCTTACATCAGATTGGAAGTCACCTGATGTAAATTCAAATATTTCTGATAAAGCGCCCAAAATAGACATGAGCAAGTACAGCAAAAATGCAAAGCTGTATACTTCCGATCAAATCATGCTTTATGCAAGATCCATAGGTGATCTTGGATTTAATGGAAAATATACATTGTTCAGTGATGATAATAGCAGACAAGAGCATATCGCTTGGGAAAATTATGGATTTGGAGAAGATAGCGGCTTTGTTAAACTTGTCGAGAATAATATCGGATGTGAAAATGTTTATTTTGTGCAATATATTTCCAATACAGAGAAAAATAGCGATATTCAGCTTTTGGGGCTTGTAATTGATGAGGATAAGGCAGAATTTGTATATTATGACCGAAATTCTGACAGAGAATACAAAACGGCAACCGGCGGCGAAGGTATTGGTTTTTACGCTTCCGTTCCCGCAGATGATATTAAAAGCACACACTTTGACGGCTGGGAGATACCAAAGGACGGAAATGAGGGTGACTTGATCGAGGAAGGCTATATCGCTGTTTTTCGCAGTGGTATGGAGGCAGAAAATGTTGGTGAAGAAACTTATGAAACTTATGTATATAAGACGGAAAAAGGCTATAAATATGTAAATACTGCCTCTACAATGATGGAGTATCCATTTTGGATCAAGCACATAATTACAAGCAGCGGTGATGTGTCATCAAAAGAAGAAATTCTGGAACAGGCAGAAAAAAATTCTGCAGCAAATATTGTCACACTTCCGGGCGATGATACGATGTATTTTGTTGAAAAATTTATGACTATGGATTGGTGAGAGGAGATCAAAAAAGAAATTTACAAGTGTAAAAAAGATAATAATAGTAATTTTTCTTCGGGCTGTTCTTGCTTTTGTGGATGTTTTGCTTGTTTTTGATTCAAAAATGTTTTTTGTTGTGAATCATATAATGTCATTGACTTCATCCGGATTTTATGTTATAATGAATAGGTACACCCGAAAGGAGGCTAACCAATGCTGACCGATTGTCATACCCATACAGAGGCTTCACCGGATAGTGAAGCACCCCTTTCCGAAATGTGCCGGGCTGCACGGGAGAAAGGCATCCGCTATTATGCCGTGACCGACCATGTGGAACTTTGCCGCTGGTATCCGCAGGCGCATTATGGCGCAGATGCAGAGGACAGCGGAGACGGCTTTGACTATGCTGCCCGCTTTGCACGTTCCATGCAGCAGATACAGGCTGAAAGAGCGCAGCAGGCGGAAAATTTTACGCTGATCAGCGGTGTGGAACTGGGAGAGCCGGACGCAGATTTTGCGCTGGCGGAGCAGATTTACCGGGACGAAAGACTTGACTTTGTGCTGGCTTCGCTCCACGAGCTGCCGGGGGAAAAGGATTTCTATTTACTGGAATACACACCGGATAATGTGGAACAGCTGCTGAATGCCTATTTTGCGGAGCTTCTGTGCATTGCACAGCAGGACTGCTTTGATGTGCTGGCGCATCTGACCTACCCGCTGCGCTTTATCTGCGGCAGGGATAATATTTCCGTGGATATGGGAAAATTCCGGGACTGCATTGCGGAGATCTACCGGACAGTGATCGCACGGGGCAAAGGCATCGAGCTGAACACCGCCGGGTATCGCCGTTCCTACGGCAAGCCGTCCCCGGAAGAAGAACTGCTCCGCCTGTACAAGGACATGGGCGGGAAGATCCTGACACTCGGTTCAGATGCCCACCGTCCGGAAGATGTGAGCGGCGCTCTTGAGAAAGGCGCTGCGCTGGCAAAGTCCTGCGGCTTTGGGGAAGTCTGCTATTTTCTCAGGCATGAACCGCATTTTGTGACGATTTAAGGAGGAATCACGATGAACGATCTGTTGAATTTACTGAAAGAAAATGCCCGGCTGACCAATGCCCAGCTCGCTGCCATGCTCGGAAAGACGGAACAGGAAGTGGCTGATGAGATACACACCCTCGAACAGAAGGGCGTTATCCGTGGCTACACTGCCATTCTCAATGAGGAACTTGCCCGCAGTACCGAAGTAGAAGCCCTGATCGAACTGCGTGTTACCCCGAAGCGGGATTTCGGGTTTGACGATATTGCCAAGACGATCATGCTATATGACGAGGTGGAGAGCATTTCCCTGATGTCCGGTGCCTATGATCTGGCACTGACTGTCAAGGGGCAAAGCCTGAAAGAAGTCGCCATGTTCGTTTCCCAGCGGCTTTCCGCCATGGAAGGCGTGCTGTCCACGGCAACGCATTTCGTGCTCAAACGTTATAAGGACAAGGGCATCTTCATCGAGGATGAGGAGCAGGACGAAAGGAGCATGATCTGTCCGTGAATTACGAATCCATTCTGTCCGCTCGTGTGCAGAAAATGAAACCCTCCGGCATCCGGCGGTTTTTTGACTTGGCTGCCACGATGGACAATGTTATCAGCCTTGGCGTGGGAGAACCGGATTTTTCCACGCCGTGGAGCATCCGCAAGGAGGCGATCGATGTCCTCGAACGCCGGAAGATCGTCTACACGGCAAATGCCGGCATGATACAGCTCCGGGCTGCCATTGCAGAGTACTTAAAGAAAACCATTCATACCGCCTATGACCCGGAGCATGAAATTATTGTCACGGTCGGCGGTTCGGAAGCCATTGACATTGCCATCCGGGGGCTGGTCGATCCGGGGGATGAAGTGCTGGTGGTCGAGCCTTCGTTCGTGTGCTATGCGCCGATCGTGGAAATGGCAAGCGGCATCCCCGTGCCGATTGAGACGAAAGCGGAGAACCGTTTCCGCCTGACAGCGGACGAACTGCGGGCAAAGATCACCCCCAAGACCAAGCTCCTTGTGCTGCCCTACCCGAATAACCCCACCGGTGCAATTATGGAACGGGAAGACCTCGAAGCCATTGCCGAGGTGCTCCGGGGAACGGACATCATGGTGCTGTCGGATGAAATTTATTCCGAAATGACCTACGGCAAAAAGCATTTCTCCATTGTCGAATTAGAGGGGATGCGGGAGCGGACAATCTTAGTCAACGGCTTTTCCAAGGCATTTGCCATGACGGGCTGGCGTTTGGGCTATCTGTGTGCGCCCGAACCCGTTGTGAAGGAACTGGTAAAAATACATCAGTATGTCATTATGAGCTCCCCGACCGTGAGCCAATATGCAGCCATCGAAGCCCTTGAAAACTGTGAGGAAGACGTGAAGCGCATGGTGCGGGAGTACAATCTGCGCCGCCGCTATCTTGTGGAAGCGTTCAACCGCATCGGCATGACCTGTTTCAATCCGGAAGGGGCATTTTATGTGTTCCCCAGCATCCAGTGTACAGGCATGACGAGTGAAGCATTCTGCGAGAAATTGCTTGAGGAAGAACTGGTCGCTGTCGTGCCGGGCAATGCGTTCGGGGACAGCGGTGAGGGCTTTGTGCGGGTGTCCTATGCGTATTCGCTCCGGCATTTAATGGAAGCCGTGGAACGTATTTCCCATTTTCTGGAACGGCATGGAGGCAAGGCGTGAAACAGACCATGCGGCTGCAATGCGCCGCAAAGCTCAACCTGTCTCTGGACGTGACGGGAAAAAGAGCGGACGGATATCACACGCTTGAAAGCATATTCCAGAGCGTTTCAGTATATGATGTAATAGACCTGTCCGTGGAGGACGGTGCGGGCATTTTCCTGACCTGTGATACCCCCGGTGTCCCCTGCGATGAGAGCAACCTTGCCTGCCGTGCAGCAAAAGCGATACTGACGGCATCCGGCAAGCAGGCAAAAATCACAATTTCCCTGCAAAAGGGCATCCCATCCGGTGCTGGTATGGGCGGCGGCAGTGCAGATGCGGCAGGTGTGCTTTACGGGCTGAACAAACTGCTGAACTGCGGCTTTTCCGGGGAAAAACTGCGTAAAATTGGTGTCACATTGGGCGCAGACGTGCCCTTTCTCCTGCTGGGCGGTACTGCCTATGCGGAGGGTGTCGGGGAGATTCTCACCCCCCTGAAACCTCTGCCGGAACTGCCGGTGGTCGTTCTGAAAGGGGAGGCGGGCATTTCCACACCGGCAGCCTACCGGGCAATTGATGCGCTGCAAGCGCCCGTTCACCCCGATACCAAGGCAATGTTGCAAGCCGTTGCAACGGGGGACGTTCCGCTTCTGTGCCGGAGCTGCGGCAACCTTTTTGAGGCAGCAGTGGAATGTGCGGACGTGGAACGTGCCAAGAAACGCTTGCTGGAATGCGGTGCTTGCTGTGCCGTCATGACGGGCAGCGGTGCGGCTGTGTTCGGCATTTTCCCGGATGCGGCGGCTGCGGATGCCTGTGTGCAGGCGGTCGGGAGCGAATTTGCATTCGCCAAGGCTGCCCGTCTGATCTCGAAGAGCTTTACAGAACGGGAGATTGCCCCGTGAAGCGGCGGTTTATGGCGCTGCTGCTGGCGGCAGTACTTGGCAGCAGTGTGCCGACGCTCCCGGCGGCAGGTATCTCTATCCGCACGGAGGGGAGCACTGCACCCTTACAGACGGCAGCAAATGCAAAGCTGCCGGAACGCTTCGACCTGCGGGAAATGGGAAGAATGACCTCTGTCAAAAGTCAGGGCAGCTATGGTATGTGCTGGAGCTTTGCGGGAATCGCTTCACTGGAAAGCTCTCTGATCGCCCGCAGACCGGAGATCGACCTGTCGGAATGGTTCACGGCATATTATACCTATTCACCGCTGTTCGGCTATCCGCTGGACAGTGATGCGGCAGATGCGCCATTTGAGCAGGGCGGGAATTTCTACCTGTTCGGCAGTCTGCTGACGAGGTGGAACGGTCCGGTTTCGGAGGACGTTTTCCCGTTCGGGGATTTTGACGTACCAAAGCCGGATGCGACCGAGGAAATGCTTCAGGCAATGGCGGAGTACCATGTCACGGATATGGAGCTGTTCCGCTATGAACCGGAAGCACCCGATTTCGGAGCGCAGCTTTCCGCCATCAAGCGGAAAGTACAGGAAGGACACGCCGTTGCCGCAAGCTACTATAATCTCTCTGCGGCGTTGAATACCGACAGTTTCGGCTACTACAACAGCGAGGGAAAGACCGAGGGCGGCGAATATCATGCGGTAACAATTGCCGGGTGGGATGACAGCTTTCCGGCGGAGAACTTCAACGAGAACCCCGGCAGGGACGGCGCATGGCTGATGAAAAACAGCTGGGGCACGAACTGGGGCGACGACGGGTACTTCTGGATCTCCTATGCCGAGCCGACACTGTTTGAGGTGTACTGCGTGGAGGGAGAACCGACACAGGTACACACGGGGCAGTATGGCTATGATGATTACGGCTTCTGGTCAGCATTTTCGGTGGAAGATGCAGACGAAAGCGCATGGATGGCGAATGCGTTCACAGCGGAGGAAGATACGTGGCTGACTTCGGTCATGTTCTGCACGGCAATGCCGGAGGAGAACTATGCCATTCAGGTGTACCGGGATATGCCGGCGGACGGTTCACCGGTCTCCGGAAAGCTTTGCGCATCCGTCAACGGCTTTTCGGAAACAAGGGGGTATCATACCATTGACCTTGCTGAACCTGTCTTACTCCGGGCAGGGGAGCGCTTTTCGGTGGCGGTACACCTTGCCGGGCAAAGCGGGCAGCATATTGCCTGTGAAGCTGTGGTGCAGAACACGATAGACCACCCCGACGGCACGGCAGACGTGGAAAAGACGATGCTGACGGAAGAAATGCTGACACGGGATTTTCATGCCGGAGAGAGTTTCTACAGTCTGGACGGCGTGGCATGGTCGGATATGTTCGAGGAGGAAGTCATTGACGAAACGACCACTGTTCAGACCGATGACGGCGAGGAACAGGTGCACACCTACGCAAAGGCAGGTAATGTCTGCGTGCGTGCGCTGACACTGAAACCGGGGAATGTGGTATTTTCAGCCTACGATGCGGCACTGCCGACAGGGACGGAAATTGCGCTTTCCTGTCCGGGGGCAGATGCCCTGTATTACAGCATCAACGGTGGTGCGTATACCTTGTATGAAATGCCTGTCACACTGCAGGAAGATATGACACTGTCCGCCTATGCAAGCATGGACGGCGTGGACTATCCGGTCTTTACGCAGCACTATGCCATACAGGCGGCAAGGCTTTCGAGCCTGCTGTATGGGTCGGACTATGCGGTCTTTCAGAAAGCAGATGACAACCTGTTCATTGCGGACTGCATCCCCGGAGCGGAAGAAGTGCCGTCCTTCCTGCCGATGACGACCGGGACGATCACAAGCGATGCCGGGGAATTTGCTTCCGGGAAACGCACGGAAACGGCAAGGCAGCCTGCGGTCACGCTGCACGTAACAGACGAGGGAATGCAGGAGACGACCTATCTGCTCTATTTGCAGGACGTGCAGGGAGATGTGGATCTGGACGGGGCGCTGACGGTGGATGATGCTTCCGGGATACTTTTCTGCCTGTCGGAAATGTTGTTCGGGGAGCCGTCCGAAGATGGTGCATGGCTGCTGCGAGCTGATTATGACGGGAACGGGACACTTTCGACGGACGATGCAAGCAGCGTGCTGCAGGCTATTGCAGATTCGATGTTCTGAGAATAAGGAGGATGTATGCTATACGTATTTCTGAAATGGGCTGCACCGGGATTTTTAGGTGTGTATGAGTCGGAGCTGTTCGCCGGGGTGATCGCTTTTTTGGTGACACTGGCAGCGATCCTTGGCTTTTCACGGTTCCTGCCCAAAGATCACGGACGGGAGTTTGCCGTCAATGGTGCGCTTTCCAAAGGCAAGGCAAGGGGCGCAGGGCTGCTGCTCATCCTTGCACTGATCGTGACGGAAGTGCTGTATCAGCCGCTTTCGGTGGAGTACATCATCTACATGGCAGCCCTGTTTCTGGAAATGCTCAGCGGCTATCTTGACGATGCAGCCGAAAAGCCGTGGGGTGAACTGAAAAAGGGACTGATCGACCTGTTTGTTGCCATTGCCGTTTCTGTAACTGTGTACATCTACAACGGCAGCACGGTGAGCTTGCTGTTGGATAAGAGCGGATTTACGATACCTGCGCCGGTCTATGTTATTTTAGGGGTCATCCTCATCTGGGCAAGCATCAATGTCACCAACTGCGCCGACGGTGTGGACGGCTTGTGTGCGAGCCTTTCGACCGTGACACTGGCGGGTGCGGGCATTCTGCTGGCGGTATGGCTGCGCCGTACCGTGACCTATGATACGGACACGACCCTTTTGCAGGGCAAGCTGAGTGCGCTCCTTGTTCTGGTGGTTGCAGCGATCGCTGTGCTGCTGACCTATCTCTGGTTCAACTGTTCCCCGAGCCGTATCCTGATGGGCGATGCGGGTTCAAGGGCGATCGGGCTGCTGCTGGCGATCGTGTTCATGGTAATGGGGATGCCGTTCCTGTTCGTTCCGTGTGCGCTGATGCTGATCATTGACGGTGGGATGGGACTGCTGAAACTGACGGTGCTGCGGGTGACAAAGTCCAAGAACTTTATGAAGAACATCCGAACCCCCATTCACGACCATGCCCGGAAGAATAAAGGCTGGAGCGATACGCAGGTCGTGACACGGTTCACACTGCTGCAGATCCTGCTGACGGCGGTGAGTGTGCTGCTTGTGACACAGTAAATGAAAATTTGACATCGCTGTCAAATATGTCAGAAACCGGACAGAAATGTCCGGTTTTCCCGAAAATTCGGTACTTTACGGGGTGCCGGATTTTCCTTTTTCGTCATAATGACGAAATGTATATAAAACGCTTGCAAATTTTATCAATTCACGGTATAATAACAATAGGAACCATTTGCACCGCTTTTTTCCATATCTGCATACCCGGAGGTATTTATGAGAATTGTCGTTCAGCGTGTGACAGAAGGCTCTGTCAGTGTGGGAGACACTGTAATCGGTGAGATCGGCAGGGGTTATGTGGTATTTTTGGGGGTCGGCGAAAACGATTCAGAAGAGACAGCCTGCCGTCTGGCGGACAAGCTCGTCAAACTTCGCCTGTTTCCTGACGAAACGGGAAAAACGAACCGTTCTTTGCATGAGGTGGACGGAGAAGTCCTTGTCATCTCGCAGTTTACGCTCTATGCTGACTGTAAAAAGAACCGCCCCAGTTTTTGCCATGCAGGAGAACCGGTGCTTGCGGAACATCTCTATGAGGTGTTTCTCGAACGGCTCCGGCCGCAGGTGCGCCGTGTGGCACAGGGTGTTTTCGGCGCAGAAATGCAGGTGCGGCTCTGTAATGATGGTCCGTTCACCATATTCCTTGAAGCATAAGGAGGGATACCTATGACAAAAATCGACCATCTCGAAAGCTATGACCGCTTTGTGGATGCAATTAAGCTCAACCTCATCATGTGGCGAAGAAACGGAAATCAGGATCTTTCTGATATTTCCAAGAAGCTTGCTATCTCGGAGCGGACTGTCCGCCGCCGTTTCAATAACCCCGGTACACTGACGCTGGAAGAATTGTATGCATGGTGTGAATTGTACGAAAAAGACCCCTGTGAGGTGTTACAGGGTGCATTTGAGACTTCCAGACATTCTACAAACGAGAAAAACGACTGAATTATCACAGCTCTGCTGAATAAGACAGACCAATTTCTCCCATACTAACGGTAATTCGCTGTATTGCGGATGATCCGTGCCGTCTTTGCGGGCGGCACGGTTTTTTTATGGAGGGAGACTGGTTATGTACAGACGACTGATATACACGGGTGTTTTGCTGGTGGTAGGGTTCATGGTACTGGTTGCCGTGCTTGCCACGCACATGAAGAACGGCAGCTATACGCAGACGGCGATCCGACAAAGTCAGACGATCCTGACAGCAGGCAGTGCAGAGGGAACGATCTACGACCGGCATTTCACGCCGCTGGTGAACCGGCACAATGCCTATTATGCTGCCGTATCGACGTCACCGCTGTCACTTGCGGCACTGTATCCCCATGTTCTGGAAATGGCTCCCATTGTCAAGGGCATTCAGACGGGCAAACCGTTCCTCTGCCGGGTGGATACACCGGTCATCGACAGCCCGGATGTGACGATCCTGACACTGCCGGAACAAACGGCAGAAGCCCCAGCTGCGCTGCATATTGTCGGCTACACAGCCGAGGGAAATGGCGTGACCGGACTGGAGGCGGATTATGATGCCCTGCTGCGGGGCACGTCTGCCCCGGCGACTGTCACCTATGCGGTAGATGCAGAGGGGAAAGTGCTGGAGGGGGAGCTGCCTGTCGTCAGCCCTGCCGAAGAGAGAAAGGACGGCATTGTCACAACGATTGACCGGGACATTCAGCTTCTTTGCGAACGGCAGGAAGTGGAAAAGGGTGCGATCGTTGTCATGGATGTCAAGACCGGGGATATTTTAGCAATGGCAAGCTTTCCCACCTACGACCCGGAAAATCTGTCTGCTGCCCTTGATGACCCTGACAGCCCGCTCATCAACCGCTGTCTGTATGCCTACAGCGTGGGTTCTATCTTCAAACTGGTGACGTGTGCGGATGCCTATGCAGAGGGGAAAACAGGGTTTCTGGCAGAATGCACCGGCAAAACGGAAGTCAGGGGGCAGGTGTTCCGCTGTCACGACTGGCGGGGGCATGGGCTGCTTGACATGAAGCGGGCAATGGTCTTTTCCTGCAACACCTATTTTATTGACCTGAGCACAGGGCTTGACCCGGTAAAGATGCGGGAAACAGCGCAGGATCTCGGGTTCGGGACGCAGATCGCCCTTTCGGGGAGCATCGTTTCCGCAAGCGGTACGCTGCCGTCTGCGGAGGATCTGGAACTTCCGGCTGAGATGGCGAATTTCTGCTTCGGGCAGGGCAAGCTGACGGCAACACCCCTGCAAGTCACACAGATGACCTGCGGCATTGCCAATGACGGGGATATGCCCCTTGCCCGGCTAATTGCAGGATATACCACGGACGGCGAAACGGTAGATAACAAAAAGCAGCCCATGTATGCCAAGGCACTGCCCCGGAATACTGCCTATTTTTTGCAGGATATGATGATCGCAGCCGTCAACGAGAGTGAAAATTCCAATGCCGTTCCCGCCAATGTCTTTGCTGCTGCCAAGACTTCAACGGCGCAGACAGGGCGCTATAACGAGGAGGAAATTGAGCTGTGCCATGCGTGGATCACAGGCTATTTTCCCATCGATGCGCCGAAATATGCCGTGACTGTACTTGTGGAGGACGGCGGTTACGGTAACGATGCTGCCGCACCCGTGTTCCGGACAATTGCGGAGGAAATGACAAAAATGGGAAAATGATCAATTGGCAAAGCACTATCCACAAATTAAGCAGAATGAAGCGCATGGATACCGCCATATAAAAAAGCACTCGGCAGAAAGCCGAGTGTCAGCTTGTAAAAAACCATTTTTCATGAAGGCGCTGCAAAAAACAGCGCCTTTCATTTTGCAGGTATTTGAGGTGTTTCCGTACCGAGCGGAAACCATAGGGTAATTTCCGTTCCCCGGTCGGGTACACTGTTCAGGATGATCTCCCCGCCATGCAGCAGCATACCATGCTTCACAATGGAAAGCCCCAGTCCCGTGCCGCCGACCTCTTTGGAATGGCTTTTGTTCACCCGGTAGAACCGTTCAAAAATTCTGCCCTGATCTGCCGGAGGAATGCCGATGCCGTTGTCCTTCACCCGCACAAAAGCCCTGTCGCCCTCCGTTCCGGTCGTCATGCGGACATACCCGCCCTCCCGGTTGTATTTGATGGCGTTGTCACAGACATTGTAGATGATCTCCTCCAAAAGCCGCCGCATCCCGGAGACCGTGACCTGTTCTCCCTCACAGGAGAGTGTAACATCCTGCTTGGCTGCGTTCAGGGAAAGGCGGCTTGCTGCCTCCCGGCACAGCCCGAATAGTTCCACCGGTGTGCGTTCTTCCTGCTGACTGCCGTCTGCTTCGAGACGGGAGAGCTTCAGTATGTCATTCACCAGCAAAATCAGCCGCTGTGCTTCGTGGTAAATATTATCCGCAAAATGGGCAATATCCTTTTCCTGCACCATGCCGTCCCGCATGATCTCCGCAAAACCGGAAATCGAGGTCAGCGGGGTTTTCAGTTCATGGGAAACATTGGCAGTAAACTCCCGCCGCATGGCATCCTGCTTGCTGTGTTCCTCTTTCAGCTCGTTCATCTGCCGGTAGATCTGCTGATTCTGCGACATGAGCTGCCGGACAAAGGGCTTCATTTCGTCATAAATGTCCCGGTCGTCCGGATTTTCCACATCCAGTGCATGGATCGGCTTCATGATCTTCTCCGAGAACTGTGCAGCGATCAGCATGGACAACACCACCATCAATAAAACCAGCAGCAAGATCGGTGTTGCCATATTCAGCAGCAGCGCCCAAACCGAATCCTGCTCGATACTGACCTGAATCACGCTCTCCCCGTCCGGCAGCTGTGCCGCACAGGTAAAGCGCCTGTGCAGCGGACCATCCGGCGCATCGCTCAAACCTGTTCCGCCCGCCAGTGCAGCCCGGAATGCTTCGCCCGCTTCTGCTGTACCCCCGGAAGAAAACTGCACCGTACCGTCTTTGTCAAATACCGTGATTTCCGTATGCCCTGCATCCGTGAACTGCCCAAGCAGCTCCGTGCCGCTCTCTTCCATCACGGAAATGAGGTTTTCAGTCTGCTCCTGCACTGCACTGCGGGCTCTGGTCTCCTGATACCGTTCCATCACAAACAGCACCAGCCCGATCGTCAGGACGAATACCAGCATACAAGCCGTAAAAATGCGCCGTGTCAGTTCATGCTTCATGTGCATCGACCTCTAATTTATACCCGATACCCCGGATCGTGCGGATATAGACCCCGGCATTCCCCAATTTCTGACGAAGTGTCCGGATGTGAACATCCACCGTCCGGTTCTCCCCGTCAAATTCATAGCCCCACACCTGATCGAGAAACTGTTCCCTCGTCAGTACCATATTTTCATGGCGGAGCAGAAGCAGGAGCATCTCAAATTCCTTGCGTGTGAGGATGACATTTTCACCGTTCACCTGCACGATATGGCGTTCCGGGCTGACGTATAAGCACCCCACCCGGAAGCCGTCTGTTTCCGCCTCCTGCTGCGTGCGCCGGAGTAAAGCCCGCACCCTTGCGATCAGCTCCATCATGCCGAAAGGCTTAGGCAGGTAGTCGTCTGCCCCGGAATCGAGACCGATGACCTTGTCATATTCACTGCTGCGGGCAGTGAGCATCATCACCGGAATGCGCTCCGTCCGCTTGTTCTGCCGGAGTTTCCGGAGTATGGTAAGCCCGTCCTCCTCCGGCAGCATGATGTCCAGTAAAATTAGCTCCGGCAGCTGCTGCTCCATTGCCTGCCAGAACAGCGACGGCTTCTCAAAGCCCTGTGCTTCCATCGAAGCACCCGACAGCGTATAGACCACCAGTTCCCGGATGCCGTTGTCATCCTCCACAAAATAAATCATACCGTCCTCCGAAGCCTCATGCTATGCCGAACAGCCGTTTTCCGTTTGCACAGCAAGTGTCGATCAAAGTCTGCGCATCCGTGCCCCGGATCTCCGCAGCACGTTCTGCCACGGCTGCGATCATCCTGCTGTCACAGCGCTGTCCCCGGTAGGGAACGGGCGCAAGGTAGGGGCAGTCCGTCTCCAGTACCATTCTGTCTGCCGGAACACAGGCGACCGCCTCCACAGCTTTCCGGGCATTCGGGAAAGTCAGCACCCCGCCAAAGCCGAGATACAGTCCCAGTCCCACCGCCTCCCGTGCCGTCTCCTTCGAGCCGCCGAAGCAGTGAATGACCCCTGCCGGA
Organism: uncultured Clostridia bacterium; assembly: GCA_947629905.1. Classification (GTDB taxonomy): domain Bacteria; phylum Bacillota; class Clostridia; order Oscillospirales; family Ruminococcaceae; genus UBA3855. The sequence continues at coordinate 21,650 of CANRFM010000007.1, forward strand.
CGTTCCTGCCGGAGTATTTCCATCGCATCGCCCATTGCCTCCCGGATGTGAAGCATGACCGGCAGTCCTAATTTTTTCGCAAGCCGAATCTGCCGGATCAGGACATCCTTCTGCCGTGCCGCATCATAGCCGGGCGTGTGATAGTCCAGTCCGATCTCCCCGATCGCTTTCACTTTCGGGTGTTCCGCAAGGGCGGCAAGTTCTTCCAGCCAGTTTTCTTGCAGGGTAGCTACATTTTCCGGATGTATCCCGACCGCACAGTACACGTGCGCAAAACGTTCCGCCAGTGCCGCACACGCTGCCGAATCTGCCACACTGCACCCGGCAAGCATGACAAGCTCCACACCCGCTTCCGGCAGCCCCGCAAGCAGTGTTTCCCTGTCAGCATCAAACCGTGCATCCGCATAGTGCGAATGCGTGTCGAATATATTTGTATACATAATTATTCTGAAGCAGCCTGTGTTTCCGTGCTGCCGCTGTTTGCAAACAGGTCTTTGACTGAGTTTTTGAAATCCCCGTTGAGCATGAACACATCGTCCTCCTCACCGTTCTCCCCGGTCGCAATGCGGAAAGAAGCAATGTTGCTGCCGTAAGTGTACATATATTTCAGAGCGCTCTTCTTGTCATTGTAGTCAAGGGATGTGATGTCAGTTTCCATCATATTGACAAGCGTCTTGAAATTGTTGTCCATAGAATCGATGATACGCTTGTAACCGTCCTGCTCGGATTCCAGTCCTGCCTGATTGACCATTTCGGTGATGATGTCCGCAACCATCGGGCTGCGCTCTGTCTCCCCCATCTCAAACAGCGGATAGGTGATGAGCTTTTCCATCTGTCCCGGTCCGAGATACTGCGCCTCTGCGCTGTCCGTGAACCCTGCCGTTCCTGCGGGAACCTGATAATACACTCCGGCAAAGATATTGCAGATCTTCTGAAAAGCTGCCGAATTGAGAATGAGATAGCGGTCTGTGGTAATGCCCGCTTCGCTCTCAATGGCTGCCTCCGCTGCCTGAATACCGCCGTTTTCGTAGAAACCTGCCAGTGTGTCCTGCCTGCCTTCCACAACGGACAGCATATTAGCCGGGAAGCAGATGAACACCATCTTCTTGTCCGCCGGCATGACCCTTACCGTCAGGAATGTCAGCGGTTCGGGGTCTGCCGGTTCGTCCAGCACAAACAGCAGTGTCATATTGTCCGCTTCGGTCGGCTTTTTTACGGTGCTGTTCCATTCGATGACATTGATGTCGTTGATCCCTAAATTGCGGAAAATGAACATTGCCACCCCGCCGATGAGCAGAATGCCGATCAGCAGTGTGATCAGGAACGGGATCGCCACGTGTCCCTTTTTCTTTCTTTTTGCCATAATTATCCTCCTTTTCGGCCGCTGCCGGATATGCCGGCATACCCTGATGAAAACAAAGTACAGTACAGGTTTTTCTTTTTCTGCGAAAGTTTACTTTCCCCACTTGCTTTTTTTGCAAAGAAGTGGTATAATAGAAAGAGTGCGGTACGGAACAGCTCAGAAACCGATACGCTCTACCTGCCAGTCTGACGGTTCAGCCAGTGCGCCGCCCGGCAGTACCGGCGTGATGCGGCATCCCGCAAGCCCCCGCTTTATCCCATGCCGATAGGTGAACAGTGACCCGGAACTGTCTCCGGAGCAGACGGCAAGCACAGCCGTACAGTGGTCGATCATAAAGCTGTTGCGCCGCAGGAATGCCCCACGCATCCAGCTTTTCTGGGGCAGTATGATCAGCCTGTCCACGTGCTGCTGCAAGAAGTGCAGCCGTTCCAGACTGTAGCCCGCTTTCCGGAAGAAGGCTTCATAATCCTCTGCGGGCTGGACACCGATCACATACAGCGCCGGGTTCGTTTCCCGCAGCCGGAACAGATATTCCGCTGCATAGAAGTCGATCCCGTCCGCAAGCCCGTCAAAAAAATACGTATATCCCTGTGCAACTGCATAATCTAAATAGTAGTACAGCGTTTTCTTGAGAGATTCGAGCTTCTTGCCGCCGGGCAGCTTTTCCGGGCGGTGTCCGGTAATGCACAGTGCATTCATCCGTGAGATGTCACCAAGAAGTGAATGCTGTTCTTCAAACATGGTTTCACCCCTCCAAAACATAGCAGTCAATCCTTATTATACCACATCTGCCGCAAAATCACAAGGGGCAAACCTGAATTTTTTGGAAATTTTTTTGATTCTTTTCCTGTTTGATACCAAATTTTCATTTTTCCCGTTAAAATGGGAACAAATACAGCCATTTCAAGTCAGTCAGAAAGAAGGAACTTTCATGCAGTATCGTCAGCGTGCATGGGCAGAGATCTCACTGGATGCCCTTTCCCACAATGCCGCCCTCATCCGCAGGCAGCTCCCGGAGCAGATTGGATTCTGCGCCGTCGTCAAGGCAGATGCCTATGGTCACGGTGAAGAACAGGTCTGCCGCCGGCTCTATGCAGACGGTATCCGGTTCTATGCCGTTTCGAGCTTTGAGGAGGCAGTGCGTGTCAGAAAATGGTGTCCGGAGGGAGACATTCTGATTTTAGGCTATACCTCGCCGGAATGTGCCCCCATGCTTGCCGAATGCGGCATCATCCAGACCATAGTGTCCGGCGAATACGCACGGGCGCTGTCGTCCTTTGCGCAGCCGGGTGCGCCTGTTCGCTGCCATATCAAGCTTGACACAGGCATGGGGCGCATCGGTGTACAGACACAGGAACGTGCCGCCTGTTACTGGGAGCTGGAGAATATTTTGGAGCTGCCCGGCTTGCAGGTCGAGGGACTGTTCACACACTTTGCCGCAGCCGATGAGGACGACGAGGAGAGCATCGCCTACACCGAACAGCAGGCGGAGACCATTCTCCACATCGCCGCCAAACTCCGCAGCAAAGGCGTGAACCTGAAACACGTCCACTGCATGAACAGTGCCGCCGTCTGCTACCATCCGCAGCCGGAAACCACATTGGCAAGGGTCGGCATCATTCTTTACGGACTGAAGCCGAATGCGGCATTGCCCGCCCTTGCAGGCTTGCAGCCGGTGCTTTCGCTCCGTTCGAGGATCAGCCACATCAAGACCGTCCCGGCAGGCACGTGCATCAGCTACGGACGCACCTACACGACCAATGAACCCCGGCAGATCGCCACCGTGACCATCGGCTATGCGGACGGTTACAGCCGGCTGCTTTCCAACCGGGGAGAGGTGCTTGTCAAGGGCGTACGCTGTCCGATCCGGGGCAGAGTTTGCATGGATCAGCTCATGATCGACATCACCGATGCCCCCATGCCGGAAGTCGGTGACGTGGTGACACTCATCGGCACGGACGGAAATGAATGCATCACCGCTGACGATCTGGCAGGTATGTACGGAACGATCGGCTACGAGGTCGTGTGCGGCATTTCCAAGCGTGTACCCCGTATCTATCTCGAAAACGGACGGCTGGTGCATGAAGATCGTTTGTTTTAATTTTTGTAACGAATCGGCGGTTCAGGGTACTAAATACATAGACAGAGAATAGCACTGCACGCTGCAGCGTTTGGTATTGGAGGAATTACATGAATAGCTATGCTTTGGGAATTGACGTAGGGTCTACCACCGTCAAGACGGTGGTGTGCGATGAAAAGGGGACTGTCCTGCATTCCGCCTACGAACGGCATTTTTCAAAGGTAAAGGAAACCGTTTCCGCACAGCTTGAGACCATTGCCGGGAAGTTTCCGGAGGCACAGTTCCGGTCTGCTATGACTGGTTCGGCAGGACTGGGGCTTGCCAATGCAGCCGGGATCTCCTTTGTACAGGAAGTACACGCAGCATTCCTTGCCGTGAAAATGCTCTATCCAAAGACAGATACCGTCATCGAGCTTGGCGGTGAGGATGCGAAGATCATCTTCCTGACCGGCGGCGTGGAACAGCGCATGAATGGCTCTTGTGCAGGCGGCACGGGGGCATTCATCGACCAGATGGCAACGCTGCTCGGCATTACCGTGCAGGAACTGGATGCGGCAGCACTCCGGGCAAAGCGGACGTACCCCATTGCTTCCCGGTGCGGTGTGTTCGCCAAATCCGACATTCAGCCGCTCCTGAATCAGGGCGCAGCCCGTGAGGATGTGGCTGCCAGTATTTTCCGGGCAGTGGTCGATCAGACAGTCGCCGGTCTGGCACAGGGCAGGGAGATCAAGGGGAATGTGCTCTTCCTCGGCGGTCCGCTGTACTTCCTGAAAGGCTTGCGCAAGGCGTTCGTTGACACACTCGGACTGACCGAAGAACAGGCTGCTTTCCCCGAACAGGCACCGGTTTTCGTGGCACTGGGCAGCGCCCTCTATGCCGATCAGAGCAAAGACCAGCCGAAAACGGCTGCCATGCTGCTCGAAAAGATACGCAACGCCCATGCCGCTTCGGATGTGCTGACCGGTGATGTCCTCTTTCAGTCCAAAGAGGAATATGCCGAATTTGTCGAACGCCACAAGCAGTGCGACCTTGCCTATGCCGATCTCCGGCAGTATGAGGGGGATGCCTACCTCGGTATCGATTCCGGCTCGACTACGACAAAACTCGTTCTGATCACAGAGGACGGGCGGCTGCTGTACAGCCACTACGCTTCTAACGAGGGGCAGCCCCTCGACCGCATTGCCGCCAAACTGAAACAGATCTACGCCGACAGAAACCCGAAACTCCGCATCCGGGCAAGTGCCGTCACCGGCTACGGGGAGGACCTCATCCGGGCAGGGCTTTCGGTGGACTACGGCATCGTGGAAACGGTCGCCCACTTCAAGGCAGCATCTTTCTTCTGTCCGGACGTGGATTTCATCATCGACATCGGCGGGCAGGACATCAAGTGCTTCAAGATCAAGAACGGTGCGATCGACAGCATCATGCTCAATGAAGCCTGCTCTTCCGGGTGCGGCTCGTTTATTCAGACATTTGCCATGGCAATGGGCTATGACATTGCGGAATTCTCACAGATGGGACTGTTTGCCAAGCACCCCGTGGAGCTTGGTTCCCGCTGTACTGTATTCATGAACAGTTCCGTCAAGCAGGCACAGAAAGACGGCGCAACGGTGGAGGACATCTCCGCCGGGCTTTCCTCGTCCATCATCAAGAATGCCATTTACAAGGTCATCCGGGCACGCAGCGTGGACGAACTGGGGAAGAATATTGTCGTTCAAGGCGGAACTTTCCTGAACGATGCCGTTTTACGCTGCTTTGAGCGTGAGATCGGGCGGCGTGTCATCCGTCCGGCAATTTCCGGGCTGATGGGGGCATTCGGAGCTGCCCTGTACGCCAAGGAACAGGCTGCCCTCACGGATGCACCAAGTACGCTGATCTCACCGGAAGCCCTGAAACAGTTCTCCTACACGTCCCAGAACGTCCGCTGCGGCGGCTGCACGGCGAATTGCTCTCTGAACGTGATCAAATTCTCAGACGGCGGACGTTTCGTCTCCGGAAACCGCTGCGAAAAGGGCGCAGGTGTCAAGCGTGACACCGAAGTCCCCGACCTCTACACCTATAAATATGACAGCCTCATGGCACTTGCCAAAGAGCAGCCCGCCCGCAGCCGGGCGACAGTCGGTCTGCCCATGGTACTCAGCTTCTATGAACAGATGCCGTTCTGGCATACCCTGTTCACCAAGCTCGGCTTCCGTGTGGAAATTTCAGGGGAGAGCGACCGGAAGGTCTACTTCAAGGGGCAGCACACCATTCCGTCCGATACGGTATGCTACCCGGCAAAGTTAGCGCACGGACACGTTGAAACGCTGCTCGAAAAGGGCGTGGACTTCATCTTCTGGCCGTGCATGAGTTATAATCTGCAGGAGGCAGACACCAACAACCATTTCAACTGCCCGGTCGTTGCCTACTATCCGGAGCTGATGCGGGCAAACCACAGCGGCTTGAACGCCAACAATTTCTGCTATCCCTATCTGGATCTCAACAACCGGAAGAACGTCATCCAAGTCATGAAGAAGACCCTCCGGAAGTACAACATCGGCGGAGAGATCGCCGCAGCAGTGGATGCTGCCTATCAGGCATTTACCGATTTCCGGAAAGACATTGCCCAGAAAGCGCAGGAAGTCATCGCACAGGCAAGGACACAGGGACGGAAGATCATCGTCCTTGCGGGCAGACCGTATCACCTTGACAAGGAGATCAACCACGGCATTCACAAACTGATTACCAGTCTCGGTTTGGCAGTGGTGACGGAGGAAAGCGTTGCGCCCCTTGGCGAAATGCCCCACCTGCACGTTCTCAACCAGTGGACATATCACAGCCGTCTGTACCGGGCTGCCCAGTATGTCACCACACAGCCGGATATGCAGCTTGTGCAGCTCGTTTCGTTCGGGTGCGGCATTGATGCGATCACGACTGACGAGGTGCGCAGCATCCTCGAATCCCACGGAAAGCTCTACACACAGTTGAAAATTGACGAGATCAATAACTTGGGCGCTGCCAAGATCCGCCTGAGAAGCCTACTGGCGGCGATGAACAGTCAGTAAATTTCGCAGAAAGGAGTACCTGTCATGGAGGATCATGCGATCTTTACCCGTGAAATGAAAGACACACACACCATACTCATCCCGAATATGCTGCCCATCCAGTTCCGGCTGCTGATCAGTGTGTTTGAGTTCTACGGCTACCATTGTGAATTGCTCGAGAGCGAATCCCGCACGGTCGTGGAGGAGGGGCTGAAAAATGTCCACAACGACACCTGCTACCCGGCACTGCTTGTGATCGGGCAATTCATGGAAGCCCTGAAAAGCGGCAAATACGACCCCAACCGCACCGCCCTCATGCTGCCGCAGACCGGCGGCGGCTGCCGGGCTTCCAATTATATCCACCTGCTCCGGAAATGCCTGAAAGACACATTCCCGCAGGTGCCTGTCATTTCCCTGAATTTCGTCGGTCTGGAGAAAGACCCCCGCAACGGCTGGCAGCTCACCATGCCCATGATCATCCGGGCGATCTACAGCATCATTTACGGGGATATGCTCATGACGCTCTATAACCAGTGCCGTTCCTATGAACTGATCAAGGGCAGCTCCAAAAAGGTACTGGACAAATGGATCCGCTTTATGTCCAAAGAACTGCGGAAAAACGGCTACACGAATACCACGAAGTATTACAAGATGATGCTGGCGGATTTTGCCAAGATCGAACGTTCTTCCATTCCACGGATCAAGGTCGGCATTGTCGGGGAGATCTACGTGAAGTATTCGCCGCTTGCCAACAATCATTTAGAGGATTTTCTCATCTCGGAGGGCTGTGAACCGGTCGTGCCGTCCATGCTGGAATTCATTCTCTACTGGGCGATCAACAAGGTCAACGATGCCCGCATCTACGGGAAATACACAGCAGCGACCCCGGTCTACCACATGATCTACAAAATGTTCCTTGCCGAGCAGAAACGTGTCATCCGGACGATGAAAGAGCATAGCACCTTCACACCGCCGCATGATTTTGAGAAGCTGCGGACTTCCGTGACACGCTATATCGGGCAGGGCGTGAACATGGGCGAAGGCTGGCTGATCCCTGCCGAAATGGGCGCACTTGCCGAAAGCGGCACGGAGAATATCATCTGCACCCAACCTTTCGGCTGTCTGCCGAACCACATCATCGCCAAGGGCATGAGCCGAGCAGTCAAGGAATACTACCCGGATGCCAATATCATTGCCATTGACTATGACCCCGGTGCGACCCGTGTCAATCAGGAAAACCGCATCAAGCTCATGCTTGCCAATGCAAGGGCAAAAAGGGGAGAGGTATAGCAGCTTTGCATTCCTGTGAAATGCTTTCCGGGGAGCAAATTCAGAAAAATTTCCCGGAAGGTATTGACATTTCGTGTGTTTTATACTATAATAGGAATGTATGTCGTTTGTTTTACGGCAAAAAGAGATTATACCGTCCGATGTTCCGACAAGGGCGGCAACAGGAGGTCAGATCGTGAAAAAAAGAGTAGGAAAACCCGTCTTTTTCATTGTCGTGCTGTTTATACTGGCATTCACCTATACAACGGTATTTGGTGTGCTGCGGTATAAGGGCGATATCCCGCATACCTATGTGCATGGGCTGAATGATATTCGTCTCGGCATTGATATTCAGGGCGGTGTAGATGTCACCTTTGAGCCGGAGGACGGCATGGATGCCACGGAAGAACAGATGAAGGCTGCCTTGCAGGTCATCAATCTGCGACTGGCAAATCTTGGCATTCACGACAGTGAAACGTACGTAGACTACAACAACAGCCGTATCATTGTGCGGTTCCCGTGGCAGTCGGACGAGGAGAATTTTGACCCCGCTGCCGCTGTGGACGAGTTAGGACAGATGTCTGAGCTGACATTCCGCTACGGGCAGGATGCTTCCGGCGAAGTCATTATCTCCGGTGCGGATGTCAATGAAGCTGCGGGCGGCTATGATCAGCAGAATTCCCAGTGGGTCGTACAGCTCAAGCTGAACGATACCGGAAAGAGTGCCTTTGCCTCTGCAACGGCGGAACAGGCTGCCAACGGCGGCTATATCTCCATCTGGATGGATGATACCTGCATCTCCAGTGCGACCGTCAATGAAGCCATCAGCAATGGTGAAGCGGTCATCTCCGGCAATTTCACTGCCGAATCCGCACAGGAGCTTGCCGAACAGATCAATTCTGGTGCGCTGCCGTTCTCGCTCGAAGCAACAAGCACCAAGACACTTTCCCCGACTTTGGGTTCCGGTGCGCTCCGTGCCATGATCCTGAGCGGACTGATCGCACTGTGCTTCATTGCGGTCTATATGATCGTACTCTACCGCATCCCCGGTCTGATCGCCGTAATTGGTCTGATCGGACAGGCTGCCGGTATGCTGGCAGCGGTTTCCGGGTGGTTCGGTTTCCAGCCGAGTTCCACGCTGACAATTCCGGGTATTGCCGGTATCATCCTTTCGATCGGTATGGGTGTTGACTGTAACATCATCACCGCCGAGCGTATCCGTGAGGAACTGGCACGTGGCAAGAGCGTGGAAACTTCCCTCAAGGCAGGCTATCAGAACGCCTTCTCCGCTATCTTGGATGGTAACCTGACACTTGCCATTGTTGCTGTGATTTTGATGGGTGCTTTCGGTACGAATACCAACCCGCTTACCAGAATACTGGATGCGACGATCTTCTTCCCGTTCGGGGCTACGACAGAGGGCTTTGTGTACTCGTTCGGCTTCACATTGGTTGCCGGCGTTATCCTGAACTTCATCATGGGCGTGGGTGCTGCACGGCTGATGACAATGTCTCTGGCACGCTTCAAGGCATTCCAGAAACCCTCCCTCTACGGCTACAGCGAGAAACGCTACAAAGCACCGAAGATCCGCAAGTTCAGCGAATCGAAGAAGATCTTCTTCATCCTTTCTTCTGTACTGATCGTGCTTTCGTTCTGTACTTCTTTCCTCGGGGTGGAAATTGCCATCGACTTTAAGGGCGGTACGATCGTTTCGTACTCCTACAGCGGTGATCTGGATGAAAACGCCTGCAAATCCGCCGTGGAAGATGTGCTTGGTACACCGGTTACGCTTCAGAAGGGCGAAAGCTTTGATGCGGACACCAATATCCTGACCATTTCGTTCAGCTATGACGAGAGCCTGACACTGGACAAGCAGTCGGAAATGCTGGAAGCCGTGCAGAATGCTTATCCGGACAACAACATCGAGGAACTGGAAAGCAATGAAGTCAGCCCATCCTCCGGCCGGGAATTCTTCGGGAAGTGCATTGTGGCAGTCATCTTTGCCGCACTCCTGCTGATTATCTACATTGCGCTGCGGTTCAAGAAGATCAGCGGCTGGTCTGCGGGTGTGTTCACGATCCTGACACTGCTGCATGACATCATCATCACCTACGGCAGCTTTGTGCTGTGCGGCTTTGAGATCAACTCCAACTTCATGGCTGTGATCCTGACGATCTTTGGTTACTCCATCAACAACACGATCATCGTTTACGACCGTATCCGTGAGAATCAGAGACTGATGCTCCGCACAACGACCATTGCCGAACTGGTCAACACCAGCGCAAGCCAGACGCTCCGCCGTTCGCTGCGCACTTCGATCACGACCGTTTCGACCATGATCATCATCAGCGTGGTTGCCTACCTGTTCCATGTGGAGAGCATCCTGAGCTTCTCCGTGCCGATGACATTCGGACTGATCGCCGGTACGTACTCCTCCCAGTGCATTGCACCGACCCTGTGGGTATGGTGGAATGAACGCAGAGGTGCAAAGACCATTGCCGACACTGCCAAGTCAACAACTGCCTGAAAAATGCCCCGCCGCTCTGAAAAGCGGCGGGGTTGCCTTATCCTCTCTCTTTCCGCTTTTTGAAATGCTCCGTGTATATTCCGGCACACAGCAAAATTGACAAAAGCAGGAAAATGTGGTATACTGATATTGAAAAAAGGGGGCATCTCTATGCAGATCCAACGCAGCGAAAATCCAGCATTCCTGAATGAATTCATCACGCACCTGTCAGTCGTCAAGGGACTTGCCGGAAGTACTGTGGGTGTGTATTATCAGGATGTGCGGCAGTTTTTACGCTTTCTGAAACTTGACCGGGCGGACGTGCCGAATATCTCTGCCGAAATGTTACAGGAAGTAAGCATACAGGACATTACTGTTGAAGATATGCGCACGGTCACACTCGGAGACATTCATCGGTTTTATGGCTTCGTGGCTGCGGAGTGCGGGAATCATGACAAGATACGTTCCCGGAAAGCCTCCTCCCTGCGTGGTTTTTTTCACTATCTCACCACACAGGCAAGGCTGCTCGACTATGATCCGACCACCAATTTAGAGCTTTCCTCGCCCAAGCGTGCGCTCCCGAAGTATCTCAACCTCAACGAAAGCCTTGAGGTGCTGAAAGCGCTCACCGAACAAGCCGGAAAGGCGCAGCTCCGGGATTACTGCATCCTGACACTGTTCCTGAACTGCGGGATACGGCTCGGGGAACTGGTCGGGCTGAATCTTTCCTCGTTGGATATGGACGAAAAGCGGATGCGTGTTCTTGGCAAAGGTTCAAAAGAGCGCATCGTCTATCTGAATCCATCCTGTATGGCGGCATTGCGGGAGTATCTGTTTGAACGCTCTCAGGCGGAAACGGCTGACCCGGCACTGTTCCTCTCCAACCAGAATAAGCGGATCAGCCGCCGCCGGGTGCAGCAAATTGTGGAAAATGCCCTCAAAGCTGCCGGGCTGGACGGACGGGGACTTTCCACCCATAAGCTGCGGCACACGGCTGCGACTTTGATGTATCAACATGGACACGTGGACGTGCTCACGCTGAAAAATATCCTCGGACATGAAAGCATCGCCACGACGGAAATTTACACGCACCTGTCCGACACTGCCATGCAGGAGGCAATGGATCACTCACCGCTTGCGGATGTCAGACGAAAAGATCTGCCTTAAATCAAACTGCATGAAAGACCTTGACATTGTACACCCGGAATCGGTCAAACTGACAAAAAATTAACAGATGGCTTTACAAATTTTTTCATCTGTGCTATACTAAATAGGTGGTTGGGGCAGGAAACTGGTTGGTTTTTCCTGCCTTTATGCTTATTATTGACAAGGAGGGGCTGTATCATCTATGCTGGAACTCAAAGGCATTAAGAAGGATTACTTAGCGGGTGAAAATACCGTCCATGCCCTCAAGGGCATTGACCTGCAATTCCGCTCCGGGGAATTTGTCTCTATTTTAGGACCGTCCGGCTGCGGCAAGACGACCATGCTGAATATCATCGGCGGACTTGACCAGTACACGGAGGGCGACCTCATCATCAACGGCAATTCTACCAAGAAATTCAAGGATAAGAACTGGGACACCTACCGCAATCACTCGATCGGCTTTGTGTTTCAGAGCTATAACCTCATCCCGCACCAGACTGTGCTCCAGAATGTGGAACTTGCCCTGACACTTTCGGGCGTGAAGAAGTCCGAACGCCGGGAACGTGCGAAGAAAGCCCTCGAAGAAGTCGGACTGGGCGGACAGCTGCACAAGCGCCCGAGCGAAATGTCCGGCGGGCAGATGCAGCGTGTGGCAATTGCCCGTGCGCTGGTCAATAATCCGGATATTATTCTTGCCGATGAACCGACCGGTGCGCTGGATACGGAAACTTCCGTGCAGGTCATGGAGATCCTGAAAAAAATCGCCAGCGACCGCCTGATCATCATGGTTACGCACAATCCGGAACTTGCGGAGAAGTATTCTACCCGTATCATCCGGATGCTGGACGGCGAGATCAAGAGCGACTCCATGCCCCTCACCGATGCAGAACGGGAAGCCGAAGCCGGAAAAGACAAGGCTGCCAATGAAGCCAACAGCAAAAAGAAGAAGCCCTCCATGTCCTTTGCGACAGCATTCGGGCTTTCCCTCAAGAACCTGTTCACGAAAAAGGGCAGGACGATGCTGACTTCCTTTGCAGGGAGTATCGGCATTATCGGCATTGCACTGGTGCTGTCCATTTCGCAGGGATTTCAGGCATATATCGATGCGGTACAGGAGGATACGCTTGCTTCCTACCCGATCACGATCGAGGCGACTACCATTGATCTGACAACGCTGATGCAGACCTTCCTTGGCGTGAGCAATGACGAGGTGTCACACGGCAAGGATGCGGTCTTTGAAAAACCGGCTGTCTACGACCTGATGGAGTCCATGAACGATCTCGAAGCGACCGAGAACGATCTGCGTTCGTTTAAGGAATACATCGAAAAGGAACGTACCAGAGAGGGAAGCAGCCTGTCAAGTGCGCTTTCCGGCATTCAGTACGGCTACAACCTGAAACTACTGGTCTACACCAAGAACGTGGACGGCACGATCATCTGCTCCGACACGCAGGAATTATTGCAGGAACTGGTGAGCGAAAGCATTGACATGGACATGAGCGCCATGGTGGATATGCGTGATTCCATGTTCGGGATATCGGAGTCGCAGTCCTCGAGTTTCGGGACACCGCCGCTGTGGCAGGAAATGCTGCCCGGTGACAACGGCGCAGCCGTCAGCGACCTGCTGAAAAGCCAGTATGATGTGGTCTACGGCGACTGGGCGGACGATTACGATGAGGTCATGCTCGTTCTGGACGAGAACAATGAAATTGACGATGTGACACTGTATGCCCTTGGTCTGGAATCCAAGGAAGTGATGGATCAGATCATGGATGCGGCTGTAAATCATACGAAACTGGATGACAAGGAGACGAAACAGTGGAGCTATGAGGAGATCTGCGGCATGGAATACCGTGTCGTGCTCAATTCCGACTGCTACACCTATGAGGCGCTGACAGACACCTACTCCGATCTGCGGGACAGTGAGGCAGGGCTGAAGTACCTGTACGAAAACGCACTGCCCCTGAAAGTGACAGGCATTATCCGCCCGAACGAGGAGACGGAGTCTGCCATGTTGAGCGGTTCGATCGCCTACACTTCCAAGCTTATGTCTTATGTTGCGGAGCAGATGCAGGACTGCGAGGCTTTGCAGGCACAGGTCGAGGACGAGGACAGGGATATTTTCACGGGGCTGCCCTTTGAGGAGAGCACCGGAGACCTGACCAATGCCGAAAAGCAGGCGGCGTTCATTGACTTTGTGGACGACACCCCGAAAGCCATGAAGCCGGATCTGTATATCCAAATGCAGTCCATTCCGACCGAGGAACAGCTTGACGATATGACCGAGCAGGGGATGAAAGGCAAGACCCGTAAGGATATGGAGGAAGCCATGCTGCAAGCCCTGACTGAGCAAATGGGCATGGCAGAAGCCGATGTCAAGGACTATGTTGCCGACATGGACGATGACGAACTGGAGGATGCATTCCGGGTAATGGTACAGGAACAGGCAAAGATGCAGTATGCCGCACAGGTGGCACAGCAGTTTGCGGAAGTGCCGGCAGAACAGGTGACTGCCATGTTGCAGGCAGAACTGGACGACCCCGACGAGGAACGCTTTGCCTCCTACTATGATGAGCTGCTGACATTCTCTGAAAGCACCTATGAGGACAATCTTGCCAAACTGGGCGATGTCGATCTGGAAGAACCGGCAACGATCAACCTCTTTGCCTCTTCTTTTGAGAATAAGGATGTCATAGAGGATGTGATCGCCGATTACAATGAAACGGTAGACGAGGTGCATCAGATCACCTATACCGACTATATCGGGCTGATGATGAGCAGTATCACGACCATCATCAATACCATTACGTATGTGCTGATCGCATTTGTTGCCATTTCGCTGATCGTTTCATCGATCATGATCGGTGTCATCACGCTGATCTCCGTGCAGGAGCGCACCAAGGAGATCGGTATTCTCCGGGCTATCGGCGCTTCCAAGCGTGACGTGTCGAGTATGTTCAATGCGGAAACGCTCATCATTGGCTTTACTTCGGGCTTATTGGGCGTACTGGTGACATATCTGATGTGCATCCCGATCAATCAGGTCATCCATGCGCTGACGGGTATTATGTCCCTGAATGCCGTACTTCCGGTGAATGCGGCGATCATTCTGGTCTGCATCAGTATGGCGCTGACACTGATCGCTGGTATTATCCCTTCGAGAAGTGCTGCCAAGAAAGACCCTGTTGTGGCACTGCGTACAGAATAACGGAATGCCTCCCCGTCAGAAGCGGGGAGGCATTTGCGCTATCCGAAGATCACAAGCCCGTAGATCGTAAAGCTGATCGCCATGAATACACCGTCCGCAGCCCCAAGCAGCTTGCGGACGAAGGCTTTTTCCCCGAGCCGTTTCATCCACATACCGAGGAAAAGCAAAGTCACGTAGATTAGCGGCGTGGCATAACGGGCATTCTCCGTGCAGACCTGCGGATAGGCAAGGCAGAAGCCTGTATAGCTGATCAGTGTCACAAGGTAGGTGAGGAGGAGGGCTTGCTTTTCGGCAGTGAAAGTCCGGCAGCATTCCCGCACCATGGCGAAAAGTGCCGTTCCTGCCAGTATCACCTGCGCCCAGAACAGAAGATCTCCCAGTCCGGCAATGCGGGGGTAGTAGTCCGTATTGACAAATTCGTCAAATACTGCCGTTTTCAGCAGACCGATCAGGGGGTTGTATTCATTATAGGTCTGCCCGTCCGTGGTAAAGCAGTCGTAGATGTACCGGAACTGCTCCGGCGAAAAGTCGAGCAGTCTCTGCCAGACGGGGATAGCTCCCACATACTGTCCGCTGCTTTCTTCCAATGCCGGGATGTAGGTAAGCGGTACGCCCCATTTCACGAAGTTCCGCAGCCCCCACCCCAGTCCGAGGGGCAGACTGATGCAGCCGAACAGGGTGTATTGTTTCAGGAGCGAGCGAAGCTGCTGCCGGTTTTGTTTCAGGACGGTCAGGAATAGGACAGCAACAGCCGGCGCAGCCATCCATGCGGAAAGTTTTGCCAGCATCCCCAGCCCGACAGAAAAGCCAAGCGCTGTGATCGTCGAAAACTTCGGCTTATTGTACCACCGCAGGGCAAGCAGCAGGGTGACAAGCATACACAGGATACTCAGCATATCATTGTTGATGCTGCCGGACAGGATGAGAAAGGCAGGATGCAGCGCCATAATGCCCATGGGCAGGGAAAAGGCAATGCCTTTGAGGTGAAAATGTTTCAGGAGCATACCAAATACTGCCAGCGCCGTGCACGAGTACACGAACGGCAGAACCTGCACGCTTTCGTACAATGCCGCTTCGGAAATGCCGGTCAGTTCCATCAGCTTCATCCAAACGGCAGAAAGGATGTAGTGCAGCGGCGGATGATAGAACTGCCACCGTTCCCGCACGTCAAAATCCGGCAGGTGTCCCTCCTGCCAAAGATAGCGGATATAGTCCGTGTGACCCCGGTTCAGGGAAAAGCGCTCCGCATCGTGCTGAAAATAGTAGTACGGTGCACGCAGAATATAGCCGAGCCGCAAAAAAGTGCCCATTCCCCACAGGAGTGCCCCATTTTGCCAGACGGACAGCGTTTTACGTATCATCCGGTACACCCACACGCACCCCAACAGCCAGCTCATACCCACAAATACCCACCCAGCAGCCATTTGCGGGTTGCCGGCAGGGAGCAGACTGCTCCCTGTGCCAAGTGCAAAGCTGATGACAAAGGCAGCCCCGATCGGGCAGACACGGCATAGTTGATGCAGGAATTTCCCTATTTTTCGCAATTTTGACTTCATGAAAAATACCTCCTCCACAATTCCCCACACTTGTCCACGATTTTCTACGATCTCCCACCAATTTTCAGATGTTTTTTTCTATTGTACCATACAAATGGATAAAAAGCAAGACCTTGCCGGAATTTGTCGGCTTTCCATTTATCCATTTTACATGATTTTTGGGAATTTTTGTATGACGGATTGTATGAAATCTATGAAAAGTAACTAAAAATTGGGGATGAATTTAGTCTAAATGCTATATTGCTATCTGCTGTGAAATATGGTATAATGAAATAGTGGAAGGCGTTGCTGTGCAATTTTTTGGTGGGGAATTTTCCCTAACCGAAACGCCTATCAGAAAAAAGAGATACCGCACAGATATGCCTGACAGAACAAAGAGAGAACAGTAGAGCAAAAGAAAGGACGACACCCGCCGCTGCCGCGAGGCAGCACGGGAGCAGAACGGCAGGTGAGCAGCGGTGGAAGAAACGGAGATGCAGGTGCAGGCGCCGGAACAGACAGAAGAGTTTGGTCTTACAGGTACATTCCGGCACAATCTCGATGCAAAGAACCGTATCAATTTCCCCGCTAAGCTCCGTGAACGATTTGGTAATACTTTCTGGATCGCACGTGGGACAAGCGGAAGCTTTCTGGCAGTGTATTCTGTGGAAGAGTGGAAGAATGTCATGCGGCAGATCCGCAGCATCACGGGAAAACAGGGCGAAAAACTGCGCCGCTGGATCTGTTCGGGTGCGGTGGAAGTCACACCGGATAAGCAGGGCAGAGTCCTGATCCCTGCGCCCCTTTGCAATTATGCCCACCTGACAGATGAGGTCGTCATCGCAGGTGCGCTCACCAAGGTAGAGATCTGGAGCGCTGATCTGTGGGACGAGGATGATTCGAGCTTTGACCCGTCAGAAGCACCGCAGATCGAAGAGATCTGCCTGTAAGGAGACGCTAAAATGGAGTTTGCACACACACCTGTGCTTCTGCCGGAGACGCTTGCAGGGCTTGCTGTCCGTCCGGATGGCGTTTATGTGGACGGAACAGTCGGCGGTGCAGGACACGCCCGGGAAATTGCCTCCCGTCTGGGAGAAAACGGGCTGCTGATCGGTCTTGACCGTGACCCGGATGCCGTGGCGGCAGCAGGGGAGCGCCTTGCGGGTTTCCCGGCAAAGGTGATACACGCCAATTATTCACAGATGCGGGCAGTGCTTGACAGGTTACATATTGAGAAAGTGGACGGGGTATTGCTGGATTTAGGGGTATCTTCTCATCAGCTCGATGAAGCGGCACGTGGCTTTTCGTATCATGCGGATGCGCCGCTTGATATGCGCATGAGTCAGGAAGGCTTGAGCGCAAGGGAAATTGTCAACACATGGGATGCACAGCAGCTTGCGGATATTTTGCACCGATACGGTGAGGAACGTTTTGCAGGCAGCATTGCGGCAAATATTGTCCGGCAAAGACAGGCTGCCCCCATCGAGACGACAGGACAGCTTGCGGAAATCGTGACATCTTCTGTTCCGCAGAAATACCGCAGGGACAAGAACCCGTGCAAAAAGACCTTTCAGGCGATCCGGATCGCCGTAAATGATGAATTCGGACATCTGAAACTGGGGCTGGAGGCAGCGTTTTCCTGCCTGAAGCCGGGCGGCAGGCTTGCGGTTATTACATTTCATTCACTGGAGGACAGGATCGTGAAGCAGCAGTTTGCTGCATGGTGCAGCGGCTGTACTTGTCCGCCGGATTTTCCGCAGTGTGTGTGCGGAAAAAAGCCGCAGGCAAGACTTGTCACCCGAAAGCCCGTTACGGCAGGGGAGGAGGAGCTTGCTCAGAACCGCCGCAGCCGCAGCGCAAAGCTCAGACTCTTGGAAAGGAGTTAGTTTGTATATGGCTATTTATGAGCGTTCCGGCAGTACGTCACCGGCGCAGCCGTCGTCAGCGCCGCCCTCATATGAGCCGGATTACAATAGTGAGATCGAAATGGGCAAGAATCAGAACCGGAAAGGCTTTGCAGTCAAGCTGATCTTGTGTGTATTTATCGGTTTTGGTATGCTGGGTGCAGTGATCTACAGCAATGTGGAACTGCTGCAGATCAGCAACGAGATCACGCAGACCGAAAAGAATTACACCGACCTGCAAAGTGAAAATGTACGTATGCAGTCGGAGATCGCCAGCAATACTTCCAGCAAGAATATACAGGAATATGCGGAAAATGTGCTCGGCATGAATCCGCTGAACCAGTCACAGGTCGAGTATGTGCAGATACAGACAAATGATGTGGTGGAGATCCCGGCAGAGGAACAGAATATTTTTGTCAGGATCAGGCTCTGGTTTGAAAGTTTTGTGGAATACCTCAGGGGCTGAACAGAATACATATAGAATGAGCTGAAAGGTGTTCCCGTTATCCAATGGCAGAAAGAAAAGAAGGAGACAAAACGAGTGTGCAGGCAGTTCATCCGTCCGATACAGAAAAAGGCAAAGCCCGGACGGGTGACACTGCACCTGCAAAGAGGAACAAGCCGGAACAGGCGGGCGGACTTTCAGCCTGCCTGTTTTCACTATCAGACCTCGCCGGATGCTGCGGGGAGGGCTGTTGTAAGGAGCTGATCATGTGGCGAAGAAAGAGTATGAACCGGCTGTCGGCATGAACAAAAGGCTGATCATCGGTATCCTGCTGCCGATTTTTATTGTGGTGGGATATGTGGTATGGGGGCTGTTCAAGCTGACCGTGATCGACCACCGGGACTATGCGGCAATGGCAAACGAGACACATTTCACAAACAAGACCATCACCGCCGGCAGGGGCAGTATCTATGATGCCAACGGGGAACCGCTTGCATGGAGCGCAACGGTCTATAAGGTTTTCATGGACCCGAAAACGTTCCGGGAGGAAATGGACGATATTGAGAAGATCATGGAAAAGCGGGAGGAAAGAGTCGCAAACGGAGAGACACTGCCCACGGATGAACGTATCATCACCCGTGAGGAACTTCAGGCGGAGATCGTAGAATATCTTGCGGAAAAGCTTGAAATTTCGGAGGATACCGTCCGCACTGCTATGGAGAAAGATACCCAGTATTATGTCCTCAAAACACAGGTGGAAAAAACCGCAGCCGATGAGATCGCAGCTTATTTTGACAATCTTGGCATGGTATCCATCACGACCGAGGAGGATTCCAAGCGCTACTACCCGCAGAATGATCTTGCTGCACAGGTGATCGGCTTTACCAACAGTGACGGCAAAGGGCAGTACGGACTGGAAGCAGAATATGATGATTACCTGTCCGGCATTAACGGCAGGGTCACAACGGCTGTAGACGGTCTGGGCAATCTCATGCCCTATCGCTACTCTACGACCTATGAGGCACAGGAGGGCAGTTCCCTGTACCTGACACTCGATTCCACGCTGCAATATTATCTCGAAAAGAATTTGCAGGAAATGTGTGAGAAGAACAGTGTCAAGAACCGTGCCTGCGGCATTCTCATGAATGCCAAGACCGGAGCAATCTATGCCATGGGGACCTACCCGTCCTTTGACCTGAACAACCCGTCTGTGATCTATGACGAAGCCACCCGGAAAGCACTCGAAGCGCTCCCGGAGGAGGAATATCAGGAAGCCTATGTTGCTGCCCGTGAGGAGCAGTGGAAGAACAAGGCGATCACAGAGCCGTATATTCCGGGTTCTGTGTTCAAGATCTTTACATCAGCTGCTGCCATCGAGGAGCACGTGGTTGATCCGGATGTATTTGGCTACTACTGTGACGGTGCCTATGAAATTCCCGGTGCAGACCCCATCAAATGTCATAAGATAGGCGGACACGGGCAGCAGACGTTTTCACAGGCGCTGACCAATTCCTGCAACCCGGCATTCATTGAAGTGGGGCAGAAGCTTGGCATCGAGAAGTTTTGCAGCTATTTCAGTGCTTTCGGGCTGACGGAAAAGACAAATATCGATCTGCCCGGTGAGGTTTCGAGTATTTACATTGATGAAGACCGCATGAGCCGGGTCGACCTTGCATCGAGTTCTTTCGGGCAGGCAAACAAGCTGACCGCCATTGAAATGATCACCGGCATTGCTGCTGCCGTCAACGGCGGCTATCTGGTAGAACCGCACGTGGTGAGCCGCATCGTGTCCAGTGACGGCAATATCCTGAAAACATTCGACACCAATGTGAAGCGGCAGGTCGTTTCCAATGAGACCTCTGCCGAAATGCGCAAGCTCCTGCAAGCAGTCGTGGATAACAACGGCGGTTCCAATGCCTATATCAAGGGCTATGCCATCGGCGGCAAGTCCGGTACATCCGAAAAGCTGGACGAATACCCCAAGGACAATATGCAGTATGTCGCATCCTATGCCTGCTTTGCGCCGGCAGACGACCCGGAAGTCGTGCTGCTGATCTTAGCCGATGAGCCGAATACGGCAAACAACCAGTATTACGGTTCGATCGTGTGTGCACCTGCTGCAAGCAATATCATGGCAGACACGCTGAAATATTTAGGCTACTATCCGGAATACACGGATGAGGAGTATGCACAGCTTGATGCGACTGTTCCGCTGCTGATCGATGCGGATATTGAAAAGGCAAAGAGCACCATCGAAGCGCTGAACCTGAAATACGAGGTCGTCGGTGAAGGGAACACCGTCGTCGGACAGTGTCCCATGACGGGAGCGACGATCTCGGCAAACGGCACGATGATCCTTTACACCGAGGAGAACTATGTAGCCGAGACAGCGGAAGTGCCGGATCTGACCGGAAAGACAGCCAGCGAAGCCAATGCGCTGCTGACCGATCTGCACCTGAACTTTGTCGCCAGCGGTGCTTCTGCCGACCGTGAGGACGTGCGGGTGCAGTCCCAGTCCGTTGAAGCAGGCACTACCGTTCCGGTCGGCACGGTCATCAAGCTCAACTACATCAATAACAGTCGGGGCGACTGATGGGAGGAACAGCTATGAAGCTTTTGGAACTGCTGGAAAACAGGATCCCCACCACATTGGGGGAGACAGAGATCACAGCGATCACGGATGATAACCGGAAAGTCGTTCCGGGGTGTCTGTTTGTCTGTATCAGGGGCGAACGCTTTGACGGACACACCGCCGCTGCGGAAGCACTCGAAAAGGGTGCGGCTGCCGTTGTTGCGGATCATGATCTCGGTCTGGGGGAGAAGCAATTGCTCACGGACGACACCCGTGCGGAATACGGGCGGCTCTGTGCAGCGTGGTTCGGACACCCGGAACGGAAAATGCGCTTCATCGGCGTGACCGGCACGAACGGCAAAACGACGATCACCACCCTCATCAAATTCATTCTCGAACAAAGTGGACACAAAGTCGGACTGATCGGGACGATACAGAATGAGATCGGGGCGGAAGTCATTCACACGAACAATACCACGCCGCTGCCCTTTGACCTGATGGCACTGTTTGCCCGTATGTATGAAAGCGGATGTGACGTGGTCGTCATGGAAGTTTCCTCGTTCGGGCTGGTGCAGAAGCGGATCGGACCGACACATTTTGAGGTTGCAGTCTTTACGAACCTGACGCAGGATCATCTGGACTATCACAAGACCATGGAAGCCTACTACGATGCCAAGCGGATGCTGTTTGACATCTGCGACAAGGCTGTCATCCATATCGGGGACGAATACGGGGAACGCCTGTATGACGAAATTTCCTGCGAGAAGTACAACTATGGCACGGCCGATGCGCATTTCACCTATACCCCCGTTTCCGTGAAGGCAAACGGCACGGTATTCCGTCTGCGGCAAAGCTGCGGGGAAATGGAAATTTCCATGCGGCTGACCGGCTATTTCAATGTGGCAAATGCAACAGCAGCCTATGCCGTGTGCAAGCTGATGGGCTTGCCAGATGCACAGATACTCCCGGCATTGCAGAACTGTCCGGGTGTCAAGGGCAGATGTGAAGTCATCCCGACCGGGAGAGATTTTTCGGTGATCTGCGACTATGCGCACACACCGGATGCCATTGAGAATATTTTAAGCAACGTAAAACGCTATACAGAGGGAAAATTAGTGTGCCTGTTCGGCTGCGGCGGCAACCGTGACAAGGGCAAGAGACCCCTCATGGCACAGGCAGCAGCACGCTATGCCGACAAGCTGATCGTTACCTCGGATAATCCGAGAGATGAAGACCCGGAAGCTATCATTCAGGACATTCTTGCCGGGCTGGAGGACAGTACCGTTCCGTATGAGGTCGTGACCGACCGTGCCGAAGCCATTGCCCATGCACTGCGGACGGCAGGGGCAGGAGATGTGATCGTGCTTGCCGGAAAGGGACACGAGGACTATCAGATTTTTGAGAATGACCGTCATATTCACTTTGACGAACGGGAAGTCGTTGCCGGGGCACTGAATGCCATGGCACAGGAGGCATGAGGTATGGAAAGCATTTCACTGCGGGAAATTGCAGACTATCTGCACGCAGAAGCACCGCTTGAGGCGGAGATCACAGCCGTCAGCACGGACACAAGGGCGCTCCCGGCGGGCTGCCTGTTTCTGGCGCTGCGGGGGAAAAAATTTGACGGGCATGATTTTGTACAGCAGGCAATTGCTGCCGGTGCAGTCGCCGCAGTGACGGATACACCCATTGCGGACTGCCCCTGCCTTGTAGTGGCAGATACCGGGCAGGCACTGCTGGATATTGCATCGCTGTACCGGAGCAAATTTGACATCCCTGTGATCGGTATTACCGGCAGTGTGGGCAAGACCACCACCAAAGAGCTGACCGCCTGTGTGATCGGCAAGCACTGCCCGACACTCAGGACGGAAGCCAATCTGAACAATGAGATCGGTATGCCGAAAACGCTGCTCGGTTTGACGAAAGAGCATGGTGCAGCCGTTCTGGAAATGGGCATGAACCATTTCGGGGAGATCTCCCGCATGAGCCGGAGCGCAAAGCCGACCATTGCCATTATCACGAATATCGGCTTTTCCCATGTGGAGCATCTCGGCTCACAGGAAGGCATTTTACGGGCAAAGCTCGAAATGCTGGAGGGCATGGCAGCAGATGCACCGCTGATCACATCGGCAGATGACAGACTGCTTGCCCCCCTGAAAGAAACGCTCTCCCGTCCGGTCTACGCTTTTTCGACCGAGGGAAACCCGGCAGACGTGTGGGCGGAGGACATCAAGGAGGAGAACGGTGTCACGACCTTTACGGTATGCACCGGAGAAAAACGGCTGCTTGCCGTGCTTCCGGCAGTCGGGGCGCATAATGTGAAGAATGCCCTTGCCGCCTATCTTGCCGGGGTGCTGATCGGTATGCCCGATCAGGAGATCCTCTGCGGGTTGGCAGAATACCGTCCGACCGGCAACCGGCAGAATATTCTGGAAAAAAACGGACAGACTGTGATTGCAGACTGTTATAATGCAAGCCCGGATTCCATGCGTGCGGCGCTTGGCGTTCTGGAACATCTGCCCTGTGCGGGAAAGCGCATTGCAGTACTGGGCGATATGCTGGAACTGGGTGAGATGAGCGAAACGCTTCATGCGGAAGTCGGAAAAATGGCAGCAGCTGCCAATATTGATAGGCTGTTCTGCTATGGCAAGGAGGCAGAGACCATTGCTGCCCATGCCGGAACGGCGCATGAAATTTTCACGACCTGCGATGCGCAGGCGCTCATTGAAAAGCTGCGTGAGACTGCCAAAGAGGGCGATGCTGTGCTCTTCAAGGCAAGTCACGGGATGCACCTTGAAACCGTCATGGAAGCGGTTTACGGGAAGCTGTAATGCCCATCTGGCTGCAATTGACAGCTTCACTTTCGGCAGCACTGGCGGCGGGGATCATGGGAATTGCCTATGTGCCGTTCCTGCAAAAGCTCCGCTTCTGTGAACCGGAGGAGAACCGGGAACAGAAAGAAGCTGCCGGAGAAAAGCTCCGCCCGACCCTCTGCGGGGTGTTGGCGGTGTTCGGCTGTACGTTCGGGCTGGTGCTGTGCTATACGCTCTATTTGCAGTTCGGGGAAGCGGACCGGACGGACAGGGGCTTTCAGGAGGCGCTGTTTCAGCTGCAATGCGGGTATGCCTATGGGATACTGGCGGCGCTGTTGGGGCTTGGTGTGGATGTCATGGCGATCCACAGGCGTATCCGCTATCGGGTAAAGCCGTTCTGGCAGGCTGCTGTGATGTTTTCGGCAGCGTATGCGATGCAGCTTGCAGGGATGCAGGTGCTGCAAACGGAGGAGACCGGGCTGCGGGCTTTGCTTGCGGCAGGGATGCTGACCTTGAGCTGGGGCGTGATGCAGCCAACCGACAGGGAAGCGGACGGTGCAGGGATCACAGCAGCCGGCATCCTGACGGCGTGTTTAGCTGTGATACATCTTGCGGATGACAGAGTGCTGCCGGCGCTGCTTTCGCTGACGGCAGCGGGGGCTTGCATGGGGTGCATGGTCTGGGATCTTCCGCCTGCAAAGTGCAGACTTGGCACGGTCGGCAGCAGCTGGCTGGGGGCGCTGCTCCCTGTCCTGTGTCCGGACAGGCGGACACTGTGCCTGTGTATGGCTGTGTATCTTGTGAATGTACTGCCGCTTCTGCGGAAAAAAGAGAGAAAGACACTGCTTGCAAGCATGGACGGCAGCAAGCCGTGGAAACGTCTTGCGGTCTTTGCCGGATTTGCAGGATTCTGCGGGGTGCTGGCTGTCTGGCTAACAGTGCAATGATAGGAGGAAACACATGGACGAAAACACGAACAGACAGGTCACGGAGCGCAGACGGGTACGGTTCGGCTATCCGGATATCACATTCAGCATTGTCGTTCTGATCTTGCTGGGGCTTGGCATCGTGATGATGTTTTCCGCAAGCTATGCCATTGCCATCAACGAAAACAAGCCGGGCTATTTCTATGCACTCCGGCAGGCGATCTTTGCAGGGATCGGGCTGATCGTTATGCTGATCGTCACATTTGTGGACTATCACGTATGGGCGAAAAAGGGCTTTGCGGTGCTCATCTATATTGCATCGGTGCTGCTGCTGTGGGCGGTGCAGTTCATCGGCACAGACCTTGATACAGGCAACAAGCGCTGGATCGATTTAGGTATCACAACATTTCAGCCGTCAGAGCTTGCCAAGTTTGCGATCGTTGTGCTGTTCGCCTATCTGATCGACAAGAATTATGACAAGATGAAAAAATTCTCGACCGGTGCACTTCCGGCATATATCCTGCTGGGCATGGTCGCAGTGCCGCTGGTGTTTCAGCCGCACTACTCCTGTATCATCCTGATCGTGATGATCGGGACGGTCATGATCTTTGTCGGCGGCTCGAAGTGGTGGCATATTGCGTTTTTCGTGCTGCTCGGTGTTGCAGCACTGGCAGCAATCATGATCTACATGGTGCAGAGCGGACGTGTCACGTATATCACGACACGGTTCAACTGCTGGCTGCATCCGTTTGATGAGGCATACCTGAATGATACATGGCAGACCCGACAGTCCCTCATTGCCATTGGTTCGGGGGGATTGTTCGGGCTGGGACTGGGGGAATCGAGACAGAAGTACCTCTACCTGCCCGAATCGGAAAATGACTTTGTATTTGCCATTGTCTGCGAGGAACTCGGACTGGTCGGTGCGATCATGGTCATTTTGCTGTTCGTGCTGCTGATCATGCAGGGTTTTCACATTGCGACACACAGCAAGGACAAATTCGGCATGATGCTGGCTGTCGGCTTTACGCTTCAGATCGCTTTGCAGGCATTCATGAACATTGCCGTCGTTGCGAATCTGATGCCGAACACCGGTATCAGCCTGCCGTTCTTCTCCTACGGCGGTACGGCGCTCATCATGCAGCTTGTGGAAATGGGTATCGTCCTGAACGTTTCCCGTTCACGGGATACCGTTGTCAAGGTCGCAAAGCCCGTTCCCCCGCCTGAACCGGTCTACCGGCAGGAGGCATAACCCGAACAGAAGGAGGAAACCGAACGCATGAAAGTGTTACTGGCTGGCGGCGGCACGGGCGGGCATATCAACCCGGCACTTGCCATCGCAGGCATTATTGCAGCGCACCTACCGGACACGGAATTTCTGTTTGCCGGAACGCCCGGCGGCATGGAGGCAAAGCTGATCCCGCAGGCGGGCTACCAGCTCGCCCCGATCAAGGTTGCCGGATTTCAGCGGAAACTGTCCGTGAAGAACATCGGCAGGAACGTCAGGGCGGCATGGTATCTTGCCGGTTCCGGACCGAGGGCGAAGCAGATCATCCGGGATTTTCAGCCGGATCTTGCCATTGGTACGGGAGGCTATGTGGCAGGACCTGTCATCCGTATGGCAGCGAAAATGGGTGTCCCCACCGCCATTCACGAACAGAACGCCTACCCCGGTGTCACAAACCGCTTGCTTGCGAAAGAAGTAGACCATGTGATGCTGACCGTGAAAGAGGCGCTGGACTACTTTGAAAAGGACATAAACTATACCGTGACCGGGCTGCCTGTCCGTGCGGCTTTGCTGAAAAAGACAAGGCAGCAGGCAAGGGCAGAACTTGGGTTTGACGACAGCTTTACGATCCTGTCCTTTGGCGGAAGCCTTGGGGCGGGGTGCATCAATGACACCATGGCGGAGGTGCTGAAGTGGCACACCTCGCAGGGGCTGCCCGTCAATCATATCCACGGCTACGGCGGCATGGGAAAGGAGACCTTTCCTCAGAAAATGGAAAGCTACGGCATTCCCCTGAAAAGCAGCCGTCTGCGCATCACGGAATACATCAACGACATGGACACCTGCATGGCAGCAGCCGATTTGGTCGTCTGCCGTTCCGGGGCAAATGCACTTGCGGAACTGGAGGCACTCGGTAAGCCGTCCATCCTGATACCGTCTCCCATCGTTGCCGGCAATCACCAGTATCATAATGCCATGGTGCTTGGAAAAGCCGGTGCAGCACAGGTCATCGAGCAAAAAAATGTCACCAACGAGGACATGATTCACCGCATTGACACGTTGCTGCATGACCGCCCGCTGCTGCAAAGCATGGCACAGAATGCGGCTGCCCTTGCCGTGCGGGATACAGACGAACGCATCTGGGGCGTGATCGAGGGGCTTTTGCAAAAGAAATAAGCCCCCTGCACCAAATTCCTCTCCTTTTCATACTATGCAGGGAAAGGAGTGGGGGAAATGCAAAAATTCGTCATACAGGGCGGCAGAAGGATAGAGGGAGATATTGCCGTACAAGGGGCAAAAAACAGCGCTCTACCCATTCTGGCAGCAGCCCTGCTGTGTGAGGGCGAGAGCGTTCTCGAAAACTGTCCGAAACTTTCGGATGTGTATGCCGCCTGCCGGATCCTTGGCAGTGTCGGCTGCCGGTGCAAAATGGAAGGGCATACCGTTGTGATCGGCGGCTGTCCTGTCTATCCGCAGATACCGGAGGCACTGATGCAGGAAATGCGGTCGTCCATCATTTTCCTCGGTGCGATGCTCGGCAGGCTGGGAAGCTGCACGTTAGGCTTTCCGGGCGGATGTGAGCTGGGACCGAGACCGATCGATCTGCACCTGTCGGCGCTCCGGCGCATGGGGGTGCGCATCCGGGAAGAAAACGGCATTCTGTTCTGCGATACGCCGCACGGGCTTCACGGGGCAAGGATCCATCTGCAATTTCCGTCCGTGGGGGCGACTGAAAATATTCTCCTTGCCGCTGTGCTGGCAAAGGGGGAAACGATCCTTACCAATGCGGCAAGAGAGCCGGAAATTCTTGACCTTGCCGGTTACCTCCTGCAATGCGGTGCAAACATCGAGGGGGCGGGCAGCAGCACGATCCGGGTGCAGGGCGTGAAACAGCTTGACGGCTGTACATACCGCATCATGCCGGACAGAATTGTCACTGCCACATGGCTTGCAGCGGCAGCCATAACCGGCGGAGAACTGCGCCTGCTGCAAACGGATGCGGCAAGTCTGGTGGGCATTCTCGATGTGCTGGAGGAGATGAATGGCAAGTGCAGCCATACGCCGGACAGTATCTGCTTTTCCGCCGTGAAACCGCTGAAAGCCGTCCGCTATCTGAAAACCATGCCCTATCCGGGTTTCCCGACCGATGCGCAGGCAATTGTCATGGCTGTCCTGTGTCAGGCAAGCGGGACTTCCGTGATAGAGGAGACGATTTTTGAAAACCGCTTCCGTCATGTGGATGCACTTTGCCGGATGGGAGCAGATATTCAGGTTGCCGGGCGGGTTGCCGTGGTACACGGTGTCCGGCGGTTACAGGGGGCACAGGTGAGTGCGACCGACCTGCGGGGCGGGGCTGCACTGCTGATCGCAGGACTTGGGGCAGAGGGAGAGACTGTTATCACGGATATTTCCCATATAGACAGGGGCTATGACAGCCCGGAACAGGTGCTGCGCTCGGTGGGTGCAGCGATCGAGAGAATTTGAAAAGGATGGTCGATTTACGTGAGAGATATAGAAAAGACGAGTATGGAGCATGAAACGAATAGCCGCCGTACCCGCCGCCGCAAGCGTGGACGTCCTGTGTATGCTTTTTTTGTGGTGCTGCTGGCGGGTGCGGTGATCGTCACACTGTCGATGACGGTATTTTTCAACATAAAGACCATCCGTGTGACCGGCAATGCGGACAGCTACACGGCGGAGGACATTGTGAATGCGACCGGTATTCAGATCGGGGATAATATGATGCGCCTGAACACTGCCGAAGCCGAACAAAAGGCGATCAATTCGCTGATTTACGTGGAAAGTCTGGTGATCGACAGGCAGTTCCCGAATACACTGGAGATCCAGGTGCAGAAGTGTACGCCGGCTTATAATGTTGTGTACGAGTATGGTACGCTGATCGTGAGCGAGCACGGGCGTATTTTAGAGGACACCATGGATCCGATCAGCGGGCTTGTGACGATTCGTGGCTACGACCCGGAGGAAACGACCCCCGGCAAGAATGTTGTTGCTAAGGTGGAACGGTGCGACAAGATTTTTTCCGAGATGCGTGATCTGATCTATCAGGGGGATCTGGGTGTGCCGATCGTGGACATTGACATGACGGATCAGAATGACATTATGGTGAATTTTGACAACCGCATCTATTTTGACATGGGCAACTGGAGCGAAATTCCCTACAAGATCAGCTTTGCGGAGCAGGTCATTGCCGAGCAGCCGGCTGACAAGGAGGGGTATCTGGTCATGATCGGCACGAACCAGTGCTCCTTCCGCAACAAGGAGGACTACGAGGCTTCGAGGAATGCCGTGAACAATCCCAATGTGCTGGATGATCTGCTCTCCGGAGAGACGACTGAGCCGACAGGGGAGGGGGAAACCCTGCCGGACGGGGCGGAAAATGCTGGTGAAACACCGGTGGAAGATGCGGCAGAATAAATGTTTCGTGTGCATTTTTGTTAAAATCACGCAAAAAAACATGGCATAACTTGTCGGTAATAGTAAAAAATTAGATTTTATCAAAAAACTATTGCAAAATCCGGCGGGATGTGGTACAATAATACTGTATCAAATTGTGTATAGGTATATTTGCACAAATATTGGAAATACATTTTGGTAGGAGGAAAAATGATGACGGATTTCATCTATGAAGATGCATTTGAGCCGGATGTAAACATTAAGGTGATCGGTGTCGGCGGCGGCGGCGGCAACGCTTTGAACTGCATGGTAGATTCCGGTGTGAGTGACATTGAATATGTGACGATCAATACGGATGCCAAGGCACTCAAAAATTCCAAGGCACCTACCCGCATTCAGATCGGTGCAAAATTGACAAAGGGCAGAGGCGCAGGCAACAAGCCGGAAATCGGTCAGCACAGCGCTGAGGAGAACATCGAGGAGATCGAAGCTGCACTCCGGGGTGCGGACATGGTGTTCATCACTGCCGGTATGGGCGGCGGCACAGGGACAGGCGCAGCCCCGATCGTTGCCAAGGCTGCACAGCAGATGGGCATTCTGACGGTCGCTGTCGTGACCAAGCCCTTTGCCTTTGAGCGTGAACAGAAGATGGCACAGGCAGAAGCCGGTATCAATGAGCTGAAAAAATACGTGGATTCCCTGATCGTGATCCCGAATGAACGCCTTCTGGTCGGTCTGGAAAAGCCCCTTACCATGAAGGAGTCCTTTGCGCTTTCCGATGACATCCTCAAAACAGGTGTCAAGAGCATCGCTGACCTCATCGTGGAGGAAGGGTACATCAACCTTGACTTTGCGGATGTGTCCACGACCATGAAGGGCGCAGGCTATGCACATATGGCGATCGGTCACGGGCAGGGCAAGGACAAGGCTGCCGAGGCTGCCAAGGCTGTTATTTCCAGCCCGCTGCTGGAAACTTCCATTGCCGGTGCGAAGCGCCTGCTGATCAACATTGCCATGTCCGAGGATACATTGGCTTCCGATGTGGATACCGCTTCCAAGATGATCACCGAAGCTGCTGCACCGGATGTTCAGTTCATCTTTGGCGCTGCGTTCAAGAGCGATATGCAGGATGAAATGTCCATTACAGTTATTGCCGCAGATTTTTCGGATTCCACGGATGTCAAGGAGGAAGCCCCTGCACCTGTTGCAGAGGAACCCGTTGAGGAACAGCCGATCCCGATCGATAATCCGCTGCTTGAGGATGGCAAAATGGACTTCGGCGCTTCTGCCAGATCCGGCGGCACAAGTGATTTCGATATGAGCGAGATTTTTGATATTCTGGGCGGTAAATAAGAGCTGTACCATAAGAGCTGCCGGCTGACTATGTGTCAGCCGGTTTTTGTTTGTAGAAGATGCACAAATTTCAAGGGCGTATTTTTACGAAAATTCTCTTGAAACATTGAAAAAAATATGGTATAATAACTATAATAATGAATACAGGCGGGCATACTAATTAGGGAGGTTGCCCGTTCCTGCGAAAAGGAGAGGTTCATAATGCCAGATATCCCATCCAATATTCTGAAGCCTGTGAAGTTCGGAGGGCTTGACCCGACATCTGTTACAACGTACATTGATGAATTGTTTTCCAAGATGTCAGAACTCGAAAAGGAAAATGAAGAGCTGCGTTCCGGCGCTGGTGCGCAGGAATCAC
Source organism: uncultured Clostridia bacterium (assembly GCA_947629905.1). Lineage (GTDB taxonomy): Bacteria > Bacillota > Clostridia > Oscillospirales > Ruminococcaceae > UBA3855. The sequence goes on from CANRFM010000007.1 coordinate 52,793, forward strand.
AGCTGGTGCAGGAATATAAGCGTGATCTGGAAGCTGCGCAGAGAAAAGCTGCTGAGGCGGAAAAAGCTGTTCAAGGCAGTGCTGCACAGGTCAAGGCTGCCAATGATAAAGCCATCCAGCTTGCGGCTGCACTGAAAGCGGAAAAGGAAGGCAGAGCCTCAGATGCCCAGAAGATGAAGCAGCTTCTCCAGCAGGCACAGGCAAAAACAAGTGCTGTGGACGAGGGGAAAATGCGGGAGTATCAGCAGGAGATCGTCTCCCTCAAGGGCGAGATCAGCCAGCTGACAATGGAAAATACCCAGCTGAAAACCTCTGCCAATGCAAGCGGGGAACTGTCTGCATCGGTTGACCAGCTTCAGGGTGAGCTGGATAAGGTAAGGGCAGACCTTGCCAAGGCTGAGGAAGCCCGTGACAGCGCAGAAACAGCGCTCAAGGATGCTGAATCGGAAAAGGAAAAGAGCGTTTCCGAGCTGAATGCACAGAAATCGGAACTGGAAGGGAAAGTAGCAGAGCTGGAGGCAAAGGTTTCTGAACTGGAAGAAAAGGCAAGCGAGAGCACGCTGTTTGCACCGGAAATGGATATGGCTGCTCTGTATGCGGATGCCCAGAAGAATGCGAACCAGCTTGTATTCAAGGCAAAGGCTAAGGCTGACGAAACGGTGAAGAATGCCGAAGAAAAGGCGAAAAAGACCATTGCAGATGCTGAAGAAAAGGCTGAAAAGACAGTCGCTGATGCCAATGCGGAAGCGGAAAAGATCATCAAGGATGCCAATGACCGTGCTGCCAATGCCAATGATGAAGCAGATGCGATCATCAATAAGGCAAATGAGGAGGCCGCTGCCGAGCGTGAACGCTGCAAGAAGGAAACTGCCGAGCAGGAAGCTAAGATCCGTCAGCTGACCTCTACGGTGCATTCCATGCTGTCCATTGAGATCGAGGGCGTGGAGAAGAGCATCAAGGAAGCAGGCGACCTTATGGCACAGGCTGCTCAGACAATGGAAAGACGGCTTGGTTCTGCCAATTCCATTATTGCCGAGGCAAAAGAGAGCGTGGATGAAACTGCCAAGGTCACGGATGATAAGATGGATGCCATCATGAGCGGCACAGCTGTACCGGAGACGGTCGTTCCTGCTGCGCCCAAGGCTGCTGCGACATCAGATAATTTTGCGGACTCCATGCTGGATGATTTTGCATCCATGCCGGATCCGGAAGAGAAGTTCAGCAAGCCCGCCAAAAATCAGCCGACCCCCATGCCCAAAGCACCAAAGGTCGCTGCATTCAGCATGAGTGATCTGGTAAAGGAAGCTGAGGCAAACGTCAGCGATAATTAACTCACGAGGTGAATGCGAATGGCAGACAGCGTGCTGCAAATTCATACAGATGAGATCAGGGAGCTTGCGGATTCGCTGCGTATCGGAGATAAGGTGCTGCTCACCGGGTATGTCTATACGGCAAGGGATGCAGCGCACAAGCGCATGATGGCTTTGCTTGATGCGGGAAAGCCGCTGCCGTTTGAGCCGGAGGGTGCTGTGATCTATTACGCAGGTCCTACCCCTGCGCCGCCGGGGAGACCGATCGGTTCATGCGGACCGACGACATCCGGGCGGATGGATCCCTATGCGCCGAGACTGCTTGATGCTGGTCTGGCGGCTATGATCGGCAAGGGGGAGCGTTCTCAGGCGGTACGGGATGCCGTGGTGCGCTGCCATGCGGTTTACTTCTGTGCAGTCGGCGGTGCGGGCGCACTTGCCGCAAGATGTATCAAAGAGTGCAAGGTCATTGCCTTTGAAGATTTAGGATGTGAATCCGTGAAACGGCTTTACGTGGAGCGCTTTCCGCTTGTGGTGTGCAATGATGCCCACGGCGGCGACCTGTTTTCGGCAGGCAGAAATGCGTTCCGGAGGGTGCCGGCGGATGCTTGAGGCACAGAGAACCGATGAAGTTCTTGCGGAACAGGCAAAAACCTCTGTGGAAGCGGAGGGGGAACTCTTAGCAAGGTATTTGCCGCTGATACGCTATTATGCAGGTCGGTTTGCAGGGAGCTGTGATGTGGATGATTTAGTGCAGGAGGGGCTGATCGCCTTGCTCTATGCCATTCCGCAGTTTGATGTGTCACAGCGGTTTGCCGCTTTTGCGCAGGTGTGCATTGCGAACCGGATGCGCAGCTTTGTGCGCCGGGAAAGCAAGGCAGCAGAGCCGACAGAAGATCTGGTGCAGAAACTTGAGGCGGACGGAACGCTGATCGAGACGGAAACACCGGAGAGCATTTTCCTTGAAAAAGAAAACTATACCCACTGCCGTATGCAGGTAATGGCGAAATTGTCCGACCGGGAGTGGGAGATACTGCAATGCATTTTAGACGGTGCATCCTATGAGGAAGCAGCCGGGCGGCTTGGTATCACCCGGAAATCTGTCGACAATGCCATGCAGCGCATACGCAGAAAGATGCGTGCCGTGCGGAGTTCGGAAAACTCCGGGATATAAGTTCGTTTCCCGCAAGGGTGCGATAGAAGGGCTTGTAGCTTAATCAGAGCGTTGTTTCATCTATCTTTGTTAGTGACAAAAATATGTGATCAAAGGTGTCGGTTTCACCCCGTCCGTAGTCCGAAATTTTATCATATCACAAAGTGAGGTATAACAATATGTACGAGGACAAGACATTAGTATGCAAGGATTGCGGCGAGGAATTCGTATTCACTGCCGGAGAGCAGGAGTTCTACGCTGAAAAGGGTTTCGAGCATGAACCGCAGAGATGCCGCAACTGCCGTGCAGCCAGAAAGGGCGCTTCGAGAGCACCCAGAGAGATGTTTACTGCTGTTTGCGCCGGATGCGGCGGCGAAGCAAGAGTACCGTTCCAGCCCCGTGAGGACAGACCGGTTTATTGCAGCGAATGCTTTGCAAAGATGCGTGAAGAATAACAAACGAGGGGAGTACGGCTTTGGCTGTGCTTCCTGTTTACAGGGAGGTTAAAGCAGTGACTGTTACAAAAGATTCCGTGATCGGGGAAATCCTCGATGCAGATTTTGATGCAGCACCGTATTTTCTGGAAATGGGTATGCACTGTCTGGGATGCCCGGCTTCCAGAGCGGAAACGATAGAGGAGGCTTGCGCCGTACACGGTGTTGAGCCGGATGCACTGGTTGAGAAGCTCAACCAGTATTTCCAGAATAAGCAGTAAGGTTCGGGGCTGCGCACCGTCGCAGCCCTGAATTGTTATGCTACAGGCAAGATTGAAGGCTTGCGCCGACCTGATCCGTCCGGGGGCGTATGTCTGTGATGTGGGAACTGACCATGCGCTGCTGCCGGTTTTTCTGTACAGACAGGGAATTGCCGGAGAGGTCATCGCCGCTGACATTGCACAAGGACCTCTTGCGGCAGCGGAAACGACGATTGCCCGGTATGGACTGTCCGGGCGCATTCATACGATACTTTCGGACGGCTTGCAGACAGTGCCGCCGGAAGGCTTGACGGATATTGTGATCGCCGGCATGGGTGGAGAAACGATCATCCATATTTTAGAGACCTGCCCGTGGTCACTGGCTGAAAAAAGCCTGATCTTACAGCCGATGACCAAAGCCCCCGACCTGCGGGAATGGCTCTATATGCATGGATTTGCCATTGAAAGGGAAGTGTGCGCCCGGGAGGGGAAATTTCTGTACGCTGTCATGCGTGCAGTCTACACGGGTGAGAAGAGGCAGCCGGGTGCAGTGCTGCGGCATTTCGGACGGCTGGATCTGACGGAGGCGGACTGCTTTGCCTATGCAGAGCGGCAGTATCTGCGGGTATGCAAGGCAAGAGACGGCAGCGGCGATGCGGCGATTACAGCAGAGGCGAAAGCGCTTTCTGTGGTTCTGGAGGTGTATCATGAACATCGGGGAAATCTATAAAGCGATCGATGCCTTTGCACCGTTTGCAGCGCAGGAAGCGTGGGACAATTCAGGCTTGCTGGTTGGTGCGCCGGAGGAGGAAATTGACCGTGTACTGGTGACACTGGATATTTCTGTCGGGGCAGTGCGGCAAGCAGCGGAGACCGGATGCGGCTTTATCATTTCGCATCATCCCGTAATTTTCTCCCCCCTGAAACAGCTTACCCCGACAAGCCCTGTCTATCAGCTTGCCCGGCATGGCATCGGGGCGATTTGCTGTCATACACCGCTGGATGTGGCAGAGGGCGGTATCAATGACCTGCTGATCGGCAGGCTGCGTGGAGGGCTTTCCCTTTCGGGCGAGGTCGAACTGTTGGACTGCGGGCGCATTGTGACGTTGCAGAATGCACTGCCACCGGTAGAAATCGCTGAAACGGCGAAAAAATGCCTTGGCTGTCCGGTGGTGCGCTGTTCGGCAGGTATCGAACATCCGGTGAAACGACTTGCGATTTGCTCCGGTTCGGGGGCATCTATGCTGGAAGAATTGGACGGGCGCTGCGATGCATTCCTGACCGGAGATGTGAAGCATGACCGCTGGTACAAGGCGCAGGAATTGGGCATTGCCCTGATCGACTGCGGGCATTATGCGACGGAGATCCTCATGGTCGCCTATGTTGCCGGCAAGCTGCGGGCAGCTTTCCCGGAACTGGATGTTCGGGAATTTGTGGAAGGCGAACCGGCACTGTACATCTGAGAAAGGGAGACGGCTATGGCATTTGACGGCGCATATCTGTATGCGATACGACAGGAGATCGAACCGCTGACCGGCGCAAGGGCTGACAAGATCTGTCAACCCTCAAAGGATGAAATCGTGCTGCACCTACGGGGGTATGCGGGGATGTCGAAGCTGCTGATCAGCACGGCAGGGGACAGCGCAAGAATCCATTTGACAGAAAATTCCATCGAAAATCCGGCAGCACCGCCCATGTTCTGTATGCTGCTGCGCAAGCACTTAGGGGGCGGACGGCTGATCGCTGTCCGGCAGGACGGGTTGGAGCGCATTCTGTTTCTGGACTTTGACTGCACGAATGAAATGGGGGACAAGGTGCAGCTCACGCTTGCCTGTGAGGTCATGGGGCGGTACTCCAACTGCATTCTGATCGGTGCAGACGGCAAGGCCATTGACAGCCTGAAACGCAATGCCGATGTCACACGGGAACGGGTGCTGCTGCCCGGGTTTCCGTATGAGATGCCGCACCGGGCAAGACGGCTGAATTTTCTCGAAGCGGAGGACAATACGATCATCAGCGCTTTGCTGCTTGCCCCTGATCAGCGGCTCGACAAGGCAATCGTTGAGGTGTTTGAGGGCGTTTCGCCTTTGTTGGCAAGGGAATGGGCATACTATGTCAGCCGGGATCCTCTGCGCAGCCATGCGCTGACCAAAGACCAGCAGGAACGCCTGCTGTTTACGATCCACCGGACGGCTGAAATGCTCCGGGACGGTACGTGTCAGTTCCATATCCTGCAAACGCCGGAGGGCGCACTCAAGGACTATACATTCCTGCGCCCGGCGCAGTATGGGGCTTTGCTCGTCGTCAAGCCAATGCCGAGCGCAAGCCGGACACTGGATGCGTTCTACACCGAGCGTGACCTGCGGGCAAGGATGAAACAGCGGGCAAATGACCTGTTCAAGCTGATCCTGACACGTTCCCAGAGAGTGACTCGGAAGCTTGCCAGCCAGCGGGAGGAGCTTGCGGAAACGGGTAAAATGGAGCAGAACAAGCTGTACGGCGACCTGCTTTCGGCGAATCTGTACCGCCTGCAAAAGGGCGATACGGCGGCAGCGGTGGAGAATTTTTACGAGGAGAGCTGCCCGGAAGTGCGCATCCCGTTACAGGTGAACCTGACCCCTGCCCAGAATGCGCAGCGGTACTATACACTTTACCGGAAAGCGGCGACTGCCAAGGAAAAGCTTGCCGAACAGATCGGGCAAGGGGAAGCGGAACTTGCCTACCTCGAAAGCGTGTTTGACGTGCTGAGCCGTGCGGAAACGGAAGCAGATCTGCTGCTGCTCCGGGAAGAACTTGCCCAGCAGGGCTATCTGCGTACCCGGAATCAGAAGCAGAAGCCCCCGAAGCAGCTCCCGCCGATGCAGTATCGTTCTTCGGACGGTTTCCCGATCCTTGTCGGCAGGAACAACCGGCAGAACGATCAGCTCACCCTGAAACAGGCTGCCAAGAATGACATCTGGCTGCACACGCAGAATATTCCCGGTTCGCACGTCATCCTCGTGACGGACGGGCAGGAGGCAAGTGAGACTGCCATCCGGGAAGCTGCCGTGCTTGCGGCATATCACAGCCGGGCAAGGGATTCGGCGCAGGTGCCTGTGGACTTCACGAAGGTGCGCTTTGTCAGAAAGCCTGCCGGGGCAAGACCGGGCATGGTGATCTTTACCAACCAGCAGACACTCTATGTCAGACCGGATGCGGCGCTCTGTGAAACGCTGGAGGTGCGCTGATGCAAAGGCTTGACCCGGCATTCTTTCACAGGGATTGTCTGGAGGTCGCTCCGGCACTTGTGGGGAAGTACCTTGCCCGGAAACTCCCGGACGGGACAGTCCTGCGGGAGCGCATTGCCGAAACAGAAGCCTACCGGGGGACGGAAGATCTTGCCTGCCATGCAGCGAAGGGCAGAACGCCCCGGAATGCTATTTTATGGGGAGAAAGCGGTCAGTTCTATGTGTATCTCTGCTACGGGGTGCATTATCTGCTGAATGTCATCACCGGAGAGCCGGAACAGCCGCAGGGCGTACTCATCCGGGCAGGTGCGGTACATGACGGACCGGGTAAACTCACGAAGTATTTACAGATCGACAAGCAATTGAATGGCATTTTCCTTTCGGAATGCACAGACCTGTGGTTTGAGGACAGCGGCGAAGTCTGTACCTTTCACACGGATGTGCGGGTCGGCATTGACTATGCCGGAGAGGAATGGAAACATAAACCGTGGCGGTTCATTTTAGACTGCCCCAAGGAAAGGAAGAACAGACTATGATGCACTTTTTCAGAAAGCTCCCCATTCCGCAGGAGATCAAGAAGCAGTTTCCGCTTTCCGAAGCGGCAGCTGCCTGCAAGGCACAGCGGGATGCGGAGATCGCAGACATTTTTACCGGAAAATCGGACAAAATGGTGCTGATCATCGGACCGTGTTCCGCAGACCGGGAGGATGCGGTCATGGAGTACCTGAGCCGCCTTGCCGTCCTGCAAGAGGAGGTAAAGGACAAGATCTTCTTCATCCCCCGCATCTATACGAACAAGCCCCGCACGAACGGCACGGGCTACAAGGGCATGGTACACCAGCCCGACCCGACCAAGGCGGAGGATATGCTTGCCGGGCTGATCTCGATCCGGAAACTGCACACCCGTGCGATCGAGGAGGTCGGTTTCACCTGTGCGGATGAGATGCTCTACCCGGAGAATTACCGCTATCTGTCCGATCTGCTCTCCTATGTGGCAGTCGGTGCACGGAGCGTGGAGAACCAGCAGCACCGCCTGACAGCAAGCGGCATGGACATTCCCACGGGCATGAAGAACCCGACCAGCGGCGACTTGTCAGTCATGTTCAATTCGATCTATGCGGCGCAGAGCAGTCATACTTTTTTGTATCGTGGCTGGGAAGTGCAGACTTCGGGGAATCCGCTGTGCCATGCGATTTTGCGTGGCTATGTGAACAAGTACGGCGAATCCTTGCCGAATTATCACTACGAAGATCTGCTGCTGACACACCGTCTGTATGCGGAAAAGGAGCTGATAAATCCGGCAGTGATCGTGGACACCAACCATGCCAATTCCAACAAGTGCTATCTCGAGCAGCCCCGTATCCTGAGTGAGGTGCTGCACTGCTGCCGCCATAATGCGGATATCCGCCGCATGGTCAAGGGCTTCATGGTGGAAAGTTATCTCGAGGACGGCAATCAGAAGATCGGGGAGGGTGTTTTCGGGAAGTCGATCACCGACCCCTGCCTTGGCTGGGACAAAACAAAGGAACTTGTTCTGCGCATGGCAGATCAGATATAAGGTATTGCAAGGGAGCGGGGGTATCCACGGGGAAAAATGTTTATGGAGGTAAGCAGTATGTTCAGGAGAAGTTTTTCGGGAATGTTAGCGGCAGTGTGTCTGCTGGCAAGCATTCCGGCTGTCCCGTCAGCGGCAGCGGACAGCTACACGATGCAGGTGGAAGTCGATCTTGGCGGAGAGCGCAAGGAGATCAGCCCCTACATCTATGGTGTGAACGAGTACACCAGCAGCAATCTCAAGACGGTGACGGTACACAGTACCCGGCAGGGCGGCAACCGCTACACCGGCTACAACTGGGAGACGAACTGGTCCAATGCAGGTTCTGACTGGCAGCACAGTTCCGATACCAATATCGGTGATGTGTCGGACGGTCCGGCATTTGCGGCACAGCAGCTTTCCAAGACCTGCGTGGAGCGGGATATTCCCTATAAGCTGGCAACCTTGCAGCTTGCCGGATATGTGTCTGCCGACAAGGCAGGAACGGTTACGGAAGCTGAAACAGCCCCCTCTGACCGCTGGAACAAGGTGGAATTTCGCAAGGACGGGGCACTTTCACTCGAACCTGACCTGACGGACGGCGTAGTTTACATGGATGAGTATGTCAACTATCTCGTTAAGAAACTCGGTGATGCTTCTACAGAGGCAGGCATTCAGGCATACAGTCTGGACAATGAGCCGGTACTCTGGAATGATACCCACTCCCGTCTGCATCCGGAGGAGGTCTCCAACAGCGAGTTAGTTTCCAAGAGTATCGAACTTGCGCAGGTCGTCAAGGAGATCGACCCGAAGGCGGAGATCTTCGGTCCGGCATTCTGGGGTATGCTGCCCTGTATCAATGCAGGCAGCGGCGATACCTTCACGGATCCTGACTGGGAGGCAGTCAAGGGCAATTATACATGGTATCTCGACTACTACCTTGACCAGATGGCACAGGCAGAAAAGACAGCCGGAAAGCGACTGCTTGACGTGGTGGATGTGCATTACTATGCACAGGACTGCTCCACGGAGGAGGCGATCTTACAGGCTGCCAGAAGTCTGTATGACCCCTCTTATGTAGAAAACAGCTGGCTTCAGCCGTATTTCGGGCAGTATTTCCCGTTCCTGCCGAACATTCAGGCATCCATTGACAAGTACTATCCGGGCACGAAAATTGCGATCTCGGAGTACAACCTTGCCAATATCGCAAATGAAAAGAATACTGGAACATCGGTGGTATCTGCCATTGCGGAAGCCGAAGCACTCGGCTGCTTTGCGGATAACGGCGTTTACTTTGCGACCTACTGGGGCACACTGGCGGATTGCCCGTATGCTGCCTCTGCGATCAACCTCTACACGAACTATGACGGCGAGGGGGATGATTTCGGCGATACTTTGGTCGCTGCAAAGACGGAAGATGTTTCCAAGGCATATGCCTATGCTGCCATTGACGGGGATGACGAATCGGAAGTGACGATGGTGCTCTCCAACAAGGATATGACACAGACAGAATCGGCAGAGATCACGCTGACCGGAACGAAGGAACAGTATCAGAGTGCTGTAGTCTATGCGATCACGCAGGACCATTCGGATATTCGTGTCATTGACGTGCAGAATGATCTGTCCGGCAACAAACTCACGGTCGAACTGCCGCCGCTTTCCGTGGCACAGATCGTGCTTTCCGATGAACCGACAGATAAAACGCTGTACGAAGCACCGGATATTACACGCAAGGAAACTACCTACCAGTTCAGCGAACTGAAAAAGTCCGTGAACGGTTTCCCGATGATACCGCTGGGTGACAAGGCTCATCTCGAAAAGATCGTTCTCAATGCAACGGTATCTTCCGATGCCGGTTCTGCTTATGGCGGCGGCGGCGGTGCGCTTTGCTTTAATCAGATCGTTCCGGAGGGAGAGACCGCTGCTGTCTGGGGGAGCAAGTCCTTCTCCTTTGCGTTGGGGACGAATGATATTGAGGTGCCGTTTGATGGTATATTCACCGTCAGCAAGGATGCCGAAGCCGGCACGTCCGAGGATGTTGAGGGTGTGACACTGGATGACTATACCGAATTGCAGGGCAACTGGTGGACATATTCCGAAAAGGATGAGTCCGGTGCGGATATTTCCGTGACCTACAATTCCGTGACACTTGTGTATGAATATGACAATGGAAACGGTGATGTGAACGAGGACGGAGCACTCACGGTGGCTGACCTTGTTGCATTCCAGAGGTGGCTGCTTGCAGACGGCACGAAACTGGCTGATTTGGAGGAAGCCGACATGGAAGCAGACGGTGTGCTGGACGTTTTCGACCTTGCGAAAATGAAATTCACACTGCTGAAACTGAAATAATCCCGATCTTACAAAAACAAAGCCCACGGAGCACTCTGCCTCGTGGGCTTTGCTGTGCGGAAAAAAATTTTCTGAAAACCTATTGACAAATAATCGGGATTGTGCTATAATGATAGTGTTATATGTGAAATCCTGTGAGCAAAGGTAAGTAGTCCGCAATACAGTATCCAGAGAGCCGGCGGTGGGTGGAAGTCCGGTATATATGCTGCGTGATGAATGGATTTGTGAGGAGCAGGGAGAAAGGCTGTGCCGAGTAACCCGTGCCGCATTCCCGGCGTTATCGGGGTAGGATATGTTAGTATCCGTAAAGAGGAGCATTCCGGCTGCTTTTGCCGTTTGCTTGAATCAGGGTGGCACCACGAGTCGATCGTCCCTATTTTGGGGAGGAATCGGCTTTTTTTATTGCAAAAGGAGGATGAAGTATGCTGTTTCCAACACTTGAGGAAGTGCAGCAGCTTGCTGCACAGTACAGCACCATACCGGTGTTCTATCGGTTTCCGGCTGATCATCTGACACCGATCAGCCTGTTTGCAGCGCTTTCGGAGGGGGAGGAGAATGCCTTCCTGCTCGAGAGTGTCAATGATGGTACGCAGTGGGATCGGTATTCCTTTATCGGATTTCACCCGGAACAGGAGATCTATGCATCCGGCAAGCGTTTCTCCGTCCGGGAAAACGGCAGCATCACGGAGTGCGACTGCGACATACTGTTTGACACCCTGCGTGAGCTGCTTGCCAAGCGCACCTCTCCGAAAATGGAGGATATGCCGTATTTTACAGGCGGTCTGATCGGGTATTTTGCGTATGATGCTGTACGTTACACGGAGAAAAAACTCAAGGACATACCGCAGGATGACATCGGGATGCCGGATGTGCATCTGTTCGGCTATGAGGAACTGGTCGCCTATGACCACCTGAGCAGCGATGCCATTGTGATTTTGAATATCCATGCAGACGGTGATATTCCGGCGCAGTATGCGGCTGCCGAGGCATCTGCACGGGAACTTGCCGCAAAGCTACATGGACAGATCGCACCGCCCAAGACAGGCACGGCAGACCTGAAAGTTGGCTCGAACCTGACTAAAGAAGAATATGAGAATATGGTAAAAAAAGCCAAGGAATATATCCGGGCAGGGGATATTTTTCAGGTGGTGCTGTCGCAGCGGTTCGAGGTGGACAACCCGCCGGACAGCTTCGAGGTGTACCGCAGACTGCGTGCGACCAATCCGTCGCCGTATCTGTACTATTTCAAGACAAAGGACTACCAGATCGCAGGTGCTTCCCCGGAACTGCTTGTCAAGGTCATGGACGGCGTTGCAGCGACACGTCCGATCGCAGGCACACGTCCCCGTGGCAAGAACCGTGTGCAGGACAAGGCGCTGGAAGTTTCACTCCTTGCCGATGCCAAGGAAAAGGCAGAACACACCATGCTTGTCGATCTCGGGCGCAATGATTTAGGGCGGGTGTGCGAATATGGAACTGTGGAAGTCACAGATTTCATGCGTGTGGAGCGTTATTCCAAGGTCATGCACCTTGTGTCCGATGTGCAGGGAACGCTCTGTGCGGACAAAACGCCCCTCGATGCGCTTCGTTCCGTACTCCCGGCAGGAACGCTTTCCGGTGCGCCGAAAGTGCGTGCCATGGAGATCATTGACGAACTGGAAAACCGCAAGCGTGGGCTGTACGGAGGCACGGTCGGGTATTTCGGGTACAACGGCGATATGAATACCTGTATCGCTATCCGCACGGTGCTTTACAAGAACGGCAAGGCTTACGTGCAGGCAGGGGCAGGCATTGTGGCAGATTCCGACCCCGAAAAGGAATTTGCCGAAACGACACATAAGGCAGCAGCCTTGCTCAATGCATTGAAGGAGGCAGGGACATGATACTGGTCATTGACAATTACGACTCCTTTACCTACAATCTGGTGCAGGAGATCGGCGAACTGTATCCGGATATTCTGGTAAAACGCAATGATGCCATTACCATTGCAGAGATCGAAGCCCTGCACCCGCAGGCGATCGTGATCTCACCCGGACCGGGCTATCCGGCATCCGCAGGTATTTCCATTGACGTGGTAAAGACGTTCAGTGGCAGGATCCCGCTGTTGGGGGTCTGCCTCGGTCACCAGTCCATCGTGGAAGCCTTCGGCGGGAAGATCATTCCCGCACACCAGCTGATGCACGGCAAGTCGAGCAGCATTAAGATGGAGGAGAACCACCCGCTGTTCCGGGGTGTTTCCTGTCCGTTCACTGCCGGGCGGTATCATTCGCTGATCGCCGATGAACATTCGCTCCCGGAATGCCTGAAGGTCATTGCCCTTGATGAGGGCGGACAGATCATGGGCGTTTCACATACATCACATAAAACATATGGTCTGCAGTTCCATCCGGAATCTGTTCTGACCGGAGAGGGGAAGATGATTTTGAAGAATTTCATGACAGATGCAGGGCTGATGCCCGCAGAACCGGAGGAAAAGCCGGTTGACCTCAAGCCCGTTTACAGCAAGCTCATTGACGGGCAGGATCTCACGATGCAGGAAGCCGAGGAAACGATGGATATGCTGATGAGTGGCAAGGCTTCGGAGCTGCAGATCGCTTCCGTTCTGGTCGCACTGGCGACAAAGGGCGAGACACCGGAGGAAATTGCCGGATTCGCCAAGGGTATGCGTGCCAAAGCAGCGCTTGTGCCGGATGCTGCTGACACGATCGACATTGTGGGTACGGGCGGTGACAAGGCGTTTACGTTCAACATCTCCACCACTTCCGCTTTTGTGGCAGCCGCAGCGGGTGCAAAGGTAGCCAAGCACGGCAACCGTTCTGTATCGAGCAAGAGCGGTGCAGCTGATGTACTCGAAGCGCTCGGTGTGAAGATCGCCACCAAGCCGGAACAGGCGAAAGCTTGCATTGACAAGGTGGGCATTTCGTTCCTGTTTGCGCAGAGCTATCATGCAAGTATGCGTTTTGTAGGACCTGTCCGTGGCAAGCTCGGTGTGCGCACGGTGTTCAACGTCCTCGGACCGCTCACCAACCCGGCAAGGGCAGATTATATTGTACTGGGCGTATATGCCAAGGAATTGACAGAGGTCATGGCAAACGTGCTGATGCAGGTCGGCATTAAGCGGGCAATGGTCGTATTTGGCAATGACGTAATGGATGAAATTTCTGTTTCCGCACCGACGACAGTCACGGAAGTCCGGGACGGCAAGCTGTCTACCTATGAGATCAAGCCGGAAGACTTCGGGCTGCAAACCTATGAGAAATCCGAGATCACCGGAGGCACACCGCAGGAAAATGCCAAGATCACCCGTGGCATTCTGGACGGCAGCATCACGGGGGCAAAGCGGGATATTGTACTGCTGAATGCAGGTGCGGCGCTCTATACCTACGGGGTGACGGATTCCCTCAAGGCAGGGGTACAGCTTGCAGCGGAGACGATCGATTCCGGCAAGGCACTTGCGAAACTGGACGAATTTGTGCAGTTCACCAACGAGCTGGAGTAAGCCATGATTTTAGATGACATCTGTGCAAAGCGCAGGGAGCAGCTTGCGGCGGAGCTGAAACGCTGCTCCCGTCCGGATATGCGTAGGCTTGCGGAAACAGCACCGCAGAAGCCCGGCTTTATTGCGGCGCTCCGGAAGCCGGGGCTTTCCTGCATCTGCGAAGTGAAAAAGGCATCCCCCTCCAAAGGGCTGATCCGACCGGATTTTCACCCGGTGGAGCTGGCAAAGGACTATGAAGCTGCCGGGGCGGACTGCATTTCCTGCCTGACAGAGGAGCATTATTTTCAGGGGAGCAGCAGCTATCTGCGGGAAATTGCGGAAACTGTACAGATCCCCGTGCTGCGGAAGGATTTTATTTTAGATGAATACCAGATCTATGAGGCAAAGGCGATCGGGGCATCTGCTGTCCTGCTGATCGCAGCGGTGCTAAAATTTGAGGAGATGAAAGCCTTTTTTGAACTGGCACATTCCCTCGGGCTGGACTGCCTCATGGAAGTGCATACGCCAGAGGAAATGGAGACCGTGCAGCAGCTCTCTCCGCAGCTCATCGGTGTGAATAACCGTGACCTGAAGACCTTCGAGGTGCATTTGTCGCATACGGCAGAACTTGCCGGTATGCGGCAGCCGGGGCAGCTTTTTGTTTCCGAAAGCGGCATCCGGAACAGTGCGGATATGCACACCGTACAGGAAAACGGAGCGGATGCTGTGCTTATCGGCGAAACGCTTATGCGCAGTGACAATATCGCTGCAACGCTCCATGCGCTCCGGGAGGGGACGGCATGAAGCTCAAGATCTGCGGCATCCGCAGAACGGAAGATGTGCAGTACCTGAATGCATACAAGCCGGATTTTGCAGGGTTCATCTGTTCGCAGCCGTTCTGGCGGTATGTGAAACCGGAGCAGGTGGCACAGCTGACACAGCAGCTTGACGAGGGGATCCTGCGTGTGGGGGTCTTTGTTGACCCGACAATTGAGGAGATCGCCCGTTATGCGCAGCTGCTCCATGTCATTCAGCTGCATGGAAACGAGCCCCCGGCACTGATCGCAGAGATCCGGAAACGCTGGGACGTAGAAATCTGGAAAGCTGCCCGTGTCCGGACGGCAGAGGACATCCGGCGTGTGGATGCTTTGCTGGTCGATAAGCTGGTACTGGACAGCTTTTCCCCGGTTTCCCACGGGGGGACAGGGACAGTCGCAGACTGGGCGCTGATCGCTGAAAACCGTCCGGAGAAGCCGTTCCTGTTGGCAGGCGGCATTTCAGCCGAAAATGCGGCAGAAGCTGCGCAGCTCCATCCGTGGGGGCTGGATGCTTCGAGCAGTGTGGAAACGGACAAATGCAAGGATGCGGACAAGATCAGAACACTTGTGGCACGGGTGCGTGCTTTATCATAGAAAGGAAGGATCGTATGGAAAAAATCGGTAGATTCGGCGATTTCGGCGGACAGTATGTGCCGGAGACCGTGATGAATGCCGTTTCAGAATTGCAGGAGGCATACGAGCGTTACCGCAACGACCCCCAATTTTTGGCAGAGCTGCGGGAGCTGTACCGGAATTATGCTTTTCGTCCGTCGCTGATGTACTACGCCCGGAAAATGACGGAAGATCTCGGCGGTGCGAAAATCTACATCAAGCGTGAGGATCTGAACCACACTGGTTCGCACAAGATCAACAACGCCCTCGGACAGGTGCTGCTTGCCAAGTACATGGGCAAAAAGCGCATCATTGCCGAGACCGGTGCAGGGCAGCACGGTGTGGCAACAGCGACCATCTGTGCCTATTTTGACATGGAGTGCGAGGTCTACATGGGGCGTGAGGACATGGAGCGGCAGGCACTCAATGTCTACCGGATGGAGCTGCTCGGCGCAAAGGTGACGGGTGTGGATTCCGGCACGGCTACCCTGAAAGATGCGATCAATGAAGCAATGCGTGACTGGGCGACCAATATCGAGACAACGTTCTACTGTATCGGTTCGGTCATGGGACCGCATCCGTATCCAATCATGGTGCGGGATTTCCAGAAAATCATCGGTGAGGAAGCCAAGGCACAGCTCATGGAAAAGGAAGGCAAGCTCCCCGACTGCGTGGTCGCCTGTGTCGGCGGCGGCTCGAATGCAATGGGCATTTTTTACGATTTCATTCCGGACAAGTCGGTGCGCCTTGTGGGTGCGGAAGCTGCCGGACGGGGCATTGACACCGATCAGCACGCTGCCACGATCAGCAAGGGCGAAAAGGGCATTTTCCACGGCATGAAGTCTGTATTCCTCCAGAATGAAGAGGGGCAGATCGCACCGGTGTTCTCCATTTCGGCAGGGTTGGACTATCCGGGCATTGGTCCGGAACACGCCTATCTGCACGAGACAGGCAGGGCGGATTATGTGGCGATCACGGACGAGGAAGCCGTACAGGCGTTCGAGTATCTCTCCAAGACAGAGGGCATCATCCCGGCTGTGGAATCGGCACACGCTGTTGCTGCTGCCCGCAAGATCGCCCCGACCATGCGCCCCGACCAGATCCTGCTCATCAACCTGTCCGGCAGAGGGGACAAGGATGTACAGCAGATCGCAAGATACAGAGGAGTGAACATCGATGGCTAACCGTTTGGATACAAAATTTGAGGAACTGAAACAGACCGGAAAGAAAGCACTTGTGACCTATATCGTGGCAGGGGACGGTGGCTATGCACTGACGGAAGAAGCCATTCTTGCCATGGAACAGGCAGGTGTGGACATCATCGAGATCGGTGTGCCGTTCTCTGACCCGATCGCAGAGGGCACGATCATTCAGCAGGCGAGCCAGCGGGCTTTGCAGGGCGGCACAACGCTGAAAGGTGTCTTTGAGATGGTCGAGCGCCTGCGGAAAAAGACCGATATGCCGCTGCTGCTGATGCTGTATGCCAATTCGATCTACCGCACGGGTACGGATAAATTCTTTGACCGGTGCAGGGAAGTGGGCATTGACGGTGTGATCGTTCCCGATCTGCCCTTTGAGGAGCATGATGAATTCAAGGAAGACAGCGAGCGCAACGGGGTGTACAACATCAGCCTTGTGACCCCGACCAGCCACGGGCGCATTGCGAAGATCGCAGCGTCTGCCAAGGGCTTTCTGTACTGCGTTTCGTCTACGGGCGTGACGGGGATGCGTGACACATTCAGCACGAATTTCGAGGAATTTTTCGGCGAGATCAAAAAATCCGCCCGGATACCCTGCTTTGTGGGCTTTGGTATCCGAAGCGGAGCAGCTGCCAAGACCATGGGCAGCTATTGTGACGGTGTTATTGTCGGCAGCGCTGTGGTCAGCCGGGTCGGTGAATTCGGGGAAAAGGCAGTGCCGGAGATCACTGCATTCTGCAAGGAACTGCGGCAGGGACTGGACGGCTAAAGGCTGTACAGCAAAGCATTACAGATGGCGGCGGCAACGGTGCTGCCGCCTTTTCTGCCCCTTGCCACAATGCAGGGAACGCCCGATTTTTCGAGCATTTCTTTGGACTGCACGACATTCACGAATCCCACCGGAACGCCGATGACGAGCGCCGGGCGGAATGTGCCGGCTTTCATCAGTTCGCAGAGCCGGAGCAGGGCAGTCGGTGCATTTCCGGCTGCAAAAATGACCGGGCGGTCTATTCCGGCAGCCTTGTCCACCGAGGCGGCAGCACGGGTCGTGCCGTTTTTCTGAGCTGCGGCGGCAACGTCTGCATCCGCCATGAAGCAGAGCGCTTCACAGTTGCAGCGGGCAAGGGCAGTCCGGTTGATACCGGCTTTCGCCATGTTGGTGTCGGTGACGATGACAGCACCTGCCCGGAGCGTTTCCTTGGCGATGGCAATGGCATTTTCTGAAAAATACAGCGAATCCGCATAGGAAAAATCTGCCGTGGCATGGATGACACGCATCACGACCGGGCGTTGTTCGTCCGGTATCTGTCTGTCGCCCAATTCTTCGGCAATGATGGCAAAACTCCGGCGCTCAATTTCCTGCGGGGCAAGGTGTTCGATGTTCATACGCCCTCCTCTATGATATGGTAAATTTTTGACAGATCTATGGCTTCCCGTACCCCGGCAGCAAGCAGGTCAAACTGCCGCTCCCGGTATGCCGCCCGGCTGATACCGGGGGAGAAGGGGAGCTGTTTTTGTTGGCAAAGTGCCTGTATCAGGCGGCTGCTGACCTCTGCCTGATCAAAAATGCCATGCACGTAGCAGCCTGCCACATTTCCGGAAAATGCACCGCCGCAGCTTGTCAGGGGGGACGCAGCCGTGATCGTCTTGCCGTGATGAATTTCATAGCCCTGAAATGCTGCACCGCTGAGACAGCCGAATAATCCCGGTATTTCATGAAAAGTGCCGGAGATCTGCCGTAGTTCCTTTTCTTTGCCGAGAACTGTTTCACAGGGCAGCAGTCCCAGTCCGGCGATACTGCCGCCGCCCTCTGTGCCGTCTGGGTCGGAGATGCGTTTTCCTAAGATCTGGAAACCGCCGCAGATGCCGAACAGTGGCTTCCCGGATGCGGCATATTGCAGGATGACGGCAGAAAGTCCGCTGTCGTGCAGCCATTGCATATCAGCAATGGTATGTTTCGTACCGGGCAGGAGAAGCAGATCGGGTTTGCCGAATTGCTGCACGTCGGAAATATACCGGACAGAAACGCCTTGATATTGCGAAAAAACGTCAAAGTCCGTGAAATTCGACATACGGGGCAGCCGAATGACGGCAATATCCACGCCCCCGCCGGACTGCACGGCAAAATCGGAAGTGCTGTCCTCTTCCTCAAGCTGACAGGCAAGGCAGGGGATGACCCCTAAAACAGGCAGCCCGCTTTTCTCTTCCAGAATTTTTACCCCGTCCGCAAACAGGGAAACGTCACCCCGGAATTTATTGACGAGCAGCCCTTTCACGAGTGCTTGTTCCGTCTGTTCTAACAGTGAAAGCGTTCCGAGCAGCTGCGCAAACACGCCGCCCCGGTCAATATCTCCGGTCAGCAGTACCGGCGCATGAACGGCTTGCGCAAGCCCCATATTCACAATGTCGTCCTTGCGCAGATTCAGTTCTGCCGGACTGCCTGCCCCCTCTATGACGAGAATGTCATACTGCGCCGCAAGAGTTTGATAGCTCTCCAGAATGACGGGCAGGAGGGACTTCCTGTACCGAAAATAGGGGCGTGCTTCCATATTGCCAAGCGGCTTGCCGTTCACGATCACCTGTGAGCCGGTATTGTTCAGGGGCTTGAGCAGGACGGGATTCATCAGCGCAGAGGGGGCGATCTCTGCCGCCTGTGCCTGCATCGCCTGCGCCCTGCCGATCTCCAGCCCCTCTGCCGTGACAAAGGAATTGAGAGCCATATTCTGTGCTTTGAACGGGGCGACCCGGTAGCCGTCCTGCCGGAAAATGCGGCACAGTGCCGCTGTCAGCAGGCTTTTGCCCACGCCGGACATGGTGCCTTGTATCATGATGGATTTAGCCAAAGAGCGACCTCCTCAATGCTTGTACCAGATGTTCGTTTTCCAGATGTGTCCGCACGGCAATGCGGTAAAACCTTTCATCCAGCCCATAAAAATTGGCGCAGGAACGGATGAGAATGCCGTCCTGCAGCAATGTCTCCGCCAGCCCCGGCTTGTGCCGGAACAGCAGGAAATTGCTGTCCGAGGGAAAGACGTGCATCCCCATATTTTGCAGAGCGTGAGACAGATAGGCACGTTCACACCGGATGAGTTTTTGTGTCTGCCGGAGATAGCCGGTATCCTTCAGGGCGGCAATGCCGGCAGCCTGTGCGGGTGCGGAAACGCTCCAGTATTGCCCTTGCTTCCGGAGCGTTTCGGCAAGCTCCGGTGTGCCGCAAAGGGCATAGCCAAGGCGCAGCCCCGGTATGGCATGGGATTTGGTGAATGCTTTCAGGAGAATGCAGTTTTGCCGGAGCAGGGGATAGAGCTGCTTTCCGCCGTCCTCTGTAAAATCGAGAAAGCACCCGTCTATCAGCAGGAGCGTGCCGTTCTGCTCACAGCGACGGATGATGCGGGAGAGCAGTTCAGTATCGGGCATTTGTCCGGTCGGGTTGTTGGGGGTACACAGGACGGCAAACGGTACGGAGGCGGAGAGCCTGTCAAGATAGTCAGGCGGCAGCCGGAAATCTTCGCTTTCGAGCAGTGAAAAGCGGAAGATCTTGCAGCCGTTTTCGGTCAATGCCTTTTCATATTCCCCGAAAGTCGGGGCGCAGAGGAGTGCCGTTTGACAGGAAAAAGCCGAAGCTATGCGGTAGATCAGGTCATCTGCTCCGTTTCCGCAGACGATCTGTGCGGCAGGAAATGACTCGTGGTCTGCAATTGCCTTTCGCAGTGCCGTGCAGTCCGGGTCGGGGTAATGTTCCCAGAGGGGAACACTGTCAAGCACGGCTTTCCGGACGGAGAGCGGCATACCGAGGGGATTGATATTTGCCGAAAAATCGCACTTGACTTTCCGGTCAAATACATTTCCGCCGTGTACCTGATTCAGAATTGCCATAGCAGAACACCTCGCAGGAGCAAAGAGAGCAGCAGCGTCAGAAAAGCCGTCACATACATCAGGCGGTCAGCCCGCCGGATGTCCTCCGCTTCCGGGGGACGGTCATTGTCGCCGATACAGGGCTTTCTGTGCAGCTCTCCGAAATAATACGCATCGCCAGCCAGCCGGAGATGCAGTGCGCCGGCGCAGACGGATTCGGTTTGTGCGGAATTGGGGCTTGGGTGTTTCCGGCGGTCACGTCTCCAGATCTGCCATGCCTTTTTGCCGTCCAGTCCGCAGAGGGCGGCAGCAAGGATCATGACAAGTGCGGTCAGCCTTGCGGGTATGTAGTTCAGCACATCATCCAGTTTTGCCGGGAAAAAGCCGATCTCTGCATAGGCTGCATTCCGGTAGCCAAGCATGGAATCCATGGTGTTTACCGCCTTATACAGAAAGCCGCCCGCAGCGCCGCCCAGTGCCATGCAGAGTAGGGGAGCGGTCACGCCATCGGAGGTGTTTTCGGCAACGGTTTCGACCGTCGCACGGATGATACCAGCTTCGTCCAGACGTTCCGTGTCCCGTCCTACGATCATGGAAACAGCTTGCCTTGCGGCTTCCGTGTCGTGACGGATCAGTGCCCTGTATACTTTCCTGCTTTCGTCCCGCAGACATCTTGCTGCTATCAGATAATAGCAGAAAATGCTCTCCACCGCAATTCCCAGAATGCAATGAACATGGTAACACAGCCATAGAATGCCAGCAGGAACCCCTGTGGAAAGCAGGATCACCAGCAATGCCAGCACCCCGCCGCCAAGCCGCAGATGCCGGAAATGCGCCCGCACAAAACGTTCCAGCACTGCGATCAGCTTGCCGATCAGCCGCACGGGGTGCGGCATCCGGTACGGGTCGCCAAAGAGACAGTCGAGCAGAGCACCAAGCAGAAGGGGAAGCAGTTTCATAATACCTCCAGAATGCGCAGGGCGTTATTCTCCCATTCCGTCAGAAAGCCGTGACCGCAGGGGATCTGATAGTCATAGTACCCGCCGCCGGCATAGTGGGAAAGGATCGCCATGATCGTTCCGCCGTGTACGATAAAGGCAGCGGTACTGTCGGCAGTGACGGATGCCATGCAGGCTGCAAAGGCGGCTACACAACGTTCCCGGAAGGCTGCCGGGTGTTCGCCGTCCGGGAAGGGGAGCGTTCCGCCGGAATCTACCCATGCCTGATAAGCCGCATCTGCCGCAAGTTCCCGGTAATGTTTCCCCTCGAACCGCCCGAAATCGCATTCCCGGAAATCGTCTGCGACTTCCTGCACTTTTCCCGGAAACAGGAGTTCAGCCGTTTGTCTGCACCGGAGCAGGGGACTGATAAAAAGCCGTTCGCATGGCGGTACAGACAGCTGTTTCAGGGCTTCGATGCCCTCAGTGCAGAGGGGTTCGTCTGTTGTGCCGATATAGCGCTTTTCAAGGTTGCCCTGTGTCAGACCGTGCCGCAGAAACAGCAGCTTCATGGCAATTCCCCCTTGATCACGGTCGGGATGCCGCAGAACAGGCGTATCACGGTACTTGCATTTTCGGCAAGCAGACAGCCGCAGCGTCCGACAGTTTCCCGCCAGAGACGTTCCTCCGCTGTCATGGGGATGATACCGCACCCGATCTCGTCCATCAGGATTAGGCAGTCCGGATTCTGGCGGAGCAGCATTTCTGTCCATTTGAGCGCATCTGTTTCCGTATGCAGGAACTGCCGGATGAGAAGCTGATAGCGGAAGATACCCTTTGCGCAGAAAGCTTCTTCCGGTCGGCAGCTTGCACCGTCAAGGAGTGCTGTTTCTGCAATGCCAAAGCGGGAAGCCACAAACTGCCGTTTTCCCTGATACGCACCGCCGATGATCAAGACCATATCATTCCCACCTTTCTAATGGATAAAACAGCAGACTGTCTGCATCAGCAATTCACAGAGCTGTAAAAAATACCCTGCCGTGTCGCCCGTCACGCCGCCGAAATTCCGGTAAGCATCCGCCCGGTACAGCAGGCAGAGCAGCCCTGCAAGCGGCAGACACAGCAGATACAGAGGTTTCACACAAAACAGCCCTACAGCTGTGCCGAGCAGCAGCACGATCAGAATGGCTGCCGAAATACGCTTGTCGGCAGGCTGCACGAAACTGTACAGACTGCCCTGTCCTGCGCTCCGGAAATACAGGGAGGTCAGAGCGCTCAGGATGCGGGAGAGGACAAAGCCGAACCCGGCAGCCGCTGCCTGCCGGAGTGAAATAATTTCGCTGAATACAGCCATTTGCAGCACCAGATATAAGCCGACATAGATCACACCGAATGCCCCGATATGCGGGTCGTGCAGGATCGCAAGGCGCTTTGGCAGGTCGGCACAGGCACGTTTGGCATCGACGACATCCGCATAGCCGTCCAGATGAATACCGCCTGTCACAAGCAGCGGCAGACACACTGCCCCGCCTGCGAACAGGAGCTGCCCGCAGCCTGTTTTCGTGCAGAACAGCCGCCACAGTACAAGCAGTCCGCCAATTACTACGCCGATCAGGGGAAAACATCCGAGCGCATAGCGGCGGTTTTCGGGTTTCCATTCCACTTGCGGTACAGGAATGCGGGAGTACATCAGGAACGCACTCAACAGCGATCTCAGCAAGGGAACACCCCCTTATGTACGACAGGAATGCCGTAGACACATTCGATCACTGTATCTGCCATGGCAGCGGTGAATTGATGGATAATCCCCATGCTGCGGAGATATTGACAGGTTTCCGGCGGGTAGTCTGTACCGCCGCTGCTGATCTCCGGGCTGACGATCACCAAGACTTCCGCAAGGGAATGCAGATGTTTCAGACCTGCCGGAATGGTCTGTTCCGGGCAGCCGCTGCCGCCGAACAGTTCGTTGGCGCAGAGATTTCCCAGACATTCGAGCAGAATGCCGCACCCCTCCGGCACGGCAAGTCCTGCTAAATCGGTATACCGTTCCACGGTCTGAAAGCCCTTTCCGGCACGCTGCTGCCGGTGGCGGGCAATGATCGTTTCTGCTTCAGCACCATCGGGCTGCATGGTCGCAATGTAAAGCTTCGTGCCGTGAAAACCGGACAGAATGGTTTCGGCAAGGCGGGATTTTCCGCATTTAGAGCCGCCTGTAATGAATGTTGTCACTTGTATTCCACATACCTTTCCATGGGCAGATCATCGAATCTGTGTGCATTCCGGTACAGTGCCAATGCCCCGTCCAGCAGGGGAAGCAGCATGACTGCACCTGTGCCCTCGCCTAACCGCATTCCTGCATACAGGACGGGCTGCAAGCCGATCAGCTTTAACAAGCCTGTTCCGGCAGGTTCGCCGGATGCATGGCTTGATAGCAGATAGTCCCGGCAGAGGGGCTGCATCCGGTAGGCGATCGCTGCCGCTGCTGACGAGATCACACCATCCACGACGACCGGGATCCGGTAATATGCCCCGCCGAGAAATATACCCGTCATTCCTGCAATTTCAAATCCGCCCAGTGCCGACAGCAGGGAAAGCGGTGTGTGCAGCTGCTCCCGGTTTGCGGCGATCGCCTGACGGATGACGGCGATTTTTCGGGCAAGCTGTTCTGCCGGAAGTCCTGCGCCCCTGCCTGTCACCAAAGCCGGGTCTTTGTTCAGCAGCACTGCCGCAAGGGCGCTTGCGCTGGTGGTGTTGCCGATGCCCATTTCTCCGGTCAGGACGAGCTGACAGCCCTGTGCTTTCAGGTCACGCACAAGATCCATGCCTGTCCGGATGCAGCGGACTGCCTGTTCCTCTGTCATTGCCTTGCCTGTGGTGAAGTCCTGCGTGCCACAGGCGATTTTCCGGTTCAGGAGTCCGGGGCAGGAAATTGCTTCACGGATACCCATATCCACTGTCAGCACCTGTGCGCCGAACGCATTGGCAAGGGCATTGATGTTGGATGTGCCGGCGGCAATGGCTTGCGCACAGATCGCTGTGACTTCACTGCCGCACTGACTGACACCCTCCCGGACAACACCGTGGTCGGCGCAGAGTACGACTACGGTACGCCGTGAGATCGTCACATTTGCCGTTCCCTGTATGCCGGCAAGCTGCTGTATCATGTCCTCAAAGCGCCCAAGGCTGCCGAGGGGTTTGGCAATGGCATCCCAGCGCTGTTTTGCCTGTAACAGGGCGGTTTTGTCAATTGGCTGAATGTTCCGGATACGTTCCATGTGTTCCTCCGTATGCTGCACAAGTCTGTACAAACCGCACTGCCGCCTGTGGGTGGGCGCAGAGATACAGGTGCGGAAATCCTGCATACACACGTTCCGTGCAGTGGATGCAGTGCCACGTCCTGCCGTCCTTTTTTTCTGCCGTGAAGCCGTTTCCGCAATTTGTGCTGTCCCAGTAATGAAATTCATGCGCCCGCAGCGTTTCGCCCTTGCGGCAGAGCAGATTGTCCCGTTGGGCGGTTAGTGTCAGGTAGCCGAAGCGCTGGAGCCGTTCCGTCTGGAAGCCGCTTCCGGGGAGGAAGCCGACCATCGGGTATGGTGTTCCGGTCTCATCGGAGAGCGTTTCCTGCAAATACAGAAAGCCGCCGCATTCGGCGATGACGGGCATTCCGTCATGCAGCTTTTCCGCTATGGCTTGGCGTATCTGCTTGTTTTCCGAAAGCTGCCGGGCATATAATTCCGGATAGCCGCCCGGCAGAAGCAGACCGTCCGCTGCCGGAAGCTTCCTGTCGCTGAGAGGAGAAAAAAACCGCAGCACGCAGCCAAGCTGTTCGAGCAGACGCAGATCTTCCGCATACTGAAAGCAGAACGCCTTGTCCCTTGCCACGGCAATGACCGGATGCGACGAAAAACAGGGGAGTTCCGGCGGTTGATGCGGGGGCAGGGGCGTGTCGGTCAGTTTCAGGAGTGCATCAAGCCGGAGATGCTGTTCCGCAAGTCCGGCGAGGACAGCGATCTGTGTTTGCAGATCCTGTAGCTCCGGGGCGGTCACAAGTCCGAGGTGACGGCTTGGCAGGGTCGTATCTGTTTTGGGGAGAAAGCCGAAATACGCCGTTCCGAGTGCTTTACAAATTGCCTGTATCTGCGGGGCAAGGCGTTCCGGGAGACGGTTGAAAATGCAGCCGGCAATGCGGTTCGGTGTCCGGTAATGCAGAAAGCCGCTCAGGACGGCACCGATGGACTCTGTTCCCATGCCTTTGCAGTCGATGATAAGCACTACGGGCGTTTCTGTTTGTTCCGAAAGAGTACAGGCAGAACCCTCACCGCCGTCATAGAATCCCATGACACCTTCCATGACCATCACATCGCAGCCTTTTCCGGTCTCGGAAAGCAGTGTGCAGAGGGTGTTTCTGTCGCAGAAGAAACCATCTGCATTGCAGGTCGGCACACCGAACACTGCCCGGTGGAACATGGGGTCGATATAGTCCGGACCGCATTTGCAAGCGGCGGGATGCAGCCCCCGGTTCACGAGTGCGGCAAGGACGGCGCAGGTGACAGTGGTTTTGCCGCAGCCGCTGCCTGTTCCGGCAAGCAGAAACCGCTTCATACCGGCATCCCCCGGATGAGGAAAACGGGATTATTCGCCTGAAACAGAGTATGCCCGCCCGCTTTTCTGGTGCGGGTGACGGCAAGCTGTGTGACCGTACACGTTCTGCCGGAGGTTTCGAGGTACTGCATGGCTGTTCCGAGGGTTTCCAGAGAAACGGCTGTCATCACGATGGGGATGTTCCGGCTGACGGCTTGCAGGATCTCCGCTAATTTTCCGCCGCTGCCGCCGATGAAGAGCTTATCCGGTGCAGGCATTTCCGGCAGCAAGCATTCCGGGAAACTGCCGGGGATAATGGTGATGTTGTCACAGCCGAATTTT
Organism: uncultured Clostridia bacterium; assembly: GCA_947629905.1. Classification (GTDB taxonomy): domain Bacteria; phylum Bacillota; class Clostridia; order Oscillospirales; family Ruminococcaceae; genus UBA3855. Next base: position 78,886 of record CANRFM010000007.1, read on the forward strand.
CTGGCATTCTGCCGGGTGAGTGAGACTGCTTCCGGGTCGGGGTCGAAAGCAAAGACCTGCCGGCACTGGAATGCCGCTTCCACGGAGACGGAACCTGTTCCGCAGCCGATGTCGCAGCAGATGTCAGTCTCGGCAAGGCGCAGTGCGGACAGAATGGCACAGCGTATTTCGGCTTTTGTCATGGGGACGGTATTGCGGATGAAGGCATCATCCGGGATGCCGACCGGATGAAAAAGGCAGGCATCCGGGTTTTCCGTGATGAGGACGGAAAGCGTTTCCCGGGGGAGGGCGGTACAGGTTTCAGCCGTTCCGGTCAGGATGTGTTCTTCCGGGTAGCCGAGCCGTTCGCCGACCGAAACTTTGACAGAACCAAGCCCATAGGTACACAAAATTCTGCACACCTCCGCAGCGGAAAGCCTGCCGCCGAGCAGGAAGCAGCATTTCCGGTGTTTCCGGACATGGATGGCAATGCTGTCGTCTATGCCGTGCAGACTGACGAAGTGCATATCCTCCCACGAGATCCCCAGTTTGGCGCAGAGATAGACGGGTGAGGCAATGCCGGGAATGCTGTGTACCTCGTGTCCCGTGAGGGCTTTCCGGAGTTTTGCTGCGCCGCTGTAGAAGCCGCAGTCTCCGGAAAGCAGCACTGCTGCACAGCTTGCAGGGGAAGTTTGCAGATAATTGGCGATTTTCTCTGCTTTCCAGCATTCGAGGAGAAATTTGTCGCTGTTCGCATAGGGGGCAAGCATTCGCTGTGCGCCGATGAGGATATCCGCTTCGGCAATGGCTTCTGCTGCCTGTGCGGTCAGTGTTCCCGGCACGCCTGTGCCGATCAGGTATACTTTCATGGACTGCCCTCCGTTATGATCTTCTCGATCTCCTCCAGTGTAAAGCCGGTTTCCGGCTTTCGCACCAGTGTGATGAGCTGTATGTCGCAAATTTCGGCTGCCTGTACCTTTTCTGCATAGCCGCCTGTTGTGCCGCTTTCCTTGGTGAGGAGGACTGCGGCATCGGACCGCCGGATGTGGGCGATGTTATCCGCCACGGAAAAGCGACCCTGTCCCGTGAGAATGTGCGTTTCGGGGAGAAACGGCAGGACATCTGGCTTTGCGGATGGCAATACCCGCACCCAGAGCCGTTCCCGGAAGTCTGTCAGTGCCGGGACGGTACTGCTCCCGAGCGTACTCAGGATGTTGCCGGGGATGTTTTGCAGCAGGGGGAGCAGCTCTTCCATGCCGGAAACACACGTTCCGGAAACGGGTTCCTGTGCCCGCACCAGCCGGTAACAGGGAATGTGTGCTGCTGCACAGGCAAGGCGGATGTTCCGGGTCGCTTCTGCTGCGTAGGGGTGGGTTGCATCTATGACCATGTGCCATGAATTTCCGGTGAGGAGCGCTGTCATTTCCGCTGCGTTCAGCCGACCGACCAGTACCCGGCAGTTGTCGAGGAGGCTGCGCCCGGTCTCCGTGGCAACGCTTGTTACCGCAGGAATGCCGTGGGAGAAACAGAATTCCGCCAACAGCCGCCCCTCTGTCGTTCCCCCGAAAATCAGCACTTCAGACACGGTAACCCCTCGGGGTGATCATGTGTCCGCCGATGAGAACCGTTTCAGAATTGCCGATAAAAATCGTTGTGTGCATATCTGCCTGAAATTCTGCCAGTTCGGACAGGGTAAGCGTGCCGTGTGTTTCCTCTGCCTGTCCGATGTGACGGACATAGCCGCAGACGGTTTCCGGCGGGCGGCAGGTGAGCAGGATCTGACAGGCTTTGCGCAGATGCTGTGTTCTGCCTTTGGATGCCGGGTTGTAGAGGACGACTACGAAATCGCCCTCTGCCGCACAGCGCAGGCGTTTTTCAATGGTTTCCCACGGGGTGAGCAGGTCGGAAAGGCTGATGACTGCCATATCATGCGTGAGGGGTGAGCCAAGCACTGCACCGCCGCTGAATGCCGCTGTCACGCCCGGGACGACTTCCGGCTGTACGTCTGGGAATGTTTCGCCGAGTGTCAGTGCAAGTCCTGCCATCCCGTACAGTTCCGGGTCGCCGCTGCATACGAGGGAAACAGTCTTGTTTTGGGCTTCGGTGAGGGCAAGTAGTACACGTTCCTGTTCTTTGCCCATGGGGGAGGGAATATATTTTTTTTCGGGTAAAAATGCCTGTACTTGCGTGATGTAGTGCTGATACCCGATGATCACATCGCTTGCGGCAAGTGCCTTGGCGGCTGCGCCGGTCAGGCTGTCTTGTCTGCCGCTGCCGATGCCGACTATGTAGAGCTTCATGGCTTTTGTCTCCTTGCAAAATCGATCTTAACAGGCTTTTCGGCGGCGGCAACGGTCACGCCGTCTCCTGCAAATTTGGAGAGAACGATATGCCCGCCGCCGCTGCAAAGCACGGCACTGCGTTCGCAGACATTGTCTACCCCGACGGTGGAAAGCACGAAATCCGACCCGGTGAACTGTCCTTTTTGTGCTGTCAGCGAACCGACCGTGCAGGCACAAAGCGGCAGCTTTGCCCGCTGGCAAAATTCTACCAGACCGGGATCGTTGGCTTTCCGGTCGATCGTTGCGGCGGCGCAGACCCGTTCGGGGGCAATGCCTGCGTGGGCAAGCCCTCTTGCGACCTGACGGGCGATCACGGCGGCGGAGATGCCACGTTTACAGCCCAGCCCCAGTACGATATTGGCAGGAACGAGTGTCAGCGTGACGGGAAAGGGCTTTTTGGCGGTGTCGGTGGTGATGCAGATACCTGTCCGGCAGTTCTCGGTTGTGCTCAACCCGGCGGGGATATTTTCACACGGGAAGTCCGTATACAGTCCGATCGTTTCTCCATCCAAGGCAGCCGAGGCAACTGCCTTGGCGGCACGGGTATCAAGCAGCAGCAGATCATTGGCGGCGGCGAAAGTGTCTGGGGAGAAGGCACCTGCCGCATCGGTGGCAGTGGTAATGACCGGAACGGCATTCATGCGTTCTGCAATGCTTTGCGCCAGTGCATTGGCACCGCCGATATGTCCGGAAAGAATGGGAATGACAAATGCACCGCTGTCATTCATGACAAGTACTGCCGGGTCGGTGAGTTTCGATTGCAGGAATGGTGCGATCGCACGCACGGCGATCCCGCAGGCACAGATGAAGATCAGGGCATCATACTGCTGGAACAGGGAGGCTGTCAGTGTGCCGATCTCCTCAAAGACTTCTGCCTGTTCGTCTGTGTGTTTGTGGAAACAAAAGCGTTTGCAGCTGTGTTCCGGCAGGTGGGAGACAAGTGCCTGTGAAATTTTTCTGCCCCGTCCTGTGACGGAAAAAACGGCGATATTCATTCGATCCCCTCCCGGTAGCCAGTGGTGAAATGGGCATCATAGAGTTTGGAAACGGCGGCGGTATCCCCTAAAAATTTCCCGACCGTGATGAGGGCGGTTTTGGTAATGCCATGTGCTGCCGCAGTTTCGGCAAGGGTGGAAACGGTGCAGCGGTGTACCTGTTCCTCCGCCCAGCTTGCCTTGTAGACGATGGCTGCCGGGGTATCGGGGGGGTAGCCGCCTGCCTGTAAGCGTTCTGAAAGGCTTTTCAGCATTCCTGTACTCAGGAAAATGACCATGGTCGCTCCGTGGACGGCAAGCGCCTCGATGCGTTCGGGTGCGGGGACGGGCGTGCGCCCTTCCATGCGGGTGAGAATGACCGTCTGGGAGATCTCCGGCGGCGTGTATTCGGTCTTCAGGGCAGCAGCAGCGCCGCAGAATGCGCTGACACCCGGACACACATCATAGGCAATGCCAAGCCTGTCCAGTGCATCGGTTTGCTCACGCAGGGCACTGTAAAGACTCAGATCTCCGGTTTGCAGGCGGACGGTGGTTTTTCCGGCAGCTTCGGCGGCTTCGATGACGGAAATGATCTGTTCCAGTGTCATGTGTGCGCTGTTGTGCAGCTCGCAGCCGGGTGGGGTAAGGCGGAGCAATTCCGGGTTGATGAGAGAGCCGGCATAGATGACGACATCCGCCTCTTTCAGAAATTTCTGACCTCTGACTGTGATCAGATCGACTGCACCGCAGCCTGCACCTACAAAATGTACCATACTATGCCTCCGATAGCTGTGACAGCAGTTTGGCTGCTGTGGGTGTCTGGTAAAGCAGTTCCTGCTGAAAGGAAAAGATGATTGCGCCCGTTTCTGCGGCACCTTTCACACGGGCATTCAGGTGAAAGGCGATGCGCTCCGTGAGTACCTCCATGGCGGGGGCAAGGCAGCCGGCTTCTGCCAATACGGCAAGGGCGGCATCGGTTGTGGGGCAGTCGAGCATACGGCGCAGGACTGCCGGGTCTGCACCTGCCCGCAGTCCGCAGGCGGCAAGCGTTTCCATTCTGCCATCCGCATCGGCGGAATGCGTGCGGAAAATGCCTGCACCCACTTTGACCAGTTTGCCAATATGTCCGATCAGCAGGATGCCTTTGAATCCAAGGGAAATGCCGATGTCCAGTGCTTCACCGATAAAATTGCTGCACTTGACGGCACGGCTTTCCGGGATGGGCAGGTTCTGACGGATGAACTGCGCTCCGTAATTGCCAGGTGTGAGGAGGAGAATTTCCTGCCCCTCTGCACGCTGGACGGATGCTTCTGCACGGATGGTGGAGAGCAGGGCGGCGCTGCTCATCGGGAGCACCTTTCCTGTCGTACCGAGGATGGAAATGCCGCCTTCGATGCCAAGTCGGGGATTGTAGGTCTTTCGGGCAAGTTCCGCACCGCCCGGCACGAAAATTTCTGCCCGGAAACCGCCTGTTTTGCCGTGCAGCACTTCTCGGAGCGCATTCGTAATCATCCGGCGGGGGACGGAATTGATGGCGGCTGCCCCGATGGGCTGGTCCAGTCCGGGACGCGTGACGACACCGACACCCTCGCCGCCGGTGATCTCGATACCGGATGGCATGGGGCTGACCCGTGCGCAGATGGCAATGCCGTTTGTCACATCGGGGTCGTCGCCGCCGTCCTTGATGACGGTGCCGATACAGGCAGAGCCGGATCTTTCTGTCCGGACGGGGAGTGTCCGCAATGCTCCGCCGGGCAGTGTGACGGAAACTTCTGTGACTGCCTGTCCGGTCGTGAGCAGGATCGCTGCTGCCTTTGCGGCTGCGGCGGCGCAGGTGCCTGTCGAATCGCCGCAGCGGAGCTTCTGTGTGCCGTGGTAAATAAATTCCTGCATATCAGCACTCCGGGATACAGACAATTGTGAAATAGCCGCAGTCTGCCGGGCATTCCTCAGAAAGCGGGAAAAGACGTTCGCCGTCCATGCCGCAGTTTTCGACTGCGTAGGCTTTTCCGGCAAGTCCTGCATCGGAGAGCAGCGACTTTATTTCCGCAAGATGCCTGCCGCATTTGAGGATGACTTTACTGCCGGGCAGGGAAAGCTGTTCCGGGAGGGTTTCGCTGTAGGTGAGGATGTGCAGGCTCTGCGTGCCGCTGACGAGGGGGAGACCAGCTTTGGCGGCGGCTGCACAGAAACTGGGCACACCGGCGGCGCATTCCACGGGAAAGCCCTGCTGCCGGACAAGGGCGGCTACGGGCGGAAAAGAGGCATACAGGGAAATATCGCCTAAACAGAGAAAGGCTGCGTCCGCTTGCTGTAGGACTTCACAAAGCTTGTCCGCTGCTGCCTGATGTGCTGCGGACAGATCACCGGTGTGCATGGGAAAATGCAGGGGGAGAAGTTGCTTGTGGTCAAGTAAGCCTGCTTTACGTGCAATGGCGAAGGCTGTCCCGTTTTCGGGGGCGGTAAGGACTGGGCAGCGTTGGATCTGCTCGACAGCTTGCAGGGTGAGCAGTTTCGGGTCGCCGGGTCCCATGCTGACCCCGTACAGCGTACCCATCAGACATCCTCCAGAAATGCCGGCGGAACGGCTTTGGTGAGCCAGACACCGTTGACGGAGAGGAAAAAGGCGTACCCTTGCCGGTGCATTTCTCCGGCTGCGACACGGAAAATATGGGGCTTTCCGTGGCGTGTGCCGACTTTTCGGGCGGTTTCGATATCCTGAGAAAGATGGACATAGAGGCGGCTGAGGGGGAGCAGTCCTTCCTGCCGGATAGAGGGTACGCTCTTTTCAGCAGTGCCGTGGAAAAGAATTTCCGGCGGTGTGCTTGCCTGCAATTCTACATCGACCGGAACGGAATGCCCCTGATTTGCCCGGATGCGGCTCTTGTCGGCATTAAAACTGTAGCGCTGCTTGCTGTCGGTGCGGACAATTTCTTCTAAGATTGCCATATTTATGGTATGTTTCCCGGTGTGGTTGATGCCCTCGATCAGTGCCTGCGTATCTGCCCAGCCGTGTTCGTCGAGCTGAATGCCGATGGTTTCGGGCTTGTGGCGGAGGATCAGGGCGATGAAAATGCTCAGTTGTTTCAGATGCTCCATTTTTTTCACCTCTTATATAGTATAGCACATCGGGACGGGTTTCGTCAACCAAAAATACAGTTCTGAAAAAATTTTTTCAAAAAAATTGAAAAAACCCTTGACAAATGCCAAGGAGTATGTTATAATAATAAAGTCGTCAATAGGGGTATAGCTCAGTTGGTAGAGCGACGGTCTCCAAAACCGTGTGTCGAGGGTTCAAGTCCTTCTGCCCCTGCCATATTTGATAAGGAGAAAATGCCGATATTTTGGTATTTTCTCCTTTTTTATTTTCTGACAAAATCAGCTTTGTCCTTTGTTTGTCCTTTATTTTGGAATGTTGTCTTGCTTGCCCAAGATACAGTTTGCAACGCTGTCCATTGCCCTTGCCTGTGCTTCCTGAAAAGAATGGGCGTAAATGTTCAAAGTCGTTGTTGCACTGCTATGCCCTAAACAGCCTTGCACTGTCTTTACGTCAACACCGTTGTTGATAAGAATAGAAGCATTGAAATGCCGGAAACTGTGAATGTTCACAAAACGCATACCTGTCCTCTCGCAGAAACGCTCGAAGTATTTATATGGTTGACGCATTCCCATAGGTGAACCGTCCGTTTTCGTGAACAGTCTGTCACACTCTATCCATTTCGTACCGAGCTTTGCTTTGTAGTCGTTCTGCCAGTCCTGAAACGCTCTCAGCTTCCGCATCACTTCCGGCGGCAGTTTGATGAAACGGATACTGCTCTCCGTTTTCGGAGTGTCTGTATATATGCCTTTTTCTTTGGTGTATTCAGACGTTCTGACAACGCTGAGAAGATGATTCTCCCAATCAATGTCTTTCCATTCCAGACCGAGCAATTCACCACGGCGAAGTCCTGTAAAGGCTGCCAAAGTAAAGAAAATCGTGTATTTGTAGTTGGCTTCGCTCTCTTTCTCAAACAATTCAAGCATCTGCTGAACCTCGTCCAGTGAATAAACCTCACGCTCTTTTGCTTTTTTGGACGGCAAAACAACATTCTTGCAGGGATTGCCGGACAGGACTTGCATTTTTACAGCATAGTCAAATATTGAGGAAATGAAAGATATGTAGTTTCTGACCGTTTTCGGAGCATACGGTGGAAGTTCTTTTCCCTTGCTGTCATAACGCTTCTCACCCGCAAGGTCAACAATGAAAGTCTGTATCGTGCGTGTGGTTATCTTGTCCATACGGAGATGACCGAGAGCCTTGTAGACTTTCTTTTCGCAGTTATGATAACAGCGTACAGTCTGGATCTTGAGCTTTGTTTCCGCATACTGCCTGAACCATTCCTCAGCAAATTCCTGAAACTTGATTGCTTTGCTCTGAAAACCATTTTTGCAGGCTTCCTCAAACAATACAGCCTGACGGTTCAGCTCCTTCTCGATTTGCTTAGGTGTCATTCCTTTTTCGGGAGTCCATGTCTTATTCTTAATGACCTGATTTCCCGATATATCGTAGCCACAGGAAACTCTGATCTGATAGGAGTTTCCTCTTTTTCTTATTGTAGCCATAAATCGTTCCCTTTCTTTACGATATAGATTTTATGGCATACTCCTGTAACTATAATCTTAGCACATATTTCCATATATGTCAAGTGTTTCAGGAGTATGCCGCATCTTTTTGTCTTTTATTCTAATTCTGAACTTCTTGTTTTGGTGAATTTATACCGGGCAAAATCGTCTGAAAGTCCACAGGCGGATATAAATGTTCTTGCCTTTTGCAATTCACGGGAGAGTTGTTCTTCACGCTTGATTCGCTGACTGTCAGAATTTATCTTGTTACGGGTGAAGTGCCGTTTTTCGTCCTTTTTCTTCTTGTATTCCGCAAGTTCAGCCGAAACCGCATCAAGTTGTTTTCTGAGTGTATCACATTCCTGAACAGCTTCATCACGTTCTTTGCGGAGTTTTTTGGTCTGTTTCAATGAAGTGACCTCTCTTTTTGCAAGAGTTGTCACGTTTTCCCAGTCATCTTGCGAAACCGTGACTTTTCCACTGAAAACAGTCTTTCCTGTTTCGATACTGTCAATCTCGGTAAGTTTGGCAGTTTTCTGTTCAGCAGCCTTGATTGCTGCTTTCTTCTCAGATAATTCTGCATCAGCCTGTATATTTTGTTCTGCTAATTCATCAGCTTTTCGCCGTTGTTCCTTGTATTCAGCGACTTCCAATGTTCCTCTGGATTTTTCAGGTGTAAGCGGTTCAATACCGTGTTCACAGCAAATCTGATTCAGCACTTCCACTTCGGCAGAACGCCAACGGGCAATTGCCTGTTTTCCCTCACCGAAACCCATTTCTTTCAAGGCTTGAGCAATGCCGTTTTGCGTGTCCTGTCCACGCTTGTAATGCCCAATGGGAATGTAATCAATGTGTAAATGCGGAGTAGCCTCGTCCATATGCAGAACCGCATTGAAAACATAGAAGTTCGGGTTGCGTTTCTGGAATCCGTTCATATACTCTTTCAGACATTCTGCAACAAGCTGAAAATCTTCCGTGCCATAGCCTGAATCTTCCATTTTTCCAATCTGCACAACATCTTCATAAAAACTTTTTCTTTTGTCGGCAGCAGTACGGACATTGTTGCACGGTTTCACACCGAAAAGATGTTCATAATAACTGCCGTGAATTTTTCGGTCATTGCGTTTTTGTTTTGCATT
>CANRFM010000008.1 GCA_947629905.1 uncultured Clostridia bacterium
CAGACAGACAGACAGACAGACAGACAGACAGACAGACAGACAGACAGACAGACAGACAGACAGACAGACAGACAGGATAACTGCGCCCTTTTTCAAGTTAAATATTTTAACAAAACCGCACGTTATCGGTGCTTTTTGCACCGGTAATGCTGCGGTTTTTCTATTTTTAATGTGTATCTGTATTGCTGATTACATATAAATAGGAAGGAAGAATGGTATGTCTTGGCTGACAGAGGAACTGCTCCGGACAGGCGGGATCGTACTCGTGGTCGGTGCAGGTATCGGGTGGATCATTTTCATGCTGCTGTGCCGTCTGCGGGAGGCTGCTGTCCGATCTCAGCTTACCAAAGAATACGGTGAATTCCCGGATACAGAAAAGAAGGTGTGATCTATGGGTACCGTGATCCATGGAACATACGAAATCGTCCGGGAACTTGGTTCGGGCGGCGGCGGGGTCGTTTATCTGGCAGAACACCTGAACCTGCATAAACGTGTGGTTCTGAAAGCCGACAAGCGCAATATTACCACAAGCCCGGATCTGCTTCGGCGGGAGGTCGATGTTCTTAAAGAACTGCACTGTGTTTATATACCGCAGGTCTATGATTTTTTTGTTGAAAATGACAAAGTGTACACCGCAATGGAGTACATTGCCGGAGAAAGTCTGGATCAGCCTCTGGAGAGAGGGGAGCATTTTTCACAGCCTCAGGTGATCGCATGGGCAAAACAGCTGCTGGAAGCACTGGACTACCTGCATACGCCCCGGCACGGTGATCCGCCAAAAGGGTTTGTTCACAGTGACATCAAACCTGCCAACCTCATGCGGACACCGGACAATTCTATCTGCCTGATCGATTTCAACATTGCACTGGCACTCGGAGAGGAACACCATATCGGATTAAGTGAGGGATATGCTTCTCCGGAACATTACGGATTGGATTATTCCGGACTGATCCCGGAAGGAACTGTTTCCGGCACCAAAAAAAGAACGATGTCACTTTTCCGTGAAAAACGGACATCTTCGGCTAAAACGGCAGGAAACGCCCCCGGTGCGGCAGTTTCCGGCAGTCCGGGAACACAGATCATGCCACCAGCCGGAAGCCCGGGAACACAGGTCATGCCACCAGCCGGAAGCCCGGGAATGCAGGTCACACCGCCGCCGTCCCGGAAGATCATACCGGATGTGCGGTCGGATATTTATATGGTAGGTGCTACCCTGTATCATCTGTTGAGTGGGCAGCGGCCTGACAAGGATTTCCAGAAGATCGTGCCGCTTTCCAGCGAACAGTTCAGTGCTCCTCTGGCAGAGATCATTCAGAAAGCGATGCAGCCAAACCCGGATCTGCGGTTTCAGACGGCTGCGGAGATGCTCGCTGCGCTGAATGCACTGCATTTCACGGACAAACGCTGGATACGGCTGAAACGGCAGCGGAGAGCCGGAAATATCGCATTTGCTTGTCTGGCGTTAGCAGGCGCATTCATGGGCTATACAGGATCCGCACGCCTGACAAAGCGTGCGGAGTGGGAAACACAGATCCTTGCCGCAAGGGAAGATCTTGCGCAGGGGAAGCGGCAGGATGCCTTGTCCGCAGCAATGCGTGCGATCCCGGAGCAGCCGTCCCTGTTCGTTCCCGGCACGCTCCCGGCTGCACAGGAGGTACTGACGGAGGCACTGGGAACGTACGATCTTGCGGGCAGCTACCGGGGGGAGATGCGTGTTCAATTGCCTTCGGAGTTACTGGCGGCAGCGATCGCTCCGGACGGGAAACACGCCGTATGCCTGTACGCTTTCCATATGGCAGTTGTCGATATGCAGACCGGGGAGATCTGTTTCACGCTGCCGGCAGCCGGTTCGGCATTGGCGGAAGCAGAATTTCTTGATGCGGACAGATTGGTGTTTGCCGGGGAGGACGGACTGACTTGCGTGGATGTCCGGACTGGTGAGACGGTCTGGCAGGGGGAAAAGGCTACTGCCATTGCGATTTCTGCTGACAAAAGCAAGATCGCAGCCGTCTGGCGGGATGCAACGCAGGCAAAGCTGTACGATGCCTCGGACGGTACGCTGTGCGGAGAAATTTCGTTCGGGGACAATGTGCAGCCCGTGGCGGGGAATGATATATTTGCAGATCCGCATGATGCGATGCTGGCATTGAATGCGGACGGGACGATGCTTGCAGCAAGTTTTTCGGATGGTTCGGTCGTACTGTTTTCTTGTCAGGACGGAGAACGTCTGGCAGCTCCCATAGAAGCGAATGAGTGGTATACGCACTTTGAAGGCGGTTTTGCAGGGAAATATCTGGTATTTTCCGCCTCCATGGGAAATTCGGTATGGCAGGAAGACAGCAACATTATTGCATGGCTCGACACCGAAAGCGGAGAACTGACAGGGGAAACTTACCCGGAGCCGTGCGGTGTCCGGGCGGCACAGCAGGGCTGTTACGTGCAGAAAGGCAGTTTGCTCGCTGCCTTTGCGCAGGGGGAACTTGTGCCGCTGCTGCATACAGAAGGTCAGATCTGGCAGTTTGACAGTGACGGGAAGCACACGCTCCTTTCTACCAGAGAAATGTTCGCTTTCTATCATGAAAACGGCGGAGAAATGTCACATACTTCTACCGATACCCGCCCGGATATACTTGCCATTGCAGGCGGATATGCCCTCGTGGGAAGCATGGATTCCGCTGATGTCAGAATACTGCACTACACAGAACATCCGGATGTGGATACCTATCAATACGATGTGAATGATAGTCATCTTGAAGCACGCCTGACGCAGGATGGAGAGACACTGATGCTGTTCGATCACAGAGAATTCAGCATCTATCAGAAAGACGGTACACTGACAGTCCAAAAGGAGATCCCGGATGCGGATACCGTGTATGACCAGCAGTTCTGCCGGGAAGACAATGCCGCTTTTCTTGAAGTCACCTATTATGACGGAAGGCGGACAAGATATGATGCCCGCAGTGGTGAGGAACTGGAAACCGTTCAGGGCGAAGTACCGGACAGTTCCCTTGACGAGACACTGGAAACGGATCGGTATCGTATCTTCTCCCCGCTGCATGGCGAACCGACAGTCTATGACAAAAACACAGGAAAAAAGCTCTGCACTTTACAAGAAGATGCCTACCTGACCTATGCAACGGAAATAGGCGGTCATCTGGCAGTGCAGTATATCACAGCAGACGGATACAGATACGGACAGCTGCTTGACAGTCATTTTTCGGTCATTGCGCAGCTCCCCTATTTGTGTGATGTAACAGAAGATCGGCTGGTGTTTGACTATCCGGCAGGGTATGTCCGTTCATCACCGGTCTACACGCTGCCGCAGCTCATGGCTGAGGCAAAGAAAGGAGTCAAATGATATGAAACTGAAGCGAATGACAGCTTGTGTGACGGCACTGACACTGATGGCATTTTCGGTATTTCCGGGAGGCGGTGCGGTCGTACAAGGTCTGACAACGGAAACGGATAACGCTGTAGAAGTCGGTTCTATGCTGCCGCTGGAGGAACGCAGTGCCTGTCTGGTCATGGATCAGCAGGAGGGTATTGATCTTTCGGCTGTCCCGGTAGAACTGGTACTGGATCGTTTGCTCGATGTCAACGGCGAACCGATCGACATTGCAGATGATGCCAAGGTCGTCTGGAGCTATTACAAGGATAAGCAGAACAATGTGATCTCCGATGATTATTTTGTCCTCGAAGAAGGCGGCACACTGGATCTTTCGCTGTTTGCGGAGTACGATCAGTATGTGCTGGAAATGATCGTGGGAAGCGGCAAGCAGCTCGATCCTGATAACGTGCGTTATATTGTCACGGTCTACCTGTCCGATGCGCTCAATGAAATGCGTACATACTCCCTGTATACACAGGATGCGGACGGCACAAGGCATGAGGTCGTTCCGAAAAGCGTCAGCGTGCAGGATTCGGCAGTCAATGTGGGGACTCTGTCCTTTTCCGTGCGGCAGTTCCTCGTTCCGGATCATACGGACGGGACGGAATATTATCTGGGCGTGGATTCCATGCTGGCGGATCATCCCTTTATTCGTGTAGATGTACTGACTTATGCAGAATATTTCAAGTATATGCAGGCACAGGCGCAGGGAACGGAATATGCCTACACCTCTATCAGCAGTCAGATGCTGAATCAGGATATGCGGCAGAAAGACAAGGGTTTCTGCGATCCATTCCTCCGGAGCAATGCAGATGTGCTGAACGAAACACTTAACAATGCTTTGTTCTTCCTGTACGTGAATGAAAAAACAGGCGAGGTGCTGTCACAGGACTTTGTGAAATTCATTGTGGATGACAGTAATTCCTATTTTACAGATGAGGTTTCCGACAAGACGGCAGACGGCTGGCAGGATGTGAAACTGCAGTCGGAGATCCGTGTGGCTGCACCTTCGGACTTTACGCTCGTGGGCAACAGGATCGAGGATGTGGATGCCCTTCTGATCGATCAGGTATGGCTGAAAGAAGGCTATGCAGCGGATGCAGAGTACAATTATCAGCTGAACGCACACAGCCGTATCTGGGACAATGCCAATGCCCATGTGGTCAAGGCAGTCGCCGGTAATTACAATACGCTAAGTGAAGCGGAACAGGCAGAGGACATCAAGGAGCAGCTCATCCCGGCAGAAACGACGGACACGGCACATGGCTACAGGGCAAACTATTCCGGGGACGGGATGCTGTTTACCGTGTTCTTTGATGATGATTCGTCTTTCCGGTTCTGTGTTGTCTTCGAGGACTACGATCCTGCCAAGGATACGGACTATATACGGGAGTATTCCACTGTACCGGTCATCGGTGAAGCAGATCCGTGGTTCCGCATTACCGGCGCATCGGATGCACAGGGCAATGTGCTGGATACCTATGTTGTAGAGAACGGCAAGAGCATCAATGTGGACACAATGTACGGCTACGGGTATCAGACGGTCTTCTTTAACGGGAACGTCAACAGCTTTGCACCGACTTTCTGGCTGGCAAATGAAGAAAAGATCTCTGTGGAGTCCATTTATGTCAACGGCAGAAAATTTGCCCCCGGCGATACGATCAGCTTTGCAGACGGGGAAACGGAGATCCATGCCATTTTCAGCGTGATCATCCTTGACAGCAACGGAAAGCACACGAAAAACTATACTGTCTCTTTCGTGAAAAAGGCAAGCGGACCGAAACTCTACGTGGCAGGTCCTTCTTCACCGGAAGTACGTTCGGTATTTCTGGATGAATATTTTGAATACAAGCATGATATTTTCATTGCCAATGTGGGCGATGCACCTTTGACGGATCTGAGACTGGAACTGGATGCAGCAAATGTTGCACTCGATCCTTATTGGACAGTCGGCGGTGAGGGCAACGATACACTTGCTCCGTGCCCGGACAATTTCGGGGAGGAGATGCTGGCAAGCGAATACGGAGAGCTTTCCAATGCCGGCAAGATCCGCCTGATCCCGGACGGAACGGAAAGCGGCGAGATCAGCGGCACATTGAAGATCTATTCCGGGGATGAACTGCTTTCTACGATCCTGCTTTCCGGTCAGGCACAGGATCCGCAGATCCTGACAACGGAACTGGACGATGCTGTAAAATATGTACCCTATTCCTATCTGGTCACCACAAGCAATATGTATGACTGGACTGCAACGGCTTTCACATGGAGCGGTGCACTGCCGGAGGGTGTGACATTCTATCCTGAGACAGGTGAGATCTATGGCGTACCGCAGGAGACGGGGACATTCACTTTTGATGTAACTGCTAATTTCACAAGTGAGACTTATGATTTTGCTCCCTCGACCGTTTCGCTGACACTGACGGTGGCAGACAATACGAATTATAATGTTTATACAGCAACGGATGAAGATTATACGCTTCTGAATGCGATCGGTACAGATGCAGGGGGATATGATTACGTACTGGACGGGTATGCGGATACGCTGTTCCGTTCTGAGGGTGTACTGGAACAGTTCGTGGATCTGTGGCTGAACGGTCAGCGTCTGGTAAACGGCGTGGACTATCTGGCAGAAAGCGGAAGCACCAAGATCACGATCTATGCGCAGACTTTTGAGAACAAGGCTGACAAAGAGGGCGAGAATACCATTGCTGCTGAATTCCGTACCAAGGATACCGGAAGTCTGAATACTTTGGGCAATACCAATGAACTGAAACGTACTGCACAGAATTTCCGCCTGTCTGCGGCGGAGGAAACACAAAAGGATGAAGTGAAAGTCAGCATTCGTGTAAAGGATGCTTCCGGGAATGCTGTATCCGGGCTGACACTGGAACTGCACTCCGACCCGCAGACAGGTGTAACGGATGCGACCGGAACAGTGGGATTCCAGCCGATCGCCTTCGGGGAACATACGCTTTATGCGAAAGATGCAAGCGGAAAAACAACAGCACAGTGGACATTCCAGCTGGTATCCGGCAAGGAACAGCGTATCGACGGAAATACTGTAACGGCTGTAAAGGGCGGTTCTGTTTTGCTGGAGATGGTATACACCGGAACAGGTCTTGACAAGCCAACACTGGTTTCTGAAAACACCTCCGACACACAGTCAGAAACAGATGCCACAGCCATCAACCCGGATACGGGAGATGCTTTTGCACTCTGGCGGCTGATCGCATTTGTTTCCTCGCTCCTGATCGGTTCTACATTGTTCCTGCCCCGGAAGCGGAAAACCAGATAAATATAAACGAGCCGGATAGTGCTGCCGGATCTCCGGCGCACTATTCCGACAGACAGTGTCACCGGAACGGGCAAAGTCCTATTTTGCATGAAATGGTATCACCATGGAGTATTATGATCCAACTGCCGCACCGACAGAAGCAGCGGCACAGGAGGAATGAACAATGGCACATATGATGTGGATGCTGCTGGGTCTTCTGGCGGTAGAAGGTCTGGCACTTGGGGGCGGGCTGCTGATGAGAAAAGCTTTCCGCCGTCCGGAAACGGGACAAACGGAAAAGAAGTCCCCCAACAAAAACGGACTGCTTGCGGCAGCGGTCGTCATGATATTGGCAGGCACAGCCCTTCTGGGCGGGATCCTGTTTCGGGGCAAGACAGAAATGACCCAACAAACAGCAGAAGCCGAGACAGAGGCTGCGACAGAAGCGCCTGCCGAAGCCCCGACAGAAGCACCAACAGAAGCGCCTACAGAAGAATTGACAGAAGCGCCGACCGAGCCGGTGACAGAGGAATTTCAGCCTGATATGGATGCGGTCTGTCTGAATAAGGTAAGTCTGGGCGGTTTCTATCTCGACTATTACACCGACCAGACGGTGGCTGTTATCGGGATCGTGACGGATGAGATCGATGGCGTGGCATCCTACGACAGCCTTTATGGCAGTCATGAGACCGTTACGATCCCGGAGGAGATCGAGGGGTATCGTGTACGGGGACTGGATCAAGAAACATTGTGGTATGAATACTACTATTCACTACAGCTCTCATGGGACGGCGTGACTTGCCTTCGTGTTCCGGAAGAAATGGAGCTCCCTTGCGACTACGGTTATAACTATGAAACTAATGAAGAGTATGAGATCAGCGCAGAAGAAAGTTTTGCAAAACAAGGTGTTACAGTTGAAAGATACGATCCGTCTGCTGAGGATGCACCGGCAGAAACAGCAGCATCGCAGGAGGAATAAGCCATGGACGGTACAAGTATTTTAATGGCGGCAGGTGTCTTTGTTTCTGCACTGCTGACATTCGGAGGCGGGATGCTGATCTCCGAAGCAAAACGTTCTGACAAGGTACAGCCGGATGAAAAGAAACAACCGGATGAGCAGAAACAGCCTGCTGAAAAAACAAAGACGGTCGAAAAGACCGGCATGGGAAAGGGTGTACTCGTGCCGGCAGCAACAGCGATGCTGGCAGCCTCTCTGACGTTCGGGGAATTACTGGTCGGTCAGGCAGACCGGACAGAAGATACATCCGATATGCTGCTGGAAATGACAACGGAAGCATCTACGGAAGCTCCCACAGAAGCTCCGACAGAGCCGCCTACGGAAGCCCCGACAGAACCGCCCACAGAAGCCCCGACAGAGCCGCCGACCCCTTCTTTGGCGGATGCGCCGACCGTATTGCTCCCGTTTGAAAAGGTGATCGATACATATTCCGAAAAAGCCGGTAACTACACAGGCGGTTTCTTTTGTCCCGAGTATGCGGACGGAACGATCTGCATCTGCGGATTTTGGGGAGACTATGTGGCACTGCACGGCGGCAACGACGTTTTGACGATCCCTTTGCAAAATGAGGACTATATCGTGAGAGCGGTAGATACCGCATGGGCAGACTGGACCGGTATCTCTGTCATCCGTATCCCGGAAGGGATGCCGGTCACGGAGTGGGACACTATACTGTCACCGGAACAGGCGAAGTCCTATTTTGCACAAAATGGTATCACGCTGGAGTATTATGATCCGGCTGCCGAGCCGTATGAGGTGACACACACCAAGCCGGTCGTTCCTGCCTTTAGAGATGCTGGTTCAAACATGACAAGTGAAAATGGCTTATGGGTAGAACATTGTTTAGGCGGTTCAAACAACACAGGTAGAGTTTTCGGGATCGTGGACTATGAGGATGAAGCAAAATTGCCCGATTATGATGCCATTTTTGGCGGGCATGAAACTGTCACGATCCCGCTGACAGCCGGGGAATGGAATGAATATTCACAGTCAACAGGTGAAGTGACGGCAACGCATCCGCTTTCGGTCAAAGAGATCATCTTCGGCGGTCTGTTAAGCGGACAGCTGGAGGAATTTAACTGGGCAGGCGTGAAGCATATTCGCATCCCGGAGGACAGCGATATACATTTTTATGCCTGTGAAGAGAAAATGAGCGACCGAACGGAATTAACCTTTGAGAAATTAAAAGAACAGCTTGCAGAAAACGGCATTACGCTGGAAACCTATGATCCGGCTACAGAGGCTGATCCAACGGCAGAAACTGAAGCACCGACAGAAGCAGCGGCACAGGAGGAATGAACAATGGCACATATAATGTGGATGCTGCTGGGTGTTCTGGCAGTAGAAGGTCTGGCATTTGGCGGTGGGCTGCTGATGCGAAAAGCTGTCCGCCGTCCGGAAACAGGGCAAACGGAAAAGAAGTCCCCCAACAAAAACGGACAGCTTGCAGCAGCGGCAGTCATGACGCTTGTCGGGGCAGTGCTTGCCTGTCTCATCCTGATGCAGGCATTTGCTAAAACCGAAGAAGCCCAACAGACATTGGAAGCCACGGAAGCTCCGACAGAAGCTTTGACCGAAGCTCCGACAGAACCGCCTACTGAACCACCGACCGAACCGCCGACAGAGCCGCCGACGGAATTGGAGACAGAGAGTTTTCAGGCATATAAGGAAAAGAAACAATATCAATATCGGTCAATGGCTATGGACTGTATAAACAAAGTAAGTATGGACGGATTTTATCTCGATTGTTTTTCCGATAATAAGGTAGTCATTACTGGGTTAGTGACGGATGAGATAGAGGGAGTGGCATCCTATGACAGCCTTTATGGCAGTCATGAAACAGTCACAGTTCCGGAGAAAATCAATGGGTATCCTGTGTGGGGGATAGACAGCGGACTGATGTCGGAACCTACTTTTGCTGCACCACAGGCAGTATGGAAAGGCGTGATCTGCCTCCGTGTTCCGAAGGGAATGGATGTGCTCAGCGGTTCTTACTATGACTACGAAAAGGGAGAAGTGATTACTGTCACTGGAGAAGAGTGGTTTGCAAAATATGGCATTACCATTGAAAGATACGATCCGTCTGCTGAAGATGCACCGGCAGAAACAGCAGCACCGCAGGAGGAATAAGTCATGGACGGTACAAGTATTTTAATGGCAGCAGGCATCGGTGTTGCTGCACTGCTGACTTTCGGGGGCGGAATGATGATTTCCGAAGCAAAACGCTCTGAAAAGGTACAGCCGGATGAAAAGAAAGAGACGGCTGAAAAGACTGGCATGGGAAAGGGCATACTCCTGCCGGCAGCAGCATTGATGCTGGCAGCCTCTCTGGCGTTCGGGGAATTGCTGGTCGGTCAGGCAGACCGGACAGAGGATATATCCAACACACTGGAATTGACAACGGAAGCTCCTACGGAAGCCCCCACAGAAGCACCAACAGAGCCGCCTACAGAACCCCCGACAGAGCCGCCAACAGAAGCACCAACGGAACCGCCGCTCCCCTCTTTGGCGGATGCGCCGACCGTATTGATTCCGCTTGAAGCCATGCTCGATACATATAATGAAAAGACCGGAAACTACACGGGTGGTTTCCTTTGCCCCATGTATGCGGATGAAACGATCAGCATTAACGGATTCTGGGAAGACTATACGGGACCTGAAGTCCTGACGATCCCTTTGAAAAACGGGGATTATATCGTGAGGTCAGTAGACATCTTTTTTCTGGCAAAATGGGATGGCATTTCTGTCATCCGCATCCCGGAGGGGATGCAGTTCACTAATCGGAGAAAGATAGTATCACCGGAACAGGCAAAGTCCTATTTTGCACAAAAAGGTATCACCATGGAGTATTATGATCCGGCGCAGGAGTCGGCATCCACGGAAAGCAGCGCAGATGCAGATCCGGCAAATTAAAAAGATCGGAGGTATGACAATGATAAAACAGATCTTTTCCGCAGTAACGGCACTGGCAATGACAGGCATACTGATGACCTCTGTAGGTGCAGTTCAGGCAGAAGAACCATCTGCACTGTCGAAAGAGGAAATAGAAGCTCTTATGCCGCAGATCGAAGCAGCGGACAATCTTCTGATACATGAGGAAAACTGTTACAGCAGCACAATAGCAACATCAGAACTGGCAGAAAAGACTGGTTCAGAATACGGCTATACGCACATGGAAAACCGTGAAAATACGGAAAATCGTGAACGATTGTATAATGAGCTGATGAGCTGCATGGAGTCGGTCTGGACGAGCGAAACGGATTCCATGCAAATGGACAATGTGTTGGTAGGAACATTCTACATCATGGAAGTATTGGTGCTGGAGGACTTTGGGCTGAACTTTGATGAAGCTTCGGAAGTCTATGAGATGTTCCGGCATGACAATCCAATATTTTATTTTGCATCCAATGCAGTCTACGGCTATTCCCTATCAGATACACAGACAATTCTGATGGTATGCTGCTTTGAAGAATTTGCTCCGGCAGCTGTCAAGCAGGAATGCAATGCCATGATAGAGCCTTATATCATGGAATATGCCGGATGTGTAGGCAGCGGTTCTACTTTTACTGATGCAAAGGCAATCCATGATAAGCTGATCCTCTCTATGGATTATGCCTATCAGGAAGACGGTGTGACCCCTTCTGAGACTGGCTATGCACATAGTATCATGGGTGCGATCGTGGGTGAAGGCACTTGTGATGCCTATGCCAAGACTTACCAGATGCTGTGTGAATATTACGGAATAGAAAGCATTTTTGTGACAGGCTATGTCCATGACAACCATGCATGGAATCTGCTGCAAATGGATGACGGGAATTACTATTTCGTGGACTGTACAGGGGACGATCTCGGCGATGCGGCAAGCGATGCGTTTTTTGCTGTGGGAACGGACACGCTCTACCAGACACACACCATCAACACGCCTGAAAACATTGGTGCAGACTATCTGTATGCACTCCCGGACATCAGCAAAACAGACTACAATGCAGCTGAAATACCGGAAGATAAGCCGACAGCAGGCGATGTGGATCGTGACGGACAGCTCAGCACAGCCGATCTGGTACTGCTACAGAAATGGCTCTTGGCGGCAGATGTTGAGATCAGCAGTGAAAATGCCGATCTGTGCCCGGACGGTGTGATAGACATTTTCGATCTTGGCATGATGAAACATATATTGCTTACCGGAACGGTATAAAAAATACGCTGAAAAAAGAAAAGGTGAAGGTGAAACTATGAGGGTACTGATACTGGACACGGATACAGAATATTCCGGACGCTTGCGGCATTATTGCAGCAAACGTTACACACAGCTGCAATTTTCCGTATGTGATGATCCGGAAGCAGCCAAAAAGCTGATGCAGGAGTCAGCTTATGATGTTGTTCTGTTCGATGCGGAATTTGACGATATTCAGCCGGAAAGTCTTGCTCCCCTGCTTGGTCGGTCGGCATTTGCCTATATCTCCGGCACAAATGAGATCGTGAATGACTGTGACACGATCATGAAGTATATTCCTGTTACGGAAATGTTCACAAAGATCTGTGCACTGTATGAAAAGAAGCGTAACCGCATTGTCAGACAAAACAAGGACAGCACGGAACAGGAAAAAAAGACGGAGATCATCACTTTCCTGCCCGTACACGGCGGTGCGGGAAGTTCAACAATGGCAGCAGCCTGTGCTATGTCGCTTTCGGAGGAAGCGGACGTGCTGTACATCGATCTTGAACAGTGTCCGTCAGATGCTGTGTTCTTTGACGGCAGCGGCAAAAAAGGGATCTCCGACGTGATTTCCCTGCTCAAGACCAGATATACAGATCCCAGCGTGGTCAATCTGCTTCACGAAGTCATCCAGAAAGATACAAAGCAGAAGAATTATAAAGTGGACTACATCCGGGGCTATGCGAATATTATGGACTGTCTGTCTATGACAGTATCCTGTCTTGATACGCTCCTGAGAGTGCTGCGGGAAAAGATGAATTACCGTTTCATCATCATTGATGCGGATCTTATCATCAGTCCGATCCTGAATAAGCTGATCGCTGAAACAGATAAGCTGGTATTTGTCAGCTCGGGGGCGGATGTTGCCAATAACAAACTCCGGCGGATCCAACGGTATCTGGAGATCCTCGCAAGGGATGATGCCTGCGAGATGCCGGAAAAATACCTGCTGTTCAACCAGTATTACGGCATGAAGGAAGAACTTACGGTGGCAGGGGATATGGAGATCCTTGCAAAGATCGCCCGGTATCGGACAGGAGATAAGACACGCATCACTTCGCAGAATATCCTCCGTGAAGTATTGTCCGGCAAGCAGGTCTTTGCCGCTTTGAAGCCAAAAGATCCTGATGAAGAGGAAACATCTGTACAGTAAGGCGGTGATGAAACAAGATGAAAATGAATATTGTGATCGATGAGGTCGTCAAGGAGATCTGCCATGCGATCGATCACGGCGAATTTATGGAAGAGGAAAAAGCCGACGCACAGGGGTTTGAAAAGATCAAGAACAAGGCGGAAAATGTTCAGGCAATACGGGAATCGGATGATGAGACGTACCGTTCCTACATATGGAAGATACTGGACAGGATACTGGACGAAAACGGAGATTACAAAGCTTCGGATGGTTCCATGGTCTACATCATGCCGGAGGACAAGGCAAGGATCGTAGAGCAGGTATTCGGTATGTACCGTGGACTGGGGCTTCTGGACACGCTGCTGATGGATGAGGAGATCACGGAGCTGATGGTCAATGGACCGGACAATATCTTCGTGGAGAAAAAAGGACGTGTCATCCGTCTTGATCAGCGTATCTGCAACGATACCGACTGCTCGGAAGAAGAACGTTTTGAGCGGGGGCGTGTGCAGCTCCGGAAGATCATTCACCGTATCGTGGACATCTGCGGCAGAGAGGTCAACGAGGCTAACCCGATCGTGGATGCCCGTTTGAAAGACGGTTCCCGTGTCAATATCGTGCTGCACCCCATTGCCATGTGCGGCGATACCGTGACGATCCGTAAATTCTCCAAAAAGCCCATGAGCATCGAACGGCTGATCGCCTACGGTTCGATCACTGAGGAGATCGCCATGAAGCTGAAAATGCTGGTCGGTGCGAAATACAACATCTTCATCAGCGGCGGTACGGGCAGCGGTAAGACTACCTTCCTGAATGCTCTGTCCAACTACATTCCTCACGATGAACGTGTTATTACCATTGAGGACTCCGCTGAGCTGCAGATCACAGGCGTGGACAACTTGGTCAGCCTTGAGACAAAGCAGGCAAATGCAGAGGGCAAGGGTGCGATCACGATCAAAGACCTGATCAAATCCTCCCTGCGAATGCGTCCGGAACGGATCGTTGTCGGAGAGGTGCGTGGCGAGGAAGCGCTGGATATGCTGCAGGCGATGAATACCGGACATGACGGCTCGCTGTCTACCGGTCACGCCAATTCTGCCAAAGATATGCTTACCCGTCTGGAAACCATGGTGCTGCAGGGGGCTTCCGGCCTGCCGCTGGATGCTGTGCGAAGGCAGATCGGTTCGGCGCTGGACATCATCGTCCACCTGTCAAGAATGCGTGACCACTCCCGGAAAGTGGTAGAGATCACAGAAGTGCTTGGCTATGAAAAGGGAGAGATCATTCTCAATCCGCTGTATGTGTTCGAGGAGGATAAGGATTCCACACTGGAACACGTGAAGGGCGGTCTGATGCGTACGAAAAATATCATGCAGAACACCGGAAAGCTCCGTCAGGCGGGCATTCCGGAGGATCTGTAACAGATCGGAGGGATGAAAAGTGAAGAAAAAAGATAAACAAGATACAAAACCGGCAAAGCCGAAAAAGGAAAAGAAGGTCAAGGAGAAAAAGCCGCAAGTTGTCGAAAATCATGGCATTACCGGTATCGGTACGGACTATACTGTCTACATTCTCAGCCGCAGTCAGAAATTGCTTGCTCTGGCAGCCGGGCTGCTGATCGGCTTTGTGGCAAGCTACATCTATCTAAACAATACGATCGTGAGCATACTTGTCGGGCTGGTTGCTGCCTACAAAGCACCTGCGATCTATACGAACATCTTGTTCCGGAAACGGCAGCAGGATCTGCGTGTCCAGTTCCGGGATATGCTCGAATCGCTGAGTAACTCCTACACGGTCGGCATGACGGCAAACCGGGCAT
The DNA here is from genome assembly GCA_947629905.1 of uncultured Clostridia bacterium. GTDB lineage: Bacteria > Bacillota > Clostridia > Oscillospirales > Ruminococcaceae > UBA3855. Next base: position 14,848 of record CANRFM010000008.1, read on the forward strand.
TTCATGCAGCGTATTCGGATATGACGGTCGAACATGGACCAGATGCGTGGATCACCAAAGAATTACAGCTGATCTGCTCGGCACATGACAATCAGGGTCTCGAGATCAAGGACATGATGAACGATTTCGCACAGCGGAGCGGTATCGATGATGTGCGCAGTTTTGCAGGCGTATTTGACGTTTCATCCAACCTTGGCGGTGATATTGCAAAGGTCGTTCGTGAGACACGGGACATGATCGGTGATAAGATCGAAGTGGAACTGGAAATACAGACCATTGTGACAGCACAGAAGAATCAGCTGAACATTCTTGCGGTCATGCCGCTTATCATGTCACTGCTGACACGAACTTTTGAAACCGGAGGCGGCGGCGGTATGATCGTTGTGCTGCTCAAACTGGCAGCACTGGGACTGTTCGTCTTTGCCTATTGGATGGGTACAAAGATCGTAGATATCAAAGTCTGAGAGGTGAGCGTATGTTTTTTATCATGCTGTTGTGTGCAGTGATCTCAACGATCTGTTTTGTGGTGTGGGTAATGCTGTTTCTGCGTTACCGGCATCAGTTTGACGGAATGCTGGACGATGTGGACGAAAAGACCTTTACACTGAAAAACCTGTATTTCATCGGTCTTGGCTTCATTGAAAGCTATGAGCATATCAAAAACACGAAGATCACCGCCAATGAAAAGGCAATCGAAAGAATGAAGTATCTTTCCGAAGTTTTCGGACGGGAAGAAGCGGAGTTATATTACTATATATCGACAGGGGCAACGATCTCACTGATCCTCACATTTGTGCCGATTGGTCTAATGCTCACCTGCCTTCTGCAGAGCTTTTCCGGACTGTTGTGCGGTGTGCTTCTTGCAGCAGTTTTACCATATGGTATCCATTTAAGTATCAATTCGGCTGTGGATGCCAAGAAGGATGCCATTCTCAGTGAATTTCCAAAAATGGTGTCCAGACTGACACTGCTCATCAATGCAGGGATGCTTGTGCGCCGTGCGTGGGATGAGGTCGCTAACTCCGATCATAAGGAGAAGCTGTATGCCGAGATGCGCATAACTTCCAAGGACATGCAGGAAGGTATGTCCATTGAAGCAGCCATGAATGCCTTTGCATCCCGCTGCGGCATACGTGAAATGCGAAAGTTTTCTTCTATTTTTGTTCAAGCTGTCAATCGTGGAGCGGCGGATTCGATCGAGTCCATGAAAATAATGGCAGACGAGGCATGGGAACAGAAAAAGCAGATATCCAAACAAAAGGGCGAGGCAGCTTCCGGAAAGCTCATGATCCCCAATATGATCATGTTTGCCGGGATCCTGCTTGTTGTGGTCGCCCCAATGATCATTACTATGGTCACAAATTTTTCGGCGTGAAAGGAGGTGAAATATATGCTCGATAAGGTTTTGAACAAGGTCTGCCGTGCATTTCTCAAAGCCAGAAACAAATTTATGGAGCTGGCAAATGAGGAAAGCGGTATGGAAACGGTCGAAGTCGTTATTCTGGTTGCGATCGCTGTAGTAGTAGCTGGTGTCATCCTTGACTTTTTGCAAGGTGACAAAGGTTTCATCAATACAATCTTTACTAAAATTGAAACTGCGATCGGAACTATGCTTGGTGTATAGCCAACATAACTGAAACAGTAGTTCCAAAGCCAGCCATCCTACCATGCCGGATGGCACGGCTTTGTATACGGCAGAATTTTCTGCCGCATGCAAAACCGTAAAAATTATAAAGAAAGCGGGGAAAGATCATGAAGAGAATGCGTAAATTTCTGAGGGATGAAAGCGGTGCGGCGGAAATGATAGAAGCTGCTTTTGTCTATCCAGCCGTGTTTCTGTGCCTGTTTCTGCTGATCTATATTGGACTTTTTATCTTGCAGTCCATTACAGTGGGGACGTACGCACGAAAACTGGCGCTGCTGGCATCGAGGGAGATCGCCTGTCCGGGCTACATAGATATGTGTATGTATAAGGACGAGAAAGGCGCAGATGTAAGTGCCTTTTCCGATGCATCTGTGGAACTGGCATCGGGGTCAGGTGTCGGTCCCAGCACAAAACCGTCAACGGTGGATGCACGGCCCTATCGCTATTTCACGTCCAATCTGCTTGACGATGCGACAAACCAACAGCTGGAAAAGGTGGCACGCCAATTGCTGGCAAAAGGGTCGATCCTTGCGGGAAAAGGAAATGCGACCATAGAAGTGAAGGCGAAGAATTATTTCATCGTGCAGTATGTGACGGTGAGTGTCAAGCAGCCGCTGATGGATTTCCCGCTGCTCAAAGCATTCGGTGTCAATCCGACTGTGCAGGCGAGTGCCACAGCAGCCGTAAATGACACGGATGAGTTTGTACGAAATGTGGATTTTGTCGCAGATGCCCTGCAGGTGCTTGCCAAAAAGATCGGCATCAATGTGGATGCTATCAAGGATAAAGTCAACGAAGCCATGACAACGCTCAAATTAAAATAAGGAGGTACGAAATGGAACTGATCAGATCACATAAGGGCGCCATCTCAATTTTCTTGATCATCATGCTGCTGCCAATGGTAACGTATGCAACGATCATCATTGACGGGGCGAGGGTCATCACTTCCCGAACGACGATCGCCAATGCAGGCGACCTTGCCATGAATGCGGCACTGTCGGAGTATGAACAGACACTTGAAGATATGTACGGGCTGTTTGCTACGGCAGCTTCCGAGGAAGATCTGAAAATGCAGCTCAAATCCTACTTTGCACAGACCCTTGAGGGAAGATTCTACAACGGTCAAAGAGGGGACTACAGTACCCAGCAGCTGACAGATGATGTTATCGATGCGATCTTCCAATATGAGGAAGACAGCCAAGGCATTGCGAATTTCATTCAGATGAAAACGGAAGAATTTGACTTTTCTCCTGTGCAGAATTCCTCGCTGGCAAATCAGGCGATCATGAAACGGCAGATCGTGGAGTACATGAAGTACAAAGGACCGGTCTCGCTGGCGAGCAACTTGTTCAGCAAGCTGGATTTTCTGAAAGATTCTGCCAGCCAGACAGAAGTTCTGGAGAAGAAAGTCGAATACACAGAGAAGCTCGACACCATTCAGGATGCCTGCGAAGCAGCGCTGCAGGCTCTGAACGATTACAATAGTGCAGCAAAAGACTATAACGATACATATGGCAAAGGAAAAGGCAAAGTCAAAACGATCATTGACAACATGAAAAAAGATTACCAGTATATGTCCGCCTGCCTGCTCATGGAGAAAAGCTCAGAGCTTGAGACGTTTTCATGGGATGATCTGGATATAACGGAAGATAAAGATGTGAACGATATCAACAGTACGCTCGATCAGATCGAACAGAATCTGACAGCAGAAGAGCTCACACGGCAGGATCTGCATGAAATGTTATCCATACTGAAGGTTACCTATGAAAACAGTATCAAATCAGGTTTGATGCGGGGGCTAATGAAAGTGGACATCCAAGAAGCTCAGGTAGATCCGACAACACAGGAACGTCCCTACCCGACCATTGATCTCATCATAGAGAGCGAAAAACAATATGATGATACCAATGTGCCCTATCAGGATCGTCTTGACAATTATGTAAAAGATCTGAATAGCATCTCGCAAGTCGACCGTGCAAATGGCGAGGTCTATGTGCAAGCATTGGAGGAACATTTCCAGAAACTGAATGAAGCAAATCAATTTGCAAAGGGGGCAGAAGGTTATCTCATCAAGATCAGGGCGACCTATAGAATACTGGAACGTCTGAACTCGTTATATAGCAGTATTTTTTCGAGCTATGCACACAAGTATGAATCAGATTATGAAGCAACGTTTAGAAAGTATAATGAAAATGCCAGTGACAAGGATGTAGAAGACGCACTGAATGCGGCAAAGAAAAACTGGACGAATATTCAGGACACGAACAATCCATACAACGAATTTATAAGCGAATATTATGAGTTTGATCGGGGGAATTATGAGATCAACACTGTGTTTAGTAAATTAAATAACAGTAGCTACGCCAGAAGTGTCAGTGATTTTCTTAAAAAGGTAAGTGATGACAGTATTTACGAGAACAGTGCAGATTTTTATGCCGCAAGAGCTGCAGAGGACATCACCGCCTATTATAACTGCGTTGCGGACGTTGCGGCAAAAGCCTTCGCATCCAATTACTATTTGGGTGAAGTCATAAAAAAGCTTAAGGATGCGGAAAATGCAAAAAACGACTGGCAGGATAAAGTCAACGGTCTCCCATCCGGCAGTACCAAGACTGCCATGCAGAGTGACCTGAAATCAACCACCGAAGGACTCAAAAAGTCAGATGTTGAAGCGCTTCAGAAAGTGATGAAAGGCATTTATGACCTGTTTTCCAAAAAGAAAAAAGAGATCTTAGATACTGAAATTCAAAAAGGTGTTCAGTTTTGCGGTCTCTCACCGATCAATGTCAAAAAGAGCGGTCCATTTCTAAAAACTGCTCCATTTTCAAATATATCTAAATTGACCAATGTGAGCGATGTAAACAATATTGCGGCATCACTGGTGGATACTAAACTGCAGATGTCAGAAGATATTGAAAACGAGATCGAGGCGAAAATAATCTATGGCATCCAAAATGACGAAAAGTTTTTCCTCACGCTGAAAAGCATCTGCGAACCTTACAAAACGGAAGAAAAAAATACAAAGCAGGATGAAGCTATGGACAAGGTCAAACAGATACGTGATGATGCGCAGAAAGAAGCAAAGAAAAGTGATACCACGACAGAACAGAAAACGCCTGAAAGTGAGACACCAAAAGGCGATGACAGCGGCGGCGATAACAGCGGTGGCGGCGATAACAGCGGCGGCAGCGGTAACAGCGGCAGCGATGGCGACAATACCAAAGAAGATAAAGCAGTAAGTAAAGACATCGGTAAAATTTATGAAACGATCGATAGCGTTGCCCAAGCGGGAAACAGTTCGGACAGTATGGAAATGTCGGGCATATCGAACATGACGTTCGAAAAGAAAGATGACTACAAAGAGGATTCCGGTAATGCCAAAACTGCTTTGACATCGGCACAAAACCTGCTGTCTTCTCTGAAAAATATCGCTGTGAAGGCAAGAGACTACGCCTATCTGGAAGAATATTTCACAGAAATGTTCACCTGCCGCACATTTACATCCGATGAGCTGATCAATAAAAAGCCTCAGGAATTGATGCTGCTCAACGGTTATTCTCCTACTGTTAAAGGGAACAAACACATCAACACCAAAACCAACTGGTACGGCAAAGAGATCGAATACATCATCTGGGGTAATCCGGATCTGAATAAGAATCTGGATTACACGGATGCATGGATCTATCTTGTCCGGTTCGCACTCAATGCGATCTACGCTTTCACATCGTCGGATATCCAGATGGTAGCCCTTGAAATGGCAACAGCTATCGCAGGGTGGACAGTCGTAGGTGTCCCCATTGTACAGGCGTGCATCACGCTTGGGCTTGCCGTGGCAGAAAGTGCTTATGATATTGTTCTCCTGCATGAAGGAAAAGACGTACCGATCTATAAAAATGCGCAGACCTTTGTCTGCTCTCCAGCCGGACTTGCCAATGCAGTCGGAACGCAGCTAACGGAGTATGTGGCAGAAAAGGTGGAAAATGCCATTGACGAGAAGATCGATCAGCTGGCAAACAACACTTATAATAGTATAAATGATGCCATGAGCGACGTAAATGAGGTACTCGACGATTATGTTAACAACCAAGCAGAGGGGATCCTTGCTTCTGTTACGGATCAGTTTGCGACCCCGATCGTCAATGCACTTACACCGATACTCAACAGCGTTGATACGACACGGGAAAATGCTGTTGATAAGGTGAATGAGATCGAAAAAAAGATTGAGGATACAATCGAAACTGTATGGAGTAATATCTATGACAGCATCAACAATTCCCTCCCGGATGGTATCGCAAAAGATCTGGCATTGGAAGCATATAATAAAGGCAGTGGAACCATCAAAGACAGCTTGAAAGGTGAGATACAAACATATTTTAATAATGTCACAGGCATAAACGATACACTTCCTGAAAATTCCGTTTACTTTCTCAGAGATCAGCTGGTAGGTGTTAAGAAGGGCGAGGACGGTAAGACAATCGGAACCGGTATCATTTCCGGCTGGATCTACGGATACCGGGATACGATAGAAAGTAAAATAAAGAAACTGACTGAAAAAACAAGCCAAAAGATCAAAGACATGGGCGACGAGGGCATAAAGAACCTCAAGAGCACACTGCACGACGAACTTGGCAGCATGACCACTGAGATCAGCGGCTCTGTCTCAGAGATGATCACTGACAATCTGGGCAATACTGTCTCAAATAATATGGTCTCTGACAGCGCAAACTCCAAAGGTTTTACGCTCAATTACAAGGAATACTGCAAGATCATAGTCTTTGTCAAGCTCATCGAAAACAAAGAGGGCGTAATGCTCAACCGGGCTGCTGCCCTGATAGAGGCAAATGTACAGGCAGCAGAAGGCAACGATCAGTTCGGTATCACTAAGACCTGCACCCTTGTCAAGATCGATGCAACAGTCCGGATGAAAACATTTTTCCCGTGGGCGGTAAAGGTAGAAGATTCTACTGACGTGGACGGCTCAACGAGTATCCAGCCAGATCTGACCAAACTGGGTGAGTACGATGTGGATATCCACTATCAGGGTATCAATGGTTACTAAGGGGGCGCACTATGCTAAAAATTCACAGAAACAGAAAAAAAGACGAGACGGGTGCAACATCTATCGAAGCAGTCATTAGCCTGACGTTTTTCATGCTGTCCATATTGGCATTGATGTTCATAGCTGCGATCATACAAGTGCAGGCAAATATGCAGTATGCGATCGGACAGACTGCCAAAGAGATCTCCGGTTATTACTATCTGCTTGACAAGCTTGGGCTTGCCGCTGTCACATCGGGGCAGCTTCCCGCTGAAACAAAGGAAAAGCTGAACTCGTTGGATTCTACCCTTGCCAGCTTTTCCTCTCTTGCCGGGGATGTGAAGCACACTGCTGAACAGTTTCAGGACTTGGATGAGCTGACACCGGATAAATTAGAGGCTTTCATGAAGAACGCAGAAAGCACGGACTTTAAGGAAAAGGCGGAATCTCTCAGCAGTTCTTTCAAGGAAATGGTACAAAAAGGAGATCCCGTGGAACAGATGAAAGCCGTACTGCAATTGTTTGGCAAGACACTCGTCAGCAAGGCATTTTCCTATTATGTCACACCCTATGTCTGTCGGGCTCTCGTGCCAAAATATCTGAGCAACGGCAATGACGTGGAAGCCTACTGCGAGGCAATGGGGCTGAAATGGAACTGCGACAAGGATGACAATGCCACCGAATACATGGATTTCAAAAATTCCCAGCTTCTTATGGACGGAAGGTCGATCAAGATCACTGTAGAGTATACGATCAACACCAAACCCTTGACATTCGGGCTTGTAGATACGGTTCTGAAATGCCGTCAGACAGCTGCAACGGCAGCATGGATCCGTCCGGAGGACGGAGAAAACTCCTCCAAGAAAAAAATCAAAGACCTCCCTGTTCCGCCGGAAGTAACAGAACCCGCCAAGGAAGAGGAAGAAAAGCCACAGGAGGGCACGGAATAATGATCTGGGTTGAGCTGCTGATCGGAGCGGTCCTATCCGTCCTGCTTTCCGGGCTGGCGGTATGGTACAGGAAGATCTACCTTGATGAAGGGAAATCTTGTCAGCTGGCAGATGCCTTGCAGCAGCAGAAGCGTGCAGGGCTGCTGCTGTGTGCCGGGTACATCTGCGCAGCAGCCGGAATGCTGCTGACTAAAAAAGAACTGCCGCCCGTAGAGCTTGTACAGAATATCCTGCTCTGGGATGGAATGCTGCTGACCGCAAGCATTGATCTGCGTGTCAAGAAGATCCCGAACAAACTTGTCCTGCTGCTGCTCTTACTGCGTATTGTGTGCATGATAATCAGTATTGTGCTTGCACCTGACAGGGCAGTGGTGATCATAGTAGGTTCCTTGATCGGTATGGCAGTCGGCGGCGGTATCATTTTGGTCATGCGGCTGTTTTCGAGAAGTGCAGCCGGTGCAGGCGATCTGAAAATGTTTGCCGTTCTGGGAGCCTATTTCGGCTTGCAGGGACTGATGCAGACGATGATCTATACGCTTTTTGCCTCGGCACTGGTCGCCATAGTGCTGCTGCTGCTGCGAAAAGCGGGAATGAAATCGACAATGCCAATGGCTCCCTTTATGCTGTGGGGATTGACAGTATATTACATTCTATTATAAGTCTGGAGTGATGATCATGAATAAAGCAATGCCGCTGATCATTCTGTTGGTAATGGTCGGAATGCTGCTCATGGGTTGGAACAATATACTGAATTACAACAAGACGAAGCAGATGGAATTTGATGAACATATCAAAGCAGCACAGGCTTTCATGGAGAAAGAGGTGTATATCGATGCGGTGAGCGAATATGAAGCTGCTCTGCGGCTCTCACCGCAGAATTATGAGATCGCTGTACAGATCGTGGATCTGTACAGGAAACTGGAAATGGAAAGTTCCTATATCAGTGCCTGTGAAAAGGCGATCGATGCTGACAGCAAGCAGCTTGACCCCTATCTGTGGGAAGCCGATCACTACCTTGCCACCAATGCCTACAGTGATGCGTATTCGATCCTGATGCGGGCAAAAAACAATTTAGAAGACACGAGCGAGATCGATAAGCGCCTTATTGAGATCCTTGGACATTATAACACGGTAACACTGAGCTACGGAGATTTTCAGGGCTGGGTATTCGAGGAAAGCGAAAGTACGGGATATGCTGTTGTTTCAGAAAACGGGAAATACGGGCTGCTCGATTCTTCAAACAGTCTGTATGAGAAATGTGAATACGATGACATAGGTTTACCGATGTCCGGATTGATACCTATCAAAAAAGACGGGGAATACTATTACATCAACACAGACGGTTACCGGAAAGTCGTGCCGGATCGTGCAGCAGACTGGCTTGGCTGTTTCCATGATGGCAATGGTGTTATCCGCATTGGTGATCAATATGGCTATCTTAATAAGAGCGGCAGCGATCGTCACGTGGAATACGATTTTGCGGGCGGCTTCTGGAATCAGCGGGCAGCAGTCGAAAAGAATGGCAAATGGGCTCTGATCGACACCAGCTTCAATCAGATCACGGGGTTTGACTTCGATGAGATCCTGACAGATGCGTATGGTTTCTGCTCCATGTATGGTGTATTTTGGGCAAAGCGTGACGGGGCATACTATCTGTATGATCTGCAGGGGAACTGCATTTCAGACGGGTATGAAGCGGTAAAGCTCTTTGCTTCAGATGAACCTGCGGCAGTGATGCGGGACGGCAAGTGGGGATTTGTTTCCAAAGAAGGCGAACTGGTAACAGAACCAACATATGAGGAGGCGGATTCTTTTTCCCTCGGCTATGCACCCTTCTGTAAAAATGGAAAATGGGGCTGCATCGATGCGGACGGCAATGTCCTCATAAAGCCGGAATTTGACAGTTTGAAGCCATTTTCACAAAACGGCTATGCACTTGCAGAGCTGGATGACTTGCAGGAATTTATCGTCGTAACGATCTATGGATAGGAGATAAGGATATGGAATTGACAAGGATCCAAAGAGGCAGTAATATTTATGCCGTATATGACCTCAGCGGCGTTCAGGCACAGGAGGATCATGTGAGCCTGATGATGATCAACAACAACCAAAACGGTTCGATCGGACTTGCGCCTGTTTCTTTCGAGGAAATGAACGGTGTACGCACCAAGATGCTGTTTGATGTGACAGGGCGTGTGACACTGCGGGAGTATGTGAGCCGGAACATCACACAGGAAGATTTCAGGCAGATGCTCCTGCACCTTGTAGACACGATCGAAGGCTTTGACGAATACATGATCGATGTTTCGCAGGTGCTGCTTGACATGAACGCCGTGTTCATCAACGCCATGGATCACAGCGTTTCTTTCCTGTGCATTGCACTTGAGGGCGTACGCAGAACGGATGCCCTGTTCTCGTTTTTCAAGGAACTTGTGGAGAGCAGTTTTGTGACAGCAGGTACGGGTGAAGTCAGCTATTTCAACCGTGTCTATAATCTCGTACATACTGCAAATGGCTTTTCCCTGCAAAACATCCGCATGGCTGTATTGGAAAAGCCGCAGCAGAAAACCGCAGATCCTGCAAAGCGTGCTGCCGCTCCTGAAGTACAAAGACCAGAACGTGTGGAAGAACCGGAGACGATCACCATTTCCGAACAACAGGAGACCGAAGAAAAGGTCGATGTCGTTCCCATGCCAGAGCCGGAGAAAAAAAAGAAAGGGTTGTTCGGCGGTTTGTTTTCCTCCGGGCGAAAGAAGGAAGAAGCATCCTCAACTGAAAGCGGCTATCGGGGCGGACTTGCAAGCCTGAAAAAAGGAAAAGAACCGATCACGGAACAGCCTGCTGTGCCGGCACCGCCTTCCCCCGTTCCTGCTGTTCAGCCGGCATCCGGCGGAACAAGTCTCATTGGTAGTGGTGCAGCACCGATCCCGGAACAGCCGCAGGCGAAGAAAGAACCTGTCAGAGAGGGGACAATTCTTTTGGGATTAGAGCCGGAAAATCCGCCGCAGCCACAGTCCCCGGCATCCGGAGCGACCATCCTGCTCACACAGGAAGAAAAACGTGCCTTTCTGATACGCAACCGGAATCAGGGGCGTGTTCTCATCAGCAAGCCTGTCTTTTCGATTGGCAGAGATGCACCGGAATTGGACTATGATCTGCATGAAAACACCTATATCGGTCACAGACACGCTAATATCCTGCGCCGTAACGGAGAATTTTACTTAGTGGATCTCCATTCTGTCAACCACACCTACCTCAACGGCACACTGCTTCAGGCGGACACGGAAATGCGGCTCGCTGACGGTGATACAGTGCGCTTTGCGGATGAGGACTTCACCTTTCGCATTCTCTAAAAGGGGGAGTAACATTGGATCTTATTGCCGCAGCCGTAACGGACATCGGTATTGAAAAGGGTGTCAATCAGGATAGCTATGGTGTCAGACTGCTCCGCACAAAGCTGGGGAATATGGCGTTTGCTGTGCTGTGTGACGGAATGGGCGGTCTTTCCTACGGAGAGGTCGCCAGTGCCACGGTAGTCGATGCCTTTCAGCGATGGGTCATAGAACGTCTCCCGCAGCTTTGTAACAGCGGTATTTCCGAGCAGATCCTCCGTCAGGAATGGACAGCACTGCTGCAAAACTGCAATCGGCGGATAGCGGCATACGGAACGGAGAGGGGTATTTCCCTCGGAACGACAGCAGCTGTTCTGCTGCTGACAGAAAGCAGGTATTTCTGTATGCATATCGGTGATTCGAGAGTTTACGAGATCACCGCACAGGTAATGCAGCTTACCAGAGATCACAGCCTTGTGGCAAGAGAAGCGGAACTGGGATTTCTCACGGAGGAACAGGCAAAAAATGACCCAAGACGAAATATCCTTCTGAAATGTATCGGTGCGGCCCCGGATGCTGTTCCGTCATTTCTGTCCGGCGCAACAAAGGAAAATGCCGTGTATATGCTTTGCAGTGACGGGTTCTGGCACGGGGTAACGGAAGAGACCTTGCTGTGCTGCCTTGCGCCTTCTTCCCTGCACGATGCCGGTCAGATGGAACAGCAGATCCGCTTTTTGATCGGAGAGAACAAGCGGCAGCAGGAAAACGATAATATCACGATCATCACACTCAAAACCGGGACACAGGTGAAAACAGGATGAAACAGGGAATGCTTTTAGAAGGAAAATATCAAATCTTTGAGGAGATCAAGCACAGCAGCACGGGAGAAGTCTGCCTTGCCCGGGCAGGAAACAAATACTACGCTGTCAAGGCAGTCCACCGCAGCGATGCTGCACTGCCGACTGTACTGTATACGGCACAGCACCCCGGTCTTCCTCATCTGGAAGAAGTGCTGGAAAAGGGGGACGAGGTGATCTTCATCATGGACTGGATCAGCGGCAGTACGCTGGATCAGTGCCTGAAAGAAACAGGTGTACAGCCGGAAACTCTCGTGTTGAACTGGGCAGTACAGCTTTGTGATGTGCTGCTCTATCTGCACAGCCTGCCGGTTGTCCACTGTGATATAAAACCGTCTAATATCCTGCTGAGACCGGATGGCAGGCTGGTGCTGATCGATCTGAGTGCTGCCACAACACCCGGCACGCTCCGGAAGTCAGCCGTCAACGGGACACAGGGTTTTGCAGCACCGGAACTATACACCGGATTTGCCGATGCAAGGACAGATATCTATGCACTTGGGCAGACCTTGCTGGTGCTTTTGACAGGCGGCATTCCGGAAAGTACGGCACTGCCAACGGCACTCAGAGCTGTATGCAGAGAGACTTTTGCACAGATCATCCTGAAATGCGTACAGCCCCTGCCAGATGACCGTTATCCGTCCTGTGCAGAACTGATGCAGGCATTGAAAAGCTGTGAGGCTGATCCTGCGGTATCCTCCCGGCATACAGCTTTCTGTCCGCCAACGGAGGAACGTGTGACCGAAAAACTTGTAGATACTGCCAGCGCACTGCTTCCGGTCTTGTATCCAGAAGCGGATTTCGAGGTGGTGGAAACACTTGGTTTTACAAGTGCAGCACCGCTGCGATGAAAAATGGGCGTGAGAGCATGGATCATAGCGTAATTTCAAAAACAGAGATCCATGAGGATCCATAGGGAGAATAGTATGATCGAAAATCAAATATACAGGTCACAGCATGATACCGTCTACGTGTCTGTCTATTCTGCCATTGGCGATAGAGAGAATCAGGAGGATTCTTATTTGATATGCAGCAGTGAGAATGCGGTCCTTGCTGCGGTCTGTGACGGAATGGGCGGCAGAAAAGGCGGCGAGATCGCAAGCAAAACTGCCATTTCAGGGCTGAAAGAACATTTTGACGGCACGTTGTACCGGGACAGCTCTTTTTTTACGGATATTGTAGATGAACTGGATGCAAGAGTATTTTTTTTGACGGATCAGAGTAAAAGAAGACTGCACGCCGGGACAACACTTGCTTCTGTCACGCTCAATAACGGCAGTCTCGATTGGTTTTCAGTTGGTGACAGCCGTATCTATATCATGAGAAACGGGGAAACTATACAAGCTACCAGAGATCATAATTATAAAGAAATGCTGATCGATCTGCTGCAGCGGGGGAACATTACAAGGGAGCAATTTGAAAAGGAAAAGAATAAACACGCTGCATTGACAAGTTATCTTGGGATCGGCGGTGTCAAATTATATGATATCAGCATCACACCATTGGTTCTGAAAGACGGTGACCTGATCATTGTGTCTACTGACGGATTTTACAATGCCGTGCCAATGGAACAGATCGCAGCTATGGGCAGGAAAAGCACAGATGAGATCATTCATGCGGTCGCAGAGATCTGGGAAGGCAGCGAAATGTCTGGCAGAGATAATACGACTTGTATTATCATCAAATACTGTGTGGAGGCAGATGAAAAATGAGATTGACGAAATGTGAGAATAAACATTTTTACGATGCTGACAAGTATGACGAATGTCCGCATTGTGCAAGAAAAAAAGCAGCCAAATCGGGGACTCCGGCGCAAACAAAAAATACTTCACAAAAAACGGTCGCATTGATCCAAGACACGACAATGACGGGTACACGGGAAGAGAACAAGCCGTACCCACAGCCCGACCTGCCCGCTCCCGGTGCGGATGAAAAACCGCCGCATCCCAAAATTACAACACAGCTATTGGAACCGCATGAGCCCTCTCCTTCCGACAATGCAGAGGACACTTCCGCTGAGGCAGACAGGCATGATCCATCGGCAGAGGAAGAGAATGCTGCTGCCTCACAGGATGCATCTGATCTGGCACAGGCGGTTGCTTCATCCAGTATGTCGGTCCATACGGGAGCGGCCGCCAATGCAAGCCAAAAGACAGTAGCATTTTATGATGTCGGCGGGGTCGATCCGGTCGTAGGGTGGTTAGTTTGTGTGATCGGGGAATATGTCGGTGAATGCTTTAACCTGAAGGCAGGTCAGAATTTTATCGGAAGATCCTTGAGTATGGATGTTGCACTGATCAATGAAAAAAGTGTGTCGAGGGAATTTCATGCCGGGATCATATTTGACCCGAATGCAAAGCAGTTTTTTGCAGTACCGGGGCAAAGCAATGGATTGACCTATATCAATGGGCAACTCTTATTTTCTGCTGTCCCGCTGAAATCCTATGATAAGATCCAGCTGGGAAAAAGCACATATATTTTCATGGCTTTTGCCGGAAATGATTTTATGTGGGATACTTATTTAGGAAAGTGATAGAATGATGATAAAGTGTTACAATTGTTTCAAAGACTATGATGATGCAAACGCAGAGTGCCCCTACTGCGGTCATATACCGGGATCTGTAAAAAGAGAAGTCAATCATCTCCCGCTGGGAAGTATCCTGATCGACCGGTATCTGATCGGAGAGGTCTGCGGCTTCGGCGGTTTTGGCGTGACTTATAAGGCATGGGATATGCAGCTTGAGGCGATCGTTGCTGTCAAGGAATATTTTCCGAATGGTGCTGTCAACAGAGTTCCCGGCACGGAAGATGTTGTGCTTTTCAGTGGAAATCGTCTGAAAGAATTTCATTTTGGATTGGTGCGTTTCATAGAAGAAGCCAAAATAACTGCGAAATATGTGTCACATAAAAACATCGTCAATGTATATAATTATTTTGAAACCAATAAAACGGCATATATTGTCATGGAATATCTGGATGGGATAACACTGGAAAATTATTTGCAGCAGTTTGAAGACGACGGAGAAAGGATCGATATCGATACGGCTGTTGATATTACGCTGAATGTCTGCAATGCACTGAAAGCGATCCATGCAGACAATGTGATCCACCGGGATGTGAGTCCGGATAATATCTTCATATGTTTCAATGGTACGTATAAGCTGTATGACTTTGGCGCTTCCAGATTTTCTCAGAATGAGGATCAGCATTTGACGATCATCCTGAAACCCGGCTATGCGCCGCCGGAGCAATATGAAAAGGTAAACACACAGGGACCATGGACGGATATTTATGCCTTGGGGGCAACGCTCTACAAAATGTTGACAGGCGTAAAGCCGGTCGAATCTATGAACCGGAAGATCGTTGATGAACTTCAGGAACCGAAGGAACTTGTTCCCGATATTCCGCAGTATCTTAACGATGCTGTCATGAAGGCAATGGCAGTGGAACAGCATTTGAGGTTTCAGAAAGTCGAAGAATTTGAGGCTGTCCTAAAAAAAGAAAGACCTGTAGAAGCGGTCAAGACCACCATAAAAAGAAAAAAGAGGAGAAGAATATCCGGTATCTGTGCAGCTGCAGCGATCGTCCTGACAGGATCAGGGATCTTAGCCTATAACTTGCTGCAGCAAAAGGAAGAAAACACGCTCCCTGCTGCATCGATCGATGTCTGGTATATCGCTGACAGTGATGAATTAACGGGAGCATTAGAAGACATCAAGGATGAATTTTGCAGCAGCTATGAAGGCGTTTCGGTCAATTATATTGCCATTGAACCGGACGAGTACGATGAGCGCCTCAGCGAAGCGGCACAGGCAGGCAATATGCCTGCGCTGCTGCAAAGTGATCTGATCGATACAGCCAAATACAGCTTTCTTTCATTAGAGCCTGTCATGGAGGAGATCGATCTGGATAACTACTATATTCTGGGCGACCAGCAAGCTCAGATCCTTGCGGATAATAAATTGCCGCTGGGTTTCAATATACCGCTGTTTTATATGAATACGACGCTATCCGGGTATTCTGGGGATCCTGTTTCAGAATTAAAAGAGATCGCATCTGATGACAGCATGATCGCTGTTGCCCCTCAAACAGAAACTGTATTCCAGAAACTGTTTGGTGGTTATACGTATCAGTCAGCCACTTGCGAGCAGTTTTTGGCAGGAGAAGCAGCTTTTTTGTTTTCAGATACAGCGCAGTTTTATGATGTACAGGAAGCACTTCCTGCCAGATTTAAGATGGTAAAGCTGGGGATAGATGAAGTGCCCTGTACGCTTTGCAATTGTTGGAGCCTTGGTGATTGCGGAGATGAGAAAAAAGAAAAAGTCGCAAGGCGGTTCCTTGCCTATATGCTGAGTGATAACTCACAGGACTATCTTTTTATCCGGTATAAGGAGCCGGGACTTCCTGTAAATCGAAATGCTCTGGGTGTATATGAGGATGTCTATCTGGAATTTGAATCCGTCATTTCACCTTCGGAGCAGTATGTATTTGAGCAGAAATAGAAACAAGAGACAGCGGTTGTAACAGAAACGCATGATCATTGTTTCGGTAAGGAGAAAAAATGAAAAAATTCTGTATGGGCTGTATGGAGCAGTATGATGAAGAATTTGAAGTATGTCCATTTTGCGGGTATGTAGATGGGACAACGGATGAAGATGCATTACATATCACGCCCGGAGAGATCCTGCATGAACGGTATATCGTTGGAAAAGTGATCGGTTTCGGGGGCTTTGGCGTTACTTATATCGGATGGGATGCTCTTTTAGAGCATAAGATCGCAGTAAAGGAATATATGCCCAGTGAGTTTTCAACAAGAGCCATGGGCACAAAAGAGGTAACTGTTTTCGGCGGGAAGAAGACCGAACAATTCAACAGCGGTCTGAAAAAATTCCACGAAGAAGCACACAAGCTTGCAAAATTCAACACGGATGATGGTATCGTGCGTGTTTATGATACATTTGAGGAGAACAACACCGCATACATCATCATGGAACTGTTAGAAGGGCAGACTTTAGCTTCGTACCTCCAGCAGGAAGGTAAGATCCCCTATGAAAAGGCGGTCTCTATCATCCTGCCGATCGCACAGGCATTGAAGGATGTCCATGCTGCCGGTGTGATCCACCGTGATATTGCCCCGGACAATATTTTTCTGACAAAGGATGGAAAAGTAAAGCTGATCGATTTTGGTGCGGCACGTTTTGCAACCACATCTCACAGCCGAAGTCTGTCCGTTCTGATCAAGCAGGGCTACTCACCGGAAGAACAGTACAGAAGCCGGGGAGATCAGGGCGCTTATACAGATGTATATGCTTTAGGTGCTGTGCTCTATCGGATGATCACCGGTGAAACACCGCCGGATGCTTTGGAACGCCGTGCTTTTTTAGAAAACAAGAAGAAAGATATTCTGCTCCCGATCACGAATTTTGCGAAAGATGTGCCAGAAAATATACAGGCAGCAATTTACAACGCAACAAATGTGCGCATTGAGGACCGCACACAGTCAGCGGATGAACTGATCGAAGAACTGACAACAGATCAACCGGTAAAACGGAAGAAAGGGAAGATCAAGGCAATAGATTTTCTGCGGTGGCCTTTATGGGCTAAGATCACTTTCCCCTCTCTTGCGGTACTGGTCATCACATTGAGTGTATTATTTGCAACCGGCGTGATCGGATTTAAGAATTTTATCAAAGAAAAGATCTATGTCCCGGAGGGAATGGCAAGAGTTCCCTCGATCGTTAGTTCCAATATAGAAAGCGCAGATGACAGATTAGAAAAAGCAAATTTGCTGTACAGCATTTCCGGAAAAGAATATTCTTCGCTGATAGATGCCGATCTGATATTGTCTCAGAGCGTCAGCGGCGGCTCAGTAGTCTTACAAAATACGATCATCGACCTTATCATCAGCGGCGGTGCTGAAACGGCAGCCGTTCCGAATATTATCGGAATGCCCCAAGACAGCGCAGCAGCGCTATTGGAAGAGTCAGGATTTCTGTACAAGATCGAATATGAATTCAGTGAAGCGATCGCAGAAGGCGGCATCATCCGTCAAAGCGTTGCGCCGGATTCGGATTATCCGGTCGGCAATGAGATCACCATAACGGTCTCTAAAGGAAGAGATCCGGATCAGGAATATGAAGAGATCATGGTAAGTGTACCTGATTTTACAGGTCTGACCTATGATGAGGCATTAAAACTTGCGCAGGAACATCAGCTAATCATTATTGCAAAAGAAAAGGCTTACAGTGCTGAATTTGCAAAAGATACCGTAATGGGGCAAAGTGTTACGGCAGGCTCTGAGATCCTGAGCGGCAATACTGTGGAGCTTACTGTTTCACTTGGTATCCATATTATCAAGATCCCGGATGTGGTCTATAAAACAGAACAGGATGCCGTTAAAATACTGGAGGGGAACGAATTAAAGGCAAGCATCACCTATGAGAACAGTGAAACGATCAAGGCTGGACTTGTCATTTCGCAATCCCCCGGCAATGGCGCTGAAGCTTCCGCCGGAGATACCGTTACACTGGTCGTAAGTAAAGGCGGTACTGCTTTCAATATGCCCAATGTGGTTGGCATGGATGAAAACAGCGCCCGCACACTTTTAACGGGAAAAGGACTGTCGGTAACGGTCGCTTACGAATACAGCACCTCCACAGCTGCGGGCAATGTTCTGAAACAGAGCATTTCCGCAAATAGTTCTGTCAATCTCGGAACAGCCGTTCAGATCACCGTAAGCAGCGGAGAGGAACTCCTACAGGTCGCCAATGTCGTTGGCATGGCACAGAAAGATGCGGCAAACGCATTGAAAAATCAAGGCTTTACAGTTAAGGTCAATGAAAATTACAGCGAAACTGTAGAAAGCGGCAAGGTCATCAGTCAGTCACCGGAAGCAGGCTCCTCTCAGATCAAGAACACCATTGTTCTGTTGACAGTAAGCAAGGGCAAAGCTCCCATTGAAGTTCCGGATGTGACCGGTGTATCTCAGTCAAACGCTGAGTCTACAATGAAAGCCCTGAAACTTAACGTGAGCATTACAAAAGAATACAGCGAAACTGCCAGCTACGGCTCTGTCATTTCTCAAGATCCTCCTGCCGGTTCAAAAGCATACAGCGGCGATACGGTCAAACTTGTGATCTGTAAAGGAAGAGAGCCGGTCACGATCCCGAATGTAGTCGGGATGGACAGTGACACAGCCGCATCAAAGCTTGCAGACCTTGGATTTGTTGTGACCACGACAAAGCAATACAGTGACAGTGTAGCATCCGGGAAAGTCATTTCTCAATCGCCGGAAAGCGGCACGGGCTACAAGAACGATACGATCAGAATCGTAGTAAGTAAAGGAAAGTCCCCGGTCGCTCCTTCTGCCATCACTTTAGATCAGTCGAGTGTGACGCTGTATGTCGGCAGGATCAATTCCGCAGCGCAGCTCAGCGCAACAATAACGCCGTCTAATGCAAGTGATAAAACGGTATCCTGGACTTCAAGCGACGAAAAGATCGCTGCTGTGACCTCAAATGGTTTTGTTTCCGCTGTAAGCGCAGGCACTGCTACGATCACTGCTGTGACCAATACAGGCGGGAAAAAGGCAGTATGTACAGTAAAAGTAATACAGCCCACGCTTACTCTTGATGTTTCGGGTGCAAATGTAACTGCCGGGATCAGTTACACGATCCAATGTACCTATAGTCCCACAAGCCAAAATATTACATGGAGCTCAAGTGATCCCAATGTGGCGAAAGTGGATAATGGAAAAGTTACCGCTGTTTCCCCCGGTGAAGCTGTGATCACTGCGGTCTCTGATTACGGCGTTTCCGCTTCATCCCAGATAACGGTAGAGGAAAGCGAGATATTCTCTTTTGACAAAACAAGTTTTTCGATCGTCGAAGGGGAAAAGGTCAACATCGGTTTGCACGTTGATGCACATGGTGTACTCAATGGCAGCAAGGGAGAGACAACTATCACCCCAACGGTCACAATGGCTTCTTCCTCCATTGCTGCATTCCAGCTATCCGGGAATAACGGTTACATCCAAGGCATAATACCGGGTGAAGAAACACTCAGTTTCTCCTGCTGCGGAAAAACGATCCCGATCCGTTTAACTGTCCGGGCAAAATCGGTCTCAGAGATCTCTGTACTTTCCGGTCCGACCAAGGTCGATTATGAAAAAGGCGATACTTTAGATACTACAGGTCTTGTTTTGGATGTAAAATACGATAACGGAACATCCGAAACAGTAAATTCCAATATTTCCTGTGATCCAGCCATACTGGATCAAGTCGGAACACAGGTAATAACCGTAGAGTATGGCGGCAAACAGACCACATTCACTGTAAATGTCAAGGAGAGCAGCTATGCAGCAGGAAATTGCGGTGATACCTGCTATTGGAAATTAAACAAAGCAAGCGGCGAACTGACCATCAGCGGAACAGGGCAAATGCAAACAAGCGCTTATGGTTATCCATGGGATGACTATAAAAACCTGATCACATCTGTAATTATAGAGGAGGGAGTAACTGCACTGGGCGATTATGCCTTTGTAGACTGTACCAAAATAACAAATGTCGCCTTTCCTGATTCTTTGAAGGGGATCCCAGAAGGTGCATTCCAAAATTGCATGGGATTAACTGCCATTACATTAGGTCCCAATATTGAATATATCCGAAGTGAAGCATTTATTTTCTGTCCCTACCTTGTCAACATCACAATACAAAATCCAACGTGTGATATAAGCGATACATTCATTGCTAATTCGTATAAATATTACGGGACGGATGTTTATGTCATGGATCCGGTCATTTATGGATATTCCAATTCGACCGCCCAGCAGTTTGCGGATGCTTGCGGTTACACATTCAGTGCTTTAGACTAAAAGCGATCCCGATGCAGTTCCCGGCAGTTTTGAGCCTTGTGGAGACAAAAGACAGTTTGTCCTGTCAGATATTATGAGAAGATCGGCACAGAGAGTTACCTCTGTGCCGATCCTTTTCTTTATCTATCAGCATTTAACAGGGGCGGATAACGGCAAGCATTGACAAAGCAGATTTGCAGGTGAGATTTTTTGATCATGTACAGAAACGTACATTTTTCCCCCTATTCCGGCTTACTTACGAAAGGGGGTCAGGCAATGGAACAAAAAACGAAACTGGTTCTGGACGGGCTGGAGAAGCTTGCTTTCGGGCGTGTCAACGATGCAGTGCGGCTTGCCTTTGCGGATGAGATGCCGTCGCAGGCGGTGCTGTCCCGGATGAATCTGTTTAACGTTTCCTCGATCAAGCGGGTCAAGGGCGGCGGTGTGGAAATTCAGTTCTTCGACAGGCAGAAGGCACTGGAAAAGCTGTACGACTTTGCCCATGCGGGGGAAAACGGCGCTGCGGCGGAAAGTCTCCTCGAAGCGCTGACGGGGGAGGATGCGGATGCGGTTCAGCAGGTTCTCCCCTAAACAAAAGCTCTGCCTGAAATGGTGGGCGATGCCGGAACTGCGGCAGTATGATGCGCTGATCTGTGACGGGGCAGTCCGCAGCGGCAAGACGCTTGCGATGTCGCTGGGGTTTCTGTTCTGGGCGCAGGCTTGTGCGGACGGAGGGACGTTTGCGCTATGCGGTAAGACCATAACTTCCCTGCGGCGGAATGTCGTCCGTCCGCTTCAGGCGGTGCTGGAGGACTGCGGCTTTGATGTGCGGGAGAGGGTGAGCAAGAATTACCTCGATGTGACGGCGTTCGGGCACTGCAACCGGTTTTACCTGTTCGGGGGGAAGGATGAAAGCTCGGCGGCGCTCATTCAGGGGATGACGCTGGGGGGCGTGTTCTTTGATGAAGTCGCTCTGATGCCACGTTCCTTTGTGGAACAGGCGATCGCACGGTGTTCGGTACGGCAGGCGAAGCTCTGGTTCAACTGCAATCCGGAGCACCCCTATCACTGGTTCTACCGGGAATGGATCTGCAAAGCGAAAGAAAAGCGTGCCCTGCACCTGCACTTCACCATGGAGGACAATCCCTCTCTGCTGGAGAGTGTAAAAGCACGCTACCGGAGAATGTACGGGGGGATGTTCTATGACCGCTTTGTCCTCGGCAAATGGACTGCACCGACAGGGCTGGTCTATCCGATGTTCGATGCAAGGCGGCACGTGACAAATGAGCTGCCGGAACGGTGTGACAGGTATGTGATCTCCTGCGACTACGGAACGATCAATCCTACTTCCATGGGACTGTGGGGCGAATCGGGCGGAGTCTGGTACAGGCTGCGGGAATACTACTATGCCGCAAGGAAAGAGGGCATTTCCCGTACCGATGAGCAGCACTATGCGGGGCTGGTACAACTCGCAGGGGAATTTCCGGTGGAGTGCGTCATTGTGGATCCGTCGGCGGCAAGCTTCATTGCGTGCATTGCGGCGCACAGGCAGTTCCGGGTCATTCCGGCTGACAATGCTGTGCTGACGGGGATCCGGCAGGTGAGTGAAGCCCTGCAGCAGGACAGGCTGCGGTTCTCGGCGGGGTGCAGCGACATCCTGCGGGAGTTCGGGCAGTATTGCTGGAAAGAGGACAGCGCCGGGGATGTTCCGAAAAAAGAAAACGACCATGCGATGGATGATATGCGCTATTTTGTCAGCACCATGCTGCATGGCACACAGAAAGAGGATTTTGTGGCGATCACAGTCGGGAGGTGACATATGCGATTCGGAAAGAAAAAAGAAAAGCTGCCGCTGCCGCAGGTGCAGACGGCAGCAAGAGAGCAGCTCTGTGAAACACCGGTACAGCTTTACAGCTATGCCTTGTTTGACAAGGTGCGGCGGACTGTGCCGATCGTGGATGCGGCGCTCTCGAAACTGGTGCGGCTGATCGGGTCATTTACCGTCAAATGCGGTGATGCTGCTCAACAGGCAGGGTTAGACCACTTTCTGCAGGAAGTACCGGTGGGGCTGACGGGGCAGTCGATCTACAGCTTTATTGACTGCTATTTAGACAGTCTTTTGGTCTGCGGCAATGCGGTCGGGGAAATTGTTCCCGGCAAGGGAAACCGCTGTATTGCCGGGCTGTGGAACGGCAATGCTGCGGACATTATCGTCCGCCCCGGTGCTGCACCGCTCGAACGGCAGTACCTGCTGCGCACGCCGGACGGGGAACAGCTGCTCCCGCACCCGGAACGGATCCTGTTTTCTGCTTTGAAACCGCCGCCGGGCGGCATTTACGGGGTATCTGTCTTACAGGGGCTGCCGGTGTTTGCAGATATTCTGCTGCGCATTTATGAATGCGTGGGGCAGAACTTCGACAGGGCTGGCAATATCCGCTATGCGGTGACGTATAAGCCGTCCGGTGATCCGACGGAGGCTGCCTATGCGGCTGACCGGGCGAAAACCATTGCACGGGAATGGTCGGAGGGGATGCAGGCTGCCCGGCGGGGGGAGATACGGGATTTTGTTTCAGTCGGGGATGTGGACATTAAGGTGATCGGCGCTGAGGGGTCGATGCCGGACACGGAAATACCTGTCCGGCAGCTCCTCGAACAGATGCTGTCAAAGCTCTCTGTACCGCCGTTTCTGCTCGGGCTGAGCTGGTCCTCGACGGAACGGATGTCGGCGCAGCAGGCGGATATTCTCACTTCGGAGCTGGAATATTACCGGAGACTGCTTGAGCCGGTCATCTGCCGCATTGCACAGGCGTATTTGCAGCTTTCAGGCACTTACACGACAGTCGAAGTCGTGTGGGACAATATCAATTTACAGGATGAAGTGGAGCTTGCAAGGGCAAGACTCTACAACGCACAGGCAGCAGAGGCGGAACAGGCACTCTCTGCCGTACAGCAGAAGGAGGAATTGTAATGTACAACGAAACAAAACTCGAAAAGGGACTGTATCACCTTGCGAACAAGAGCTTTTTGCAGGCGCTCGAAGAGGCAGACCCGGATGTGCAGTATGCGGGTACACCGCTCGGAAAGCTCGATGCCTATGAACGGCAGCTCAAGCGGTTTGACATTCGTGTCAGCGGTCCGCTGTGTGACAGGGTGGAGAAATTCTTTACCACAACGGAAAGCGCCGTGCTGTTTCCGGAATTCGTGCGCAGGGCTGTGATGCAGGGCATGGAGGATTCTGTGCTCGGAGACATTACGGCTGTAGTCTCCCGCAGTGAGTCGAACCGCTATCAGGGTATTGATCTGACGGATACGGCTGCCTATACGACGACAAATGCCGGGGTGGAAATGCCGGCTTCTTCCATCGGGGAATGCACGGATGCGATCACCCTCACGAAATATGGCAGACTTGTCAAGGCGACCTATGAGGCTGTCCGTCAGCAGAGACTGGATGTGTTCGCTCTCATGCTGCGCAGGGTCGGAAAGTGTTTGGCGGATGCGATGCTTTCTGCGGCTTTGAACGTCCTGAAAACCGGGGCAACTTCCGTAACGACTGCCGCTTCAACGCTGACTTATGGGGATGTTGCGGGGCTGTACGGGAGTTTCAAGAGCTTTTCTTTGCAGGCGGTGCTGGCTTCTCCGGCGGTCATTGCGCAGATCTTGG
Organism: uncultured Clostridia bacterium; assembly: GCA_947629905.1. GTDB lineage: Bacteria > Bacillota > Clostridia > Oscillospirales > Ruminococcaceae > UBA3855. The sequence continues at coordinate 39,182 of CANRFM010000008.1, forward strand.
CTATGACGCAGATGGAGCATACGAGTGCAGCGGATGCCAAAGACCTGCGCCTGCCGTTCGGGGCAAGGCTGATCTGCTGTCCGCAGCTGGACGACAAGACGGTGCTTGGGCTGGATACGGATTTTGCGCTGGAGCAGATCCAGAGCAGTGATGTGGTTCTGGAGACGGACAAGCTCATTGACAGACAGCTTGACTGCATTGGCATTTCTGTGAATATCGGCTTCCGCAGACTGATGAAGGATGCGGTGCAGGTCGTGACCATTCAGGCGTAAGCGGGGCGGGGGCTTTTGCTCCCGTCTCCGGAAAGGAGGCAGCTATGACGGACATGGAAAAGCTGAACCGCTTTACACGGCGGGCGCTCACGGAGGAGGAGGTCTATCTCTTTGATGTGATCCTCTGTGACAATGATGTGGACAGGGATATGGAACGGTTTTCTGATGCGGCTTTAGAGCAGATGCAGAAGCTCTTTGTCGGGAAAACGGGGATCTTCGATCACAATATGCGCTCCGTGGGACAGACGGCTCGCATTTATGATGCGGCTGTTGTGAAAGAACCGGACAAGCGCACGAAAGACGGCAGGACTTACTGTTCGCTCCGGGCGAAAGCCTATATGGTGCGCACGGACTCGAATGCTGACCTGATCCGGGAAATCGAGGGCGGTATCAAGAAAGAGGTCAGCGTTTCCTGCTCGGCAGCAAAGCGTATTTGCTCCGTCTGCGGGGCTGACAGGGCGCAGGCTGTCTGTGCGCACGTGCCGGGCAGGACGTATGGCGACAAGTTCTGTCATACGATCTTAGATGATGTGCAGGATGCGTATGAATGGAGCTTTGTGGCAGTGCCGGCGCAGGTCGGGGCAGGTGTTACCAAACATTTCAGCGGAAAGGAGAATGACGGCATGGAACAGGTACAGGAGACTTTGCAGGAAGTAGAAAAAATGCTCCGGGCGGAGGTACTCAACCTTTGCGGCGGAACGGGGACGGTTTCAAAGGCGATGCAGCTTGCAGCAGAAAAAATGGACGTGCGGGAGCTGATGCAGTTCCGGCAGGCGCTGCTTGCTTCGGAAACGGCAGAGAATGTGCAGCTTGCGGGGGCGCAGCTCGATGCTTTTGTGCAGAGATAAGGGGGACTGGGTTTGAATATTCAGATGATCAGTTCGCTGTTTGTGCTTTTTTCCGGTGAGACGGACAGCAGACGGTATTTGCCGCTGATCACGGCTGCGGTATATGAAGTGATGCAGCAGCTGCGCCCGGAAGTGGACGGTTCGGAGGCAAGGCTCTGCTATCTGGCGGCGGCGGTGGCTAATCTTCGCTATGTGCAGATGTTCGGGGCAAGGGAATCGGCGCTGGCGACCTATGCGGGGAATGTCACGAGAAATTCGGACTTTTCCCCTGCCCGCTTTGCGAAACAGCTTGTGCTTTCCTACAGGCGGCTCTGTGCGGACTTGCTGAAAGAAGAGGATTTTGTATTTACTGGCGTCAGGGGGTGAGGGCTTGCTGGCATTGACGGAACAAGTGGTCGGACACCTGAAAGCGGCTGGGCTGCGGGAGGTCTATCCTGCCTTTGATGCTGTGCCGTTTTCACGCAAATCGCAGACACTTTTTACGGTCATTACACCGGAAGCCATACAGCTCGATCTCCCTTTCCCTGACAACAGGGGGGATGTCCGTCCGTTTACGGCACGGTTCCGTGCTTCGGTGCTGATCCCGATGGGCTCACCGGTGCAGTGGGCGGAGGATTTCTTTTACGAAAAACTGCTGCCGTATCTGGAGCAGATGGGCAGCGTACTGTGTGAGATCCATGCACCGCAGACAGATATTGCACTGGGGCGTGTGGTGTTTGCGGCATCGTTCCGGCTGCGGGGAATGTATATCGATGACGGAGAGGGGGGCGCACTATGAGCTTGCAATTACGGCAGATGCAGGATATTCCGTTACTGGTCAATGATATTCTGCTGCGCCTGACGGACTATGCTATTACGGGCGGCTGTCTGGTGCGGGAAGAGGGTACGGCAGAGGGAACGGCAGTGATCACTGCCTGCTACCCCAAAGGCACAAGGCTGACACTGAAGGGCAGACTGACGGACATGAACACGGACACGGCAAAAACGGCAGCGGCACTCGATGACATTCTGCATAGCGGTTCGGCTTGTAAGGTGACGATCGGGGCGCTGCACTGCAGTGAACTGCGGCTGGTGGGGTATGCACTTTCCGGGGGAGAAGATTTCCCGGTGCTGAAGCTGGTGTTCTACACGCAGGCGGCGCTTACGGAGATGACAGAATGGAACTGACACTGCGGCTGTATGCGGGGGACAGCTATACGGATGAGCACACGTGTATCGGGCTTTCCCTCGAACGGGAAGCGTATACGCCATATACGCAGCTTTCGGCTTTGTTTCTTTCTACAGCGCCGGACGGGTATGGGGCAGTCAGCCGGATAGAACTGCTTTGGGGGGATGTGCTCCTGTGCTGCGGGACAACAGACCTTGTGGACTGTTATTGGAAAGACGGCGCACGTCTGGTGCGGGTGCGCTCCCGGAGTTTTACGGCGGCACTGCTGCAAAATGAATTTCCGCAGGGGATGTATACGAATATCACCTTTGCGCAGCTGATGACGGATTTCTGTCAGATGCCGCACGTCACCTACGAAAACGAAACACGCACCAATTATATTGCCGTCAAAGAGGGGACGACTGCATGGGACTGCGTGGTGGCATTCGGCTATAAGCTGACAAATCACTACCCCTATATCGTGGACAACTGTGTGATGCTCAGTCCGCCGGCTGCGCCGGTGCTGCATACGGTCGATGCTGCACAGGTGACGGCTTACGGGGAGACGGCTGACTCGACAAGGATCATCAGCCATTATCACATGGAAGAAATAGACGGCACGCCGAATGCCTATGAATCGGTAAATGCTGCGGCGGCGGCTTCGGAGATCGTGCGGCACAAGCAGATCACCTTTGACAGGCAGTTTGCCTATTTCCCGATGCAGGCACTATCGTTCCGGAATGCCTATTCCTGCCGGCAGAGCAGGTCGAAATACCTTGTCTACAACGGCTTTGGCAATGAGCAGATCGGGGACAAGGTCAGCTTCGGGGCATTTATGGACAATATGACGATCAGCCGGGTACTGCTCACGGTCGGGCAGCAAGGTGTCCGTACCAAGCTGTGGGCGTATCAGGATGAATTTTATAATACGAAATAGGGAGATCCGCTCCCTTTCCACTTTCTCCGGTTTTGCCGGTTTATATAGAGAGACCCCGGTGCTTTTTACGGCACCGGGGTCGTTGTTTTTTCTGGCAGGCTATTTCTCCTGCTTGGTTTCTGCTTCATCATAACAGGGAAAGTGGGGTACTTCTTCTCCCGTTGTATCGTAGAAATACTGTTTCAGCTCGTCAAGACGCTTGTCCAGTCTTTTGAAATCCCGTGGCTTCTCGCATTTGAGCGCATCGTGCCGCCAAATATGTTGGGCTTCTCTCATATTTTTCACAAACGGATGTTCCTCGTCATCCATATTCATGTTGTGATTGAACATATAGCGGAAGTATATTGCCGCTACATCATTGGCATAGTCCATAAGGCATTCCGTTTCAAGTGTCCGGTCAAACTTCTTTTGCATGACTGTTCTCCTTTCATGAAATGGCTGTTTACTTGAGGTCAATATATTTCCAGTAGCCTTTCAGATACACTGCACCCGAAATCACCGTCAGCAGCACGGAGAGCCACACCAGTACGGTCATGACAAGATTTACAATACCTGCGGCACTTCCGGAAAAGGTCGGGACAAATTCGCAGACCGAAAACCAGAGGAGAATGCCCACGATCGTCACCATGGTGAATGCGGTTTTCAGCTTGCCCCAGATACCGGCTGCGACTACAACACCTTTTTCTGCTGTCACAAGGCGCAGTCCGCTTACCATGAATTCCCGTGCGGCAATAATCGTCACCACAATGCCATTGACCGGGCAGTCATACACGTCCGACAGCACTGCCAATGCCGCAAGCACGAGAATTTTATCCGCAAGCGGGTCTGCGAATTTACCGAATGTTGTAATTAAATTGTCCCGCCGGGCAATTTTCCCGTCCAGTGCATCCGTAATAGATGCTGCCGCAAATATCAGCAGGGCGCAGCTCACGTGAAACGGGAAATTCACATACATACACACCAGAAACACCGGGACAAGGCAGATGCGCAGCAAGGTCAGCTTGTTCGGGAGATTCATGCGATCACCTCGCCCAGCAGGTCATAATCCAGTGTATCAGTGATGCGGATCTTTACATAATCGCCGATCTGCAATTGTTCCTCGGATGTAAAGAATACCTTGCCGTCAATGTCCGGCGCATCGGCTTCGGTCCTGCCGAAATAGCATTCTGCCCAGCGGTCAAAGCCCTCGACGACTGCTGTTTTTACCGTGTCAAGCTGTGCGGCATTGTAGTCCGCACTGATCTGTGCCTGATGTTCCATGAGGATGTCCGCACGGTGCAGGCGTTCTTCCTCTTCGACCTGATCGGGCATTTCGGCTGCCTTGGTGCCCTCTTCCTGAGAATAGGCAAAGCACCCCATGCGTTCAAAGTGCATTGCCTTGACAAATTCTGCAAGCTCCGTGAACTGTGCTTCTGTCTCCCCCGGAAAGCCTGTCATCAGCGTTGTCCGGAGTACGATGCCGGGGATACGCTCCCGGAGTCTGGCGATCAGCGCCTGTAATTCCGCTTTAGTAGAAGGACGGTTCATGCGGTGCAGGATCTCGTCATTGCAGTGCTGAATGGGCATATCGATATATTTCACGATCTTGTCCTGATTCGCTATCGTGTCAATGAGTTCGTCCGTGATGCGCTCCGGGTAGCAGTACAGCACCCGTATCCAGCGGAGCTTTTCAATTTCACACAGCTTGTTCAGCAATTCCGGCAGGCAGGGCTTGCCGTAGAGGTCTTCCCCGTAGCGGGTCGTATCCTGTGCGATCACGCACAGCTCCGTTACGCCGTTTTCTGCAAGCTGACGGGCTTCGGTGAGTACATCTTCCATCGGTACGCTCCGGTAGCCGCCCCGTATCATCGGAATGGCGCAGTAGGTGCAGCAATTGGAGCAGCCCTCGGCGATTTTCAGGTAGGAGAAAAAGGGCAGCGTGGTGATGATGCGGTCTCCGGTCAGTTCGGCATCCCGCTTTTGGGAAAACTGTACCACCCGCTCCCCGTGCAGCACCCTGTCTAAAATGTCCACAATGTCCTTGTTGTCGCCGATTCCGATGACGGCATCGGCTTCCGGAAATTCTTTGGCAGCTTCTTCCCGGTAACGTTCTGTCAGGCAGCCTGTGAGGATGAGCTTTTTCACCGTACCCTCTTTTTTCAGGGCGGCAATTTCAAGAATGGTCTCGATCGCCTCTTCCTTTGCCGCCTGAATGAAGCCGCAGGTGTTCACCACTGCCACATCGGACTCCCCAAATTCTGTCACCAGTTCATAGCCGTGTACACGGAGCTTTTTCAGCATCCGTTCGGAGTCCACCAAATTCTTGCTGCATCCGAGCGATACCATACTAACTTTGATCACGCCTCGTCCTCCTCGTCCGTTTCGTTCGCAAAATAATCTGCAATGGCAGCTTTTACGCTTCGATAATCATACCCAAGCCTTGCCATACCGGCAATGACCTTTTCCCGTGTCCGGTAGTCTTTCGGGTCGGTCAGCACTTTGCCGTACTTCTTTTTCAGCACCTCCGGCAGGTTCTCCTCTGCCGTGTCGGCATACTGCTCTAAAATTTCTTCCGTCAGCGTTTTGTCAAGCCCCCGGTGCAGCATTTCCTGCTCTGCCCGGAACAGCCCGTAGTGCTTGCGCTCCACCAGATATTCTGCCAATTTTTCCGCATAGCGGGCATCGTTCAGCAAGCCTTTCTGCACAAGGGCTGCTATCACATACTGGCAGAGGGGCTTGTCCTGATAGGTCTGCATCAGTTTCCGGTACAGCATCAGGCTCGAATAGTCCCTGTCATCGAGCAGATACAGCGCCCGCTGCATTGCCCTGTGGCGGCGGGACTTCTCGTGCAGCTCCGACAGCAGGTCTTCTTCCGCTTCTCCGCCGGCGGTGATGCCGTTCTTTTCGAGCAGTCTCCCGTCAATTTCATAGACGGCGGTTTCCGTCACCACTTCATAATAGCTCCGCTTCCGCCTTAGCTCCTGTATCTGCATCGTCACTCGTCTGTCGGGTCAAATTCCTCGAAATCATCATCGGCACTGATGTCCTCGGCAATGTCCGGCACGTCCGCTTCGTCTGTCTTCGGGGGTTCTTCGCCGGTTTCAATCGCTTCCTGAACGGCTTCGGCATCCTCGTTTTCCTCATCGGAGGGGGACATATCGATCTGGTCGATGTGTTCCATGATCTTTGCCTCGATCTCCTTGCGGAATTCCTCGTCCTCGAGTAGGCGTTTCTTCACATTATCCCGTCCCTGTCCGAGTTTGTTGCCGTTATAGCTGAACCACGAGCCGCTCTTCTTGATGATGTCCAGCTCTACAGCAAGGTCGGCGATCTCCCCATTCCGGGAAATGCCCTTGCCGTAGATATTGTCAAATTCACACTCACGGAACGGCGGAGCGACTTTGTTCTTGACGACTTTCACTTTCATGCGGTTGCCGTAGGGGACACCGCCCTCTTTGAGTACCTCGCCCTTGCGCACGTCCATGCGGATGGTGGCATAGAATTTCAGGGCACGGCCGCCGGGGGTCGTTTCGGGGTTGCCATACATGACACCGATCTTTTCACGGATCTGGTTGATGAAAATGGCAACGCAGCCCGTCTTGGAAATGACAGCGGTCAGCTTGCGCATTGCCTGCGACATCAGGCGAGCAAGCTGTCCGACATGGCTGTCGCCCATTTCGCCGTCGATTTCGGCTTTGGTCGTCATGGCAGCAACGGAGTCCACGACCAGTACATCCACACCGCCCGAACGGACAAGCTGTTCGGAGATCTCCAGTGCCTGTTCGCCGCTGTCCGGCTGGGAGACGAGCAGTTCATTGATATTTACGCCCAAAGCCATGGCATATTTCGGGTCAAGGGCGTGTTCCACATCGATGAACGCTGCCGTGCCGCCCATTTTCTGGGCTTCGGCTACGATGTGGAGTGCAACGGTCGTCTTACCGGAGCTTTCCGGTCCGTACAGTTCGACGATACGTCCTCTCGGCACACCGCCGACACCTAATGCAAGATCCAGTGTCAGCGATCCGGTCGGGATGACTTCGACATCGATTTTCTTCTTGTCCCCAAGGCGCATGACAGCACCCTCGCCAAAGGCTTTGGTGATCATTTTCATAGCACGGTCAAGGGCTGCCTGTTTCTCCTCTTTCGTGGTCGGTGCCTGATACATCGCAGGCTTTTTTTCCTTGGTTTTGGTCGTTTTGGCTTTTGCCATCGTTAATTCCTCCTTCATATGTGCCGCAAGTACCCAATACAATGCGGTCATTGCCGGCAAGATCCGGCAGTATTTCTATCTGCTGAAAACCCTGCTCCCTGAACAGATCCGCTACCGCTTTTCCCTGTGTTTCGCCTATCTCAAAGGCAAGCATCCCGCCGGGGCGGAGCTTCTGTTTCCAGAGCGGCAGCATCTTCCGGTAAAAAAGCAGCCCGTCCGTACCGCCACGCAGGGCAGTTTCCGGCTCACGGCGTACTTCCCTTTGCAGGGTGCACATTTCGGCATCGGTAATATAGGGCGGATTGCTGACGATCACGTCCGCTTCCGGGAGTGTTCTGCACAATGCAGCATCCAGTACATCCCCCTTGTGCAGCTTTACGGGCAAACCGTGCAGGGCACAATTGCGCCGGGCGTAGGACAATGCCGTTTCATACAGATCCACGGCGTGTACTTCTGCCGCCGGGAACAGCTTTTGCAGTGCAAGCGCAATGCAGCCGCTGCCCGTACACAAATCAAGGATACAGTGCGGCGGCTTGCCGGCAAAGCGTTCCTGCACGGCATCGATCAGCGTTTCCGTATCCGGACGGGGGATCAGCACCCCCTCGCCCACGAACAGGCGCATACCGTAAAATTCCCACTCCCCCAACAGATATTGCAGCGGTTCGCCTTCTATGCGGCGCTGTGAAAGCCTGTGAATTTCCGCTGCCTGTGCCGGGGTAGGCTGTGTGAAACCGTTTCCGGTGATGTGTCCGGTTAGGCACTGCGCTTCAAAGCGGGCATCGGGGATGCCGTTTGCCGCAAGCTGTGCGGTCAGTTCCGACAGGAAACTCACCACTTATCATCCTCCAGATTTTCGGGGATGCAGGGCTTGAGGGCTGCGATCGCTACCTCGATCTGTGAGGCATCCGGTTCCCGGGTGGTGATGCGCTGGAGCTGCAAGCCGGGGTAGGAGATGCACTTCGCCAGCCAGCCGTTACTTCTGCCGGCAAACTGGATGCACTCAAACGAACACCCGACCGTTACCGGCAGCAAAAGAATGCTGCACAAAAAGCGCTGCCACGTCACCGTGAACGGCACAAAGCACATCACCAGAATGCTGATGAACAGCGTCAGGAAAATGAAACTCGTTCCGCAGCGGGGGTGCAGGCGGGTCTGTTTTTTCACGTTCTCCACCGTCAGCGGCAGACCTGCCTCAAAGCAGGCAATGGTCTTATGTTCTGCCCCATGATATTCATAGGTACGGCGGATGTCTTTCATCAGCCCCGTCAGCGCCATATAGCCGATAAAGATCACGATCTTGACAACGCCCTCTGCGAACGACCGCACAAAGCAGTTGACCGTGAACGGCTTGACCAGTCCGACAAGCCATTTCGGGAGGAACAGAAACAGTGCCAGCGCCATAGCAAGCCCTATGAACATACTCACCGTCATGATACCCTCCACGGTCTTTTCCGTGAAATGTTCGTCCAGCCATTTTTCAAATTTGGACTCGTTTTCTTCTTCCGCTTCTTCCTCCGTGATCTGCTTTTCGGCAGATTTCATCATATATGTATAGCCGTCTGTCAGTGACATGATAAAGCTGTACACGCCCCGGATGAGCGGTGTACGGCGGTACCATGCCTTTTTCTTCGGCAGTTCCCATGTCTCGACATCCACCGTACCGTCCGGCAGGCGGCAAGCCATTGCCCCCGTGTAGACTCCTTTCATCATGATCCCCTCGATCAGTGCCTGTCCGCCGATCTTGCTCTTGTGACAGCACTTCTGCTTGTCGCTCATTGTGTGCCTCCTTTGGGTTCGGGCTTCTGTCCCGGCGGCAGCGTGATCGTCACCGTCGTGCCAAGTCCTTCCTCGCTTAACAGATCCAGCCGTCCGCCGTGGGCGGTGATGATCTCATCTGCCACGGCAAGCCCGATACCAGAACCACGCCGGGTATGGTTCGGTTTGTAAAATTTTTCCTTAACTCTCGGCAGGTCGGATGCCTTGATGCCGCAGCCGGTATCGCTCACGCTCACCACGATATTGCCGCCGTGTTCTGCCGCTTCAATATGCACGTGTCCGCCGGGTTCCGAATACTTGATGGCATTGTCAATGATGTTGATGAATACCTGCCGGATGCGGTTCTTGTCGCCGTAGAGGAACGGCAGCATTTCCGGCTCATCGTAGGTAATGCGTATCTGCTCCCGTTCTGCCTTGTCCTGATAGATCAACACGGCATCGCCCAGTTCTGCAAGCACGTCCATCATGTCTTTCTGCAAGCTGAAATGCCCGCTCTGCATTCTCGAAAAGTCAAGCAGCTCCTCCACCATGCGGGACAGACGTTCTGTCTCGTTGACGATGACGTTCATGCCCTTGTGAATGGTCTCCGGGTCGTTTTCCATGCAGATCGTCTCTGCCCAGCCCTTGATGGCTGTCAGCGGTGTGCGCAGTTCATGGGACACGGAGGAAATAAATTCATTCTTCATCTCCTCCGCATTGGAGAGTTCGTCTGCCATGTGGTTGATGGCGGTACACAGATCGCCGATCTCGTCATTGCCGTTGTAGCGGATGCGGAAGGAAAAATCGCCCTTGGCGAATTTCCCGGCGGTCGTACTCAGCTGCGTGATCGGGCGGATGATGCTGCCCACAAAATAGATGCCCGTGACGACCAAAAGCAGCAGAATGGCAGCGCATACGACCGTTGCCCCGATCGTGAGCGTCGTGATACTGGCATCGACCTCCGAAAGGGAAGTCACGACCCGCACGGCACTGTATTCCGTACTGAATGTGGAAATATCCATGCAGACTGCCATGATCTTTTCGCTGTTCTCCGCCTTGCCGACCCAGTAGCCGCTGCCGCCGTTTTGCAGATCGTCATAATCCGGCAGCGCCGTGTCCGATGACGGCGAAAAGCCCGATGAGGTCAGCACGACACGTCCCTTGCCGTTGACTGCCATGAGTTCCATTTTGTCCTTTGCCGAAAAGCTCTCAAAGGTGGAGCGCATTTCTGAAGAAAGATTCGTCTCCGTGTCCTGTGCGTAGCGGGCAAGGATATTGACTACGCTCGTCAGCTCGTTCATCAGCTTCTGCCGTGCGCCGGCGTAGTAGAAACTCTGGATGGCATACACAAAGGCAAGCTCTATGGCAATGATGATCATGACCAGAACGGCTAAGTTATTGGCGATCCACCGGCGGAACAGGGTACGCTTCTTTTCGGGGGCGTGGGTGAGGTCCTTAAACTTTATCATTCCACTTATAGCCGTAGCCCCAGATCGTCACGATATACTGCGGATTGGACGGCTCGTCCTCGATCTTCAGGCGGATGCGGCGGATGTTCACGTCCACGATCTTATAGTCCCCGTAGTAGTTCTCGCCCCAGATATGCCCCAAAATGCTCGCACGGTCAAGGGCTGTGTTCTTGTTGTTCATGAAGTATTCGAGGATCTGATATTCCACCTGTGTCAAATCAATGGGCACACCGTTTTTGGCGACGGTGCGGCTTTTCAGGTTGAGGGTGAACGGTCCGGATTCAATGACCGGGCTGGAGTCGTCATGGATGAAACTCATGCACACCCGGCGGTAGATCGCATCTACCCGTGCGGTCAGCTCCGACAGAGAAAAGGGCTTGGTGATATAATCATCCGCCCCGATCATCAGACCGCTGACTTTATCCATTTCCTGTGTGCGGGCAGTGAGCATGATAATGCCCAGTGTGGAGCTTTTCTCCCGCAGGCGTTTGCACACGGTAAAGCCGTCAATGCCGGGCATCATGATGTCGAGCAGCACAATGTCGAAATTTCCGTTCTCGTCATCAAATTTCTGCAATGCCGCTTCGCCGTTGTTCACGTCCACCACATCATAGCCGGCACGTTTCAGGTTGATGACAACGCAGTCACGGATGACATCTTCATCTTCGCAGACAAGGATACGCTTCATAGCTTACCTCCTTATATCAGTTAAAAAAACGCAGACAGGGCAGGAGTTTTCCGATCGTCAGGGAAAGGGGCTGTCCGGCTTCTGCTTTGACCAGATAGCTTGCCGTTCCCTTGGTATACATCAGGCTGTAGCCGGCGGCAAGCCGTTCGTTCCGGTCTGCCTCGTCATAGGCGATATAAATACGCAGCAGCACGGGCATGGTGTCTTCCCATGCGCCGTCATAGGCAACAATGCGCAGTTCGCTGTCGATGGGGTCACGTTCCACAGAGGCGTGTCCTACCCATGCTTCCGGCAGCAGAAAGGCATAGCCGTTTCCGGTGCTGTAGTAGCTGCTATATTCCGTGAACAGCCTGTCATTCTCCATCATCAGCCACCGTGTCTGGCGTATCTGTTCCGATTCGGGGGCATCCTCATAGCCGAGGAAAACCGACTGCACCGGAATTTCCGGCACGTCATCCCCGTCAATATCCCGGCACACAAGCCCTGCCCGGCGCACGGTATCTTCCGCTTTGCGCCCGCAGCGCTGTAACAAATTCACAAGCGTGCCCTCCTCAAGGCTTAAGATCTCCGTTTGCAGGTTTGCCGTTCCGGTCGCTGCATCCACATAAAGAGCCACGCCGCCGTCCGGCAGTGTGCCGTACAGGAGCTGCGTGTAGTCCGTGTAATTGTCCCGGAAACTGTATTTATGCTCGAAATACCGTCCGTCCTCCGCCAGTGAATAAACAGCCGCATAGGCAGCTTCCATGCCTGCCGCTGCGCCGAGCAGCACCAGATCGGGATTGCGTGCGCCGCTTCCGGCATAGGCAACATCAAACAGCGCATAGCTGTGGTACAGTGTCTGTTCGAGGTAGCTGTCCGTGTAGGAATAGACGGAGATATATTTTTCCGACTGGTTCGCTGTCAGGTAGCCGACAATGATATTCATCCGGTCATTGTCGCCCAGCGGGGAGATGACGACTTTTTCGATCTCCGTCCCCTCAGCACTCCGGTCGCAGACCGATGCCCACACGCCGTCAATGCAGTCCAGTACATTGATGCGCAGACCCGTATCGGGGGCGGTGAGGTTGTTCTTTTCGTAGAATACGATCGCTTCTTCCGCCGTGTCGCCGTCAATATCGGCAATGATGAATGCCGAAAGATAGCTGCCCCGTGTGGGGTATTTCAGCCGGATGTCTGAACCGGCTGCATCCTGCAATGCCTGATAGATCTGCTCCTGCTGTCCGCTTAACTTCGGGGGGGTCAGCATGGTGTCTACATTGACACCCAATGAACAGCCCGACAGCAGCACGGTCAGCAGCACCATGCAGATCAGCAGGGCAAAGCGCTTACTTGCGGTCGGAAAGCGGTACATAGGGCTTCTTTCTCGAAACTGCCTTATAGGCAGGGCGGATGATCCTGCCGCCGGTAGTCAGTTCCTCCATGCGGTGTGCTGCCCAGCCTGCCATTCTTGCCACGGCAAACAGCGGTGTATACAGCTCCTGCGGGATTTTCAGCATCCGGTAGACCAGACCGGAATACATATCCACATTGGCGCAAAAGGTCTTTTCCTTGCCCATTTCCTCCCGCATGATGACGGGGGTCAGGCGTTCGATGGTATCCAACAGGTGAAATTCCGCTTCGATCTCTTTGCCCTTGGCAAGGCGGAAAGCCTGTTTTTTCAGGATCACTGCCCGGGGGTCGGACAGGGTATAGACAGCATGACCCATGCCGTAGATCAGTCCGCTGCCGTCTCCGGCTTCCTTGCGGAGTATTTTGCGGATGTGGTCGGCAACTTCGCCCTCGTTGTCCCAGTGGGTGACATTTGCCTTGAAATCCTCCAGCATAGCTGAAACCTTGATATTCGCACCGCCGTGCCGTGCACCTTTCAGGGAGCAGACAGCGCCCGAATAGGCAGAGTACGCATCCGTTCCGGAAGAAGTCAGCACCCGGCAGGTAAAGGTCGAATTGTTACCGCCGCCGTGCTCGGCGTGGAGCATCAGCATACAGTCAAGCAGCTGTGCTTCCTCCGGGGTGTACTGCCGGTCGGGGCGGAGCATGGACAGAATCGTCTCAGCCGTCTTTTCACCGGGGCGCAGGGGGTGCATGAACAGGGTCTGGTTGTCGAAATGCTTGCGCTTGACCTGATAGGCATTCACCATGATGATCGGCAGCTTGGCAAGCAGGCGGATGGCTGTGCGCATCTCGTATTCGAGCCCGGTCTCCTCGCAGTCCTCGTCATAGTAGGAATACAGGGACAGAATGGAGCGGGCAAGCTTGTTCATGATGTTCCGGGAGGGGGCTTTCATCATCATATCGACCACAAAGCCCGACGGCAGTTCCCGCTGCATGGACAGATAATGGTTGAACGCTTCCAGTTCTTCCGCAGTCGGCAGCTTGCCGAACAGCAGCAAAAAGGCAGTCTCCTCGTAGCCGAAGCGCTTTTCTTTCATGGCATTGGCAACCAAGTCATAGATATTATACCCCCGGTAGATCAGTTCGCCGGGGATCGGTTCGACTTCGCCCTCGTTCACAACATAGCCGTGTACGTTGCAGATATTGGTGATCCCTGCCAGTACGCCGGTGCCGTCACTCCGGCGCAGCCCCCGCTTGACGTGGAACTTCTGGTACAGTTCCGGTTCAATGCGGGAATGATTTTGCAGATCGGCGCATAACTTTTGCATATCGGCATTGGTAAATACATGACTCATAGGGCGTGCCTCCTGTTCTGAAATGAAAATCCTCTGTATACTACCTATTATAACACCAATTCCTTGTAAAGTCAAGTGGCAGACAGACATGGAGCATATTTTTGCACGAAATACATACAAAAACAAAGTCTGCGCCCGTTTTGCTTAAAGAAAGGATGGGAAGCGTATGAAAAATTATTTTCTGCAATGTCTCGTTTTCTGTGCGGGGCTGACGGTGATCCCCATGATACCGGCATTCCTGCTCACACCGGCTTCGGCTGCGCCGGAACAGGCGGGGGAGCTGGTCTTCACGGAGTTTACAGAACCTGTCACGGCAGAGAGCGAATCTTCCACACAAGCCAGTGAACCTGTGGAAAACCTGCCTGAATGCTACCGGGTTCGCTGCACGGCGACGGGGGAGATCCTGAACGTGCCGGTGCGGGACTACCTCATCGGGGCTGTGGGGGCGGAGATGCCTGTCTCCTTTGCGCCGGAAGCCCTCAAGGCGCAGGTCGTGGCAGCGCACACCTATGCGGAACGGCAGCGGCTTCTGTCGGCTGCAAGGGGGGACGAGGCGGATTTTTCGGACGACCCGGCGCAGTTTCAGGCATTTCTCACGGATGAACAGATGCGGGAACGGTGGGGTGACAGCTACGCTGCCAATTATGCCGTGCTCTCCGCTGCCGTGGATGCGGTCGGGGGAGAACTGCTCACCTACGAAAATGAACCGATCATCGCCGCTTTTCATGCCATGTCGGGCGGCAAGACGGAATCCGCTGCCAATGTCTGGGGGAATGATGTCGCCTACCTGCAATCGGTGGACAGTGCTGCCGACACGGAAGCGCCCGGCTTTACAGAAAGCGTAGACTTCACGCCGGAAGAGGTCATGGAGAAGCTCACGGCTGCCCATGTGGGGCTGACGATCGGCGGAGATGCTGCGGAATGGTTCGGGACACCGATCGTTTCGGAAGCCGGGACTGTGCTTGAAATTTCGGCAGGGGACGGCATTTTTACCGGGCAGGAGCTGCGGAGCATTTTCGGGCTGCGGTCGGCGGATTTTACGGTCAGCTATGCAGAGGGGAAATTCACCTTTACGACACACGGCTACGGGCATTCTGTCGGCATGAGCCAGTACGGCGCAAATGCGATGGCACTTGCCGGAAGCGGCTACCGGGACATTTTAGCGTACTACTATCCGGGTACGCAGCTCACGCAGTAGGCACATCCGGGAATGCTAAATCAATATGCCCGCCGTTGACATCGGCACGGGCGCAGAGGACTGTCACCGGGTCGCCGAGGTGAATGCTGAACTCCGGGCTGCGGATATACCAGCCGGGTTCGGTCTCGTATTCCCCCTCCGGGAAGTCGTGAATGTGCAGAAAGCCCTCTGCCATATTCTCCAGCGTGACATACACGCCATAGTCCGTCACACCGCTGACAATGCCCTGAAAGACCTCCCCCACGTGCGCCTGCATATATTCGGCAGCGTAGCACCTGTCGGCTTCCCGCTCAAGCTGCACGGCACGCAGTTCTGTTTCTGAGGAATGGAGTGCTGCCTGTTCCGTGAAACGCCGGAAACGCCTTTGCACTGCTTCCCGGCTGCTGCCGGCAAGATAGGCGGACAAGATCCGGTGGACTGCTAAATCGGGATAGCGCCGTATCGGGGACGTGAAATGCACATAATCCGCTAATGCAAGCCCGAAATGACCGAGCGGTTCTTCGCTGTACCTTGCCTTTGCCATAGCACGCAGCACCAGTGCATTGACGACTGGAAAATACGGCTTATCCCGGTTTTCCTCAAGCAGACGGCAGAGGTCGGACGGCTGCGCCTTGTGGAATTGCGGGCGCTCTGCACCGAGCTTTTCGAGAATGTCTTTCAGGTTGTCAAGGCGGTCGGGGGAGGGTTCTTCGTGTACACGGCAGACCAGAGGCAGTTCCTGCTCCCGTGCAAAACGGGCAACGGCTTCATTGGCGCAGAGCATACAGGCTTCAATGATGCGTTCGCTGCGCCCTCTCCGGATGGGGGAAAGCCCTGCACATCTGCCGTTTTCGTCAAGCAGCAGGGTAGCTTCGGTGCTTTCCAGTTCGGGTGCGCCCCGTTCCCGGCGGAGCGCTTCAAGCCTGTCCGTCAGGGCATCGAGCAAATGCAAAGACGGTGTGACCGCTGCATAGGCTTCCTGTAATGTGGGAGAAGCCGTGCCGTCCAAAATGGCATTGCATTCGCTGTAGACACCCCGCTTCACGGAGCGGATAATAGACTTGGTGAGCCGGGTCTGTAAAATTTCACCCGCCGGGGAAAGCTTCATGAATGCCGAAACAGCAAGCCTGTCCGCTCCGCCGTTGAGGGAGCAGATGCCGTTGGACAGGGCTTGCGGCAGCATGGGAATGACTTTGTCGGCGTAGTAAATGCTTGTCCCCCGGCGGAAGGCTTCCTTGTCCAGTACCGAACCTGCCTGTACATAGTGGGACACGTCCGCAATGTGCACACCGAGCGTATAGCTCCCGTCCGGGTGCTGTTCTATCGAGACGGCATCGTCTAAATCTTTCGCCGCTACGCCGTCTATCGTGAAAATACAGCGCTCCCGGAGGTCAAGCCGTCCGGTAAGGTCAGTCTCCGGGATGCCTGTTTCCGCTCTCTGCTGCGCTTCTCTTAAGACTTCGGGCGGAAATTCTGTGGGAATATCCTGTGCGGCGAGATAGGCTGCCATACAGGCGGCTGCCGATTCTGCTGTGCCGAAATTGTGCAGCACTTTCACCCGATGTCGGCTGTGGCGGTCGCCCCGCTTGGTCAGTAGGCAGAGCACTTTATCGCCGGGCGAACAGGGTACACTTTCCCGGCTGTCAATGCGGATCTGCACGGTCATATTGTCTGGCATAAGGCAAATCCCGTCCTCCCCGTCAAGCACCATGCCCGAAAGGCGGCAGGCGGGGTTTTCTTCCGTGATGCGGAGTACTTCGGCTTCGGGGGAGTCACTCTGGGAGGGCATGATGCGGGCAAGCACCTTGTCGCCCGGCATTGCACCGCAGAAAGCCCTGCCGGGGACGAAATAGTCCGTTCCCCCCTCGTCCCGGATAAAGCCGAACCCTGCGTGCAGCCGCACGACCTCTGCCCGGAAGCTGTTTTCTGTCAGAATATAATCATGCCGCCGCAGGAGCAGTTCCCCGTCCCGGATGAGCTGTTGCAGGGCAGCTTCGTAGTCCGCTTTACAGCGGCGGGAATGGCATTTCCTGCCGAGTTCTGCCTGTGACAGCGTACCTGCTTCATGCAGAATTGCCCGTATCTTCCGGACAAGTGCTGCCTGTCCGGCAGGGCTTGCCGCCTTGCGGGCAGCGTGTTTCCGGTTATGTCTTGCCATAAGAACCTCCCTTTTATGCAAAGAAAAACGATCAGGTGCGATCGATGATGTCAGGAATAGAAAAGTAACACCCATGAAGCCGGGTGATCAAACCCGCTTCCAAATGCCTGACGGCACTGGCGGTGCTTCTATAGGTGTTACTACAAGAAGTATACCACATCTTTATGGACTTGTCAAGAGCTAAAAAAATCCCCTGAGCCATTTCACTCAGGGGTGCGCCTTTCCTGTCATTTACTCTCCGGTACTCTGGAAGAATGTCATAATATACGGTATCACAACATTCATGCAGAAAATAATGACAAAGCAGAGAATGCCCAAGATCTTTGTCAGCTTGGCAAGTGCGGCTTCTCTGGTATTGCCCTCGTTCTGTCCGTAGAAAGATTCGTTCATGCCGCCGCCCAGTGCGGATGTCATGCTGTCCTGACTTCTGTCGTCCTGCATCAGGCACAGGATGATGATGAGCAGCGCCAGTACCAGTACGATCGCACCGCAGATGATCTCATAGACTTCCATAGTTACACTCCTTGCTATGATAGATTCATACCTACTTATTATAGCACAGTGCGGTTTTTTTGTCAAGGGGTTTGTCAAATTTTTATGGAAGTTGCGGGACTTTGTACAGCAAAATGAAAAAATTCGTAGATTTTCACAAAAAGCCCTTGCAATTTCAGAAAAACTGTGCTATACTATATATGATCGGGTTTCCGTCACCTGCGGCACCCCCGCAGAACATCATTACAGGGAGGAATTTATCATGTCTTTTTTTGACCAGTTAAAGGCGAATCTTACCAATGCCGGCAGAACCGCACAGCAGGCTGCCAAGAACATGAGCGACAGCAGTGCGCTCAAGCGGGAGATGAACACGGAGAAGAGCAACATCCAGCAGAAGTATCTTGAGATCGGGCAGACTTACTATGAACAGCACCAGAATGACCCGGCTGATCCTTTTGCAGAGCAGATAGCATCCATTACAGCTTCCGCCAAGCATATCGAAGAGCTCGAAGCTGAAATTCAGGCTGTTCAGAGCCGTAAGGCTGACCTCGTTCCCGTACCGCAGGCAACTGCCCCCGCTGCTGCACCGCAGCCTACCGCTATGGTTTGTATGCAGTGCGGTGCGACCTATGACACGACACAGGTATTCTGTGCAAGCTGCGGACAGAAGCTGACACCGCAGTACCCGACACCGGCTGCCGCTGCCGCTGCACCCGCACAGACCGCCGCAGATGTACAGCAGCAACCTGTTGCACCGGAAGCTGCACCTGTACCGGAAACACCTGCTCCTGCACCGGAAACAGCTGCTCCTGCACCGGAAACAACCGATGCACCTGCACCGGATGCACCGAATACCGACAGCGAAGCTTAAATCACAGCCGTCCTGCACAGGCAGGGCAATACAGAACACTACGGGTCGAATCTACAGGAAAGGGTTTGCCGGGATGACCGGCGGTGAAATCGGATGCCAGATAGACACATACATATTGCTGTCATTGTATCAACGATCGACGAGGAATACCAGAGCGGCATCCTCAGAGGCATTCGGCAGTTTGCCTTTGCCAACAATATCACCCTCGATCACTTTGTCGCTTTCGGCAATATCGGGAGCGACATCCGGCACGATACGGGGGAGTATAATATTTTCTCCCTTGCCGATTTTTCCCGGTTTGACGGCGTGATACTCGTCATCAATACCATTCAGTTTGCCGATTGTCTGGAGCGTGTACTCGAACGGGTGCGGGCTTCCGGCATTCCGGCAGTCTGCATTGACAAGAATGTTGCCGGGTTCTATTATATTGGTATCGACAACGAAATGGCAATGCACGCTATGGTGGAGCATTTCATCGTCAAGCACGGCTTTGAGCGCATCAATTTCATTTCCGGACCGGCGGATAATATTGACAGCGTACAGCGCCTGAAAGCCTACAAGGAAGTACTGACGCAGCACGGCATTCTCGTGGAGGAGGAGCGCATCTATCACGGGCGGTTCGTTTCACGGGACGGTGTGGATGCCGTGCAGAAATTCATGAACTCTGACCTCGAAATGCCGCAGGCAATCGTCTGCGCCAATGACACGATGGCAATTGCTGCCGTCAGTGCTTTGATGCACCATGGGGTGCGTGTGCCGGAGGATGTGGCAGTTTCCGGGTTTGACTACATCTACAATGCCCGGAACTATGCGCCCTCGCTGACATCCGTGGAACGTCCGCTCGAACGGGTCGGACAGCTTGCGTGTCAGAAGATTTTGAATCACCTTGACGGCAAACCGCAGGAGCGGGAATCTATGCTTGACATTTTCTGCCGGTTCTCTCAGAGCTGTGGCTGCTGTGAAGCACCCATCATGGATGCGGATGAATTCAAGCGGCGGAACTTCACGGTACTGGAATCGTTCTCGGATGATGTTTCACTGGCAAGCCGTCTCTCGTCCTCTTTGGCGGAGTGCGATAATTTAGAGGAATTTGTGGAGAATCTGCGGTATTTCATTCCGGATTTTCACTGCAAGGAGTTCTACCTCTGCCTGTGCGACAGTTGGCGGCACGGCGTGACGGACGAGCAGGAAGAACGCTATCCTGTCCCGGTGCTTTCGGCGAATGATTACATCGTAAACGGCTACGGGGAGCGCATTGTTGTGCCGCTTGCCTACCGGAACGGGCGGTTTTACGATATGCCGGACTTTGCGGCAGAGGAGATGCTGCCGGGAATGTTTGACGAAAAAAGCGAAACGGGGAATTATTACTTCGTCCCGCTGCATTTCCGGGAACGGTGCATGGGGTACTGTGTCATCAAGGACAGCAATTTCCCTACCAGCAGCAAGCTGTTTCACAACATTGTCATGGACATTGCCAATTCCCTCGAAAGTGTGCGCAAAATTGTGCGGCTGGACAAGGTGACCCAGAACCTCAACCGGCTGTACACGATAGACCCGCTTGCCGGCATCAACAACCGGAACGGCTTCCGCATCGACACCAGTCAGCTCTACAGCTACTGCATGGAAGCACAGAAGCCGGTGATGCTGATGTTCCTCGACATGGACGGGCTGAAACGTATCAACGACACGTTCGGTCACAAGGCGGGCGATGCTGCCATTATGGGCATGGCGGAAGCCATCAAGCGTGCCTGCACGGGCGGTGAGGTCTGCTGCCGGTTCGGCGGGGATGAGTTCATCATCTTTGCGGCGGACTACACGGAAGAACAGGCGCAGTCGCTCTCCGAGCGCATCCTCGAATGTCTGGAGAGCCTGAATGCCGAAAGGCAGCTGCCCTACAAACTGGCTGCCTCGTTAGGGTTTCATATCACTGTACCCGAACCGGGAACGAATCTGTTCCAGCTTGTGACGGTCGCTGACAACATCATGTATGCTGCCAAAAAGAAGAAGAAGACCTCCCGCTACCTGAAACACGGGAAGAACGGGGAAACGGATACGGATACGGAATGAATCAAGCAAAGGTCGGCGCAGAGCCTGCGCTCCCGTTTTGCCTCCCAATGCGCCTGACGGCGCAAAGGTCGGCTTGCATGACTGATAGTGCAGTATCAAAATAGTGACAGGACGCCCTGAATCGGGGCGTCCTTTATTTCCGTCGCATTTCACGACGGAAATGCAATTCAGGTAGATGAGGTCGGTAAAATCGACCCCACAGGGGCGCAGGGGTATGAACCAGATTCACACCCTTCCGGCAGGCTGCCGGCTCCGTGGTGCCTCCCAATGCCGCCTGACGGCGGCAAAGGTCGGCTTGTTCGGTTGGTAGTGCAGTTTAGGGGGCATACACTGTGGCGTATGGTATACGCCATTGCTATACGCCCGTTTTGGCTATTTATAGCCAATCATACGCCCATACGCCTAAAAAGCAAGTTGTCCTTATATTGATACCACACGTGCAGTGCACAGCCTTTGCACGCCACCTGCACACGCCTGTTTTGGCTATGTATAGGGCTTTGCACGTCTGCACGCCTTTTTTCTTTGTTGCTATTATATATATATTATACTACCGTACCATGTACACCCTGCTGTACACCCTGATGAACGTCTGTTTTTTGCTGTATATAGCCATTGGTACGCCGGTACGCCTTTTGGGCTTGTTGTCCTTATATATACTGTACTATATTTTTTCAACCATACTGTTTCTATTAAAATCAAATAAAATATATCTGTATTTCTATGATAACATGAAACTTATCCATAGAATGGACATATTTTTATCCAGTTACAATAGAAAAAAGTATAAAACTGCCAAAATGACAGTTTTGCAATACCCGAAAGGGTGTAACTCTAATGGACACCCTTTGACGGAATACAAAGCTCCACAACAAAATAATATCGAGTTTTAACAAAACGTTAAAAGTCATATTAAAAAAATATATCAGTCGGTATACCCTGAATCGGGGTATACTTAGGCTAATGTCATGAAATGCGGCGGCAGGTATAGTATATATAAGGACAACAAGCCCGAAAGGCGTACCGGCGTACCAATGGCTATAATACGTACTTTCTGCCCGTTCAACAAGGTGTACAGCAGGGTGTACATGGTACGGTAGTATAATATATATATATATATATATATATAATAGCAACAAAGAAAAAAGGCGTGCAGGCGTGCGAATGGCTATACACAGCCAAAACAGGCGTGTGCCGATGCCGTGCGCAGGTAAAAATGACGTGCATCTGCACGTGTAACACACACTGCATTGCTGCTTTTTTCAAAAAACACTTGACAAACGCTCCGAAATGTGATATACTATAAGCATACCAAACATATAGGTAAACAAGTCGTTTACGGAAAGGAGTTTCACATGAAAGTTTTTCATTCTTTTACGGAACTGGTAGGAGGTACGCCGCTGCTGGAGCTGACGCACCTCGAAAAGGCAAACGGTCTGGAGGCGACTGTCCTCGGCAAGCTTGAATACTTCAACCCCGCCGGGTCGGTCAAGGACAGAGTAGCCGTTGCCATGATCGAGGATGCAGAGGCAAGGGGCGTGCTCAAAAAGGGCAGCGTCATCATCGAACCGACCAGCGGTAACACCGGGATCGGGCTTGCGGCTGTGGCTGCGGCTCGGGGCTATCGGCTGATCATCACCATGCCGGAAACGATGAGCATCGAGCGCCGCAACCTGATGAGAGCCTACGGGGCAGAACTCGTGCTGACAGAGGGCGCAAAGGGCATGAAAGGCGCAATCGCCAAGGCGGAGGAGCTTGCCAAGGAGATCCCGGACAGCTTCATCCCGTCCCAGTTCTCCAACCCTGCCAACCCTGCCATCCACCAGAAAACGACCGGCGTGGAGATCTGGAACGATACGGACGGCAAGGTCGCTATTCTCGTTGCCGGGGTCGGCACGGGCGGCACGATCAGCGGCGCAGGGGCTTACCTGAAATTCCAGAACCCTGATATTAAAATTGTTGCCGTTGAACCGGCAAGCTCTCCTGTACTCTCCAAGGGGACTTCCGGACCGCATAAAATTCAGGGCATCGGTGCGGGTTTCGTGCCGGACACGCTGAATACGGACATTTATGACGAAATCATCCCGGTCGTGAATGAGGATGCCTTTGCTGCCGGGCGTGCCGTTGCCAGAAGTGAGGGCGTACTGGTCGGCATTTCCTCCGGTGCGGCTGTATGGGCTGCCATAGAGCTTGCCAAACGCCCCGAAAACAAGGGAAAAATCATCGTCGCTGTCCTGCCGGACACGGGTGAACGCTATCTTTCCACACCGATGTTCGACTGAAAACACAAACCGGGATGCCTTTCGGTATCCCGGTCTGTTTATCTCAATGCTGCTCCCGCTGTATGACAATACCCCGTGCATCGGCATTGCGTAAAGCGACCACAGCGCCCCGTATCCGGTAGGCGGCAAGGTCTGTACCTTTCTGGATACAAGTCACTGCCGTACCCGGGATCAGTCCGATGTCCTGCAAGCGGCTCCGGATCACGCCTTTCAGGCGGAAACCCAGTATACGCCCGGTCGCCCCCTCCGGGAGCATATCCAATGAAAATCGTTCCATGTGCATCCTCCCTGCTGCTATTCTATGCAGCGGGGGGATGTTCGGTGTCAGGACTTCATTTCGGCATTGACACTATGGACTGGGAAAGGCAGGTCTTTCCGCAGTCAGCCGCCCCTTTCACAGCGTAATTTTGCAGCAAGCTCCGGCAACGAATCGCCTGTCCACGCTGCAAGGCGGCAGATCTCTGCCCATTCTGCCGGAGGACAGCTCTTGTCCCGCACCCCAGCAACCGGAAATCCGCCCTTTACTGCCGTCTGTACGCAGTGCAGGGCATCCTCTACGATCAAAGTCTCTGCCGGTGCTGTGCCGAGCAGGGCGGCGGCTGCCTGATACATGGCAGGGGTAGTCTTGCCGCCCGGTACATCCTCCGCTGTGAGGAGGAATTGCAGCCGTTCGAGGATGCCGAGCCGCTTCAGGGCAGCCTCTGCGGAACTCCGGTACGTCGCCGTAGCTATGCCGTAGGGAATGCCGTGCCTGTCCAAAAAGTCCAAAAACGCTGCCGCACCCGGTTTCAGGGGGATGCGTGTCCGGTAATATTCCGCTGCCATTTCCTCGATGCGCCGTATCACGTCACCCGGTGTGCAGCCGATGCCAAATTCCCGGACGAAGTACTCTGCCCACTCTTCCATGCTCATCTTGTTCACCTGCTCCGAAAGCCCCTCCGGCAGGGTGAGGTGATGTTCCTCGAAAAAGCGGATGTCAATTTCATGCCAGATCGGCATAGAATCGAGCAGAGTACCGTCCATGTCCAGAATGACACCCCGGATACCGTGCAGCATCAGTTCCTGCCCTCCATGACGATACGAGCCCGGAAATCCTCCTCCGCCGAGGAAATTGCCCCCTGCGCCAGCCCATAAACGTGCGAAGCCCTTTCTTCGAGGCGGACAAAGGCTGCCGCCGTGCTGCCCTCATCCCGCAGACGGGACAGCGAGGTGTTGACCGGCAGCTTACAGCGCTCCCGTATCATACCGAGCAGCTCCCGCCCTCTGTCGTTAAAGGCAAGCACCCGGACGTAGGGCGGTTTTTCCTGCATCAGCTCCCGTGGAATGCCGAGCAGCGCACTCATGACAATGCGCCGGATGCGGGACATGGTGTAGCACCGGGTCTTGACGGCGGCAAGAAATTCCTCAAGGCTGTTGGCATTGCGGGCAGCGTAGAAACGGCTTGCCAACGATTCATTCATGTCCGGCAGCGTGAGCAGCTCCTCCGTGGTGATCGTCCGCAAACGGTAGAGGGCGACACGTTCCAATTGCTGCATAGAGGCGATGCGCCCCTCTGCAATGCGGTCAGTCAGGAGCTTTGCCGCAAAGGACGGTACAAATTCCGGGTAGTTCAGCTCCCCCTCCAACACGGACTTGCGCAGGAAACTCGCACTGGCAAACTGCCCGGCAGTCTGCGCACTGTCATGCCCCACATACCGCCTCGGCACGGTAAATGCCTTAAACTGCACATTCTGCCGCTGCATGGCTTTGCAGTATTCAATAGCAAGAATATTATTCGGGTCGTACATCTTTGCGGCAACCTGATTGCCGTAGCGCTGCCGGACGATCTCAAACACGGCAGCCGGGTAGGCTTCGCCCTGCTTCATGCGCTCCCGGATGCGGTCGCCGTAAATTGTAGTCGTGGAGACAATTGCTTCGGTCAGCAAGGAAATCGTCTCAATATCGCCGCTCGAGCTGCCGAACGACAGTTCATCCACCACGCCTAAATTGTGCAGCAGCCAGACCGCACCGGATGCATAGAGCTCCGCCGGGGCGCAGGACTGCGGGGTAGGCAGTTCGACCACAAGGTCTGCCCCTGCCCGCACGGCAAGACGGGAACGGTCGAATTTACTCAGCAGGGCGACATCCCCCCGCTGGACAAAATTACCGCTTAACACGCACACGATATGGGTCGCACCGTTTCTCCGGGTTTCCCGGATATGATAGACGTGACCATTGTGCAGGGGGTTGTATTCGCAGATGATACCGCTGACTTTCATGACTTTCTCTCCTTTTCTATTTCTGCACCGGAAATACAGGGCGCAGATGAAAAAAATTGTAACTTTTTTCTAAAAACACTTGATTTTTCTGAAAAAAAGTGTATAATGGTAAATGGGTAAACTGTTACCGAATCTTAAAAACCGAAAGGAACGATAGAGTATGCTGATTTTAGTTGTAAACGCCGGGAGTTCCTCTCTCAAGTACCAGCTTCTGAACATGGACGATGAGAGCGTACTTGCCAAGGGCAACTGCGACCGTATCGGAATTGACGGTCATATCGCCCACAAAACGGCGGACGGCAGGGAATTTGCTGCCGACTGTGCTTTCCCGACACACACCGAAGCTTTCATGAAGCTTGTGGAGGTGCTCACCACCGGAGATGCCGCTGTCATCAAGGACATGAGCGAGATCGCCGCTGTCGGGCACCGCATCGTACAAGGTGCGGAACTGTTCTCCGAAACGACGCTCGTCACGGACGAGATCATTGACAAGATCGATGAACTCCGGGAACTTGCACCGGTGCATAACCATGCACACGCCCTTGCGCTGCGTGCCTGCAAATCTGTTCTCCCCGCAGGTGTACCGCAGGCGGCTGTATTTGACACGGCATTCCACCAGACCATGCCGGAAAAGGCATATATGTACGGTCTGCCCTACGAGGACTATGAACAGTATCATGTCCGCAAGTACGGTTTCCACGGCACTTCTCACCGTTTTGTCTCCGCTGCCCTTGCCAAGGCAATGGGGAAAGACCCGAAAGAGCTCAAGATCGTTTCCTGTCATCTCGGCAACGGCTCATCCATTACCGCAGTGGACGGCGGCAAGTCCGTTGACACGACCATGGGCTTCACACCGCTCGACGGTCTGCTGATGGGAACAAGAACGGGTGCGCTCGACCCGTCTGCCGTAACTTACATTATGGAAAAGCACGGCTTCACGCCGGAGGAAATGTCCGACTACATGAACAAGAAGTCCGGTTTCCTCGGGGTTTCCGGTGTCGGCTCGGATAACCGGGATGTTTCCGCCGCTGCGAGTGAGGGCAATGCACGGGCGCAGCTCACAAAGGATATGCTTGTCTACCAGATCAAGAAGTACATCGGCGCTTTTGCCGCTGCCATGAATGGGCTCGATGCAGTCCTCTTTACAGGCGGTATCGGTGAAAATGCACCGGATGTCCGTGAGGCTGTCTGCTCCGATATGGACGTGCTCGGCATCCAGATAGACACGGTAGCCAATGCCGGGGTACGGGGCAAGCTGGCGAAGATCTCGCAGTCGGATTCCAAGGTCGATGTCTGGGTCGTACCCACCAACGAGGAACTGCTGATCGCAAGAGACACGCTGGCACTCATCACAAAGTAAGAGCTTCGGAGGGGGCTTATCAGTCCCCTCTTTTCTATTATAACAGACTTTGGGCAGAATTGCAAGTATATTTATTGAGGATGATAGGTATGGAGCATTTGATGGAATATGCCCGCCGGGCAAGGGAACAGGCTTACTGCCCGTATTCGCATTTTGCGGTAGGGGCTGCGCTGCTGACGGCGGACGGAACGATTTACACGGGCTGCAATATTGAGAACGCCTCGTATTCCTTGGGGGTATGTGCGGAGCGGACTGCCGTGTTTAAGGCAGTTTCAGAGGGGAAGCGGAACTTCTTGGCAATTGCCGTCTGCGGTGCGCCCGAGGGGGAAAGCCCGGACAAGCCCTGCATCCCCTGCGGTGCCTGCCTACAGGTGCTATCGCAATTCTGCGGGGAGGATTTCCCGGTCATCCTCTCGGACGGGGTGCATCCCCTGAAAGCATTCCTCCCGGTACGCTTTACCATGCAAGAACAGGAGTAACCATATGAAATTGAAATACCAACGATATGTCCGCATCGGGCTGACAGGATTTGGCATCGTGGCGGCGGGGCTGCTGTTCTTCTTCCTGCTGTTCCGCTTTGCAGAGGTGAAAGCAGCGCTAAGCTCTGTCATGGGCATTGTCACGCCGTTTATTTACGGGGCAGTGATCGCCTATATCCTTGCGCCGCTGTGCAACCGCATTGAAACCACGCTGATGAAACTGCTCCGCCTGCAAGAGCGAAAGGGTTGGATCGCTACCATTGCCATTGTCGTTTCACTGGTGCTGTTAATTGCCATAATCTGGGTGCTGGTACTGTTAGTCATTCCGCAGGTGTGGGACAGTGTGCTCGGCATTGCGGCAGCCGTACCGGGGCAGCTTGCCTCTGCCAATAGTTGGCTGCACCGGCTTTTGCAGCAGTTCCCGGAATTGCAGACCTACTGGGATCAGGCATATCTGTATGTGACGACAGGCACGGACAGCCTGTTGAGCAAGCCGGACGGCTTAGAGGACTGGCTGAAAAACGATGTGCTCCCGAATGTCGGCACGGTAATGAGCGGCGTGGGAACGGGTGTCGCTGCCTTTTTGAATACGGTCAAGAACCTGTTCCTCGGACTGTTGATCTCCATTTATTTCCTTGCAAGCCGGAAACAGTTTGCAGCGCAGGGGAAAATGCTCCTGAGCGGCATCTTCCGTCCGCACTGGGCAGACCTCGTGGAGGAAGAGTTCCGGTATGCGGACAGGATGTTCAACGGTTTCCTCATGGGCAAGCTGTTGGATTCGGCAATTATCGGGGCGCTCTGTTTTATCGGGACGACGATTTTAGGCTTTGAATCGGCTGCTCTGATCAGCGTTGTGATCGGCGTAACGAATATCATTCCGTTTTTCGGTCCGCTCATCGGGGCAATTCCGTGTTTGCTGCTGCTCTTGCTCGAAGACCCGATGCACGCTCTGTACTTCCTGATCTTCATCATCCTGTTGCAACAGTTAGACGGCAATCTGATCGGTCCGAAGATCTTGGGCAATTCCACGGGGCTGTCCAGTTTCTGGGTGCTGTTCTCGATTCTGCTGTTTGGCGGATTATGGGGCTTTGTGGGAATGCTTGTCGGTGTGCCGCTGTTTGCGGTCATCTATGACATTATCCGGAAGCTGACCTTTTACGGTCTGCACCAGCACGAACGGGCTGAAATGATCGACACCTACAATGCAGCCTTTCACCCCGAACCGCTGCCCAAAAAGCCCCGGCAGAAGAAAGAAAAGGTAAAAAAAGCCAAATGAATCAAGCCCCTGCCAGACAGACGGCAGGGGTATTTTGCTGTCTGCCTTCTGAAATGGGCATAATTTTACACAGATTTAACATAAGCTTGCTTACATCTTTACATTGTTCTGTTATGATAAATATGTGAGAGATTATCAGATTATTTTAAGATTGTTTCTGTAAAATCAGAACAGAACACCGGAAAGGCGGAATTTGTATGGATGTAAAGGATGTCGTGCTTGCCTGTATCATGGTCATTGGCGGGCTGGCTTTTTTTCTGTATGGCATGAATGTCATGTCCTCCGGACTGGAGAAAATGGCAGGCGGCAAGCTCGAACAGGCGCTGAAAAAGCTCACCGCTTCGCCTTTGATCGCCCTGCTGCTTGGCACGGGCATCACCATTGTCCTGCAATCCTCTTCCTCGCTGACGGTCATGCTTGTGGGACTGGTCAACTGCGGGGTCATGGAAGTCAGTCAGACCGTCTATGTCATCATCGGGGCGAATATCGGCAAGACATTCACCACATGGCTGCTCTGCCTGATGGGTGTCAATACAGAGGGTCCGCTCTGGCTCTCCCTCCTCAACCCGGAATATTTCTCCCTGATCTTTGCGCTTATCGGAGCAGTGCTCATGATGGGCAAGAGCAGCGGCAGAAAAAAAGATACCGGCAGCATTCTGGTCGGCTTTGCCATTCTCATGTATGGCATGGTGCTGATGAAAGATGCTGTCGGACCGCTGAAAGATTCCCCGGAATTTCAGCAGCTCCTCACACGCTTTGACAACCCGATCCTCGGCGTTCTGGTGGGTACTGTCGTAACGGGCGTTATCCAGAGTTCTGCCGCTTCTGTCGGCATTCTCCAGACCCTTGCGGAAAGCACCGGAACGATCACGTTCGGCATGGCGATCCCGATCATCATGGGGCAGAACATCGGCACTTGCGTGACGGCACTCATCTCCTCGATCGGTGTCAGCAAGAACGCCCGGAAAGTCAGCGTCATCCATATTGTGTTCAATGTGATCGGTACGGTCGCACTGCTGACTTTGTATGAAGTACTGGATATGGTGATTGGGTTTGCGTTCTCGGATTGGGTCATTGATGCGGTCGGCATTGCCATTGTACACACGATTTTCAATATCCTGACCATGCTGCTGCTCATGCCGTTTGCCAACCAGCTCGAACGGCTTGCCAACTTCATTCTCCGGGACAAAGCCGGGGAAACTGCGGAAAAGCCCAAAAAGCAGCACACCCTCCTCGACAAGCGGCTGCTCTCCACGCCGTCCGCTGCCCTTGCGGAATGCGATGATGCTTCCCGGAGAATGGCGCTCCTTGCCAAGGATACCGTGCTGATGAGCATTTCCCTCCTCAAGGAATATGACGAAAAGGTCGAAAAGAAGGTCTACAAGAACGAGGACAAGCTTGACAGCTACGAGGACAGGATCGGTTCTACACTGGTACAGCTCAGTGCGCAGGCGCTTTCAGAGCATGACAGCCAGATGTGTTCCCGGGTGCTGCGGGCGATCGGGGACTTTGAACGGCTCGGTGACCATGCCATCAATATTGCCCAGAGTGCCAAGGAGATCCACGAGACCGGACAGCATTTCTCCGAGGATGCCCAGAAAGAAATGGAGATCCTCACCAATGCGATCCACGAAATTTTGGAAAACACCTATGCGGTCTATATTTCCCTCGATCAGAAAGATGCTGCCAACATCGAACCGCTCGAACAGGTCATTGACTACCTGACGAGAGACATCAAGGCGAACCACGTCAAGCGGCTGCAAAAGGGCGTTTGCACGATCGAGACCGGCTTTGTACTGGCGGATATTCTGAACAATTACGAACGTGTCTCCGACCACTGTTCCAATATTGCCGTTTCCGTCATTGAGACTTCGCACAATATGTTTGAAACGCACAGCTACCTCAGCAAGGTGAAATTCGGGAACAAGAACTTCAACGACAATTTTGAACGCTTCTCCGAAAAATACAAGCTCCCCGGCATGGCATAACAAAAACAGGAACAGTCCTCCACGGGCTGTTCCTGTTATTTTTTAGATAAAATCAGAGATCTGCACCGTATCGTCATTGAGTTTGGCAGCAATGTATTGCAGGATGATGGATACATCATCTACGGTTAATCTTCCGTCACCGTTCACATCGGCAGCCTTGAACTGTGCTTCGCTAAATTGGATTTCCCCGAAAATCTGCCCGGAAATATCCTGCAATATTGCAGAAGTATCGTCCACAGTGATTTCACCGTTGCCGTCTACATCGGCGGGGGCGTAGACAGGTTCGGGGGCTGCGCCTAAGCTTTCGAATTTGCAGCCGTAATCTTCGGCATATGCCTGTGCGGTAGAATTGTCATAGCCGTAAATTGTGCCGGTGAACCCATCAAAACCATTGTTAATTGCAGTGGAACTATACGGTATCTCACAATCCGGGTTCAGAATTGTCACAGCGGTCAGGGAATCACAAAACGCAAGTACATTGTCCCCGATGCGTGTCACGCCTTCCGGGATCGTCACGGAAGGCAGGGAAGAACACCCATAAAACACCCGATACCCGATGCTTGTCACGCTGTCCGGAATCGTCACAGAAACCAAGGAAGTACAATCGAAAAATGCACCGTCTCCGATACTTGTCACGCCGTCCTCAATCACGGCTGACGTGACATTCAGTCTCATCCACGGCGCAGCCGCCTGTGGGAAATAATGGTTCATCTCCCCCGTGCCGCTGATCGTCAGCGTTCCGGTGCTTTCGTCAAAATTCCACGTCAGATCCGCTCCGCAAGTGCCCGTGGTGGAAGTAGGCGTATATTCCAGACGTTCAAATGTATAGAGGAAATATTCAGCAAACGCCTGTGCGGTAGAATTGTTATAGCCGTAGATCGTACCGGTAAAGGAATAATCCCCTGCCGCATCACAGCCATTGGAAAAGGTGTGGGGATCTAAGTAGATGAAACATTCCGGATTTTCAATTGTGACAGATTTCAGGGATGTGCAATAGCCGAATGCACATTCGTCAATACTTGTCACACTTTCCGGGATCGTCACAGAGGTCAGGGACTCACAGAATTCAAATGCACATGATCCGATGCTTGTCACACGCTCCGGAATTGTCACAGAGGTCAGGGAGGCACAGTCTTCAAATGTACCGTTTCCGATGCTTGTCACACTGTCCGGGATCGTCACAGAGGGAAGAGAATCACATTCAAAAAACGCATAATCTCCGATCCTTGTCACGCTGTCCGGAATTGTTACAGAAGTCAGGGATGTACAACACCAAAATGCAAAATCTCCGATGCTTGTCACACTATCCGGAAATGTTACAGAAGTCAGTTCATCACAACTGTAAAACGCATTATCACCGATACTTGTCACACCATCCGGGAATACAAGATCTCCTTTGCACAGCTGCGGATTGCCAGCAACGACAACATGACTGACAACTACATACGGCTCAACTGAAAGCCTGTCCTCCAGCCACGGTGTGCCTAAGAATGCGCTATTTTTGATTTCGTCTAAATACTCCGGCACTGTTATGGATGTCAAATTGAAGCAATCATAAAATGCATAATATCCAATACTTGTAACTGATTTAGGGAAGTGAGGTTCACAGAAACTTTACAAATTTTAGTGTGGGCAGGTTAGCTACTTGAAAACAAATAAAATCGAATAAATCGACAGCGTTCCCAAAGCGAGGAACGCTTTTTTTGCGTTATAAAATCGAATAGTGTTGTATAAGCGTTTCTCAAAGAAATTTGGGAAACGCTTTTTTTGTTGCCAAAACGGAAAAGGAGTTGGAAGAATGTTTGACTATATGTACGAAAAAGATGTAAGGGCTATGCAGTCGATCATCATACCTAAACGACTGTTCTCATGCCGGAGATATGCAAAGCTGTCTGCAATGGCAAAGGTGCTTTATGCCCTCTTGCTCGATAGCTGTGAAGATACAGACATCAATAACCGCCCGTTCGCTGTGTACTCCATTCAGGAAATCTGCGAGGACTTCTGCTGTCAAGCGAATGAGGCTATGGAGCTGCTGACGGAACTGACAAGCTATGACCTTATCTGCTGTGAGCGCGGCAGGATCTATGTAAATGACTTTGAGGAAAGCGAGGGGTAATCATGTTTGACTACATATACGGTGACAAGAGCAGACATTTCAATTTTATCCGTTTACCGCAGATATTGTTTACCGACGAGATATTCCGTCCGCTTTCAAGCGATACCAAAGTCCTCTATGCCCTGCTGCTTGACCGCACAGGACTGTCTATCAAAAAGCACTGGATTGATTCAGAGGGCAGAGTGTACATCAATTACCCCATAGCAGAGATATGTGAGAAGATCGGTGTCGGCACACAGAAAGCAGTACGCCTTATGAAAGAACTTGAAAACTTTGGTCTGATCGAACGTGAAAGGCTCGGTCAGGGTAAGCCCGACCGTATCTATGTAAAGCACTGCGGCAGACATTCAGAGGAAGAAGATACGACCGAGGAAACTGTCGTAACAGAGGAAAACGAGGCTGTTGAAAACTCCGATACGGACATTTCTGAATTTTCAAATTCACCATTGCAGAATTGTGAAAATCAAAATTCTGGAATTGTGAAAATCAAAACGCAAGACTTTCCGAAATCACAACTCCCACTATATAGCCAGACTGAAAGAGCGATATTGAGTGAATCAGATCAAATCAATCAATCTGAACGACGGATAGATGTGATGGATTCCGTCGCACAGCGGAAAGTCTATGAACAGGTTATCAAAGACAACATCGAATATGACTGGTTTGTTGAGATGTTCTCAATGCCGAAAAGCAAACACAAACTGAACGGCACTATGGAGGAACTGGACGAGATCGTTGAGATCATGGTGGACTGCGTATGCTCGACCGCTAAGACAATTCGTGTCAACGGCGAGAATAAGTCTGCGGAGATCGTCAAGGCTCAATTCCTCAAACTGAACAACGAGCATATTCAGTACGTCTTTGACCGCATTTACGGCTATGCCTCTGAAATTACCAACATGAGGGCATATCTCATTACAACGCTCTACAATGCCCCCATGACGATGAACAGCACGTTTCAGGCTGATTTCAGGGCTACGTTCGGCGGCATTTGAAAGGAGGTGAGCAGGCTATGGCGGATATTCACATCAGCGTTTTTCCTCCGTTTACGGGCAGAAATGTTCCGCTTGCGGAGATCGCAAGGGCAACAGGAAAAAGCGTTAGCTTTCTGAAAAGAGGGCTGAAAAGCGGTGTTCTTGGCTTTGGCTATGTAGTCAAGTCGGAGAACAGCGATCAGTACAGCTATCTTTGCCCCGACAAACTCGTCTGGGAGAGAACAGGCTACTTCAACCCGAATCCCGACAAGGAGGTGTAGGTTATGCCAAAAGCTATTCCAACAAAAAAGGAAATTGACACACTTATCTGGCATTTTTCCGACGATGTGAATGCACTTCTCATGGAGAAATTTGGTGGTAAGCTACTGTTTAACGAGTTGCAGGAGGTACTCTCCGAAATTGACGAATTACAGTTTACCTATTCCGACAAACTTGACGAGATGTACGGAGAGGAAACGTAATTTCGGCTGTAATTTCACAGTTATCGTTATGCCGGAAAGTAAAAAATGGCAAAAGGAACGAACAGAAAGAAAGGAAACACAGAATGGCAAAGACAATCTTCACACAGAAAGGCACTGCCGTAAACTACGACAATCTTATCACGATTGCCGTTGAAAAGGGTGAAATGCCTAACGAACGCACAGGCGAAATGGAGGACAAGATTGCTGTGATCGGCTCTGACGTTCTCGGAGAGATCATCGTCCTCGGTGCGTATGACAGCACTTTCGCTGCCAACAGTCTTATGACTGACATTACGGACTGGCTCAAAGAGGATACTACTCCGTTTTTTGAGGTTTCGCAGGAGGGCGGTCGCTAATGCCCTCGGACTTTGAATCGGGTACGAAAAAGACAATCGACCTGACGATCAAGGCTGAACGTGTGACCTCGGATATTCTCAAAGCTGCAATGGCTGAATTTCTTGACGGAAAAGCCGATAAGAAAGGCAAAATGAGCCTTAGACAGCTTGAAAAGCAGTCGGGCGGTAAGCTGGACAGCATTGAGGTAACAGACAGCAATATTCGGGATTTTCTCGATACTGCGAGGAAGTATGACGTTGACTTTGCGATCAAACGGGATAAAACGACAACGCCTCCGACCTATCACGTTTTCTTCTCGGCAAACAAGACAGAGGACTTCAAACGAGCCTTTGCGGAGTATGCCGACCGTAAACAGGGGGAGATCAAACCGAAAGAGGCATATTTTTCCCGTGACGATCTTCGCAGACAGGCACAGAAAAAGAGGGCTGTCCCCTCAAAGCAAAAACACAAGGAGCGTACAAAAAAGAGAGAGGAAATGCGATGATTCACAACAAAACGCTGCCCTTTGCGGTCATGTCCCCTGCCTACCATGCAGATATGCGCCGCAGAACAAGGGAACTTATCAATAGCCGTGATCTGGCTGATTCTGTTAAGAAAAGCGAGGTCAAGAGCGTTTGCAAATCAGCAGTCAAAAGATAAAAAAGCTGATAATCAAGGCTCTCCCTTACGCTATCTTTGCCTACGCAGGCAACAAACTCGGATTTGCATACAGAGTTGCGGAGGGCGAGAATTTATCTGAAAAACTCCTGCCTTTCATGAACAATATCGGCACATCATTCGCACAGATCATGCCGAGTTTCAATCCTGTGGATATACTCACAGGCATTGTGGTCGGTGCAGGAATGTGGGTCGTGATGTATGTCAAGTCCAAAAACCGAAAGAAATTCCGACAGGGCGAGGAATACGGCTCTGCGAAATGGGGTACGGAAAAGGACATTGAGCCTTACATGGATACAACCGACTTTTCCAACAATGTGATTCTAACAAAGACGGAGTTTCTCACTATGGGCAGACCGTCCTCCCCAAAGTTTGCCCGGAACAAAAACATACTCATCATCGGAGGCTCAGGCTCCGGCAAGACGAGGTTTTTCGTCAAGCCGAATCTCATGCAAATGCACTGCTCCTATGTTGTCACCGACCCGAAAGGTACGGTGCTTGTGGAGTGCGGTAAAATGCTGAAACGTGGCAGACCGACCTACAAAAAGGACAAAAACGGAAAGACGATCTATGAGCCTTACAAAATCAAGGTTTTCAACACGATCGACTTTGACAAGTCCATGCACTACAATCCGTTTGCATATATCTCTGAGCGTAACCGAGAGAAAGATATTCTGAAATTCGTTGAGGTGCTTATCAAGAACACATCGGGCAGCGGTCAACAGCCGAATGGCGAGGACTTTTGGGTAAAAGCCGAAAAGCTGCTGTACACAGCCTACATTGCTCTGATATTCACATTCTATCCCGAATCGGAACGAAATTTCAGAACGCTGATCGAACTTATCAACGCCTCCGAAACTCGTGAGGAAGATGAAACGTTCAAAAATGCCGTTGACGATCAGTTTGATTTTATCAATGCTTGGGTGAACGGTGAAAAGCCCGATGATCTTGAACTTGCCGAGGACTATCAGTATATGCTTGACAACTATGAGCCGTCGGCAGAGCAAAGAAGAATCGGACAGTTTGCGGTCAAGCAGTACAAGTCCTACAAACTTGCCGCAGGAAAGACCGCTAAATCTATTCTGATCTCATGTTCAACTCGTTTAGCCCCATTTGCGATTGACGAGGTACTCGAAATCACAAGCTATGACGAGCTGCACTTGGATAAACTGGGAGATGAACTGTCGGCATTGTTCGTCATTATCTCCGACACCGATAGCACATTCAATTTCTTGGTGGCTATCATGTACTCACAGATGTTCAATCTGCTCTGCACCAAAGCTGACAACAGCAAGGGCGGCAGACTGACATATCATGTCCGCTGTCTGCTTGACGAGTTTGCGAATATAGGCGAGATTCCGAACTTTGATAAGCTGATTGCGACGATCCGTTCTCGTGAAATATCAGCAAGTATCATTCTTCAAGCGAAGTCACAGCTAAAGGCTATTTACAAGGATAACGCTGATACGATCGAGGGTAACTGCGATACCATGCTTTTCTTAGGCGGTAAAGAGAAAACAACGCTGAAAGAAATATCGGAGAGTTTGGGCAAAGAAACAATAGACGCTTTCAATACCTCCGAAAATCGTGGACAATCGGAGTCTTACGGACTTAACTATCAGAAATTAGGAAAGGAGTTGAAAAGTCAGGACGAGTTAGCCGTTATGGACGGTGGTAAATGTATCTTACAGCTTCGGGGAGTGCGTCCGTTCTTCTCGGATAAGTATGATATTACTCGTCACAAGCATTACGGGCTTTTGCTTGACGATAACCCGAAAAACGAATTTGACATTGCCGCTTTTGTAAAGAAAAAGAGAGAAAAGAGAATGGATTTCAATTCGGATACGGAGTTTACACAGGTCGAGTGCAAAGCCGAAACCTCGCCGGAAACGGACGAATAGAACAAAAAGAAAAACGTGTAAAACAGAACAAAGGAGAAAAACAAAATGGGAAATGTAACAACAACAGCGGTATCTGCCGAGCCGAAGCACAAGTGGCTGTCTAAGGGCAGCAGAATCGCAAAGAAGATGATCATGGGCATGACCACAGCCTGCTGTATGGCTACGATGTGTACAATACAGGCTTTCGCTGCGACAGGTGAGGTCGATACATCGTCTTTCATCAGCACGGCTTGTACGGTACTCAAGTCCGTTATCTGTCTGATTGGCGCAGGCGTAGGCGTGTGGGGCGTAGTCAATCTGCTTGAGGGCTACGGCAACGATAACCCCGGCGCTAAGTCACAGGGTATGAAACAGCTTATGTCGGGTCTTGGACTGATCCTGCTTGCGGTAACGCTCGTACCCGTTCTTCAGACCATGATGACAGGTGCAGTCTGATCGGCTGATCTCTGCTGAATTACGAAAGGGACAACATCGCAAACAACAGATGAGCGATTCATAAAACAATCTGATTACATACAGAAGTGAACGTAGCTGCGGTAAGGGTGGGCGGTATGTGGGGCAGTTACAGCCACTTCTCTGACAGAAGGGAGTGGTTAAAAAATGGGAGTTATCAGCGACGCAATTGATAGTTTGCAGGATTGGTGCGAAAAGCTGTTCAGAAACGGCATTAAGTCGCAGTTTGACAGCATTGCAAGTCTGCTTTCGGATACGTTCGACAATACGACTGGCGACGGAGGCTTGGTTTCTACGTTTATCACGGGACACCCTGCCAATTTCACGGGCAATTCCGCAGGCACAGGCACTCATGTGTGGACTACGATTGAAACGCTGTGCAACAATGTCGTTGTTCCGATTGGCGGTTTTATCCTCACGATCGTTCTGCTGAATGATCTGATACAGACCGTCCTCCGAGGGAACAACTTCAAGGACTTTGACGATTCGATTTTCATAAAATGGGTCATTAAAGCCCTATGCGGTGTAATTCTTGTGTCGAATGTGTTTTACATCGCCTCTGCCCTGTTTTCATTCGGCACAAATGTCTGCTCAAACGGCTTGACAACGCTGTTCGGCAGCGGAAGTTTTCTTGATACGGCTTTATCCCTCCAAAAATCGGCTCTGGACGATCTGGAACTTGGGGAATTGATAACGGTGTGGTTTATCAGTCTTGTGGTACATCTCGGTGTTTTGATTCTGATCGTGGCTATCGTTATCACACTTGCAAGCAGAATCATTGAGGTATTTATGTATCTCGGTGTCGCACCTATCCCCATTGCCACAATGATGAATGAGGGCGAATGGAGCAGTATCGGCAAGAACTGGATTAAGCAGTTGCTCGCCTTGTCCTTTCAGGGATTCTTTATCATCATTGCCCTCGGTATCTTCAAGACCCTGTTTGCTAACGACATTACAACACTCAACTCAGGTGACGGAGGAATTATCATGCAAATGGGTATGCTTTTGGGATATACGGCGGCTCTGATCTTCACGATTCTCAGGACGGGTGCAATTTCAAAATCCGTGTTCAATGCGCACTAAGGGGGGATAAGCATAGCACATTATGTACAGATTCCAAAGGATTTGAATGACATTAAGGAAAAATTCATTGCAGGATTTACAAAGCGACAGGTGATCTGTTTCGGAATAGGTCTTGTGATTGGTGTGCCTGTGTTTTTCCTCGCCAAAGGCGCTGTTGGTCTGACAGGAGGGATTTTTGCTATGGGCTGCTGTGCGGCTCCGGCTATCCTCTGCGGACTGTACCGCAAGAACGGTGTGTTTCTTGAACAACAGGTCAAATACATGGCTGAATACTTCAAGCGACCTCGCAAGCGGTACTATCGGACAGTCAATATTTATGAGTGCATTGAGAATCAGATCGAGTATGCTCGGCTGAAAAAGGTACTCATGCAGGCAGAAAAAGGAGGCGCAGCGAGTGGGCTTAAAAAAGAAAGAAAGTAAGCGAAAGCCCGATCTGAAATCACAGTCGGCAGTGCTTGTCAAAAAGCCTGCCTCACAGCTTACTAAGGAACAAAAGAAAATCCTATCCGCAAGGATGACGGAAATCAAAAAGTATGCAGGAGATACAAATACAGTACAGAACGCTGTTCCCTACATGACCATGTATCGGGACGGTGTGTGTCAGGTGTCGGAAAACTTTTACTCCATGACGGTGCAATTCTACGAGGCGAATTACAGCCTTGCGGAGTTTGACGAGCAGAACGATATTTTCTCAAAGTATTGCGATCTGCTCAATTCCTTTGACAATACGATTCGGTTTCAGCTTACGTTTGAGAATCAGAATCGCTCAAAGGAAAAGCTGGTGCAGAGTATTCAGATTCCCGATCAGGACGATGAGTTTAACGACATAAGACAGGAATACTCCAAAATGCTGACCGACAAGCTGCTGACTGGCAGTAACGGACAGTCAACGAAAAAATTCATTACATTCGGCATTGAAAGCACCTCCTACAAGGCGGCAAGGGCAAAACTCATGTCAATCAAGAATGATGTGATTAAACTGTTCAAGGCTATCGGTGTGGAGGCTGAAATGCTTGACGGCAGAGAAAGGCTTGAAACGCTGTATTACAGCCTCAATCCGTTCCGTAATGAGCCGTTTGTGTTTGATTGGGACGGAATGATTCATGCAGGCATGGACACAAAGGACTTTATCGCACCTCCCTCAATGAAATTCAATAAACAGGATTTCGAGATTGGCAATGCCTATGGTGCGGTGTGGGGCATGAATATCCTCGCAGGCGAATTGTCCGATGAGATTCTCAAAGATTTCATGGAAATGCAGTCGCTTTTCTGCGTAAACCTCCATGTTGCTCCTCTCGATCAGATCGACGCTCTGAAATTTGTCAAGCGCAAGCTGACGAATGTTGAGCAAATGAAGATCGACGAGCAGAAGAAAGCAAGCCAATCGGGATATGACCCCGACA
The DNA here is from genome assembly GCA_947629905.1 of uncultured Clostridia bacterium. Lineage (GTDB taxonomy): Bacteria > Bacillota > Clostridia > Oscillospirales > Ruminococcaceae > UBA3855. The sequence goes on from CANRFM010000008.1 coordinate 79,005, forward strand.
TTCTGCCTCCGTCGATCAAGATGTACATTGACGACATTGAAAAGCTGCTTGGTGATCTCAACAGCAAGAATGAACGGCTTTTCCACATTTCAATTAGCATAAGGAATTATGCGAAAACCAAAAAGGAACTGAAATTACAGTCCGAAATGCTCAAACGTATCGCACAGAAGAATAACTGTATCCTCTTTCCCTACGACTATCGGCAGGAGCAGTGCTTCGGCTCTATGCTGCCTCTTGGGTATAACGAGATACCCGTTAAGCGTGAAATGCACACATCGGGCATTGCGATTTTTGTTCCGTTTACCACAAAGGAACTGTTTCAGACAGGAGCTGCGACCTATTACGGCGTGAATACGCTTTCGGGCAACATGATACGAGCGAACAGGTCAAGGCTGAAAAACCCCAACGGTCTGATTCTCGGTACGCCCGGAAGCGGTAAGTCTTTCAGCGTTAAGCGTGAGATTCTGGATTCATTCCTCACTACGACAGACGATATTATCATCTGCGATCCGGAGGGTGAATATTTTCCGCTTGTTGAGGCTCTGCATGGGCAGCTTATCCGCATTGCAAGCAACAGCGAACAGCACATCAATCCTATGGACATTACCATTGACGAGTATCTGTTTCAAAATCCGCTTGAGGTGATCGCTACTAAATCCGACTTCCTGATTTCTCTTTGTGAGATCATTGTCGGAGGTCGTTACGGTCTTTCCTCGGAGGAACGCTCTGTGATCGACAAGTGCGTACAGCGTATCTATATGGATTTCGTCAAGAACAGTCCGACAGCCGAGAAAATGCCCATGCTCTCCGACTTGCAGAACGAACTGAAAGCAGAGGGCGAGGTTGCGCAACGTGTAGCCAATTCCCTTGAAATGTTTGTAACCGGCTCTCAAAACCTTTTCAACCACAGGACAAACATTGATATGTCAAACAGAATTATCTGCTTTGACATTAAGGAACTCGGCAATCAGCTTAAAAAGGTTGGTATGCTGATCGTGCAGGATACGGTGTGGAACAGAGTGTCCGTCAACCGCAACCTCCACAAGATCACTCGCTATTACATTGACGAGTTTCACCTCTTATTAAAAGAGGAACAGACAGCTAAGTATTCCGCAGAGATCTGGAAACGCTTTCGTAAATGGGGCGGAATCCCCACAGGAATTACGCAGAACGTCAAAGACCTTTTGCAGTCGCAGGAGGTCGAGAACATCTTTGATAACAGCGACTTTGTGTATATGCTCAATCAGGCAAGCGGTGACAGGGATATTCTCGCTGAAAAGCTGCACATCTCAAAGGAGCAAATGGAGTATGTCACCAACAGCGGTCAGGGCGAGGGTCTTATCCGTTATGACAAGGAAATACTGCCGTTTACCGACCAATTCCCGACCGATACTACGATGTACAAACTCATGACAACCAAACCGCAGGAGCAGTAATATGGGGCTGTTTGAAAAGAAAAGTAAACTGGAAAAGGCTCGTGACAGGCTCGACAAGGTAAGCAGGCGGCATAAGCAGTTACAGTTTAACTTTGTTCGTGAGCAGAACAGCCGAGGCAGATTTAAAACAACGGTCTATGTGGAATGGGGCGAAAAGACCCGTCACGGCAAAAACAAGGGACTTCTGCATAAGGCGGTCAATGCCCGATTCAGAATCAAGGGTGACAGACCCTCGTTCACAAGGGCAATCAACGGCTTTGAAATGCAGACTAAGGGCGGTAAATTCGTTCAGAGGTCGGCTAAAGTCACCAATTTCCTTGTTCATGATGTGGCACAAACAGCGGTCGATGTAGGTCTTACAAGTGAAACGGTCGGCTTGAAAACAGCAAAAACAGTCGGTCGTGAGGTGTTCTATCACTACAAGAACAAGTATATGCGTGAGGCTGCTGACGATTACCACAAAGGCATTTTCTTTATGGGTGAAATTGCTGTGGACGGTTTCAAGGGATTTCATCAGCACTTCAAGCAGAAACAGCAATACGGCTTGGAAAAGGCAAAATTCAAGCTGAAAAAGGAAGAACTCAGGGATTTCAAAAAGAACGGATTCAAGCCAAAGTCAAGGAAGAACAAAGCGGATTTCAAAAAGAAAAAGGCTGATTTTAAGGCTCGTAAGAGAAGCTATAAGCAAGGTTCTAAGTCTAAGATCGGCAAGGCAATGTTCAAAAAGAGGAAACAGGAGTTTCGTCATGCGAAAAAGGAATTTCGCAACGCACAGAAACAACTGCGTTCCGAAAGGAATTTCAAGGTCAAGGAAAAGAAAAATCAAGGGAAGATCGCAAGGTTTTCAAGGACAAGTCCGCTTGTGCTAAAGCCTGTGGTGTATTCAGCAAGGCGAGTGAAAAACGCTGCATGGCAGAAAGCAGTTTCCGAGGATTCGGACAATGATATGCTCCATGCGATTGATTCGACCAACCGCAGAGTGATTCAGCCGACAAAGCAGCAGTTTTCCGTTGAGAAGAAACTCGACAGAAAGCAGACGAAACGTGATAAACTTTCCGATCAGAACAGCAAGTCAAAAAACAAGCTGAACAGGCAGGAACGGAAATTAAAGGAAAAAGGCGATTCCATGAGAAAGAGAAAAAAGAAACCGCCTAAATCCAAAAAATCCGCTGCCGATAAGCTAAAGGACGGTCTGAAAGAGATTTTTAATTTCATTAAGAACGTCTACGTCAAGGAGGTCGGGAAATTTTTCGGGACTGTGGCTGTGCCGATCATTCTCATTCTGCTGATTCTTCTGTTCATTATTTCGATTTTCACAGGCGGTATTTCGGGTGGAGGCTTTACCCTCGGTACATACGCTGCACAGGACTACGATCTGTCGGAGGCTGAAAAGTATTACACACAGCTTGCCTATGATCTCAATGAGAATGTACTGAAAGTCGGAGATTCAAGCGATTGGAAAAAAGGACTAAAGGATTTGGGTGCAGATACGTCGGGTATGAAAGACAAGCCCGACGAGTGGATTTGGGGACAAAGCACAGTATTTGACTATGCTCCGGCTTATGACTTTAACTGCTACAAGCTGTGGTCGTTCCTGTGTGCGTACTACTATGACTTTGATTCCGACAACGGAGATATAAAGTATTGGAGTTTCAAGAGCGAAACAGAAACGCTGTTGGAGGAGCTTTTCAATGCGGAGTATGAGTTTGTCTATCTGTATGACAATCAGAGCCGTTGGGAGGAATTGAGCAATTATGTGTATTTCGGAGGCGGCAACAGCACCAACGGCAGCTACTACTACTGCGAGAGTACGGCAAGCAGAGGCGGCGGTGCATGGCGGTATTGTTTCCGACCGACCTCGTACACCTCTGAACTCGGACAATATCTTGACAGCGACGGTTACTGCTACATCAACAGCAGTTATCGTGTGCTGAATCCGAATGACGATTACGAACTCACAGGCTATTACATTCTTGACAACCGTTACTTTGCTGACGGAAGACATACCGTTGACCCGTTCTATTGGGTAGACGGAAACGGCAAATTCTACTTTAAGAATCATGAGGGCAACTCACAGTATCGCTCATTCTATGGGTGGGATAGCGGTGCAGACGACGCATGGTTTATGATTACCGAGCCGGACGCACGGGCATGGACAGGCGATAGTAATTGTTCGGCTCTATTCGGCTATGTGCAGAAACAGGAATGGAAAACGGATTGTAGGCTTTATTACAATGTTCATCAGAAAAAGACCTTTGACGAGGTGATTACGGACAAGCTGAACTCTATGAGCCATGCCGATGAGCGACTGGAATATTACAATCTGCTTGCCGGAAATGATACGTCAACACTGTACGGCAATCATCAGACACTCAAAAACATGACCTCGGAGGCAAGTCTCAGGGACAGAACACTCACAAGACAATTCGGCTATGAAATGAACGCTTGGAATGAGCCGATCGACGGTCTGTATGAGGGTGTGAAGATTTCCTGCACAGTCGGTGAAAGCCTGTATGCCCCATTTGACTGTGAGATCACCGATATTGATACAAGCGACCACAAGATCACGCTCCGCAAGAACGATGTGGAATACTGGTATGACGGTACGGGCGGCACAAAGAGAGATACAGAGGTCTACATCACCAACGCTGACCTGACAGACGGTCTATCAGAGGGCGATACGATCAAGACAGGCGATGAGTTTGCAGTCACCACAAAGGGCAATGTGAATTTCAGAGTTAAGGTCGATACGGACGGTATCGGTTGGGATTTCATTGACCCTCGGCTCGTGTTCTATTGATTCGGAGGTGGGATATGCAGAACAGACAGAGATTAGAAAAGCTGCTTGAACGCTCGGAGGAACTTGAAAAGCGTATGCAGAGGGATTCCGAACGCAAGGCAGAGATAAAAAAGCAGATCGAGGCAGTCACAGCACAGCAGTTTATCAGCTTTCTCAAAGACAATGACCTTAACGATTTTGACAAAGCAATGGAACTGCTTGCTGTTGCGAAACAGGCTCTTGACAGCGGATTATCGCAAAGAGAGATACAGCGCAGGCTCGGTCTGAATCCAATCACAATTATGGAGGACAACACAAATGAAACGAAAGATGATTAGTGCGGTCATGGCTCTGCTTATGCTTTCGGCGGTCAATCTTTCGGTAACAGCTTTTGCGGAGGAATCCGCAGAGGCTGCCGAAACGACTGCGACAGCCGAAACAGCAGAAACAGCGGAAACGACCGACAGCACAGCGGAAACTGCCTCGGCTGAATCCAATGAGGCAGAGGCAGAAACAACACAGTCGGCAGAGGACAGCATGATCGAGGAAATTCTCGACAGCGTGGAGAATGACAATTCTGCTAACGATGACAACAAGTATTACACCGACGATTACTACGACACCGAGGGTAATGCAACGCTCATCAAGGAGGAACAGGTCATTTATGAGAGTGAGGAAATGCAGTTTATCGCTGTCACCACAAAGGACGGTGCGGTGTTCTACATTCTCATCAATTACTCCGCAGCGAGTGACGAGAACAATGTGTATTTCTTAAACAAAGTTGATACCCTCGACCTCTACTCCCTGCTGTACATGACCGATGATGAGGAAGAAAGCGGCATTGACCTTGACAGAGTACAGCAGGCGGAACAGGCGGCTCTCGACCACAACAGCATGAATACTGCCGATGATTCCGCAGAGGAAACGTCCGAGGGTGAGGACACAAGCGAAAACGAGGCTGCCCCTGCACAGTCCGGCAGTATGAACAGTACCATGCTGCTCGGTATCGGTCTTGTCGCTCTGATCGCAATCGGATTTATCGGCTTTAAGCTGGTTAAGAAAAAGCCTGCCGCAAAACAGGAGGTCGATACGGACTTTGACGATCAGGACGATTATGAGGTCAACGAGGACGACGAGGACTTTTAACTTCTGCCCCACTGGGGCAGAAGTTGGAGAATAAAAACAGATAAATCAAAATGAACATCAGAAAGGAAACATGAACTATGAACAAGAAGATCAAGGTAATCGGTGTCGGTACGGCAATCGTCGGCTTTGCAGGAGTTGTTGCTCACATCACTGCAAAGACCGCTGCAAGAAAGGTCTGCGAACTCTCCGAGGTAGTGGCTGACAACATCGACACTATGCTCGGTGTGCATACCTCTCTGCTTGCAAGCTATATCGAACTCAACGACAAGTACAGTACCCTCAACAACCGCTACAAGGCAGTCTGCAACGACTATGACGAGCTGCTTTCGGAGTATGAGGAACTGGTCGATGAGGTCGAGGCTGCGGAAAAGGCTGACAAGGACGGTACTGCCGATGAGAGTGCTGAGTCTGTTTGACGGAATCTCCTGCGGTATGCTTGCTCTGCAACGAGCAGGCATACCCATAGAGGAATACCATGCTTTTGAGATCGACAAGTATGCGTTATCCGTTTCACAGCGTAACTTTCCCGAAATCGTACATCATGGCAATGTCTTTGACGGTGACTTTACGGAGTTTAAGGGTTTCGATCTGTTGATCGGCGGCTCTCCCTGCACCTATTGGTCTGTGGCGAAAAACAACAGAGAAACGTCCTGCGACGGAGAGGGATTCAGGCTCTTTATGGAGTATGTGAGGGCATTGCGTGAGAGCGAGTGCAGATATTTTCTGTACGAGAATAACTTCTCCATTCATCAGAACATTGTGGAGGAAATTACAAAAAGGCTCGGTGTTGAGCCTGTTATGATCAACTCGGCTCTTGTTTCTGCTCAAAACCGAAAGCGGTACTACTGGACAAATATCCCGAATGTCATACAGCCCATAGATAAGGGTATTCTGCTGACGGATATTCTTGAAAGCGGTGTATCGTGGCAGGACAAAAGCTACTGCATGACTTCATCGTATCACCCTACTTTTGAGGACAATCTGAATAAGCACAGAAACACTCTGATCGCAGAGCCGATAGCGGTCAATGACGAAAACGGCAAGGCAAGAACGATCAAGGCGCAATATGCAAGGTCGGCTATGGCAAATGCAGTCCGTACCGACCGATTCGGGGCAACTATGGTCGCAGAGCCTGTCACAAAGCCTATCCGTATCGGCAGATACGGCAGCGGAGGTCAGGGACAGCGTATCTACTCGGTACATGGAAAGTCCGTCACGCTTTCGGCAAACGGAGGCGGTCAGGGTGCGAAAACAGGTCTGTATCGGATTGATCTGCCCGACGGAAATTACATAATCCGCAAGCTGACACCTGTGGAGGCAGAACGTCTGCAAACGCTCCCCGACGATTATACCGCAGGGATAAGCAATACACAGCGTTACAAGTGTATCGGCAACGGTTGGACAGTCGATGTGATCGCCCATATTCTGAAAGGATTGGAGGGGCAGTTATGACACATGAGTTTGTTGAGGAACTGCTCGAACTGAATAACTTTGCAGTCTTTGACGGATATGCAAAGGCGCAGAGTGTGATTCAAAAGTGCAATTCTGCTGTGTGCAGTATCAGCGGAGGCAGTGACAGCGATATTGTGCTTGACATTATGCACAATGTCGATGAGAACGGCAAAGTGACCTATTTCTGGATTGATACGGGTCTTGAATATACCGCAACAAAGGAACACATTGACTACCTCGAACAGAAATACGGTATCACCATTGAACGTATTAAGGCGGCAAAGTCTATCCCTGCCTGTGTGCGTGAATACGGAGTGCCGTTCCTTTCAAAGTATGTTTCGGAGCAGATGATGAGGTTGCAGGCGCACGGTTTCAAGTGGGAGGACAAGCCTCTGCAAGAACTGTTAGCGGAATACCCGAATTGCAAAACGGCTCTCCAATGGTGGAGCAATGCCTATTACTCCGATGAAAAGGGCGAGGTCAAAATGAGCCGTTTCTCTATCGGCCGCAACAAGTGGCTCAAAGAGTTTATCATGCAGAATCCGCCCGATTTCCCTATATCCAACAAGTGCTGTGAATACAGCAAAAAGAAGCCTGCAAAGCTGTTTATCAAGGAACATGACGCAGACCTTGACATCACAGGTATCAGAAAGGCAGAGGGCGGTATTCGTTCCGCAAACTTCAAGACCTGTTTCTCTCCGAGCAAATCAAAAGGCTGTGATACATACAGACCCGTCTTTTGGTACACCGACCATGACAAAAAGGTGTATGAGGAACACTTTGGTGTAACACACAGCCGTTGCTATACGGAGTACGGTCTGAAACGCACAGGCTGTGTCGGCTGTCCGTTCAGTCCGAGAATATCGGAGGAACTGGCGGTCATTCGTGAGCATGAGCCTAAACTGTGTTTGTCAAGTAGAAAGTGCATAAAAGGGGCTCGAAAAAGTGCATAGCCCTGTCAGCACGGTTTTGTGTG
>CANRFM010000009.1 GCA_947629905.1 uncultured Clostridia bacterium
AACACGGCAGTTAAGCTCCCTTACGTCGAAAATACTTGGTTGGCGACGACCCGGAAATTCAGATAGGTGCCGGCTTCCTTCATAAAACAGACTGGGTTTCTGGTCTGTTTTTTGGTTTTTTACTTGCTTAAATACCAGCCCCTGTGATATTTTTAGGATACCACAGGGGCTGAATTTTTATTGATTATTCATAAAGTCAAACAGGAGACAGCTGCAATGAACTGTCCCCTGTTATTACAAATTTATTCACCGAAAGAAATTCCCAGCTCTCTTGCTGTCTGCACAAGCTGTCCGTCGGGATCGACAAGCTTTTTCTTGCCGGCAATGTCTGCCAACTTGTTGGAAGTGACCTTTCCGTCTACGATAGCGACCGTGCGCCCGTATTTTTCCTCTGCTACCAGCTTTGCGGCATGAACGCCGAACTGTGTCGCCAGCATCCGGTCGTAGGCACTCGGCGAACCACCACGAAGCATATGCCCCGGCACACACACCCTTGCCTCAATGCCAGTATTTTTTTCGATTTGTGCAGCAATGCGGTTGGTGTCGTTGCCGTTTTCAAGGCGGTATTTTTCCCGCTGCTTTTTCTTGAGGGCTGCCGTTTTCTTGTCAAACACACCCTCTGCCACAGCTAAGATCGAGAATGCCTTGCCCTTCTGCGCACGGCGTACCACAGCATCGCACACGCTGTCGATGTCGTAGGGGATCTCCGGCAGCAAAATGATGTCCGCCCCGCCTGCAATGCCGGCATACAGTGTCAGCCAGCCTGCACGGTTGCCCATGATCTCACAGACTAAAATGCGGGAATGGCTTGCGGCAGTCGTATGCAGTCTGTCCAGTGCATCCGTTGCAATATCCACAGCCGTGTGGAACCCAAAGGTCACATCCGTGCCGTAGAGGTCATTGTCAATGGTTTTCGGCAGTCCAATGACATTCAGCCCCTCCTCACTCAGCAGGTGGGAAGTCTTGTGCGTGCCATTACCGCCCAGCGTGAGCAGACAGTCAAGTTTCTGCTTCTTGTAGGTCTCCTTCATGTTCTTGACTTTGTCCACATTGTCCTCACCGATAACGGTCATCATCTTGAACGGCTGGCGCTTTGTGCCGAGGATCGTGCCGCCCTGTGTCAGAATGCCGGAAAACTCCGCCGGCTGCATCGTCCTGCACAGCCCGTTGATCAGCCCGTAGTAGCCGTTGGAAATACCAACGATTTCTACTTTATCCTCTCCCATACGCTCGTAGCAAGCCTTTGCTACGCCACGGATGGTTGCATTCAGACCGGGGCAGTCGCCGCCGCTTGTCAGAATACCAATACGTCTTTTCATGGATGTTCCTCCTTATGGATGGTCTGCCCTGCGGCAGACTCTGTATTATTGCAAAATTTTTCTGCCCGTTCCGGAACTTTACGCCAGCGGAAGAGCAATTGCCCAGAATACCGAAAACCAGTGCAGCACACTCCCGCCGACGACAAAGAGATGCCACACGGAATGGAAATACCGAATGCCCTTTTTGGCATAGAAAATGACACCGAGCGAATAGAGCACGCCCCCCAGTATCAGCATGATCAGGCTGAACTGCGGCATACCCTCTTTCAGGGGCTTGATGGCAAAGATGATGCCCCACCCCATGAGGATATAGCAGAACGTGGAGATCTTGCGGAATTTCTGGAGACTCACAGAACTAAGCACAATACCCAGTACCGCAGCCCCCCAGATGCACCCGAAAATCGTCCACCCCAGCCACATTGGATGAATGCAGCACAGGGTATAGGGGGTATACGTCCCCGCAATCAGCAGGAAAATCGTGTTATGGTCTAAAATCTGAAATACTTTTTTCGCAGTCGGGTTGGTGATCGCATGATAGAGCGTGGACATCATGTAGAGAATGATGAGCGATGCCCCGAAAATCGAGCCGGACACAACTTCCATTGCGCCCCTGTTGATGGCAGAAAACACGATCAGCAGCACAGTACCCGCAATGGAGAGCAGTGCCCCGATGCCATGTGTGACAGAATTGAAAATTTCCTCACCGGTCGTGTAAAGCTTCTTTGGCTTCAGCGGTGCAGCAGCAGTTTTTGTCATCACGTATCAAGCTCCTTTCCGTATGTATTGATTTCCAGCCGTTTCTGGAATTCCATAGCTGTCATGGGCTTGCCGTACAGGTAGCCCTGAATGTAATCACAGCCCATTTTCCGGAGAATTTCTGCCTGTCCGGGGTATTCCACACCCTCGGCAATGGTTTCGATCTGCATAGACCTTGCGATCTTAATGACAGCGGAAACGATCTCCTGTGCGACCATATCGGTTTCAATTTCAATGATGAACGACCTGTCCAGTTTCAGCAGCGTCAGCGGCAGAAGCTGGATATAGCTCAAAGAAGAATACCCCGTCCCGAAGTCGTCCATTGCCAATAAAATGCCCATTTCCCGCAGCGCATTCATCTGCTGCACGGTGTAATTCACATCTCCGAGCGCAAGTCGCTCCGTCAGTTCCAGTTCGAGCCATTTTGCCTGCAAACCGGCTTTGCACAGTTCCTCCTTGACGACCTCACAGACATTTGCCTGATAGAAGTCACCGGAAGCAAAGTTAATGGACATGACAATGGGCGTAAGCTTCATCTGCTGCCAGAGGGCATTCTGCTGACAGGCTTCGCAAAGTACGAAATGGCTGATCTCCGAGATCATACCCGTCTTTTCGGCGATCGGGATAAAGACATTCGGGGAGATCATCGTGCCGTCCGGCTTGATCCAGCGAATGAGTGCCTCAGCACCCATGATCTTTTCGGTCTGAATATCGATCTTCGGCTGATAGTACAGCTGAAGATGATGATTTTCAATGGCGTTGGCAAGCTCTTTCTCCATTTCGCCCTGATTGACCATTTCACGGTGCATATTGGCATCATAGCCCATGACATAGGACATTTCGCCCTTGCCCATGGCGAGTGCGAACTCAGCGTGTTCCAGTACTTCATGGAAGCTGCTGCCGTCTGTCGGAATGCGGGCAAAACCTGCCGAACAGGTCAGTGTCAGGGAGGAAAATTCCCCGGTGGAAAGCGTTTCCATATCCTGCCGGATGTGTTCGAGCGTGCGTCCCGGCAGTTCATCATCGCCGTAATCGGTGTAGTCATGCATCACGATTGCAAAATTATCCGCACTCACCCTTGCTGCAAAACCGCCGGCAGCGGTGTATTTGCACAGGATATGTGCGAAATTTCGTAAAATCTTGTCACCGTTCTCGTAACCGTAGGAGTCATTCACGATATGGAACCGGTCAATGTCCAGTACCATGATCCACCCGCAGGTGTCCATTGCCTTGCAGATCCGGTAGGTTTCTTCTCCGTCATGCATCAGCTTGTTGCGGTTGGCAATTTCTGTAATTTCATCCAGAAAGGCAAGCCGCTCGATGGTGGCATCTTTCTGCTTTTCCTCGGTCAGGTCGATCAGTGCGCCGCCGATGATCGGCACACCGTCCGCAGAAAGCAGGTTTTCGTGGTAGTGGTAGGAGTACCAGATATAGGGCTTGCCCGCATGGGAACGGATACGCAGTTCCAGTGACCGGGGTGTCGGAGGCGCAGACGGATCAGTTGCTGTCCGCACCTTACTCAGGTACTCATCAAAGATAATGCGGTCGTCCGGGTGCAGTTTTTTCCGGAAGTCCACAAAGGAGATCTCATTTTCTTCAATGCCGAGGAACTGCATCGCCTCGTCCGACACAAAATACACATCGTGTACGCTTTCACACAGCAGAATGCCGATACCGGACAGCTTCATGGAGACCTGATAGCGGTTCTGTGAGTTTTTCAGGCTCTGCGCATAGGCAGTCAGAGAGATCTTTGCCCGCTCGAGATTTGTCGTCTCAAAGCCGATCGTAAAGAACAGTGCCGCCTGCGAGCCTTGTTTCAGCAGAGAGGTCGTCCAGTTGATATAGCGCCTTTCATCATGTGCATCCACAATGCAGCTCCGTTCGATCGTCTCTCCTGCCATAGCCTCCCCCGCATCACGGGGACTGATGCCGATGCTGTGGAAAAAATGACTCAGCAGCACCGAAGCATCCCCGGGATCTTCGCTCTCGTCAATACCAAGCAGTTCATCCATTGCCTGATTGGTATAGAGGGTCGAAAGATCATTCGACCAGATAAAGGCAGGCACATCAACCTGTTCGACCATTTCACAGATACGGGAAATATCAATGGTACTGTGCTGCCGCTGATAAAAGCGTACAGCAACCACAAGCGTGATCGTAAAGACGATCATCGCAAGGACGTACACACGCAATGCCCCAAAGGCGCTTTCCGGATTGCTTTCCACAAAGCCCAGCACAAGAATGGACACTACGGCAAACACTATTTCTAACCAGAGAACGGTATTCTTCTTCATCGCATTTCACCACCGACGTGGAGTTACCCCCTTATGACTTCCCAATTCTATCCTGTCCGGGGCATTTCATCCGTCATATGCCCCATAGGATAATCTTTCTATTTTATTATACTCCGTTTAATTAAAAAAGTCAATGGATTCCGGTTATTTTTATGCCAAATTTTTCGGATTTGTAAATGTGATGTGCTTTTTGCAGAAAAAGCGGATCTCAATGCTGCCTATGTGTTACAGGGACTGCATTTTTTCAGTCAGCAAAGCAGCTGACTCCTGACAGAAGAGGATGCGCCTGCGCAGCGGTTTCCATGATAGTTGGCTGACTGCCAGTGCGCCGTACTTCCAGTAATCGCTGCCATTCTGCGCATCAAGCAGGGAAAGGCTTCCATCCCGGCAGGGGAATCCCCGGAACACCTCTGCTTCCTGTGCATCTGGTCGGTACATCAGCCCGTCAAGCAGCCGCTGCGTGCAGCGGAGCATTTGCGCTTCGGGGAAAGAGGCATACCGGATATCCGCCGCAGACAGTGCCGCAAATTCCCGGCACAGAGCGATCTGCTGATGAACCGCCTCTGACAAGGCACCGTCCTCTAAATTTTCCTGCAAAACCGGAACAAACCGTCCGTTTTCTTCCCGATACCCCACAGCAGCACCATGCGGCGCTGCGCACATACAGGACAACAGACTGCGGCTGAAACGTGCCCGCCGTTTCACATCTTCCTGTGTAAAATACCACGTGGTGCAGACCCCGTCCGCAGCCTTGGGGCGTTCGCTCAGCCCGAAATAAAATCCCGTCACCGAAGGCATATCGTCAAGCAGCATCCGCAAAGAACGCTGCACCGTGCTTGCCCAGCCGGCATCCACGATCCCGAAAGATGTACCGTCCGTCAGGTTCTCCTGTGCAAGATACCCCCTGACCGCTGCAAAGGCTTTGGCAGCGTGCTGTGCTGCCATCTGCCGGAATGCCACGGAACGGCGCAGGGAATCGCACAGCGTTCCGTAATCTTCCTCGGAGAGCAGTTTCTGCCCGTCCGTTTCGGAAACGGAAAGCTCCGCATACAGCGTAAGCCGCTCTTCCTGTGTCAGCCCGGTACGGTTGCAGATATGCCGCAGCGTGCGCCGGTTGCCCGGCTGAAGCAGCAGCGCCATGCCCTCCTCCGTGTCCATTCTGTGCAAACAGGGCAGCCGGAGAGAGCTTTCTGAGCAGTACAGATAGCGCAGATCGAGTGAAACCGGGCAGACACGGGCAATCTCCCGTGCAATCTCGAGCATGATATAGCCGTCTCTTGCCAAAAAGTACAGCCGTTTCAAGCCCATGCGCTCTGCCTGTTCCAGCACGTGCCACACATACAGGAACAGCACCGGTGCAGTGACCTGCGCCGTTACCCGCACAAGAGGGGTGTCCTGTGCTTGCAGAAGTGCTTCCGCCGCCTTGGCAAGAGGCTGAAAACTGCGCAGGGCGGATGCATATTTTCTGTCCATCAAAGCGTGATGCCGTTCTTTTGCAGCAGTTCCCGTGCAGAAACCACAGAATCCACACCGTCCGGGTTCTTGATGGGTGCAAATTCCCGGCTGCGGTCCACCTCAAAGGCAAGGCAGTCTTTCTGCAAGTGTATCATGTCCAGCACCAGCGTTTCAAATTTGTAGGCATTCGGTTCTGCGGGGCTGATCTTTTCACCGTTCTCGTCGATATAGGGCACTTTCTTGTTGACAATGTGCATCGGCAGCGTATTCTGTAACAGTTCCGTCAGCTTTTCGGTGCGGAACAGGTAGTTCAGAGTGACACCGTAATTATAGGACAGCCGTCCGTCCGGTTCACGGCGGGTGATCATTTCCTCTGTCATTTCGTAGTATTCCACAATGGACGGCGTTCCGTCCTCCAGACACAGCACACCAAGCCGTTCTTCCGGCTCTGCCTTCGCAACGACTTTAGAGGCGCACTCACAGCCGGAAAGCGCAGCAGCCCCCACAAAACACGGGTCAGCAATACGCTGTAACACATTGTCCACCGCAAAGACATTCAGCCAGTCAATGCCCTCCCGCTGCAGCAGCGCCAGCAGTCCGCTTTTCACCAGTGAGGAGAACCAGCCGCCGTTCCCGTTCGGGGATGTGGCAAGCCGTCCCTTTTCTTCGAGCAGAATTTTCCCGTCCGTGTCAACGGCAGGAGCCATTTCCTGAATGAAGAAATGCACATATTCCGGATCATAGCCGAAATACTTCATTTCCTCGAAGAAATTTCGTGTGTCCTCGTCATTCTTTTCACTCGTCATGACAAACAGATGCAGGTAGGCACCTGCCCTGTCCACAACTTCCATCAGGTTGCGGATCAGGCACTCGAAGATATACAGCGGACGTGTCAGCCCGATATTGTACATCCCTTTCGGCTTGTCAGACCCAAGGCGAGTCCCCATGCCGCCCGCAAGCAGCACTGCTCCGACTTTACCCTGCCGGATCGCCTCCAGTCCGGCATTCTCAAAGCGTTCCCGATTCTGGTCGATCTCCTCCATAGTCAGCGCCCCAAGGGGTTCTATCCTGCCCCGAGGCAGTTCGCCGTCCTTGTGGTACTGCCGGAATACTTCCAGCAGCTGCGGGTCGAGGGCTTCGATCTGTGCCAGCAGTTCCTCCTGTTCAGTTTCACTCAGTGTATCATACCATTTGAGCAGATGGGTCTGCCCCAACTGTTCCAGTTTTGCCTGTGCTTCTGTATAATTCATGTGTTTTCCTCCCCTGATAAAGCAATAATTATTTATAGTATAACATATTATTCCTAAAAAATCAATAACTTTTTTGTGAATTTGTATAAAAAGTGCAAAAAATCCCCTTCCAGAAAGGAAGGGGATGTGGTCAGTGATTCTTTTTGGGGGTCTGTATCGTCCCTGCACCGTGACCGGAAACAGAAAGTCGGTTCAAGGCACGCTGTAATTTCAGGTTGGCACGCTGTAGGCGATCCGGCTCGTTCTGCGCCTTTTCGATTTTTGCAAGGGCATCTTTCCGGGAGCGTTCTGCCCAGTCGGGATCGATATCCTCCGCCCACTCAGCAGCCGTGGAAAGCACGGTCGTCCGGTCTTCGGAGACTTTCAGAACGCCCTCCGCAACGGCAGCACGGCGCACCTCGCCGTTCTCCATTTTGACCGTCATTGCACCCGTCCGGAGAATTGCCGCATATTTGGCGTGTCCTGCCAGTATCCCCACATCGCCCTCTGTCGTGCGGGCAATGACCTCCTGCACCTCACCGTCAAACAGCTTTTTGTCCGGCGTGAGGATCATGAAGCGAAATGTTTTCATACCCCGTTACTCCTGTATCGTTTTGGCTTTCTCCACGGCTTCCTCGATCGTACCGACAAACAGGAATGCCGACTCCGGCAGATCATCATGCTTGCCCTCAATGATCTCCTGAAAGCCCCGGATCGTTTCCTTCAGCGGCACATACTTGCCCTGCATTCCCGTGAACTGTTCAGCGACCGAGAACGGCTGCGACAGGAAACGCTGCACCTTGCGGGCACGCTGTACGATACGCTTATCCTCATCAGAAAGCTCATCCATACCCATGATGGCAATGATGTCCTGCAATTCGTTGTACCGCTGTAAAATGGTCTGCACGGCACGGGCAGTGTCGTAGTGTTCCTTACCGACAATTTCGGGGGTCAGGATGCGGGAAGTACTTTCGAGCGGGTCAACTGCCGGGTAGATACCCAGCGAAGCGATATTTCTGGACAGCACGGTCGTAGCATCCAGGTGCGCAAAGGTCGTAGCCGGGGCAGGGTCTGTCAGGTCGTCTGCCGGCACATAGACTGCCTGCACCGAAGTGATCGAGCCTTTGTTGGTAGAGGTGATGCGTTCCTGCAGTGCACCCATTTCCGTCGCAAGGGTCGGCTGATAGCCAACGGCAGACGGCATACGCCCCAACAGCGCCGAAACCTCTGAACCTGCCTGCGTGAAGCGGAAAATATTGTCAATAAACAGCAGCACATCCTGCCCTTCCACATCCCGGAAGTATTCCGCCATTGTCAAACCGGACAGTCCGACACGCATTCTTGCGCCGGGCGGTTCGTTCATCTGTCCGTAGACGAGGACAGTCTTTTCGAGAACGCCGCTTTCTTTCATTTCGTTGTAGAGGTCATTGCCCTCACGGGTACGCTCTCCGACACCGGTAAATACCGAAATACCGCCGTGTTCGTTGGCAACATTGTTGATCAGTTCCTGAATGAGCACGGTCTTGCCGACACCCGCACCGCCGAACAGCCCGATCTTACCGCCTTTCAGATAGGGGGCGATCAGGTCGATGACCTTGATACCGGTCTCCAGTACTTCCGAAGAAGCCGTCTGTTCGTCATAACTCGGGGCTTCCCGGTGAATTGCCCAGAGCTCCGCATCTGCCGGGGCAGGTTTTTCGTCAATGGCTTCCCCGAGCAGGTTGAACATTCTGCCGAGGGTCTGCTTGCCTACCGGCACACGGATGGGCGAACCGGTATCCACGGCATCCATGCCTCTGACAAGTCCGTCCGTACTGCCCATGGAAATGCAGCGGACGATATCATCGCCGATGTGCTGTGCGACCTCAATGACAAGCTGCTTGCCGTGATTGTCTACCGTAATGGCATTCAGCAGGCGGGGCAGCTGATCTTTCGGAAAGCGCACGTCCACAACGGCACCGATGATCTGTACGATCTTACCTGTATTCTGCATAGTCTTATCCTTTCAAAAGGGCTTACTGCTGCGCATTTGCGCCGCCCACAATTTCCGTGATCTCCTGCGTGATCGCACCCTGTCTTGCCCGGTTGTACTGTAGGCTCAGGCTGTCGATCATTTCCGTCGCATTGTCTGTGGCGTTCTCCATTGCGGTGCGCCTTGCTGCCTGTTCCGAGGCAAAGGATTCCACGATCGCCCCATAGAGCAGCCCGGCAATGTACTTCGGCACAAGCTGATCAAACACTGCCTCCGGGGAGGGATCATATTCCACGGCACTCCGGTTCGGCTTGCTGTCGGCAATATCCGTCAGCGGAATGACCTGTATCCATTCCTGCTCCTGCCGGATGGGGGAAATATAGTCCGTGAACAGCAGTTCCACGCTTTGCAGGGAAGCGTGCCGCTTGTAAGTATCCAGCACCAGTTCGGCAATGTCCATGCCGACATAGATGCTTACGTGTTCCGCAATGTGGTCGTAGCTTTTCAGAATTTTCGCACCACGGCGTGTGAAGTAGTCCACCGCCTTCTGCCCGATGGGGAGCACGACAGGATCGACCCCCTTGGCGGTCAGTTCGTCCATGCGGCTCTGTGCCATGCGGAAAATATTGGAATTAAATCCGCCCGCAAGTCCCCTGTCGCCCGCAATGACGATCAGCAGCGCAGAACCATTTTCCGTGCGCTTGTGGATGTACTGCGAGTTGAAGTAGGAATCCTCCGAGGCAATTTCAGCCATGAGCTGATACACTGCCCGGTAGTACGGCTCCGCATCGTCCGCACGGTCTTTGGCACGGCGGAACTTGGAAGAAGCCACAAGCTCCATGGCTTTGGTGATCTGCATGGTGCTTTCCACGGAATGAATGCGCCGTTTAATATCCTTTAAGTTCGGCATACACGCACTCCTTTGTTACTGTTCCGCAGCATAGATGCCGCCGAACGTCACCAGTGCCTCCTGCAAAGCCGCTTCATTGTCCGAGGTCAGATCCTTGGTGTCAAGGATGTTTTGCAGGATCTCCTTGCGCTCCTCCTGTAGGAAGGCGAACAGCTTTTCCTGATAGTCGGCGATCTTATCCACGGGCACGTTCTTGAGGTAGCCCTTGGTCACGGCATAGATGATGCACACCTGCAATTCGACCGGAACGGGGGCGTTTCTGTCCTGTTTCAGCACTTCCACAATGCGTTCGCCCATAGAAAGGCGGTTCTTGGTGTCGGCATCGAGGTCCGAGCCGAACTGCGAGAATGCCTGTAATTCCCGGTACTGGGAATAGGACAGTTTCAGCGAGCCGGAGACTTTTTTCATCGCCTTGATCTGGGCAGCCGAACCGACACGGGATACTGAAATACCCGGATTGACCGCAGGGCGCACACCGGCATTGAACAGGTCCGTTTCAAGGAAGATCTGCCCGTCTGTGATAGAGATGACATTGGTCGGAATATAGGCAGAAACGTCACCTGCCTGTGTTTCGATGATCGGCAAAGCAGTCAAAGAACCGCCGCCGTAGTTTTCGTTGTAGCAGCACGCTCTTTCGAGCAGACGGGAATGCAGGTAGAATACATCACCCGGATAGGCTTCCCGTCCCGGCGGACGTTTCAGCAGCAGGGAAAGTGCACGGTATGCCACAGCGTGCTTGGAAAGATCATCGTACACGCAGAGTACATCCTTGCCCTGATCGAGGAAGTATTCGCCCATAGCACAGCCGGAATAGGGCGCAATGTATTGCAGCGGCGCAAGTTCCGAAGCGGTAGCTGACACGATGATCGTGTAGTCCATAGCCCCGTTTTTGCGCAGCGTTTCGGCAACATTGGCGACTGTAGAACGCTTCTGACCGATCGCCACGTAAATGCAAATCATGTTCTGCCCCTTCTGGTTGATGATCGTGTCGAGGGCAATGGCAGTTTTTCCCGTCTGGCGGTCGCCGATGATCAGCTCACGCTGTCCTCTGCCGATCGGGATCATGGAGTCGATCGCCTTGATACCGGTCTGGAGCGGCGCATGGACGGATTTACGGGTAATGACACCGGAAGCCACCTTTTCGATGGGGGCTGTCTTTGTGGTTTCGATCGGACCTGCGCCGTCGATCGGCTGTCCGAGGGCATTCACGACTCTGCCAAGCAGTGCCTCACCGACCGGAACGGACATGATCTCGCCGGTGCGTTTCACGGAAGAACCCTCTTTGATACCTGCATCCGAACCGAGCAGAACTGCACCGACACTGTCCTCTTCCAAGTTGAGTGCCATGCCGTATACACCGTTCTCAAACTGGATCAGCTCACCGGACATACACTGTTCCAGTCCGTGGATGCTGGCAATGCCATCGCCGACGGTGATGACCGTGCCCACATCCGAAAGCTGGATCTTCGAGTGATAGTTCCGGATCTGCTCCTTGATTATGCTGGATATTTCATCCGGGCGTAAATTCATTGTCACACCTCAATTCCTATGATAATGGCTCAGCCCTGCCGGAACTGCTGCATACGGGTACGCAGCGAATTGTCCATGCGGGTATCGCCGTACTGAACCACCATACCGCCAAGCAGAGAAGCATCGACGGTTTCCCGCAGAAGAATTTCCCTGCCAAGCTTTTTGTGCAGCTTGTCTTTGAGCTGCTCTTTTTGCTGCGCCGAAAGCGGTGCAGCGGTCGTCACAAACACTTCCGCCATGCGGAATGTCTCAAAATACAGCTTGTTGAACGCCTCGCAGATCTCACCGATGCGCCGGATGCGGTGCTTTTCGATCAGAAGGCAGAGGAAATTCTCCGTAATGCCCTCCTGTTCCCCGATGACTTTCCGGAGAATGTCCACACGCTCCTGCACATCCACAGCAGGCACATCGAGCAGCGCCACAAAATCCGGGTGTGCCGTCATCAGTTCAGCGACCTGATTCAGCTCCTCAAAGATCCGCTTTTCTGCGTGTTCCTCCTGTGCCAGAAGAAAGAGTGCTTCGGCATACACCTTACCTACTGTCTGTGTCATGCGTTGTCACCCTCATCTGTGTTGTCAAGTTCTGCCAGGAAGTCACGGATCAAACGCTCGTGATCTTCCTTGCGTATTTCTTTTTCCATGATCTTGCCTGCCAGTTCAACAGCCAGATCGGAAATTTCACCCTGTAATGCGGTACGTGCCTGTGCCTGTTCCCGTTCGGTGTCACGGCTTGCCTTTTCACGGGCAGCAAGGGCTTCCGCACGGGCTTGTGCCAGAATGGCATCGCCCTCACGCTGTGCCGTTTTTTCGGCACGGCTGACGATCTGTGCAGCCTCCTCTTTGGCATTTGCCATTGCCTGTGCATATTTTTCCTGATCGGAAGCGGCAGAGGCAAGGGCTTCGTCCGCAGCGGAGTAGACAGACTTCACCTCCTGCTGACGTTTCTCGAGGATCGCATCCACCCGCTTGAACAGGATGAATTTGAACGCCAGAAAGATCAGCAGCGTATTGATGAGCGTAAAGAGTATCGTACCGGGGTCAATTGTCAGAAAATCCAAGGTACACCCTCCTTGACAGGCTTAGAGTTTCCCGATGAACGGATTGACGAACATCAGCAGCAGAGCGACCAGCAGACCGTAGATACCGGTCGATTCTGCAACGGCGCAGCCGATGAACATGGTTCTGGTAACAGCACCGGAGCTTTCCGGCTGTCTGCCGATGGATTCGCAGGCTTTGCCGACAGCATAGCCTTCACCGATACCCGGTCCGACACCGGCGATCATAGCCGTACCTGCGCCTAAAGCGGATGCACCGAGCACGATTGCTCTTGCGATCATTTCATTTTCCATAATCAATTCCTCCCAGATAGGTTTCAGTTTGCATTGGCAGTTTCCTGACTGCCGTCAGCGTTGGAGATATAGACCATTGTCAGCATAATAAAGACAAATGCCTGCATAAAGCCGCTGAACAGGTCAAAGTACAGGGACAGCACGGCAGGAACGCCGATGCACAGCAGTGCGATGCCAAGTCCCTTTGTGGCAGCGGACAGCGCAAAATAGAGTAGGCTGGTGATGACCATACCGCTGACCACGTTGCCGAAGTGACGGAGACTCATGGAGACCGGTGTTGCGATCTCGCTCAGGATGTTGATCGGGAGCATGACCGGAACGGGGTCTACATAGCCTTTGAGGTAGCCAAAGAAGCCGTGTGTGCGGATATTCGTGCCGTGAATGAGCACGAATGTGATGAGTGCCCATGTCAGAGGGGCATTGAAGTCCGCCGTGACCGAGCGCAGACCGAGCATACTGATCAGGCTGCCGAGGATGGAAAAGGTAAACAGAGATGCTATGTACGGCGCAAAATGCCGCCAGTGTTTCCCCATAGTATCCTCGACCAGACCGTATACTGTCTGAACGATCCATTCCGCCACAGCCTGCCGTTTGGTGACTGCCTTTGTCTGCATATCCTTTGTGAGCCAGAGCAGCAGCAGTGTGACCGCCGCAATGATGACCCAGCTGATGATGACCGTTTCCGTCAGGTTGATGGTGACACCAAACACATCAAAGGAGCAGACGATCTTCGGACCGGAGACACTCACACCGTCAGGTGAGCCTCTGAAAAAATCGCTGATCTGCAAGAATGACATCCCTCCGTTTCAAGAATGCTTTTTGCTGTGAAATGCCAGAATGCCGAAGATGAGCTTCGGGTACAGGAACGGCAGTACGGCTGACAGGGCATCGACCTGTTTCAGCAGTAGTCCCGCTGCCATGACAGCAGAGGCAATGCCGCAGCGCAGCAGATAGCCGCCCAGTGTCCGTGTTTTCCTGTTGTGTACTGCCTGAAGGATACTCCGCCGCAGGAGCAGCAGGTTGCAGTACATTCCTGCACTGCCCAGTGCCAGTCCCAGCGGAACAGCGACCCCAAGTCCGCACACAAACAGCGAAACCACCCACACAAGCACATCCAGTACTAAAGCACAAACCGCTGCAAACCGCAGTTCTTTCTGTAATTCGTGCATGGAAGTCCTCCTGTATTCTGACAGGTACATGAACGGTCTGTTCACGTACTTTTTATATTATACCTCTTTATTCCCGGCTTGTCAAGGATTTCACAAAAAAAGTTTGGGAAAAAATCAAGACGGGCAGAAGTTCCTGCAAATGCAAAGGGATCTGCCCGCTATTCTTTCCTGCCAGTATTAAGTACTGTCCTGCTCGACCATACCCGGTACCCACGGGACGGGAAGCTGCGTGCCGCCGTTGTCATCCACTGCGAGATAGTCCATCCAGAGGATAAACAGTTCATCCTTCATGCCGTCCGCAAAAATAATTTCATGCGGATTGTAGAAAATACCAAGCTCGTCCCGCAGCCGGAGAATGCTTTCAGCCAGTTCTGCCGTGCATTCCGGGAGCTGCATCAGATCTTCCTTTGTCGCCTTGTTCAGGTTGATGACCGGGATCACAGGCGGTTCGGTGGGGTCTGTCGGCGGCGGTTCAGTCGGCGGCGGTTCGGCTGGCTGCTGCGGTTCAGCATTTGGCACTTCCGTGGCCAGCGGAACGGGGTCGGCAAGATACAGATACGGCAGAATGCTCTTGTAGGTCTTTTCCCCGATACCGGGAACGTCTAAAAGCTGTTCATAGCTGGTGAAACCGCCGATCTGTGTCCGGTATGCGACAATGGCAAGCGCTGTTTTCTCCCCGATGCCCGGCAGCGTGCAAAGTGCTTCGGGCGTGGCAAGGTTCAGGTCTATGGGGAAAGGTTCTGTAAGGGCTTCTGTTTCAGGGGGACAGGTGGATGCCATTTCTGTAAAGTCCGTAGGCATGACAGGAGCTGCGGTTTCCGGCTGCGTGTCTGTTTCTGTTTCGGGTTCTGTGTCCGGTGCAGGGTCTGTCTCGTAGGTATGCTGATAGGGTGTGATATATTCCATTGACTGCTTATAGGTCATGTACTCAAATGCACAGAATCCAACCACTGCTGCTATGTAGACCGCATAGACCAATACCATTTTATGCTTCATCGCTTAATGATACTTGTAGAGCGTCACACCTTCAAATCCGTCCAGCAGATTGTTGATCTTCTGGAAAGCGATGCCTGTACCCTTTGCCACGCAGTTGACTGCATCTTTGGCAAGGATGCAGTTGACATTCAGTGTGCGGTGGATCAGTTCCCGCAGACCGCCAAGCAGCGAACCGCCGCCCGTCAGCAGAATGCCGTTTTCGTAAATATCGCCTACCAGCTCCGGCGGGGTTTCCTCCAGTACTTTTTTGATGGCTTCCATGATGGCGAATACTTCATCTTCCATAGCGTCAAACAGTTCCGTTTCGTTCAGTTCCACAGCATCCGGCAGTCCCCGCATCACGCTGCGCCCCTTGACAGTCATCGTCACATCATCTCTGGGGTCGTAGAGGTTGGTGAGCTTGATCTTGACCTGTTCCGCCGTCTGATCGCCGATGAGCAGCTTGTAGCGGTTGAGCATATATTTCTGTATCGCCTTGTCGATCGCCGTGCCGGCACTTTTAATGGAGTGGGAGGTTACAATACCGTTCATGGAAACAATTGCCACATCCGTTGTACCGCCGCCGATGTCCACGACCATGTGCCCCTTTGCCTTGCCGATATGAATGCCTGCGCCCAGCATGGCAGCGATCGGTTCATCGATCAGGTAGGCTTTCCGGCAGCCGGCAGCCATGACGGCATCGCCGACCGCACGTTTTTCCAGTTCGGTGATGAATGCCGGCACGCAGATGATGATTCTCGGCTTGATGAGCTGACTGCCGCAGACTTTCTGCAAAAATTCACGGAGCATACACTGCGTCAGCAGATCGTCCGAAATGACACCATTTGCAACCGGACGAACCACATCTATGTAGGCAGGTGTCTTGCCGGTCATTTTGTATGCCTCCTGCCCGACAGCAAGAATGCGCTGTGTGGCAGTGTTGTAGGCGATCACAGACGGCTCGGAGAGCACAACGCCTTTCTTGCCGTAGGTCATAATGATACTGGTCGTACCCAGATCAATGCCGATATCCGGTGAATTCATGATGTTCCTCCTTCAGTTGGCAGAGGAGCTGTCTCCTCTGATTTGCGGTAGTCCTTTGGCGGGGTCGAAGCCGCAGCCGCAGCCACGACCGCAGCAGCACCGTTCTGTTTGAGCAAAGCGGCACAGCGGTCAAGCGTTGCACCGGTGGTCAGCACATCGTCACAAAGCAGGATCCGCAGTCCGTCCAGCCGTATGTCCCGGATACCGAACCCGGAGACATTTTTCTTTCTGTCCTTTGCACCGAGACTGTGCTGAGAAATGACAGATTTTTCCTTATACAGCACGTCCTCCCGGTAGGGCAGGGCGAGCAGCCGGGCAATTTCCCTGCCGATCAGCGCTGCCTGATTATAGCCCCGTTCCCGCTGATGGGACGGGTGCATGGGGACAGGCATCACGCAGTCAAATGTCCCGAAATTCAGGCTGAACCGGATGCGCTCCGCTAAAATGCGTGCTGCAAAATGCGCAAAGTTGGTATTTTCGGAAGTTTTCATGCGCACCACTGCGGCAGCTGCTTCATCCGCATAGCGGCAGCAGACGACTGCCCGGTCGTAGGCAAAAACTGCCCGTTTGCAGATACACGCTTCTTTGCCGCAGTGCTGACAGTAGCTGTCATGTGTCAGCAGCGTATGTTCACTGCACGTCTCACAAAGATCTTCCGAGGCGGTCAGTATCTTATTACAGCCCGGACATCTGTTCGGAAAGAACAGGTTCAGCAGGTTGTTCCGTATCTGCATGGCTTCCCTCCGTTGACAGGCTTCGCATTAACATATCTTTCAGGCAGGAGTACCGGTTGGTGCGGCGGTTGTTGGCGACCATTTCCTGAATTTTTTCAGGCGTGCCGATGAGAATGAGCAGCCGCTTTGCCCGTGTGACAGCCGTATAGAGCAGATTCCGGTAACTGAGCATTTCAAATTTGCCCATCAGCGGAAGAATGACCGCTTCAAACTCACTGCCCTGACTTTTGTGTACCGTAATGGCATAGGCAAGCTCCAGCTGTTCCATCATGGCAAGCGGATACACCGTCCGCCGCCCCTCAAAGTCGATCGTCGCTTCCCCACGCCGCCGGTTGATGCTCAGAATGCACCCGATATCGCCATTGAAGATGCCCTTTCCGTTCTCCTCGTCCTTTGTCCAAGTGATGTCGTAGTTGTTTTTTGTCTGCATGACCTTGTCGCCCTCCCGGAAGACGTACAGGGGGGATCTCACCTGTGCCTTTTCAGCGGTCGGGGGATTGAGCCTTGCCTGCAATGCCTTGTTCAGCTCCACGACCCCAAGTGCCCCTCTCCGGGAAGGGCAGATGACCTGAATATCCCTTGTCGGCGAGAAACGGTAGGCAGGTGCCTGCGGCAGCCGCCGGCAGACCAGATCGATCAGAAGCGTGGCAGCCTGTTCGTAATCTACCCGGTGGAAAAAGAAGAAGTCATTGTCTTTCTGGAGCAGGTCGGGCATTTCGCCCCGCACGATCTTATGGGCATTGGTGACGATACAGCTCTGCTGTGCCTGCCGGAAGATCTCCTTGAGGGCAATGACCGGCATACAGCCGCTTTCAATGAGGTGCAGCAGCAGATTGCCAGCCCCTACAGAGGGCAATTGATCGCTGTCACCGACCAGAATGAGCTTACACCCAAGCCGGAGCGCCCGGAGCAGATGCGAGAACAGCAGCACGTCCACCATGGACATTTCATCCACGACCAGTACGTCGCAGGCAAGGGGCTTTTCCTCGTTGTGGAGGAATTTTGTCAGCCCGGAGGGTTCGTACTGCACTTCAAGCAGGCGGTGAATGGTCTTTGCCTCGTAGCCCGTCAGGTCGGAGACCCGTTTGGCAGCCCGTCCGGTCGGGGCAGCGATCATGACCCGTTCCCCCTGCTTTTCAAAGCAGGAAATGATAGCATTCAGTGTAGTCGTCTTTCCGGTACCCGGACCGCCGGTCAAAATCAGCAGCCCCCTTGCCAGTGCAGCCTGAATGGCTTCTTTCTGGAGAGCGGCATATTGCATACCGCTTTCCGCTTCGGCTTCTGCGATCTCACCGGCAAAGCTGTGATCCGTGCGGCTGCCGAAATCCCGCATGACCCCGATACGGTCGGTGATGTACCGTTCCGCATCGTAGTATTCTTTCAGGTAGACAAATTCCCGTTCGCCCTTGATGTATTCCACGATCGTTTCTTCCTGCAACTGTGCATTATAAGCCTCATAGAAAACCGATTCCGACACTTGCAGGAATTTGACAGCGGTCGTGCAAAGCCTGTCCAGCGGCAGGCAGGTATGTCCGCAGGAAAGATTATGCCGCAGGAGATGCAGGATGCCTGCCCCGACCCGGCACGGGGCATCGTGCGGAATGTGCAGGTCACGGGCATAGGGTTCGACCTGTTTGAAATTCATGCCTACTTCCTCATTGCAGAGGAGATAGGGGTTGTTCTCAATGACATGGCGGCAGCCTGACCCCCAGATCCGGTAGGCACGCATGGCAAAGCGTGACCGGATACCGTATTCCTCAAAGTAGGAAAGCACACCCCGCAGGATAAAGATCTGCTTTGCCTCCTTGGCGAGTGTCTGACAGGTC
The DNA here is from genome assembly GCA_947629905.1 of uncultured Clostridia bacterium. GTDB lineage: Bacteria > Bacillota > Clostridia > Oscillospirales > Ruminococcaceae > UBA3855. The sequence continues at coordinate 18,562 of CANRFM010000009.1, forward strand.
TGCGCCGTAATGCCCCGCACTTCCATGAGGCGTTCGGGTTCGTTTTCCATGACCGAAAGCGTCTGCTTCCCGAATTTTTCCACAATGCGTTTCGCAAGCTTTTCGCCGATCCCCTTGATGACACCGGAAGCGAGGTAGCGCTCGATGCTTTCCTCCGTGTCCGGCAGCTTGCGCACATAGCTTTCCACGATTAGCTGTTCCCCGTAGCGGGGATGGTTGGTAAATTCGCCCGTGACGGACAGGCATTCGCCGGCATCGACATCGCCTAAATACCCCACAGCCGTGATCAGTTCCGTGCCGGTATTCAGGTCAAAAACGACATAGCCGTTGTCCGGGTTGCTGAACAGTTTCTGTTCCACTGTTCCCTCAAATTGTTCCGCCATTGTTTCACCTCCGGAGATGCACTTATATTATTATACCGCATTCTCAGACAAAATGCAACACTTTTTGCAGGATTTCCATTTTTTTATCCGGAAAGCATCCTCGCATTCAGCAGTTCATGTACATCCTGCAGGGACATGGCGGTGTAAAAGGCATACTCCCGTTCCATTTCTTCGCAGAGTGCCTGAATCTCCGGCGACTGTTCCGGATAGACCAGCAGCACGCAGCGCAGGACATTGCTGTCCATCCATGCGACTTGTGAGGCAAGATGCTCTAAAAATGCCCGTGTAGAGGGATTTCCGTCCGGAACGGGCAGCACGGCGACTGGCAAAAGCCGCTCTTCGGGCGTTTCCGGCTTCCCGGAAAGCAGAGCGATCACAAGCGCCGCACACACGATCAGCAGCAGTACCGTACCAACCAGAACTGTTCCCGGCATAGAACCAACTCCTTGTTCATAGTGGGATTTTCTGGTATCAGTATATGCGGGTAAAACTTATTTGTGAATCCCGGAAAATTTCTCTATAATTACATATTATACTATATTTCCTTTTTTTTCATACATTGGAACTGAAAAAAGACTGCTGCACTTTCAGAAGTACAGCAGTCCAAAGACGCTCAGGGCAGGTCGTTGTCTCTGTCTGCCCTGCCCGCAGCCGCACAGAGACAAGCTGCAAACAGCCCGACCGTGCCGCCGAACATCGTGCCTAAGAAAAATCCGATCATCTTTTCATCCTCCGCAGCCCTGTTTTCGTCAGGTGCTGCAATACAGTTTTCCCGGTTTTTCGGGCATTATTCAGGTTTTTGCGTAAAATTGCAAAAAAATCTTGACAAATGCTTCCGGGTGTGGTATAATAATAGTGTTGCCGGTGTGTTGGAATGGCAGACGAGACAGACTCAAAATCTGTTGTCCGCAAGGGCGTGTGGGTTCAAGTCCCACCACCGGCATGACTGGTGAGGTCAGGAACGTGAGGAGGTTTCCCCTCAGCGGTTTCCTGACCTTATTTTTATAAATGAGAGATACAAAGGAGTACAGCATGAACCAGAAAGATTTGTCAGAACTGAAAAAACATTTCCTGCCGGCAGACGACCTGCTGACCGTGCAGAGAGTATTTTCTACCTTTATTGATTCCGAAAAGACGCTCCGCTGCAAAAGCGTGCGCAGCTTTGCGGAAGTGCCGGATGAAGAGATGAGTGTCCTCTATACCACGCTTGCCAAGGTGCTGAAAGGCAAGCTCGGCAAGGGGCTGATCGAGTACGATTTCCCGAATGAGGTCTACGAGGATGACCAGCCGCAGAATCTCCTCTGGGAGCTGCTCGAAAAGGGCCTGGATGACGAGGAACAGATGGAGAAGTGCATAGCCCATATCACCGAAAAAATGGTCTACACGCTCCCCTATGCCGTGTTCATTGCACAGTGCAATTATACTGTATTCGAGAAGAATAAGCTCGGTGAGAAGAACAAGTACGACAGCCGGGAGTTCCGGTTTTTGGTTGCGGCAGTCTGCCCTGTTGAATCAAGGGTGGACGGGCTGATCTATGACGAGGATGAGAATAACATCATCCGCAAGACCCACTTTGACCGGGTCGTTGCCGATGCGCCGACAGATGGTTTCCTGTTCCCGACGTTCACGGGCAGAGGACCGGACGTGAACCATGTCATGTACTTCACCAAAAAGCCCAAAGAGCCAAATGTTTCCATCGTGGAAGATGTGCTGGGCTGTCATTATACGCTGTCCGCTGAGGAGGAAAAGGAAACGTTCCGTGCCGTGCTCGACAAGGCGGTCGGTGAGGAACTCAACCTCAATGTGATCGCAAGCATCAACGAGAAAATTCAGGACTATGCCAAGACCTTCAAGGACGAACCCGAACCGCCCGTGGTCAGCGATATTTTCGTCCGGGATGTCCTGCTCGATTCCGGTGTGACACAGGAACACGCCGAAGCCGCACAGGCGCTGTATCAGGAGGCAACGGAGGGCAATTTCTTCATCGCATCCAACCTCACGGATTCTAAAACTACACTCAGTACCGGCGGCGTGACCGTCAGCATCAGCGGCGATGCGACCGACAAGATCACCACACGGGAGATCGACGGCAGACGTTTCCTGCTGATTTCCCTCGAAGACCCGGAGATCACTGTCAACGGTTTCCAGATGAAGATGTAACGGGGATAAAAAATCGCCTACCCCCTTGCCAAACCATAGGAAATATGGTATAATAGAGTAAGATGAAACCTTTAATCCTGTCCAGAGAGGCAGACAAGGCATCAGATTGCGGAGAAAATATGCCTGAAACACGGGATTTCCGTGCGTAGGGGAGAGCCATACACGCTGATCTGTCTGCCGGCAGGTCAGCGTTTTTTGATAGCGGAGGTGAAAATTTTGGGAAAGCATACCATCATCATGGATGAAAATGCCGTCCGCCGTGCTTTGGCACGCATCACCTATGAAATACTGGAACACAACAAGGGTGCAGAGGATGTCTGTCTGGTTGGCATCCTGTCAAGAGGTGCTGTGATCGCACAGCGCATCGCTGCCAAAATACAGGAACTCGAAGGGATCTCCGTGTGCTGCGGGGTGTTGGACATCACGCCCTACCGGGATGATCTGCCGCCGGACAGCAGCCGTCCGGACAGGACGGTCATCGACTTTCCCATGAAGGATAAGCACATTGTCATCTGCGATGATGTGCTTTACACCGGAAGAAGCACCCGTGCGGCGATCGATGCCGTGATCCGCCGGGGCAGACCGAGGAGCATTCAGCTTGCGGTACTGGTGGACAGGGGACACCGGGAAGTTCCCATCCGCCCGGACTATGTGGGAAAGAATCTCCCCACTTCCCGGAGCGAAAGCGTTCAGGTCTATGTGCGGGAACTGGACGGTAAGGAACAGGTTTGCATTGAACAGCCGGAAACCGGCGGAAAGGAGCAGACATGAAACTGCTGATCCGGAATGTCCACGCCGTGGACAGAGGACTTGACGAGGTAACGGATATTCTGATCGAGGACGGTCGTATTGCCCGCATGGGCACACAGCTCAATGAGCCTATGGGCGAGCAGGACAGGACGATCGACGGGAGTGGACTGACAGCCATGCCGGGCTTGTTTGATATGCACGTGCATTTCCGTGACCCCGGACAGACGCATAAAGAGGATATTCTGACCGGATGCCGGGCAGCCTTGGCAGGCGGCGTGACGGGGGTACTGTGTATGCCGAATACCAAACCTCCTGTCGATTCCCCGGAAGTGCTGCGGTATATTCTGGAAAAAGCCAAGAATACAGGCGTTTCCGTCTATCCGGCAGCCTGTATCACAAAGGGGATGCAGGGGGAAGCCCTGACAGATTTTGCCGGACTGAAAGCAAGCGGTGCAGCCTGTCTTTCCGATGACGGCAGACCCGTGAAAAATGCCGAACTCATGCGCCGTGCGCTCGAAAAAGCCAAGGAACTGGAAATTCCGGTCGCATCCCACTGTGAGGATCTGGATATCATAGACGGCGGCATCATGCACAAGGGCAGCGTTTCGGCGGCATTGGGTGTCAGGGGCATGGACAGGGCTTCGGAGGACTACATCACTGCCCGTGAGATCGTGCTTGCCGCTTCGGTCGGCGGGCGGGTACATATCTGCCATGTAAGCACCAAGGGCAGCGTGGAGATCATCCGGGCAGCCAAGGCTTTGGGTGTACAGGTGACCTGTGAGACCGCACCACATTACTTCATGCTCACCCATGAAAAATTGCGTTCCGGCAATGCCGATGACCGCATGAATCCCCCTCTGCGGGAAGAGTCCGACCGTGCAGCCATAGAAGCTGCCGTGCTGGACGGGACGATCGACTGCATCGTGACCGACCACGCACCGCACACCCCGGCGGAAAAGGCGAATTTCACCCTCGCCCCGAATGGTATCGTGGGGCTGGAGACTTCCCTGTCTGCCGCCCTGACAGCGTTATATCATACGGGCAAGGCAGACCTGAAAAAGATCGTGGAGCTGATGAGCATCCGCCCACGGGAAATTTTAGGCATCGCCCCGGAACGGCTCTGCACCGGTGCTCCGGCTAACTTGATCTTAGTGGATACCGGGCAGAAATGGGTCGTGGATCCTGAAACATTCCGCAGCAAGTCCCGCAATACGGCATTCCGGGGTATGGAGCTGACCGGAAAAGTGCGGATGACCATCACCGGCGGCAGAATACGCTATGAATACGGAAACGTCATGTGACGATACATTACGAAAGGAGCAAACACCATGAGTTTTGACAGACTGATCGACAAGATCAAGGCGATGAAAAATCCCTCGGTAGTAGGGCTTGACCCGAAACTCGACTATGTCCCGGAATTTCTGCGGCGGGAATTTGAGCAGGAGGACGGGTGCAGTCTGCGGTCTGCCTCCCGTGCGATCTTTGCATTCAATAAGGCGATCATCGATGAGATCCACGACATCGTGCCTGCGATCAAACCGCAGGCAGCCTACTACGAAATGTACGGCTACAACGGCATGAAAACCTTGGAAAAGACCATCCGCTATGCCCGCCTGAAAGGGATGTTTGTCATCACAGACGGCAAGCGCAATGACATCGGGGCGACCATGCAGGCATATGCCGCTGCCCATTTGGGTACAGTAACGGTGGGCGAAAATGAACTCGAACCGTTCGGGGCAGATGCACTGACCGTCAACGGCTACCTTGGTTCGGACGGCATCCAGCCGCTGCTTGACGTGTGCAAAGCACGGGACAAGGGCATTTTTGTACTGGTCAAGACCTCCAATCCATCGAGCGGGGAATTGCAGGATCAGCTGATCGACGGTGTGCCGCTCTATGCAAGGATGGGCGATCTTTGCGAACAGTGGGGCGCAGATACGGTCGGGAACTATGGCTATTCCGCAGTGGGTGCGGTCGTGGGTGCGACCTATCCTGCACAGCTTAAAGAATTGCGGGAACGGCTGCCGCATACGTTCTTCCTTGTGCCGGGGTACGGCGCACAGGGCGGCGGCGCAGAGGGCGTTGCAGCGGCATTTGACAAAAATGGTCTGGGCGGCATCGTGAATTCTTCCAGAGCCGTGATGTGCGCCTACCAGAAAGAGGGCTGCGACCCGAAGAATTTCGCCAAGGCAGCCCGCCGGGAAGTCATTCGTATGCGTGACGATATTACGGCACATATCAGCCTGTAAGGCTTGACCCCGGCACTGCATTATTAAGAGGAAAGGATGTATGTTATGGCACTTATCAAGGACGGCAGACCTGCGTATCTTGTCCTTGCGGACGGGCAGGTATTTACCGGCAGGAGCTTCGGCGATGCCGGAACGGTCATCGGAGAGGTCGTGTTCACGACCGGCATGACGGGCTATCAGGAAACGCTCACCGACCCCAGCTATTACGGGCAGATTGTGACCCAGACATTTCCCCTGATCGGAAATTACGGTGTGAATTCCGAGGACTTTGAATCCGCACAGTCCTATGTCAGCGGTTATATCGTGCGGGAGTGGTGCAATGCGCCCTCGAATTTCCGCTGTGAGGACACGATCGACAGCTTTCTGAAAGCACATCATATCATCGGTCTGTACAATATCGACACCCGCCGCCTGACACGCACCCTCCGGGAAGCCGGTGTCATGAACGGTGCCATCACCACAGAAAAGCCGGATGTGGAAGCGCTGCTCCCGCAGATACGGGCATATGCCATCCGGGATGCCGTTGCCCATGTGACAGGCACGGAACAGCGTACCTATGCCCCGGCGGAAACGAAATACCGTGTGGTGCTTTTTGACTTCGGGTATAAGCGCTATATCCGGCAGTCCCTTGTCAACCGGGGCTGTGAAGTGCTTGTCGTGCCTGCCAATACCACAGCGGACGAGGTAAAGGCACTGCATCCGGACGGTATCATGCTTTCCAACGGACCGGGCGACCCGTCTGAAAATACGGAGATCATTTCCAATTTGCAGGAAATTGCAAAGCTTGGCATCCCCATTTTCGGCATCTGCTTAGGGCATCAGCTCATGGCGCTGTCACAGGGCGCAAGGACGGAGAAGCTCAAGTACGGACACCGGGGAGCAAATCAGCCGGTCATCGACCTTGTCAGCGGCAAGACCTACGTCACCAGCCAGAACCACGGCTACGCCGTAGTCGGCGACAGCCTGCCGCCGGAGATCGGTGAGGTCTCACACATCAATGCCAACGACCGCACCTGCGAGGGCGTGCGTTACAAGTCCTGCAATGCGTTTACGGTGCAGTTCCACCCGGAGGCGCACGGCGGACCGCTCGACACGGCGTATTTATTTGATGCATTCACCGCCCGCATGGACGAGTTCAGGAAGGAGGCTGAATAAGATGGGACTGCGCAGCGATATCCGGAAAGTGCTTGTCATCGGTTCAGGACCTATCATCATCGGACAGGCAGCGGAATTTGACTATGCCGGCGCACAGGCTTGCCGTGCCCTGAAGCAGGAGGGACTGGAGGTCGTACTCATCAACTCCAACCCGGCGACCATCATGACCGACAAGGCAATGGCGGATAAAATTTACATCGAACCGCTTACACTGGACGTGGTAAAGCGTGTGATCGAGATCGAAAAGCCCGACAGCGTGCTTTCTACCCTCGGTGGACAGACGGGGCTGACACTGTCCATGCAGCTTGCGGCGGAGGGCTTTTTGGAGAGCCACAATGTCAAACTCCTCGGTGCTGACCCGGAGACCATCCACAAGGCAGAGGACAGACAGGCATTCAAGGACACCATGGAAAAGATCGGCGAACCCTGCATCCCCTCCAAGGTCGTGGAAACGGTAGAGGGCGCTGTTGAGTTTGCCGGAGAGATCGGCTATCCGGTCATTGTCCGCCCGGCATTCACGCTCGGTGGTACGGGCGGCGGCATTGCCAATAACGAGGAGGAACTGCGGGATATTTCCACCAACGGTCTGCGCCTTTCCCCCATTACGCAGGTACTGATCGAAAAGTGTATCAGCGGCTGGAAAGAGATCGAATTTGAGGTCATCCGTGACCGCAAGGGCAATGTCATCACCGTCTGCTCCATGGAGAATTTCGACCCGGTCGGCGTGCATACGGGCGACAGTATCGTCATTGCCCCGGCAGTCACGCTGTCCGACCGGGAATATCAGATGCTCCGGACGGCTTCCCTGAATATTATTTCCGAGCTGAAAGTCGAGGGCGGCTGCAACTGTCAGTTTGCCCTGCACCCGGAAAGCATGGAGTATGCCGTCATCGAGGTCAATCCGAGAGTGTCCCGCTCTTCTGCGCTTGCCTCCAAGGCGACAGGCTATCCGATCGCCAAAGTCGCTACGAAAATTGCTATCGGGTATACGCTCGATGAGATCATCAATCAGGTAACAGGCAAGACCTACGCCTGCTTTGAGCCGGCACTGGACTATGTGGTCATCAAATTCCCGAAGTGGGCATTTGACAAATTTGTCTATGCCAAACGTACCCTCGGCACACAGATGAAAGCGACCGGCGAAGTCATGGCGATCGGCACAAGCTTTGAGCAGGCAATGATGAAAGCTGTCCGCTCTACGGAACTGGGCGTGGACTCCATGAATATGCCGAAATATGAAAAAATGCCCGTGGATGAGCTGCTCACCCGCCTGAAAAACGGCGTGGAGGACGAGCGTTCTTTTCAGGTATATGCCGCTTTGAAAAAGGGCGTTTCCGTGGCAGAGCTGCATGAGATCACGATGATCGACGAGTGGTTCTTAGAAAAGCTGCATAACCTTGTGGAGCTGGAAGAATGGCTTGCCGAGGGCGATCTGACGGAGGAAAAATATCGGACTGCCAAGCAGTACGGCTACCCGGACAAGACGATCGAACGCATTTCCGGCAAGAAATGCCCCCTGCACCAGAACGTTGTCTACAAAATGGTAGACACCTGCGCCGGAGAATTCAAGGCGGAAACGCCCTACTTCTATTCGACCTATGACGAGGAAAACGAGGCGGAGCAGTTCATTGCACGCCGGAACAGCGGGAAGAAGAAAGTCATCGTGTTCGGTTCCGGGCCGATCCGCATTGGGCAGGGTATCGAGTTTGACTACTGCTCCGTGCATTGTGTCTGGACACTGAAAGAACTGGGCTATGAGGCAGTGATCTGCAACAACAACCCCGAAACCGTTTCCACGGACTTTGACACGGGTGACAGACTGTATTTCGACCCGCTGACCCCGGAAGATGTGGACAATATCATTGCCACCGAACAGCCCTACGGCGTTGTTGTGCAGTTCGGCGGACAGACAGCCATCAAGCTGACACGCCACCTTGCAGACAGCGGTGTGCGGATCTTAGGCACATCTGCGGACAATATCGATGCCGCTGAGGACAGGGAACGGTTTGACGAACTGCTCGAGCAGTGCGGCATTCCACGTCCGGAGGGCTTTACGGTCATGACCACAGCGGAAGCTGTCAAGGTTGCTGACAAATTGGGCTATCCGGTTCTGCTGCGTCCGTCCTATGTGCTGGGCGGGCAGAATATGATCATCGCCCATTCCGAGCAGGATGTTGTGGAATACATGGACATCATCACTTCCCACATGATCGAAAACCCTGTGCTGATCGACAAGTACATGATGGGTACAGAGGTCGAGGTCGATGCGATCTGTGACGGCAAGGATTTCCTGATCCCCGGCATTATGGAGCATATCGAGCGTGCGGGCGTGCATTCCGGTGACTCTATTTCGATCTATCCGGCGCAGAATCTTTCCCAGAAAGTGCGTGATACCATCGTGGAGTATACCCGCCGTCTTTCGTTGGCTCTGGACGTGGTGGGACTGGTCAATATCCAGTATGTGGTCTACCGGGGGGAGGTCTATGTCATTGAGGTGAACCCCCGTTCTTCCCGTACTGTCCCCTATATCAGCAAGGTCACGGGCATTCCGATGGTAGACCTTGCCACAAAGGTCATGTTCGGGGCGACCCTGAAAGAACTCGGCTACGAAAGCGGACTGTATCCGGAGGGCAATTATGTAGCCGTCAAGGTCCCCGTGTTCAGCTTTGAGAAATTGCAGGATGTGGACACGATGCTCGGTCCGGAAATGAAATCGACCGGCGAATGCCTCGGTATCGGCAGGACATTCGAGGATGCACTGCTGAAAGGGCTTGTCGCTGCCGGTTATGACCTGAAACGGGAGGGCGGTGTGCTGATCTCCGTCCGGGATTCCGAAAAGCGGGAAATGATCCGGATCGCCGATAAGTTCTCCCGTATGGGCTTTGAACTGTATGCGACCAGCGGAACGGCAAGCTACCTGAACAGGAACATGATCGCCACCAATACGGTGCGGAAGATCTCCGAGGGCAGCCCGAACACCCTTGACCTGCTCGAAAGCGGCAAGATCCACTACATGATCTCCACCTCAGCCAAGGGCAGGATGCCCGCAAGGGATTCCGTGCGGATGCGCCGGAAATCCGTAGAGCGTTCCATCTGCTCCCTGACCGCCGTGGACACGGCAAATGCACTTGCCAATGTGCTGCGCTCCGGGCGGTCTATGGACGATGTGGAACTGGTGGATATTACAAAAATTTAGGAGTAGAATATGAAACGGATCGTATGTATATTACTGGCTGCATCCTGTATACTGACGGGGTGCAGCAAAGAAGAAGAGCCGCAGCAGACAGTACAGGTGCAAAACGGCTATCCCACGGCGGAAGAAGCCTATCATGCCTATTTGGATGTCTGTCTGGCAGGGGACAAAGCAGCCATGAATGCGCTCTTTTCTGCTGACGAAAAGGCAGCTGCCCCCAAGATGACAGCGGAATCTCTTGACCTCAGTGAGGAGAAGTATGCCTCCTATACCGATCTGCTCGATGATGCTACTTTTCAGAGCTATCTCGATGAATATTTCGGGATTCTGAAGGACAGCAGGGAAAGATTCGGTGAAAAGGGCAGTACATGGACAATGCTGCCCGGTTCCGAACTGGAAACAGGGGAACAGGAGATCGAGGCGCTTTCAGAACAGACAGGGCTGGACGTACAGGGACTGGTGCATTATAATTATTATTTCATGCAGGAGCAAAAAGAGGACGGTGCAGGTGTTGCCGGAAAGCTGGCAAGTGTCATTGAACTGAATGACAAGTGGTATCCGAGCTTTATTTTTGAGATACGACCGGAGACTGCCTTTACAGATGACGATCAGTCCACAGCCGAATGAACGGAGCAGTGACATGACAAATTACACACAGGGAGCATATCCCATTTTAGAGAAACAGGCAATTGCACAGGATACGTACAGTTTTACGCTGTACTGTCCGGCAGTTGCAGAGCACGCCAAGCCGGGACAATTCGTCCACATTCTCCCAAAAGGCTTCGGGCTGCGCAGACCGATCTCCATTGCCGGCATCGACCCGGAACAGGGTACGCTGCGGCTGGTGTTTGCGGTGCGTGGCAAGGGCACAGATGTGCTTGCCGGGCTGAATAAGGGCGATTTTATGGACATGATCGCACCGCTGGGACATGGTTTCACGCTGTACCCGGAGGCATCCCATGCGGTACTTGTCGGCGGCGGTATCGGTGTGCCGCCCATGCTGCCGCTTGCGGCATATTACGGCGCAAAGGCAACGGCGATCTCCGGTTTCCGGAGTTTTGCACAGGTCATTTTACAGGCGGATCTGGAATCCTGCGGCGCAAGGACGATCTGCTGCACGGAAGACGGCACGGCTGGCGCAGTCAAGGGCTTTGTGACAGCCCCCCTTGAGGAATTGCTGACCGAGGGGGCAGACATCGTCTATGCCTGCGGTCCGGAACCCATGCTGAAAGCCGTTGCACAGGTGTGCAGACGAATGGGCGCTGCCTGTGAGGTTTCCCTTGAAGAGCGTATGGCTTGCGGCATCGGGGCGTGTCTTGGCTGTGCGACCCGCATCCGGAAAGCAGACGGGGAACAGTTCCTGCACGTCTGCAAGGACGGACCTGTATTCAAGGCAGAGGAGGTGATCTGGTAATGGCTGATCTGTCGGTAAATATCTGCGGTGTGGCGTTTCAGAATCCCATCATTCCGGCTTCCGGAGTCTTTGGCTACGGAAAGGAATATGCGGCATTCTATCCGCTTTCCGAACTGGGCGGCATTGCGACAAAGGGCACGACCGGAACGCCCCGCACGGGCAACCTTGCGCCGAGAATTGCGGAGACCCCTGCCGGTATGCTCAATTCCGTCGGGCTGCAAAATCCGGGCATCGATGCCTTTATTGAAAAGGAGCTGCCCCGGCTTCTGCGTGAAGATACGGTGATTCTGGCAAATATTGCCGGGTCAACGCCGGAGGAATGCGCAGAGGTTGCGGCAAAGCTCGAACAGACGGCAGTCCACATGATCGAGCTGAACATCTCCTGCCCGAACGTGAAACAGGGCGGTGCAGCTTTCGGGACATCCTGTGCCATGGCAGAACAGGTGACAGCTGCCGTCCGCAAAGCGACTACAAAGCCCCTTGTGGTGAAACTTTCCCCGAATGTGACAAGCATTACCGATATTGCCAAAGCCGTGGAAGCTGCCGGGGCAGATGCGGTCTCCCTCATCAATACGCTGCTCGGTATGCGCATTGACATCCGTACGAAGCGCCCTGTTCTGCACAACAATGTAGGCGGGCTTTCCGGTCCGGCAATTTTTCCGGTCGCTGTCCGCATGGTGTGGCAGGTCGCCAACGCCGTGAAAATACCTGTGATCGGCATGGGCGGTGTCACGACCGGAGAGAATGCCATTGAGCTGATGATGGCAGGTGCATCTGCTGTGCAGGTAGGTATGGCTTGCTTTACCGATCCGTATGCCCCGGTGAGGATCATCCGGGAGATGGAGGATTTCCTTGATAAAAACCACATCCCCGCTGTCCGTGACATCATTGGCACGGTGCAGCCTTGGTGACGGGATATGAGGATCATGGGTGTAGATTTCGGGGATGCCCGGACGGGACTTGCGGTCTGTGATAAAAGTGAATTGCTTGCCTCACCGCTGACGGTGGTGCAGGAGCAGGATTTTGAGCGCTGTGCAAAGGCAGTCGCTGAAAAGGCGCTTGCCGAAAAAGTGGAACTGCTCGTCATCGGCTATCCGAAGAACATGAACAACACCATCGGCGAACGTGCGGAGAAATGTCAGAAATTTGCGGAGCTGCTGCATGAACTGACGGGGCTTGACTATGTACTGTGGGACGAACGCTGTACGACAGTTGCAGCGCACCAGTACCTCAATGTCACCAATACAAGAGGCAAGAAGCGCAAGGCAGTCGTGGATGCCGTGGCGGCTGTGCTGATATTAGAGGGCTATCTGGGCTACCGGAAACATCAGAAATAGCAAATGCCGCCCTTTGGCAAGGACGACACCTGCGTTCTGTCACTTCATCACGGAAGTAAAATCATCGAGCACATCACCGGCAGCCCGGAGCATTTTTCCGGCGTGCCGCTTGATACTGCGCTTTTTGCGGTCGGTGGAACGCACGAGCATGAATGCGGCAGTTCCTACGGTCGCACCGACGGAAATGCCCTTCCAGATCGCTTTCATATTCATTTCATTTCCCCCCTTTGCTTGATTTCTGGGAATAGTATAACCGGAGATCGGCAAAGCTTGCATAGCAGAATTTAGAAACGGAGAAACCTATGCTGCATATTGTACTTGCTGAGCCAAGAATTCCCGAAAATACCGGAAATATCTCCCGCACCTGCGCTGTGACGGGTGCTGCACTGCATCTGATCCATCCGCTTGGCTTTCAGATCACCGACAAGCACCTGAAGCGTGCCGGGCTGGATTATTGGGATAAACTGACGATTTTTGAATATCCCGGGTTAGATGCCTTTCTAAAACAGCACCGGGGAAAATTGATCTATTATTTTACCACAAAAGCCCGGAAATGCTATGCAGAGGTAAGCTACCCGAAAGAAGATGTCTACCTGATGTTCGGCAGGGAAGATGCCGGACTGCCGGAAACACTGCTGTCCGCCCATCCGGAAACTGCCGTGCGCATTCCCATGCGGCCGACGCTGCGCAGCCTGAATTTGTCCAATTCTGTGGCGATTGCTGTCTATGAAGTGCTCCGGCAATGGGGCTTCCCGGATATGTCCACAGAGGGACAACTGACAACGACTGAATGGTAACAAAGAAAGGAGAATTTATGACAAAGATCAAATTTCTGACCGATACCGCCAGCGATATTCCGCTCGCACAGGCAGAGGCAGCGGATATTGAAATGCTCAGCTTCATGCTGACCGTCAACGGCGATTCCTACCGGGAACAGCGTGACCTGTCCAAGGAAGAATTTTACGACCTGCTCGAACACTCGGACGATCTGCCGTCTACTTCGCAGATCACGGTTTTTACCTTTGAGGAACTGTTCCGGAAGTATCTGGACGAGGGGTACACGGATGTGATCTATGTGAGCATTAACGCCTCCGGTTCGGCGACCTATCAGAACGCCTGCAATGCACGGGACACGCTCTATCAGGATTACCCGGAAGCCGCAGAAAAAATGCGTATCCACATCATAGATTCCGGCAATTATACCCTGACCTACGGCTATCCGGTCTTGCAGGCGAAGAAAATGGCAGATGAGGGAAAGCCAGTTGAGGAAATTCTTGCCTACCTTGAAGATTTCATTGCAAAGATCGGTGTTTATTTTCTGCCGATGACCCTGAAATATGTGAAGAAATCCGGACGGCTGACGGCTGCGGCTGCCTTTGCGGGGGAACTGTTGGGGCTGCGCCCGATCATCCGCATTTCACATGGTGTGATCTCCGTTGCAGAAAAGGTGCGGGGCGAAAAAAATATCGTGCAGAAAATGACGGACAGGATCTGCAGCGTGATCCTGCCCGGTTCGCCGTATATCGTCATCAGCGGCAAGTATGATACCTATGCAGCACAAGTCGCAGCTGCCCTGACGGAACGGCTTGGCTATCCGCCCGCAGATACCGGAAAGATCGGTTCGGCAGTCGCTATCAATGCAGGCTATGACCTGACGGCGGTTGCCATGCTCGAAAAGCAGGATTGACATGGAATTACAGATCCAACATCCGTCCGTACTGGCAGCCGTTGTCTTACAGGACGGGAGATGCATTGCACATTCCGCAGAAGCCGGGAAATGTTACCCGCAATACTCCATCACCAAAAGCCTGACCTCACTCGCAGCCGGAATGCTGATTTCCGAGGGCAAGCTTTCGCTGAATACGGCAGCCGGTGATTTGCTGCCGATCCCGGAAAATGTTCCGCTTGCTGCCGTGACCTTGCGGGAGCTGCTCACCATGCATTCCGGCTTGCCGGAGCAGCTTTTGTTTGCGGACAGAAAGAACTGCCCGGATTATTTATCTGCCTGTCTGGCGCAGCCTGTTGTGGAAAAGCGCTTTTTGTACAATAATGCGGACTTTTACCTTGCCGGGCGCATGGCAGAGGCAGCGGCAGGAGAGCCGCTCGGGGAATTTCTGTCACGCCGCATTTTCCAGCCGCTCGGCATAGCAGAATACGCCTTGGAATATGACCCGCAGGGGCATTACTTCGGGGCAAGCGGCTTGACGATGAGCACATATGACCTTGTGAAACTGGGACAGTCGGTTCTGGAAAAAACGCTGTACCCGGACGGCTACCTTGAAGCTGCCACCCACCGTCAGGCAGTCAGCGATGACGGCAGGGACTACGGGTACGGCTTCTGGCTGTACGGAGATGTGATCTCCATGAACGGCAAGTGGGGACAGCACTGCCTGATATTTCCGGCAAGGCGGGCAGTCATTGCCGTCAATGCCGACCTGCGTTCCGTGCCGGAGATGACGGCATTCATCCGCGAGACATTGCTGCCATGTATCAGCTGATCGTGATCGGCGGCGGCGCTTCCGGGCTTGCGGCAGCGGTGACGGCAGCAGAATGCGGTGTCCGGCGCATTGCTGTTCTCGAGAAGCTCCCCCGCACCGGAAAAAAACTCCTCGCCACCGGGAACGGCAGGTGCAACCTCAGCCATGCCGGCATTTCCGGAAAGGCGTATTACGGCACGTTCCGTCCGCAGGAGATTCTGAATGCTTTCGGGAATGCGGAGATATTCTTTGCAGGACTGGGACTGTACTGCCGGACGGATGCAGAGGGACGGATGTACCCCTACAGTATGCAGGCGGCTGCCGTACTGGATGCATTCCGGCTGCGGATGCAGCAGTGCGGCATTGCGGAGATCTGTGGGCAGGAAGTGCTGTCTTTGCGGCTTGGCAAGGGCTTCTGGGAAGTGCAGACAGCGGAGCAGACATTCACGGCGGAGAAAGTCATTTTTGCTGCCGGCGGTCATGCTGCCCCGCAGCTTGGAACAGACGGCAGTGCGTGGGCATTGTTGGAAAAGCTGCATATCCCCCTGATACAGCCCCGTCCCATTCTCTGTCCGGTACTGGCGGACGGGCTGCATCCGCTCAAGGGCTTGCGAGTGAAGGGCAGATTTTCTTTGCTATGCGGGGATGCGGTTTCAGCTGTTGAATGCGGGGAGCTGCAATTCACGGAAAAGGCGCTGTCCGGTATCTGTATGTTCAATTTGTCCGGTAAGATCGACACCCGTCGTGTGCGGGATTTTTCTGTTTCTGCGGATCTTCTGCCGGAAGAAACAGTGCCGGAAACGCTTGTAAAACTGCGTCATATCTGCCGTGTCCGTAAAAGGGCAGCAGCGGAAGACCTGTTCACTGGCATACTCCCGAAGCTGCTCGGCAGAGCCGTGCTGAAACGCTGCGGCATTCCGGCTGACCGGGAGAATTTGACTGCACAGGAGCTGCAAAGGCTTGCACGGGAACTCCATGCCATGCGGTTCCCGGTAAAGGGGCTAAGTGATTTCAGGCAGGCACAGGCAACGGCGGGCGGCGTACACGGCAAAGCCCTTTGTGCGGATTTAGCGGTTAAGGGAAAGCCCGGTCTGTACGTGACCGGGGAAGCGGTCGATGTGCAGAGCATCTGCGGCGGGTATCATCTTCACTGGTGCTGGGCAAGCGGCTATACTGCCGGAAAGGCTGCGGCAAGGGCATTACAGCAGAAAGGAGCAAGGACATGATCCGTGTACAGAATCTTCGTCTGCCGCTGGACTACACAGCGGAAACGCTCCGGCAGGCTGTCCTGAAAAAACTGCACCTGCCGCCGGAACAGCTGCTTTCTTGGAAACTGCGGCGGCGTTCCGTGGATGCAAGGCGGGACACGGTGACATTTCTCCTGACAGTGGATGTCAAGGTAAAAGGCGAGGCAAAGCTGCTGAAAAAACACCTGAAAGATGTGCTCCCCGTGCAGGAAATGCCCTACACGATACAGCCCTTACAAAGCCCGGAACGTCCGGTCGTGGTCGGCTACGGACCGGGCGGAATGTTTGCGGCATATGTGCTGGCAAAAGCCGGACTGTGTCCGATCGTGCTCGAGCGTGGCTGTCCGGTCGCACAGCGGATGCAGGATGTGGCTGCCTTCCGGCGCACCGGAAAACTGGACCCCGAAAGCAATGTGCAGTTCGGGGAGGGCGGTGCAGGGACGTTTTCGGACGGAAAGCTGCACACGGGCATTCGTGACCCACGCATCCGGTTTATACTGGAGACCTTTGCGGAATGCGGTGCGCCGTCGGAAATTCTCTGGCAGGCAAAGCCCCATATCGGCACGGACAAACTCACGGAGACCGTGACAACACTGCGGCAGCGCACGGAAGCGCTCGGCGGTGAGGTGTGGTTCGGGGCGAAGATGAACGGCTTCACGGCAGAAAATGGCAGACTGACTGGCATTTGCTTTCACCGGAACGGGGAACAGCAGGAGATCCGCACTGCCCATGCCATCCTTGCCCTCGGGCACAGCGCAAGGGATACGCTCGAAATGCTTCACGCTGCGGGAATTGCACTCACGCAAAAGCCCTTTGCGGTCGGTGTGCGCATCGAGCATCTGCAAAGTGCGGTCAACAGGGCTTGCTACGGGGCAGCTTGGGCGCATCCGGCTTTGGGGGCAGCGGATTACAAGCTTGCAGTACATCTGCCGAACGGCAGGAGTCTGTACACGTTCTGTATGTGTCCGGGCGGAGAGGTCATTGCAGCTGCCTCGGAGCAAAATCGCCTTGCCGTGAACGGCATGAGTTGCTTTGCCCGTGACGGCAGGAATGCGAACAGTGCACTGCTGGTCGGTGTCAGCCCGGCAGATTTCGGGAGTGATCATCCGCTGGCAGGCATGGCATTTCAGCGGGAGATCGAAGCGGCAGCCTTTGCGGCAGGAGGCAGGAATTACCATGCCCCCGTGGTCTGCGTGGGGGATTTTTTAGACGGGAAAAATTCCACAGTATTTGGCAGCGTGCTGCCGACCTATACACCCGGTACAAAGTTCGCTCTGCCGGACAGCTATCTGCCGGGGTTTGTCTGTGAGACACTGCGGCTTGGCATTCCGGAAATGGATAAGCGCCTGAAAGGCTTTGCGGCAGCGGATGCCGTTCTGACAGGCGTGGAATCGAGAAGCTCCTCTCCCGTGCGGATGGTGCGGGACAGCAGCTATTGCAGCGTAGGGCTGCATGGCTTATACCCCTGCGGAGAGGGGGCAGGCTATGCGGGCGGTATCACCTCGGCGGCAGCGGACGGCATTCACTGCGCCGAAGCGATCATTCAGGATATGGGAGGTGCGGTATGGAACGGCTGACGGATATTGGCTATGTCAAGGCCCTGCTTGAACGGCATGGGTTTCATTTTTCTAAGGCAATGGGGCAGAATTTCCTCATCAATCCGTCTGTCTGTCCCCGCATTGCGGAGCAGGGGAATGCGGCACCGGGTTTCGGGGTGCTGGAGATCGGCACGGGCATTGGTACGCTCACTGCGGAACTGGCAAAGCGTGCGGACAAGGTCGCAGCCGTGGAGCTGGACAAGCGCCTTTTCCCGATTTTAGAGGAAACGCTGCGGGAATTTGACAATGTACACGTCATTCACGGGGATGTGATGACATATGATCTTGCCGGGCTGATACGGGAGGAATTTGCCGGGCTGCGGGTGGCAGTCTGTGCCAATCTGCCCTATTATATCACCTCTCCGGTCATCATGCGGTTACTGGAGGAGCGTTTGCCGATCGAGACGATCACGGTCATGGTGCAGCGGGAAGCGGCACAGCGGCTCTGTGCGTCAGTCGGCACAAGAGAGGCAGGGGCAGTCTCGGTGGCAGTTGCCTATTATGGGACGGCGGAAAAGCTCTTTGATGTGGCACGGGGGAGCTTTCTGCCTGCGCCCCATGTGGATTCTGCTGTCATGCAGATACGGCTGCATGAAACACGTCCGTGGCAGGTGACGGATGAAGCCTTTTTTTTCCGGATGGTGAAACTCGGCTTCTCGCAGCGGCGCAAGCAGCTTGCTGGTGTGCTGGCGGGGGGGCTTGGCATCCCGAAAGCACAGGCGGCGGCAGGTTTTGCGCAAGCCGGTATTGCCCCGTCCGCAAGGATCGAGTCTTTGACGATGGAAGAACTGACGGCATTGAGCAATATCCTCTGCGGCTATTCCGGAAAATAGCCGAATCGCAGGAAATAGCACAGCCTCTACGGAAACTGCTCTGAATTTGCAGTCTGTTTTGACAAACTATTCACAGTCTCTCCTGTATAATAGAAATAAGAGACCGGACAAGCGCCGGCACTGATTTCTGAAAAGGAGAGGATGGCAGATGATTTGGCAAAAACTGTGGCAGAAAGAAGCGGTGAGGATACCGGTACTTTGTCTGGGTGCTGTTGTGGGGGGCTTTTTGCTGTCTGTAGGGACGGTGAGCGGGGTCGCTTCACCGCTTGCGGCAGCCATGGCGGGCTGCTGTGAGCCGCTGTATGCGTTTTGTATTTTGCTCGGCTCACTGGGGGCATATGCGGTATCCGGTGCTTCGGCGGGGATGCACTATTTGCTGACATTTCTGGTCTGTGTGACCTGCGTGAAAATTCTGCTCCGGGAGAACTTTCGTCCGCATACCGTCAGCTTTCTGACGGCTGTGAACGGCATTGCAGCGGGTTTCCTGCTTGATCTGGTATTTTACGGCGGCAGCGGCAGACTGCCGCTGTACATCGCAGAGGCGATGCTGACGGGCGTTGCTGCTTATTTTATTGCGGATGCTGTGGAAGCATTCGGGGCGCACAGGCGCATCACACTTGGGGCAGGGAGAAGCTTTACCTTTGCGCTGTGCTATTTGCTGATTATTACGGCTTTGTGCGGACTGGATTTCCCGCTCTGTAATGTGGGGAGAATTGCGGGTATCACCGTGACACTGCTCGGAGCAAAGCAGTTCCGGCAGAACGGCGGAACGCTCTGTGGTGCGCTGACGGCTTGCGGCGTTGTGCTGTGCAGTGTGAAACTGGGGATGCCGCTGCTGTTCCTGCCGGTGACGGCGATGCTCGCAGGGTTTCTGTACAAGCTGCCGAATGCCCTGTTTATCCCTGTATTTTTCCTGATGCAGTTCATGAGCAGTGCCGTTCTGGACAGCAGTATCGGGCTGGCAAAAATAGCAGCGGAACTGCTGCTATCGTGCGGTGTCTATGCGCTGTGCAGTCATGTGGAGCTGCATCGGTTTCTGTGTATGGACACACCTGCGCCCGTGCAGAGCCGTACTGTATATCAGGAACAGCTTGTCGGGGAGGCTTTGGCGGAACTGCGTGAGGAAACGGCTGCGGTGATGCACCGCCTGACCATTGCAGAGCCGGAGGATGCCGTAAAACAGGTGCGCAGCAGTCTTTGCGGCGACTGTAAGAACCGGACTGCCTGTTGGCGGCAGCAGGGGTCTGCCACGGAACAGGCATTCCGTCTGCTGCTGCATGAGCCTGACCGGGAGCCTTGTCCTGCGGCGATCCGGAACTGCCTGCGTAAGGAAAAGCTCCGGGCAAGCATGAAAGAAGCCGCACACCGGACAGCTTTACAGCAGATGCAGCGTGTTCATATGCTGCAGAACCGTGCAGTCACGCTCGAATATCTGCACCTGCTCGAGGACCTTGCAGCGGATTCCGCAAAGCGGCGGGCGGAGCAAATTTGCATACCGGAGACAGAATCGCTTCGGCGCATTTTACAGCAGTGCGCCTGTCCGGACGCAGCCTGCTTTGTCTACCGGATGCGCAGCGGACGATATGCAGCGGAGATCTACACACGGCAGACGGAATTTCCGGTGTCCTCGGTGCAGACCTTGCTTGCCAAGAGTCTGGGCGTTCCGGTTTCCGGGGGTGTCATGCAGCAGAACAGCCGCATTTGCTTTTATCAGACACCGCCCTATCATCTTACTTATGCCGTGCGGAGTGTGAATGCGCCAGCCTGTGAGCGCTGCGGCGACCATGCGGACGGCTTTACGGATGCGGTGGGGGATCAGTATATCGTGCTTTCGGACGGCATGGGCAGCGGCAGTACGGCTTCGCTTGCTTCGAGAATTGCCGTGCGGACATTCCGGCGGATGGTGTGCAGCGGAATGCCTGCGGAAACGGCAATACGCCTTGTGAATACCATGCTTTTGACCGAAACGAATACGGAAAATTTTGCAACGCTTGATGTGCTGATGCTCCATGCGGACTCCGGGGAGCTGACACTTTACAAGTCCGGTGCAGCTGCGACTTTGTTCAGCCACGGGGGACAGGTGCAGCGCATTGCTTCCGGGAGCTTTCCGGTGGGAATCGTACCGGATGCTATGCCCTCCCGGAAACATATGACGGCAGCCGCTGATGATGCGGTCGTGATGCTTTCGGACGGTATTGGGGAAGCGGAGTATCCCTATATCAAACAGCTCCTCTGGCAAGATTTATCTTTAGAGGAGATCACGCAGGCTGTCTGCGAGAAAGCTGCGATCTTTCACGGCGGGGAAGTGCGGGATGACATGACTGTCATTATTGCCAGACTTTGTGCAGAATGTAAGGACGAAATCAGGCAAATTGACAAGAAATCGATGCCGGAGTCTTTGCTTTCCACGGCAAATGCTTAGACTCGTTGTGCAAGTTGCACAGATTTGAAAGCCAGAAATTATGATAACCTATGAAATTTTGACACGGGCGAGGAAAATACTTGAAACATAGCGCAATTTCTGATAAAATAAGTATAAAGGGGGTAAAGCTATGAACGAAATTAACAGCAACCCAAGTAAAACAAACCCGAACGATTTCCCGCTCTATTTATTTTATCAGGGCAAGAATAGTGAAGGCTACAAATTCTTCGGTGTCCATCCGATCACGGAGGATGGGGTGAAAAAACACCGTTTTCGTGTATGGGCACCCAATGCCGTCAGCATCTCTGTGGTGGGCGATTTCAATGAATGGGACCGTGAAAAGAACCCAATGGAACTGATTGCAGACGGCGTGTGGGAGGCGGTCATTCCCGGTCTGGCACAATTCGATGCGTACAAGTTCAGCATTGAAACGAAAACAGGAGAGATCCGGCTGAAATCCGACCCTTACGGCAATCACTTCGAGACCCGCCCTGCGACTGCTTCCAAGATCTATGAGAGCAGCTATACGTGGAAGGATGCCGCATGGCTGGAGGAAAAGAAGAAGCAGGTCGTTTACAAGAGACCCATGAATATCTATGAGGTGCATCTGGACTCTTGGAAGCATAATCCGGATGGCACAGTGCCGGATTATCCTACCTTTGCACGGGAAATGGTAACATACCTGAAAAAGATGTCCTACACCCACATTGAATTCATGCCCCTGACAGAATACCCCTATGACGGCTCGTGGGGCTATCAGGTAACCGGCTATTTTGCGCCGACTTCCCGCTACGGAACACCGGATCAGTTCCGTGAGATGATCGATATTTTCCACCAAGCGGGCATTGGTGTCATTTTAGACTGGGTGCCGGCGCATTTTCCGAAGGATGCTTCCGGGCTGTATGAATTTGACGGAACGTGCTGCTATGAATACACCGACCCGAAGAAGATGGAGCATAAGTCATGGGGGACAAGGGTATTTGACTACGGAAAGGGCGAGGTCTGCTCGTTCCTGATCTCAAGTGCCTGCTACTGGCTCGATGAATTTCACTTAGACGGGCTGCGTGTGGATGCGGTGGCTTCCATGCTGTATCTGGACTATGACCGGAGAGACGGCGAATGGACTGCCAATATCAACGGCGGCAACGAGAACCTCGAAGCTGTGGAATTTTTCCGTCACCTCAATGAAGCCGTATTTGCCAAGCACCCGGATGTCCTCATGATCGCTGAGGAATCCACGGCATGGCCTTTGGTGACAAAGCCGACCGACATCGGCGGTCTGGGCTTTAACTTCAAGTGGAACATGGGCTGGATGAATGATATGCTCATGTATATGTCCCTTGACCCGATCTACCGTGCATTCAACCATGATAAGCTGACGTTCTCGTTCTTCTACTGTTTCTCGGAGAACTATATCCTGCCGATCTCCCACGATGAGATCGTCTACGGCAAGTGCTCCATGATCAACAAGATGCCGGGTCTGGAGGGCGATAAGTTCGCCTCTTATCGTGCATTCCTTGCCTATATGATGGCACATCCGGGGAAGAAAATGCTCTTTATGGGACAGGAATTTGCACAGCGCAACGAATGGAATTATCAGACGGAACTGGACTGGCAGCTGCTGAAAGAAACACCCCACAAGCAGATGCAGGACTATGTGGCAAAGCTCAATGCACTCTATCTGGATACACCGGCACTGTGGGACAATGATGATTCGTGGGGTGGTTTCAGCTGGATCTCCCATGACGACTACAAGCAGAGTGTCATTGCATTCCGGAGAATTGCCGACGACGGCAGCGAACTGATCGCTGTGTGCAATTTCGTTCCGGTGACACGGGAGGATTACAAGATCGGCGTACCGTTTGAAGGGGAATACAAGCTTGTATTCAGCACGGATGCCAAGGAATTTGGCGGCAACGGACTTGCCAAGACTTCCTATGAAACCATTGACTATGGTATGCATGGCTTCGATCAGTGCATTTCCTTGACTTTGCCGGCACTTTCGGTACTCTATCTCAAGCGTGTGATGAAGAAACAGCGTCCCAAGACTGCTGCCAAGGAAACAAAGGCAGAAGCGAAAAAAAGCAAGGCAGAAGAACCTGTCAGTGCTGAAGAATAAACCGATTCACATACAGGGAACACCGGGTGGGGCTGCCCGGATGTTCCTGTATGTGTGAAATGATATCGTCTATTAGGAGGAGTATTATGAACGCTAAGAAAAAAGTCATTGCAATGCTGCTGGCAGGCGGGCAGGGAAGCAGACTGTATGCCCTGACGCAGAACGTGGCAAAGCCGGCTGTTCCCTACGGCGGAAAGTATCGTATCATTGACTTTGCGCTGTCTAACTGCACCAATTCCGGCATTGATACGGTCGGTGTCCTGACACAGTATCAGCCGCTTGTCCTCAATGAGTACATCGGCAACGGGCAGCCGTGGGATCTGGACAGAATGTACGGCGGCGTGCACGTGCTGTCACCGTTCGAGACCAAAGAGGGTGCGGACTGGTTTCAGGGAACGGCGAATGCTATCTATCAGAATATGCGCTTCATTGAACGGTATGACCCGGAGTATGTGATCATCCTCGGCGGCGACCATATCTATAAAATGGACTATTCCAAGCTGGTGGAGTTCCACGAGAAGAACAATTCCGACGGTACGATCGCTGTCATTGACGTGCCGATGGAGGAGGCTTCCCGGTTTGGCATCATGACCTGTGATGCGGAGAACCGTGTGGTACGGTTCACGGAAAAGCCGAAGGAACCCGAATCGACTCTTGCATCCATGGGTATCTATTGCTTCACATGGTCGAAGCTGAAGAAATACCTCATCGAGAACGAAAATGCCAACACCGGTTCAAAGGACTTCGGCAAGGATATCATCCCGGCAATGCTTCAGAACAAGGAGAGGCTGTTTGCCTATACCTTTGACGGCTACTGGAAGGATGTCGGCACGCTGGACAGCCTGTGGGAAGCCAATATGGACCTGCTGAGCCCGAGTGTTCCGCTTGACCTCTATGACCGTTCGTGGAAGGTCTATGCCCGCCATAACAATATGCCCCCGCAGTACATCGGCGAAAATGCCAAGATCGAGAACTCCATGATCACGGAGGGTTCGAGCATCAGCGGTGAGGTGGATTTCTCCGTCATTTTCTCCGGTGTCACCATTGAGGAGGGTGCTGTTGTCAACTACTCCATCCTCATGCCCGGTACGGTCGTGAAGTCCGGTGCTGTGGTGGAATATGCGATCGTCGGTGAGAATTGCGTGGTAGAATCCGGTGCAAAGATCGGCATCAGCCCTGAAAATATCGAAAACCGTGACGACTGGGGCATTGCTGTTGTCGGTCATAATGTAACGGTTTCTTCCAATGCGGTTGTCCGTCCGAAGGACATCATCTCTGAGAATGTGTAAGGAGGCTACATAATGGGCGTAAATAATAATGTACTCGGTCTGATCTTTGCATCATTGCATGATTCTTCCGTTGTGGAACTGACGAAGAAACGGACCATGGGTTCTGTGATGTTCGGCGGCAGATACCGTCTGATCGATTTCCCGCTTTCCAACATGGTCAATTCCGGTATTACGGAAGTCGGTGTCATCACCAAATCCAATTACGGTTCTCTGCTCGATCATCTGGGCACGGGGCGTGAATGGGATCTTGCCCGCAAGAAGGGCGGTCTGAATCTGCTCCCGCCGTTCTCCCAGAGCATCGGCGAGGGCGTGTACAGAGGCCGTCTCGAAGCATTGAATAATGTGTGGAATTTCGTGGAATATTCCAACTGCGAATATGTGGTTCTCGCAGACTGCGACTTTGTTGCCAATGTGAATTTTGCTGAGGTGATCAAGCAGCATATTGAGACCAATGCGGATATTACGGTCGTATGCGGGAAGTATACCTACAGTGAGGATTCCGGTTCGGGTGTGGATGTCATTCAAATGGATGATACCCGCAGGATCCGTTCCGTGCTGATCGACCCGCAGCTGTCCGGGGAATGCAATATCTGCCTCGATATGTATGTGATGCGCAAGGATTTTCTGGCAAAACTCGTCAAGGATGCCGCAAGCCGCAATCAGCCCAGTCTGATCCGGGATTGCTTACAGGCAAGAGTCAACGAGTTCAATTTCATGGGCTATCAGTTTGACGGCTATTTCTCCAGAATAGATTCTGTCAAGAGCTACTATCAGGCAAATCTTGCCCTGCTCAAGCCGGAGAACCGCAATGCACTGTTCCTCCCGAATGCCCCCATCTACACCAAGACCGGCGACAACGGTCCTGTAAAATATGGTCTGGAATCCAAGGTGAAAAATTCGCTCATTGCGGATGGCTGCGTCATCGAGGGGACGGTGGAGAACAGTATCCTGTTCCGTGGTGTCAAGGTCGGCAGAGGCAGCGTGGTGCGCAACTGCGTACTGATGCAGGGAACTGCAATTGCTAACAACTGCCAGCTTACCTCTGTCATTACGGACAAGAATGTCACCACGGAGGACGGCAGAGTGCTGACCGGTTCGGAGAGCTATCCTGTTTATATCGGAAAGAACGCTAAATTATGATTTGGAAGGGTGATGAACCTTGAATATCCTGTTTGCTGCCAGTGAGGCTGTACCGTTTGCAGCCTCCGGCGGTCTGGCTGACGTGATCGGGTCGCTGCCTGCTGCCATCCGCAGCAAGGGGCATGACTGCCGGGTCGTCATCCCGCTGTATAAATCCATGCGCCCTGAACTCCGGGCACAGCTCACATTTCTGACAAATATTACGGTAGATGTTTCGTGGCGGAAGCAGTATTGCGGTATCTTTACAGCGATCTGGAACGGTGTGACGTATTACTTCATCGATAATGAATACTACTTCGGGCGTGAGGGGCTGTATGGCTTCTATGACGACTGCGAGCGCTTTGTATTCTTTTCAAGAGCTGTACTGGAAATGCTGCGCTATATCGACTTTGCACCGGACATCATCAACGAAAATGACTGGCAGACGGCGCTTATTCCGGTATTCTATCAGGTATTCTACAAGTACCAGCAGGGCTACCAGAATATCAGGCACGTGTTCACCATCCACAATATCCAGTATCAGGGCTGCTACGGCAGGGAAGTACTCAACGAAGTCATGGGCATCCCGCTGTATCACATGGGCATTCTGGAATATGACGGTGCGATCAACATGATGAAGGGCGCTATTGAGACGGCGGATAAGATCACGACTGTCAGTCCCAGCTATGCGTGGGAGATCCTTGACCCGTGGTATTCGCATGGGCTGGACAGAATTCTTGTCAACAAGCAGTATAAGCTCTGCGGCATTCTCAATGGAATTGATACGGAGCTTTACAACCCGGCAAAGGATATGCTGATCGCTAAGAAATTCAGTGCATCCCGCCCTGCCGGTAAAAAAGTCTGCAAGGAAGCCTTGCTTTCGGAGCTGGCTTTGCAGGAGGGAAATGAGCCGGTCATCGGCATTGTGACACGCTTTGTTTCCCACAAAGGCATTGACCTGATCCGTTACGTGTTTGAGGACATTGTCGGCTTAGGGTATAAATTCGCCATTCTTGGCAGCGGGGAAAAGGTCTATGAGGACTTCTTCTCTGAAATGCAGTGGCGCTATCCGGACAAGGTGAGCGTGACGCTTGGTTTCCAGCCGGATCTGGCACGGAAAATTTATGCGGGGGCGGATATGTTCCTGATGCCGTCGCAGAGTGAACCCTGCGGGCTGGCACAGATGATCTCCATGCGGTACGGTACGATCCCCATTGTGCGTGAGACAGGCGGTCTGCGGGATTCTGTCAAGGATGACGGCGACAAGGACGGGAACGGCTTTACGTTCAAGACCTACAATGCGCATGATATGTTAGATGCCTGCCGGAGAGCAAAGGAAACCTACGATGTGCATGAGGAATGGAGCAAACTCGTGAAGCGGGCGCTTTCCACAGATTTTAGCTGGGAAAGGTCGGCGGATTCCTATATCGGACTGTATAAAGAGCTGTGCAATCATTGAGCAGCATAGATAAAAGAAAAGGGTGCGCATTCTACGGAATGTGCACCCTTAATGTTATGCGGTGGCTGTGGAAGCTTCATACGCCTCCCGGACAGCTTTGGAGAGCTGATCGGAGCAGGAAGTCTGCTTGTAGCCGCAGAGAACGCCGCTGAGCTTCTTCTCGATCTCCTCGACTGTGTTGCCCTCGACCAAAATGGAAATGGCTTTCAGGTTGCCGTTGCAGCCACCTGTGAAGCGGACGTTGTGAACGACATTGCCGTCCAGATCCAGTGCAATCACCTGCGAACAGGTGCCTTTTGTCTTGTATTCGTAGTGAAACATGATGATCCTCCTCGTTTCCTGTTTTTGGTTATTATGTAGCTTGTGGGTTCAGCGTTTTGCTGCTGATATAGCTATTATATCACATTTCCTGATAGAATGCAATACCAATTCACCGCATTATGCGGGAAAAGCATCCTGATTTTGTCAAGGAACACCAAAACAGCTCTCTGCTAACGAAATATTGTAAATTTTTTGTGAACATATGCACAGCAACATTGCTAAATTCGTCCAAATTTGTTATAATATTTTTAATAAATGTGATTATTGGAGGAATGCTTATGAAACATTGGCTTGCTGCATTCTGTGCAGCCGTCGTTGCAGTGACGGCAGTTTCCGGTTCCGGGCTTGTCAGCACAGCGCAGAACCCGATCGCACAGAATGTCTACACATCCGACCCTGCCCCGATGGTCTATGGTGACACATTTTATATGTACACCGGACACGATGCAGACGGTGCAGACTACTACACCATGCCCGACTGGAAATGCTACTCATCCACGGATATGCAGAACTGGACTGACCACGGTACCATTCTGTCATGGGACGATTTCAGCTGGGCGGAGAAGGACACTGCATGGGCAGCACAGTGTATTGAACGGAACGGGAAATTCTATATGTATGTGACCCTTGTTCCGGCAGAAACAGGCGGACGTGCCATTGGTGTGGCTGTGGCGGATTCCCCGACCGGTCCGTTCAAGGATGCGCTCGGGAAACCCCTCTGCGGTCCAAACTGGGATTTCATTGACCCGACGGTCTTTATTGACGATGACGGGCAGGCGTATCTCTATTTCGGAAACCCGAACCCCTACTATGTCCGGCTGAATGAGGACATGATCTCCTATGACGGGGAAATCACCAAAGTCCAGATGACGACAGAGAGCTTTGGCACAAATCCGGCAGGTGACGGCACTGCCTACACGGAAGGACCTTGGCTGACAAAGCGTGGCGATCTGTATTATCTGCTCTATGCGGCAAACGGCATCCCGGAGAATATCGCCTACTCCACAGCGCCCACCCCCACCGGACCTTGGACATACCGGGGCGTGATCATGCCGACAGAGGGCAGAAGTTTTACCAACCACTGCGGCGTGGTGGACTATAAGGGACATTCCTACTTTGCCTACCACAACGGTGCACTGGAGGGCGGAAATGGTTTCCAGCGTTCGGCTGCTGTGGAGGAATTTACCTACAATCCGGACGGCACATTCCCGACCATCACGATGAGTGAAGCGGGTCCTGCACAGTTGGAGTACGTTGACCCATTCCAGAAGCAGGAAGCGGAAATGATGAGCTGGAGTCAGGGTATCGAAACGGAAGAATGTTCTGCCGGCGGTCTGGATGTGGCAAATATCGAGAATGGTGATTATGTCAAAGTCAGCGGTGTAGATTTCGGTGACGGTGCGGACACGTTCACGGCAAACATTGCCTCTGCTACACAGGGCGGCACGATCGAGATCCATCTGGACGGCGTAGACGGAACGCTTGCTGGTACTTGTACGGTCCCCTCTACAAACGGCTGGCAGACGTGGAAAGAGGTCTCCTGCGATGTCAGTGTCAGCGGGCTGCACGATGTGTATTTCGTTTATAAGGGCGGCAGCGGCTATCTGTTCAACGTGGACTGGTGGCAGTTTGCAGGCGCAGGCGGCAGCCTTGACGAGTATGCTGCCGGGGATGTCAACAACGACGGTGTTGTGGATGTATTTGACTTGGCACTGGCAAAGTACGGCGTGAAAAATGGCTTCACGGACAAAGCCGCTGAAAAGGCTGCGGATGTCGACCGGAACGGCAAAGCGGAAACGGCAGATCTTTTGCAGATACAGGATTTTATTCTCGCAAAGATAGACAGCTTCTACCCGGTCACACCGGATGAACCGGATACCCCGGATGAGCCGGATGCCCCGAACCCATGGGCCACCTATGTAGAAACTGCCTCTCCGGAAATGCAGCAATTCTATGCGGATGCCATTTATCAGCTCGGCAACACTTCCCGTCTTGTGGAGAAGATCCAGAAAGCGCAGAGCGGAGAAAATGTCACCCTCGCCTACATCGGCGGCTCGATCACGGAGGGTGGCAGGACGGACACCTGTTATGTCAGCCGTTCCGCAAAGTATTTTGCCGATACATTCGGAACGGGCAATAATGTCAGCTTCATCAATGCCGGTCTGTCGGGTACTTCCTCGGTGGTCGGTCTGATGCGTGCGCAGAAAGATATTCTCGATGCGTCACCGGATATTATCTTCATCGAATTTTCGGTCAACGACCATCCGGAAATGATTTACAAGAAAGGCTATGAAAGCCTTGTGAAACGCTGCCTGACACAGCCGGGCGCACCGGCAGTTGTCCTCATCATCAACCGGGCAAAGGGCGGTTACTCCATGCAGGAACAAATGGCTGCCATCGGAGAACACTATAATTTGCCCGTTATCAGCATGGACAATGCACTGACCAAGGCATTCAACAGCGGGCTGCTGACGGTGGACGATTACTACACGGATGAATACCACCCGCATGAACAGGGCAGCGCCCTCATTTCGGACAGCATTGCCTACTTCTACCGGCAGGCGCTGAAAACAGAAAACCAGACCGGCAGCTACACCATGCCGGCAGATGCGGTATACGGCACGGAATACAGTGACGGCACGATCGTACCGCTTGACAGCCTGAAAGACTTCAAAACCGGCTCGTTTGCACAGAGTACACCCGGTTATGCTTCGCTCCCCTACACGCTCAAACACAGTGCATGGGGCGGCTCAGATCCGATCACCTTTACGGCACAGGGCAAGGGCGTATTCATCGTCTACAGCGCAAAGCAGGACAACAGCTTCGGTGATCTGAATGTGACGGTCAACGGACAGCAGACGACCATCAGCGGCAACAAACTCTACGCATGGGGCGGTCCGGAAGCGGATGTTGCCTATATGCAGAACGAAACGGGAACACTCGAAGTATCCATTAACGTGGCAGATGCAGGCTCGGAATTTACGATCTGGGGCATTGGCATCGTACCGTAAAAATACCCTGTCTGAGAAAGACAGGTGCAATGGTATAGGGAGGATCTGGGGTTTTTTGTATTCATTTACAATTGACAAAAGGGGGCAGATATGGTATACTATTACTATCTAAAATAAAAAGGAGTGATCCACTATGAAACACCGAAACATTGCACTGGCGCTTGGCTTTTGCCTGCTTGGTGCGCAGCTTCCGGCTGTCGGAACGACCGTTCAGGCGGCAGAAGCTTATCCTTTCGTCACCAATTGCCCCTACATCTATGAACAGCTCACCCCCCAAGGACAGGAACTGTATGACAATATGTACAAAACCTGTCTGGAAATCGATACCTCAGCAGAGACTCTGTCGGAGACAGACGATATCACTTACGATGTGTCGATGAGTGATGCGGAAATGGAAGATGTTGTAACCATTTTCATGTATGACCACCCGGAGTTTTTCTGGATGAGCAACAGATGGAGTTATGGGTATTACCGGGGAAGTAATTATGTTCAGCTGCATATCTATGACTGCTATCAGGACGGCAGCGCACGGCTTGCGGCACGGGAAGAAATCATAGATACAGCGCAGGGCTACATTGACGAAGCACTGACTTACAGCACGGACTATGACCGTGCAAAATCGATCCATGATTCACTGAGTGAGGATATTGCCTATGTGGAAGGCGACCTTGACCAGTCTCTTACCTCGGCGCTGCTGATGAAGGAGACAGTCTGTGCCGGCTATACCAAAGCCTACAACCTGATTGCCAATGCTGCCGGCGTGGATACCATTTCGCTGCTCGGTATCGGGCACGGCTGGAATGCTTCTTTGATCGGAGAGCACTGGTATCATGTGGATGTGACAAATGAGCTGTTCCTGTACTGCAATGCAGATATTGCCAAAATAGATGAACGAATGGGCAAATTTACCATTACCTACAGCGACGGCACGGAAGAGACAGCCTATATGCATGATTACGATTATAGCTACTATACTGACATCATGCCGGATATGGACTATGCGTATGACGGAAGCTACCGGGAACTGTCTGCCGAACCTGTGGTTCCGACAGAGCCGGTAACAGAACCGCCTACCGAACCGATAACAGAACCACCCACCGAACCGGAACCGATCCCGGAATATGATCCTGTGCCGGAGGGGCTGTGTAACACGGCTTTGCGATCTGTGACAGAGGATGACCACATTGCGGCGGATACGGTTTCGGATCAGACTGGTTACAACATTTTCACGTATGTAGATGAACTTCAGGAAGTGCAGGACAGCGCAGGCAATCTGTATGCAGTCTGTGCCGCTGAGGACGGGGCTGTGCTAACTTCCCGTAACGGGGAGACTATTTTCATCCCGCAGAGCGGCTATACATTCGGTGCGGCAGCGATAGACGATGACGACAACCTCTATATTCTGTGGGGCAGAACGCTGGATACCTCCGTGGATGCAGATGACAACATTTTGGTAGGCAAGTATACGCTTTCCGGTGATCTGCTTGATACCTGCCCGATCCTGAGCGATATCACGGAAGCGCAATATCCCTTTGATGGCGGCAATGCGGACATATGCTACAAAGACGGTGTGCTGGGCTGCCTGTATGATGTGCAGTGGACGAGCGGACATCAGGGGTCGGAGTTCACGTTTATTGACACCGAAAATATGACGATCCTCGACCATTCCGACTGGGAGGGTTCCCATTCTCTGGGTGTCACCATGACGAATTACAGCGAAGGCTTTGCGGCTGTACAGCGGGGTGATGTCTACGAAAGAGGACTGAACCTGACTGTATATCCTGCCGCATCTCCTGAGGATGTCGGGTTTACGGAACTGTCCTATGACGGCGGCTATACACTGATGCACAGCAGCGGTACATACGGGGAAAGCGGTTCGCATCAGAATGACACCCACCTGTACCTCGGCGGTCTGGCTGCCAACAATCTGGTATTTGCCCTTGCGGGGAAAGCAGAACGGGGCTACACCTCCGGGAATTATGCCGAATCGGATGTAGCAACTGAAAAGTTTGACGTATTTGTCCGGCTGATCTCACAGGATCTGGAAGAAGGCATGGAGGGGCTGAATGGCGTTGACCGTCTCGACGCTGCTACCGGAGAAGTGGCTGATCAGAATGTTGTCTGGCTGACAAAAGTGGATGAGACGAACGATGCCGGTCAGGTGAAAATTGTGGCAATGCCTGACGGTGCATTCTGCGTCCTCTGGGAAGCCTTTGTGAATGGTCACTTTGACAGCGTGCGGTATGTGATTCTCGATCAGAAGGGCAATATCCTCCGCCCGGAATCGAAGATTGCCAATGCACGGCTTTCTAACACTTCCATACAGCCGATCGTGAACGGCAGGACACTTTACTGGGCAACCGGGGAAGAGGGTGCTGTCACATGGTACGAGGTAGCTCTGGATGCCTTTGCAGAACCGGAAGAAACGACTACCACCACGACCGAAACCACTACCACTACGACTGAAACTACGACCACCACAACAACTTACACAACGTCGGAAACGACTACTACAACAACTTACACAACACCGGAAACGACTACCACGACGACTTACACAACGCCGGAAACGACCACCACGACGACTTACACAACGGCGGAAACGACTACCACAACCACCTACACAACGCCGGAAACGACTACCACGACCCCCGAAACCCAACCGCAGTCTGTATCTGGTGATGTCAATGGTGACGGCGTGCTTACGACCGATGATGTTTCTATGCTTCTGACCGAGATCAGTGGACAGATGTTTGGCATCAGTTACTTTACAGATCAGCAGTTTGCTGCCGCAGATTATAATCAGGATGGTGTTCTGACAGTGGATGATGCTTCTGCTTTTCTGATGGAAATTGCAATGTCTATGTTCTAAAATCCTGAGCGTAAAGGATACCGTGATCAGAATAGAGGGCTGCATGGCTGAGACGGCTATGCAGCCTTTTCTTCCTGAAAAACAAGGGATAAAACCGCTGACAGGTCAGCATGGGAGATGAAAAATGCACAAATATTGAAAATGTATGAACTTGTTTTTCTGCTTTTTTCTTCATAAATATTTTACAAAGGTTTTCGCCCGGAATCCATTGACAAGTTCCCTGAAAACGTTTATAATTGAAGTATAATTATTATATTCAGAAGGGGGAACTTTTCATGAAAAAAACTTCCGGCAGACTTGTCTCTGCACTTTCCGCCGCAGCGCTTTCCGTGACAGCCCTCGGAGCATTTTCCGCTGTACTGCCTGCACAGGCAGCCGGGCTTTCCGGGCTGGATGCCAAGGGTATCACTTCCCAGATGGTGATCGGCTGGAATCTCGGCAATACGCTTGACAGCAGCGGCACAAATCTTCCGAGCGATGCCGCACCGCAGAAATTTGCGACTGCATGGGGCAACCCTGTTCCGACCGAGGATCTGATCCAGACCGTCAAGGACGGCGGCTTCAACACCATCCGTATCCCTACCACATGGTACGAACATCTCGAATGGGACGAGGGCTCCCAGATGTACCTCATCAATGATCAGTGGATGGATTTCGTGAAGCAGACCGTGGACTATGCCTATGACCGTGATATGTTCGTCATTCTGAACGTTCACCATGAGGACTGGGTCAATGTCGGCGAGTTCACCGATGCTACGTTCCAGACCGCATCCAAGAAACTGACTGACATCTGGTCTCAGGTTTCCGAGGAATTTAAGGACTACGACCAGCATCTGATTTTTGAGGGCATGAATGAACCCCGTCAGACAGGGCTTGGCGGCTCTGTAGAATGGGGCGCAGGCGATGCGAATTCGTGGAGCTACATCAACCGCCTGAATGCACAGTTTGTCAGCACCGTCCGTGGACAGGGTTCTGCTGCCAACAAGGAGCGTCTGCTGATGCTCCCCGGCTACTGCGCATCCTCCACACCGGAGACGATCCGTGCCATTGAAATTCCTGCCAATGCCGGCAATGTGGCACTTTCCGTTCATGCATATTCGCCGTACTTCTTCACCATGGCGACCGATGCGTACGCTAACCACTCCTTCCCCGGCGCAAGCGGCTACGGAGAGGACTATGACGGCGCACTGTCCAATATGTTCAACGAGTTCAGCTCGATCATGAACGAGAAAAATTGTCCGATCATCATCGGCGAGTTCGGTGCATCTGACTTCGGCAACACCGAGGACAGAGCAAGATGGGCGACTTCTTACCTGAGCAAGGCAAAGCAAGCTGGTATTCCTTGTGTGTTGTGGGACAACAATGTTCCCGGCAACGGCACGGAGAACGGCGAAGCACACGGCTATATTTACCGTGCAACCAATACATGGTACCCGAATTCCGCACCGGTCGTTCAGGCAATGATGCAGGTTTACGGTATCACTCCCAACCTCAAGCCCTATGAGGAGCTGAAGTTCGACTGGAGCAAGGTTAAGATCGGTGACGACTGGATCGAGCTGTACCGTGAGGAAAACGGCAAGGAAGTTGCATCGTGGAAAAACTTTACCGTAAGCGGCTGGCAGGATTATGTGAATGAGAATTATGACTTCGTCATGATCTATGATTCTTCGAGCAATCCGGAACTGGTGCTGCAGGGCACCGGCAAAGACAGCTGGAACAGAATTCAGTCCGGCACAGTCAGTGAAAATGCGTTCATGCAGTATTTCAGCTATGCGGATATTATGCAGGGACTTGGCAGCGAGTCGCTTTCTGATATGCAGAATCTCTTCATCAGCGCAAGCAACAGCGACATGACCGCTTACGCGCTCTATGCAGTCCCCAAGGGCAGCGTTGTAGCACCGACCGAGTCCGTTGAACCGACCGAGACAACAACGGAAGCTGTTGCGCCGACAGAGACTGAGACAGCTGAAGTTACTGATGTACCTGTTGTAACGGAAACAGAGTCAACGCCGGTCGAGGGAGAGACGATCCTTGGCGATGCAGACGGTAACAACACAGTGGAGCTGGCAGATATTGTTTTACTTCAGAAATATCTGCTCGGCATGAATGTGACCGTTAAGGCAGGGGCAGAGCTGAACGGCGATGGTGTTGTAGACATTTTCGACCTCGCACTGCTCAAGCATATGCTCGTTCACTAATCATTCTGAACAATTGTATTCTTTGAGTTGCCGCCCTTTGCGCCGCAAGGTGCATCGGGCGGCACATTTGATTTGTTTTTCAAGGTGCGAATCATACAAATAGTATACTTTGATATAACAATAACAGTTTACAGGCAGCAGGTGATTGCTGCACTTGTGCATAATGCACAAAGAACGTAATGGAAAACAATATGTTTTGTACAAAAAGAAAAACAATTTTACAGAAAGTATTTACATTATATGAACAATATGATATAATAATAACAAGGTATCTGACAGGACGGGGGTGTGCGGAATGAATCAGCCGGATGGGTTCCATATCTCACGGGAGATCATGGATTTTATGCATAAGGCAAGCAAAGCGGCAAATGAAAATTCGTGGCAGATCATATCGAATGCAGTGGTCGGACTTGCGGAAAAGCTCCATGCAGCCTGTATCCGCATCTGCCTTGATGTGCCGGACGGGACATTTGTTCCGATGGGACAGCACACGGAGGAAACGCTGTACCTTGCCGGAGAAGCCGGTGCGGAAACGTGTGTCGATTATGATATGGGCGAAAACGGTGTCTTTTCCGTGCAGGTCGCACCAGTAAAGGGGCATTGCTGGACGGAAGCAGAACAGGATGCCGTGCAGTATCTGAGCGAAAACCTGTTTTTGCTGTGCAGCCGTATGCTCATGCGCAAAATGTTGGAAAATGCGGCATCTCTCGATTATCTGACGGGTGCTTTCAATAAGCAGGGCATGATTCGTCACGGCACATCGCTTGGCGGGGCGCTGGCGGATTATGTGGGCATTTATCTGAATCTGAAAAATTTCAAATACATCAACTCCACGATCGGACAGAAAAGCGGGGATGAACTGCTTGTTGCCTACTGTGAGGCACTGCGGAAACAGCTTCTCCCCGGTGAAACGATCTGCCGTCCGGGCAGTGACAATTATTTCCTGCTAATTCGCAAGGAACACGCAGAGGCATATCTGAAATTCCTGCGGGAAGTGACAGTTTCTATCCGGAGTGTCAGCCGGACGTTTACCCTGTATGCCAATGCGGGTATCTATGACATTCAGCCGGGTGACGATATTGGAACGGCGCTGAATGCTGCGGGCATTGCGCTGCAAACCGTGCGCACGTCCGGACAAGCAGAGGAGCAGCTCTGGTATGACCCCTCCATGAAGGAACAGGTGCTGCACGAGAAAGAGATCTCCCAGATGTTCCCAGTCGCATTGAAAAATGGGGAGTTTGTGGTCTACTATCAGCCCAAGGTGTCACTATCAGATCAGACACTGTGCGGCAGTGAAGCGCTGGTGCGCTGGCTGCATGACGGCAGCATTGTGCCGCCGATGGATTTTATTCCGGTGCTGGAAAAAGAGGGCACGGTCTGTCAGCTCGATTTCTACGTACTGGAGCGTGTCTGTCAGGATCTGCGGCACTGGCTGGATAATGGCATTGTTCCCGTGCGGGTTTCCGTGAATTTTTCGCAGCAGCATCTGCACAATGAAACGCTGGCGGAAATGATCGTTGCCGTACTGGAAAAATATAACATTGACAGCAACCTGATTGAGGTCGAGCTGACGGAAATGTCCGGTACACGCAATCATGATGCCATGCTGGCATTTCTGGAAAAGATGCATGCCTGCGGTATCTGCACGTCCATTGATGATTTCGGGACGGGGTATTCTTCGCTGAATATGCTCCGGGAGTTCCATATGGACATTATCAAACTGGACAAGTCTTTCCTTGACCGTATCACGACGGAAAATGCAGATTACCGGACGGACGAGATCGTCATTGAGAATATTTTCCGCATGGCACAGGCGCTTAACCTTGAAATTGTCTCCGAGGGTGTGGAAACAGCCCGGCAGGCAGAATTTCTCCGGCGCATTCATTGCGACATGGCGCAGGGTTTCCTGTTTGACAAGCCCCTGCCGCATGACGAGTATGAACAGCGTCTGCGGGGCAACCGGCATTACGAACTGCCGTAAAAAAGCTATAAGACAGGCTCTCAGAACGGATCTGAGAGCTTGTTTTTTGTATAGCCGCCTGTTTCAGGAGAAAAACATATGCTCGATAAAAATCTTCACCCCGATACTGACAAGGATCAGACCGCCGACGATCTGCGCCCGGCTGCCGAGTTTCTGCCCGGTCTTTTTCCCGATCAGCACACCGACCAGTGAAAACCCGAACGTCACCCCTGCGATCTCCAGCGCCGCCGGAACGATCTGCACATCCGGCAGCGCCGCAAAACTCACACCGACCGCCAGTGCATCAATACTGGTAGCAATGCCCTGCATCAGGAGCATTTTGGCAGTAAGCGAAAATGCCGCCGTTTCCTCTTTTTGTGTGACAGCATCGAGGATCATTTTCCCGCCGATGTAGCCAAGCAGCACCAGCGCAATGTAGTGATCCAGTGCCGTGATGTAGGCTTCAAAGGCTTTCCCCAGACAAAACCCGATCGTCGGCATCAGCCCCTGAAATCCCCCGAAACACACAGCGATACCGAGCATTCTGTTCCGGCTCAGATTATTGCAGCATAGCCCATTTGTGATGGACACAGCAAAGGCATCCATAGACAGCCCCACAGCGATGAGAATGATCTCGAGAATGCTCATAGCCCTCTCCTTCCGGCATCAGTCCTCCGGTGCTTTTTGTGCGAGCAGCGTGCTGTATTCTGCCCGGAACTGTGCAAAAGTCCCCTCGTCCAGCGCTGCCCGGATCCGTTCTGCCAGTGTGTTGTAAAAATAGAGATTGTGCATGACCGTCAGCCGCCCGGCAAGCATTTCATTGGCTTTGAACAGGTGACGCACATACGCTCTGGAAAAATTCCGGCAGGCAGGGCAGTCGCACTGTTCATCCATCGGGCGTGCATCGGTTTCATATGTCTGATTCTTCATGTGTCGGATACCCTGCCATGTGAAAATCGTTCCGTGCCGTGCATTGCGGGTCGGCATTACGCAGTCAAACATATCAATGCCCCGTGCCACGCCCTCGATGATATTGGACGGTGTGCCGACACCCATTAAATACCTCGGCTTGTCAGCCGGCATATGCGGTACGACTACATCGAGGATGTGGTACATCTCCTCTGTCGGTTCACCCACGGCAAGACCGCCCACGGCGTAGCCGTCAAGATCCAGTTCCCGGATCGCCTGCATATGCTTGATACGAAGCGCATCGAACGTACAGCCCTGATTGATGCCGAACAGAAGCTGCTTCGGGTTAATGGTATCCGGCAGTGCAGCAAGGCGTTCCATTTCGGCTTTGCAGCGCACCAGCCAGCGGGTCGTCCGTTCGCAGGAACGTGCCGCATAATCGTAGGGGGCAGGATTCTCCACGCACTCGTCAAATGCCATGGCAATGGTAGAGGCAAGGTGCGACTGGATCTGCATACTTTCTTCCGGTCCCATGAAAATACGCTTGCCGTCCAAATGTGACTGAAAGTATACGCCCTCCTCTTTTATCTTACGCAGTTTGGCAAGAGAAAATACCTGAAACCCGCCGCTGTCCGTCAGGATGGGGCGCTGCCAGTTCATGAACTTGTGCAGCCCGCCCATTTGATGAATGACCCCGTCCCCCGGGCGCAGGTGCAGGTGATAGGTGTTGCACAGCTCCACCTGACATTTCAGTCCGACAAGCTCCGGGGAGGAAATACCGCCCTTAATGGCGGCAGACGTGCCGACATTCATGAAGCAGGGGGTCTGAAAGGTGCCGTGTACGGTCTCGACCTGTCCCCGGCGGGCAAGGTTTTCGGTTTTCAGCAGTGTGTACATATCGATTCTCCTATTTGGTATTGTAGTTTTTCTTAGTCTACGGATTTCAGGGATTCTGCCATGTTGATGCGGTCCAGTTTCCTGCCCATGAAGGCATTGACGATAAAGTTAAACACAAATGTCAGCACCACGCTGTACAGGAAACTCGGCGAGAGTACTTTGATACGGAATGAAACCATATCCACAATGATCTGTGCCATGACAAACCGATGCAGCAGCACGCCCAGCACAAGACCCAGCGCAATGCCGATCGCTGTCAGGGCGATATTTTCCCGCAGTACATAGGCAGAAGTTTCCCGCCGGAAAAAGCCGAGGACTTTTATCGTGGCAATTTCCCGGATGCGTTCGGTAATGTTGATATTTGTCAGATTGTACAGCACGATGAACGCAAGCCCTGCCGCACAGAGGATGACCAGCAGCACGATATAGTCAAGGCTGCTCATCATTTTGCCCATACGTTCCTGCATATCCCGGAAGAGGTTGATGTTGGTCACATTTTCGTTCTTTGCAATTTCTGCACTGGATTGATAGATGTCCGCACCGTCCGGGAAATTCACGAATGCCGTGTTGAAAGCGGCTTCCTCTCCCGTCAGATTTTCAATTGTCTCCGGCGACAGGATGACGTAGTTATACACATGATTCTCAAAAACGCCCGTGACCTGCAAGCGCATTTCCTGCATATCTTCGTTCTGAAGCAGCAGTTCCTCACCGGGCTGCACGTGATAGCGTTCGGCAATGCTGTTGCTGATGAGTGCCTCCCCCGTCTGCGGAAAGGCAAGCGGCTCGCCCTCCAGTGTATGCAGCCGCATATAGTTGTCCATGCGTTCCGGCTCAAAGGGTGCAATGACCGTGATACCCTTGACTTTGCCGTCTGCGTGCAGATCCCACGCTGCCTCGTGTACGAGCATATAGTCCTGCGTGTAGTCGTCCATTTTTGCTTGCAGGTCTGCCGGAAGTGTGTCCCCGATGTCCGTCCGGAAACTCATGGAAGCATCGGCGACTTCGATTTCATTATACTGCACGTCTGCAAATCCGGCAATCGAATCCTTGATGCCAAAGCCTGTTACCAGCAGCGCCGTGCAGCCGCTGATACCGACAATCATCATGAAGAACCGCCCCTTATAGCGGAAAATATTCCGGATAGAGACCTTGTGCAGGAATTTCAGGCGATTCCAGAGGAAGGGCACATATTCCAGAAAGACCCGCTTTCCGGCTTTCGGGGCTTTCGGGCGCATCAGACCGGCTGCCGTTTCGGCAAGTTCCATCCGGCAGGCTGCCCATGTCGTACCCAGTGAACAGAGCAGTGATGCCCCGACCGCAAGCAGTGCCATTTTCCAGTCAAAGACAAATTTCAACTGCAAAGGAATGTACATCAGCTGATAGGACATCCAGATCACTGCCGGAAACAGCACCGAACCGACCGCAAATCCTGCCACGCAGCCAATAATTGCCGCACTGCCGGAGTAGCGCATGAATTTCCCCATGATCGCCCCCTCCGAATAGCCAAGTGCCTTGAGGGTGCCGATCTGTGTCCGCTGTTCCTCGACCATGCGGCTCATCGTCGTCATGCAGACCAGTGCCGCAACCAGAATGAAGAACACCGGAAAGACCTTTGCCACCTGCTCCACGATCTGCGAATCGCTCTCAAAGCAAGCGTAGCCGATATTGGTATTTCTGTCCAGTACGTAAGTATCCGGGCTGTCCAGATCGGCGATCTCCTGTTCGGCATCGGCAAGTTCCTGTTCCGCATCGGCGATCTTCTCGTCAAATTCTGCCTTGCCGTCCTCATATTCCACAAGTCCGTCCTCATATTCCGCAAGCCCGTCCTCGTAGTCGGCTTTGCCGTCCTCGTACTGCTGCAAGCCGTCCTCGTAGGCTTTCCGGGCATCGCTGATCTGCTGCACGCCGGCGGCATACTGCTGTTTTCCCGTGTTAAATTGTTTCAGGGAAGCTTCATACTGCTGCTTTCCGGTCTCAAACTGTGCAAGCCCTGCTTCGTAGGCAGCTTTTCCGGCTTCCCATTCCTGCCTTGCGGCGGCAAGTTCGGCTTGCTTTTCTGCAAGGACAGCCTGCTGTGCGGCAAGTGCCTGTCTGCCCTCCTCGATCTGTGCCTTGCCCGCTTCGAGTGCGGCTTTCCCCTGTTCCAGCTGCGCCTGTGCCTGCTGTAAAGCCGCCTGCTGTTCCGGCGGGAGCTGGTCAAAATACAGCATCTGCCCGGCAAGTGCCTGTTCCTGTGCAGCCAGTTCCTGCTCCTGCACGGCAAGCGTTTCAGCATTGGCATCCAGTTCGGCAGCGGCAGCCTGAAGCTGTGCCTGTCCGTCCGCAAGCTGTGCTTCGCCGTCCGTAAGCTGCTGTTCCGCCTCGTCCAATGTTGCCTTGGAAACTTCGAGTGTCTTTTGGGAAGCATCCAGTTCCGCCTTGGCGGCATCAAGCTGTTTCTGTCCGCTGTCTATCTCTTTTTTCGACTGGGCAAGTTCCGCTTCACCCTGCCCGATCTGCTGCTTGGCATCGTCCAATTCTGCCTTGGCATCGGCAAGTTCCGTTTCGGCATCGTCCAGTTCCTGCTTGCCGTCCGTCAGTTCCTGTGCGGCATCGGCAAGTTCCTGTTCGCCCTCTTTCCGGCTGTCCTCCAGTTCCTGTCTGCCGTCTGCCAATTCTTCTTCCGCATCTGCCACCACACGCCCGAAACGCTCTTCCGCCTGTTCCTGTGTCAATGTCTCCCAGACGGGGGTCGA
The DNA here is from genome assembly GCA_947629905.1 of uncultured Clostridia bacterium. Taxonomy (GTDB): domain Bacteria; phylum Bacillota; class Clostridia; order Oscillospirales; family Ruminococcaceae; genus UBA3855. The sequence goes on from CANRFM010000009.1 coordinate 60,669, forward strand.
TTCTTCCATGGTGTCCTTATAATCCTTGGAATAAATGACGTCATCCCTGTTCAGCCGGACATACATTTCGGAATAGTAATCCCATGTAAATGCATCCGGCTCAACATAGAAATATCCCTCAATACTGCCCGTGCCGATCGAGGTCGTACCCCGTTCAAAATTCAGGTACAGCGAGGAATGCACTGCCCCCACGATCTGAAATGTCTTGTAACTGAACGCATCAATGGTGTCGTCCTCGTTGGTATCGGCAATGCGCAGTGTGTCACCCACTTTCAGGCTGCCGGGCTTTCCGGCATCCATCAGGCATTCGTTGGCAGCTTCCGGCATTCTGCCCTCGGTCAGAGTGAGCAGGTTCAGATGTTCCGGAATGGTGTGGGCTTTGAGGACGAATTCTGTATTCTCCTCGTCCAGACACAGGACATCAAGGCTGTCAGCCCCCTCCGCATAGCGCACATCCGGTCTCTGCCGGATGGCTTCCACATCGGCTTCCTCCCACCCGAGGGTAGAGATCAGCCGGTAGTCGTAGAGCTGTTTTTCCTGATAGAACGTATCCACCGTATGCACCATGACCGGTGTCGTGACACGCACCCCGGAGAAGAACCCCACCCCCAAGGCAACGATCGACAAAATCGCAAGATAGCGCCCGATCGAACCCCGGATATCCCGGTTGGCACTCCGTTTCAGCATACTCCTGCGCATTGCCGTCACCACTCTATGTCTGCCACATCCACGATGTGGTCATTCAGGCGCATATCCTGAATGGTACCGCTTTTGACGGTTATGATCCTGTCCGCCATTGCCGAAAGTGCCTGATTGTGGGTGATGACGACGACAGTCATTCCCTTGTTCCGGCAGGTGTCCTGCAATAATTTCAGCACCTGTTTGCCGGTGTTGTAGTCGAGTGCGCCTGTCGGCTCGTCGCAGAGCAGGAGCTTCGGGTTTTTGGCAAGGGCACGGGCAATTGCCACACGCTGCTGCTCACCGCCGGAAAGCTGTGCCGGGAAATTTTTCATTCTGTCCTGCAAGCCGACCTGTGAAAGCACTTCAGCAGCATCCAAGGGGTCACGGCAGATCTGTGCAGCGAGCTCCACATTTTCGAGGGCAGTCAGGTTCTGCACTAAATTATAGAACTGAAACACAAACCCCACATCATACCGCCGGTATGCCGTCAGCTGCCGTTTGTTGTACGAGGAGATCTCCGCACCGTCCAGCCAGACTTTTCCGCCCGACAGCGTATCCATGCCGCCTAAAATATTCAGGATGGTTGTTTTCCCCGCACCGGATGCCCCCACGATCACGCAGAATTCCCCTTTCCGGATCTCAAAATTGACATCCCGGAGCGCTTCGATCTCCAATTCCCCTGTTTTATAGACCTTTTTCACGTGTTCAAAGGATACAAATACAGCCATAGATCCGCTTTCCTTTCTGAGTCTGACTCGACAAGCTATCCAAAAAAGTCTCTGATGCACGAATATTGTGCGGTACTGCCTTATGTTTCAGCAAATTTTAGCTCAACAGCTCTAAAATAGATTTTCCCTGTTCTTCTGCCAGTTTCGCCAGATCGTCAAATTCCGGCTTGCACCGTGTCACGCCGTAGCCGTTCGCTTCCTTGCAGCGTACTGTGCCGCAGGAGGTCTCCATGGATGTTTCTCTCCGGTCAAGGGTATAGCGGCGGCAGACCGTCTCCCGGATGCCAAGTGTCGTGGTATGCCGGAAAATTTCCCGCACCAGCTGTTCCCGCTGTTCCTCTGCACAGAGGACTGTCAGCAGAATGCCCGGACGGTTTTTCTTCATGCCGATCGCAGTCGTGAACACATCCAGTGCCCCCGTCTGCATCAGCTGCGTGACAGCATACCCAAGCTGTTCGCCCGTCATGTCGTCCAGATCACATTTCAGCTCCACGACCTGCCCTGCCGCATCTGTTTCCCCAAGGAATGCACGCACGCAGTTTGCGGAGGAAAATGCTTTTTTCCCCATGCCATAGCCTGTTTTCCGGATACGCATTGCCGGCATTTGTCCGCATTCATCCGCAAAATGCCGCAGCAGCGCAGCACCTGTCGGTGTGCAGAGTTCCCCCTCGATCTGTCCTGCAAAGACGGGCATATCTCGCAGCAGGTAAGCCGTCGCCGGAGCGGGTACGGGTAATATCCCATGCGCACACCGCACCTGCCCGAATCCCGTGCAGACCGGAGAGACCACGATCCTGTCCGGTGCAATGGCATCGAGCAGCAGGCAGACTGCCGTAATATCTGCCACAGCATCGAGTGTGCCGACCTCGTGAAAATGAATCTCCTCCACAGCACACCCGTGCGCCTGTCCCTCTGCCTCTGCTATCAGACGGTAAACCGAAAGCGCCTGTTCCTTTACAGTTTCCGGTATATCCAGTCCATGGATGATGCCGGCAATATCTGCCAAAGTCGCATGATGATGCGTGTGATGATGTTCGTGATGGTGTTCATGGTGGTGTTCGTGATGTTCGTGATGTTCCTGCTGATGGGTGTGTACATCGCAGCTTTCTTCTTCCGTGCCGTGAATTTTCACGGAAACCGATGTCCCGGAGATGCCGCAGCGGGTGACGGTTTCCCGTGAGATCTGTACCCCCGGCAAGCGGATCTTCTGCAAGAGCATATCCGCCTCCGGTACCAGTTCCGAGAGGGCTGCCGTGAGCATATCCCCGGCAGCGCCCATATTGCATTCCAGATAGAGCAGCTTCATAATGCCTCCCGTATATGATTGATCAGGCTTGCCTGATAGGCAGCACCGAAACCGTTGTCGATATTGACCACACTGACACCGCTTGCACAGGAATTGAGCATGGACAGCAGTGCCGAAAGCCCCCCGAAAGATGCGCCGTAGCCGACACTGGTCGGCACAGCGATGACCGGGCAATCTGCCAGACCTGCCACCACGCTTGCCAGTGCGCCCTCCATGCCGGCAATGGCGATGATGACCCTTGCCGTCATGATGGTGTCCAGATGTGCCAGCAGCCTGTGCAGCCCGGCAACGCCAACGTCATACAGCGTTGTAACGGCATTGCCAAGTGCTTTTGCCGTGAAAGCTGCTTCCTCAGCGACCGGAATGTCGCTTGTCCCGCCGGTACAGATGACGATATTCCCCGTTCCGTCCGGTTCAGGGAAGTCCCCCGAAAGGGCGATCCGCCCCGTTTCATGATAGTTCAGGGGGATGCGTTCCTGAAGGAAAGCAGCCTTTTCCGCCGACAGCCGGGTGATGAGCACAGCCGCCTGTCCGGCGTTTTTCAGCCCGTTTGTGATGGTCAGGATCTGTTCCGCCGTCTTGCCCTCCCCGAAGATCACCTCCGGCACGCCCTGCCGCAATTGCCGGTGTGTGTCGATGGTCGCACAGTTTAGCGCCTCAAAGGGCGCTTTCTTCAAGGCAAGCACAGCCTCCTCCACCGGAATCTCCTGTGCAGCGACCCGGGAGAGGAGACTGTAAAGCTCGTTATTCTTCATGGCGCAGCAGCTTCCGGACAGTGCCCAGCGGGTCACGGACAAGCACGATCACCAGCCAGATGACAAGCCCCAGCAGAACCACCGAAGCCCCTAAAAAGGTATCGTTACACAGCTCCGCCACTGCCGGTGTGAAATAGGCAGCCCCCTGTTCGAGATAGGCATGGATGGCATCCACAAGCCACATCAGCGAAGCGCCCCAGTACAGCAGCGCAAGTGTCCCAAGAGAGAGCTGCCTTGCCTTTTCGCTGGTATACCAGAGGATCGTTGTCACAGCCGCAGCCGCAGCAGCCAGAAGAAGCGTCATGTCTGCACCTCACCGGGCAGGGCAGCGGGTTTGGTTTCCGGGCGTTTTTCCAACACATGGGAAACAGCCACCATCACACCCCAGACACCCGTCACAAGCAGTGCCATGCCGACACCGGAAGTTGCCATTTCTTCAAGCATGACAGCCATATCCGCCGGGTTTGCCGCATTGGTGAGGAAGGGGAATTCCGGGATGATCTCTCCGTGCCAGATATGCTCAAAGGCAAGCAGCCCAGAGCCGCCCCAGAGCATTTTGTTCAGCCAGCTTAGCTTACGGGTGAAGCCGGAAGAAACCTTTTTGGTCTTGAGGATGTGAGAAGCAGCTGTTGTCACAATTGCCTCCGTTGCAGGTACGATAAAACAAGCCATACGTCATTTTCCTTTCTGTGTGTATATTTGCAGAACCAGTCATGGTTCGTGCCTTACTTTTTTTCTCCGGGCGTGTCCTTGCTGTCTTTGCCCCCCTTGCCGCCTTTCAGCATTTTGACAAGCTGAAACGCAAATATTTCAAGGGAGACCAGACCTGCGAGTACACCGCCGACGATCCACGGGAGATTGCTTTTCTTCCCAGCATTATCCGTTTCCGAATCGCTGTTGGAGTCATTCTGATTTGGGGTGATCGCATTGCCGCCTGCTGCCATTTCGGAAGCAGCTTCGGAATCATAGGTCTGACTGGAATTGGATGCACCGTTTCCGCCATTGTTCACGCCGTTGGAAGTTTTCCCGGCAACGATGCCGCCGTCCTGTTCGCACAGGAACGAGGTCAGCCATGCAAGCGGCGTGTTCCAGTTGATCGTACACTCATTGACAGACCATGCTTCAATGTGATCCATATAGCATTTTTGCGGGGCGATCTGCCCTTTCTTCCAGCCCGAACCCCGTACCCACGGGTCGTTCATGCCGGAATTCGGACCGCCTACCAGCACGCCGCAGGGGGCTTTCGGGAAATCATCGGAGATCAGGTTCGACCACCATCTGTGATGCGGATATTGTGCACTATGCGTGCCGTAGCCCGTAACATAGGAATAGTCCATCGCATTCCTGCCGAGCAGATAGTCCATTGCCCCTGCCACACCGTTGAGGTAGTCAGATCCGCCTGTCAGATCATAGGCATAGGCAAGTACGATCGCATTATCAGCAACGACAGAATTAGAGCCCCAGATATAGCCGGTATCCTTGTCGGCATAGCTGATCGTGCTTTGCCCATAGGGCAAGCCGTAGCCCTGTTTGTTTTCCAGGTCGATATAATAGTCGGCAGCTTTTTTGAAATTGTCTGTCAGTGCAGAAGCATCTCCGCCGAGGGCATCCGGGAAGAGTGCCATCGTCATCGAACCCAGCGCTGCCGTATGCCCCCAGTCAAAACTGCCGACCACCCCGACAGCCTCTCCGCCGTCCATGGACGTGGGGACAGCAAGGTAATACGCAGAAGCCTTCATGTCTTTCAGGTAGCTGTCCTCACCGGTCGCAGCGTAAAGTTCACAGGCAGCCCAGTAGAATTCATCCTCCGCATTGTCGTCACCGTAAGCACCGCCGCCTACAGATTCGTCTAAAGGCGCATACATGTCGGGATGTTTTTTGGCAGCTTCATAGGCATTTTTCGCAGCCGTCAGGCATTCGTCCGCAAAGCTGCTGTCCAGCTCTTTCCACAGCCGGTAAGCCTGTGCGCCGCAGGCAGCTACATTCAGGGTAGCAGCCGTTGTCGGGGGCTTGAGGATACGTTCCTCCGGGTCGTCTGCCGGGGCAACGGCAAGTGCCGTCCACTTGATGTCATGTACTTTATGATATGCCATGCCCTGATAATCGCCGTCCCGGACGATCATTTTCAGCATCCATTCCATTTCATAGCGTGCCTCGTCCAGCAGGTCGGGGTAGCCGTTGCTGTTCTCCGGCAGATACATCGTACCGTCCGCATAGGCGTCCGCCGTGCCGAGGGAAGCGGCACGTTCGTACTCGTTCTGCATCAGCCACAGGGAAATACCGCCGTTGACCACATACTTGCCGTGATCGCCGGCATCGTACCAGCCGCCCGTGACATCCTGCGTACCGGAAGAACCGGAATAGCCCCATGTCTGTTCAATGGTCGCCGTATCGTTGGAATGCCCTGCCGGACGGGCAAGCGAAGTCGCATCGCCGGAAGTGATATATTGCGCTTCAATATCAATGCCGCTGCGGTTCTGATAGAAATAGTTCAGCGCATCATACAGCATCCCGGAATAGGTATCCCTGACACCGACCGCAAATTCCCGGCTGACTGCGCCGTTTTCTGCCTCTAAGTAATACGTCCCCTCTTCCTTGAAATCGGAGAAGTCCAAGATATGCACCGCATCCCCGGAATCCGCATCCGACCCGAAAGGCTGCGATGTTCCGGTGTATACTGTATTTCCGCTGCTGTCTTTCAGGTAAAATTCCATAGCTCCGGACTCTGTGGAAAGGAGCGTGGCTTTCTTTTCGAGGGCAGGGAAGTACCCGACCTGATTGGTGAGGATCTCGGCACGCTGCCATGGCTCTTCGGCGATATAGTCGCTGCTGTCGTCTGTCATGTCGATCAGGCAGAGGTTGTCGAACTGCAATTCCGTCCCAGCCGGGAAGCAGACCTGCGGTGTATATTCCCCGTCACCCCCGAAGTGGAACGTCCATTCTCCCGTCCCATCCGCCGAAGTCGCACGCTCCCCGTTTGAGCCGAGGGTAAATTCATAGGCAAATGTATTCCACGCATTGCCGTTGATATTGACACCCTGCCACATATTATAGTCGCCCCACTGCCCGTTCGGTTGGGCAGAACGGAGGGCGTTCTCAATGTCAGCCTGTGACCAGCTTGCATCATAGTTCATGGTGAGCATATTGCCGTTGCTGTGCCAGAGTTCGGCATCGTCATTCGTCATGTCACCGATCTTGCTGTACAGCCACCCGGAATTGCTTGCCCACACGCTGTAGGTCAGCCGGTAGGTATGCCCCTGTTTCAGTGTCAGGTTTCTGTGCCGGAACTGACAGTCCCACCTGTCTTCACCGCCGTTGGAGCGCCCGCCGGGGTTTATGATAGTGATATTATACACCCCGCCGTCAATGGAGAAGTCCATTTTTCCCGTCATGGATTCGCAGATATGCCACGGCAGCCCGACACCGTCTGTAAAATCTGTCTGTCCGAGCTGTTCTCCGGCATATACCGGAAATGCCGCAACCTGTGTCAGCAGAGCCGCAGCCGTCAGCCCTGTCAAAATGCGTTTCTTCATAAATACCTCCTGTTTCCAAAAGAATGCCGCCTATATGCTCCCTGCGCAGATCAGCTATTGCAGCATCACTGTAATGTGACGATCGTCACACCGTCTTCGCCTTCCCCATACTGTCCGCTTCGGAACGATTTGACGTATTTCATCGTGCCAAGCCGCTGCTGAATGGCTTTCCGCAGCAGCCCGCTGCCCTTGCCGTGAATGATCGTGACAGTACCGATATGCGAAACGACTGCCCCGTCAATGAAGCGTTCCATTTCGCAAACGCCCTCATCGCAGGTATAGCCCCGGATGTCCAGTTCCATAGAGCCCTTGCGTTCTATCTTTGTGGAAACCTGATTCCTTCTCTGTTTCTTGTTCCCCTCCTGTGTTTTTGTCTTGTCAAGCAGCCGCAGGCGGGAGATCTGTATTTTCATTTTCATCATGCCCATGTGTACGAAAATCTGGTCGCTGTCGTTCTGATCCGAGGAAACGACCGCTTCCTGTCCTAAATCGGGAATGAATACCTTGTCGCCCTTTTTCAGCGGGCGGGGGAGAACATAGCTGCCGTTCTCATCCACCGAGCCAATGACAGGGTTTGCCGTTTTGTACATATCCCGCAGCTGCTGACCGCTGCCGCTTTTGGCAGCCGATACACGGGCAGAGAAGTCCGCCTTGTCCTTTTCCCGGCGCATCTGTTCCAGTTCGTCAAGCAGGGCATTGGACTGCGCCTTTGTGGATTCCACGATCCGGTTAGCCTGTGCGGCGGCACGTTCGAGGATCTCCTTTTCTTCCCGGGCAGCCGTGTCGTGTTTTTCCTGCCATTCTGCCCGGAATGCTTCCGCTTCCCGGCGCAGCCGTGCGGCTTCTTCCCGTTCCGTCTCCAGTGCCTTGCGGGTCTCCTCAAAGCGGGAAATGACCTGCTCAAAGTGCCTGTTCTCCTCAGAGATCAATGATTCTGCGTGTTTCAGAACGCTTTCCGGCATACCAAGCTGCCCGGAAATCGCAAAGGCATTCGACTTGCCCGGAGAACCAATGATCAGCCGGTAGGTGGGCTTGAGCGTCTCCGTGTTGAATTCGCAGGAGGCGTTGATGACATCCGGCGTGTCGGCAGCATAGAGTTTCAGTTCCTGATAATGGGTCGTCACCAGTAATTTTGCGCCGACCTGTTTCAGGTAGTCGATCACGGCGACTGCCAATGCCGCACCCTCTACCGGGTCAGTCCCCGAACCCAACTCATCGAGCAGGACAAGTGTGCTGTCATCGGCAGTGCGGAGGATCTCCACAACGTTCAGCGTATGCGCCGAGAAAGTCGAAAGGCTCTGCTCAATGCTCTGACTGTCACCGATATCGGCTAAAATATGGCGGAACACGGAGATCCTGCTCCCGTCCGAGACGGGTATCAGCAGCCCGCACATTGTCATGGCGGTCAGCAGTCCGGCTGTCTTGAGGGCAACGGTCTTGCCGCCAGTATTCGGTCCGGTAATGATCAGGGCATTGTGCTCCTCGCCAATGGCAAAGCTGATCGGAACTGCCTTGTTCTGGTCAAGCAGGGGATGGCGGGCTTTTTTGAGGTCGAGGATGCCGTCATCGCTGACTACCGGGCGGATGGCTTTCAGGGAAGCCCCATAATTGGCTTTGGCAAAGTAATAATTCAGCTCCGCACAGGTCTCGTGAAGCCTTCTCAGCTGCGGCGCACGGCTGCCCACGGCGGCGCAGAGTTTTTGCAGGATGCGGTCGATCTCCTCCTGCTCCTTGCTTTCGAGCAGGCGGATGTCGTTGTTGGCTTCCACGATCTGCATCGGTTCGATGAAAATGGTCTGCCCCGTGGCAGAGGTGTCATGGATCAGCCCGGCTACCTGACTGCGGTATTCTGCCCGCACCGGCAGCACAAATCGTCCGTCACGGAGCGTAACGGTATTATCCTGCAAATATTTCTGCATGGTCTTGTTTTTGACCATATTGTCCAGCGTATCCCGCAGATGGGAACGGGAGCGCAGCAGTTTCCGGCGGATCTCCGCAAGGGTGGGGCTTGCGCTGTCGGCGATCTCATCCTCGGAAACAATGGAGCGTTCCAGCATCGTCAGCAGATCATCCTCCGGGACGATCAGCGAAAACAGGTAGTCCAGCGAGGTCGCCGTGTCGCTGCAATGCCCGTACCACGCATACAAGCCCTGTACCTGCCGCAGCAGGTCGGCAACGTCAAGCAGATCCCGCAGCGAAAGCCTTGCACCGGAAGCGGCTCTTGTGACCCGGTTGCATATATCCTTGAATCCCGTAAACGGCGGTGTGCCGAACTGTATGGCAAGCTGCAAAGCATCATCCGCCTTGCCGATTTCCTGCTGTACCTGCGCAAGGTCGCTGCATGGTTTGGTTTCAAGCATCATGCGGCGGCTTGTTTCGTTGGAAGTAAATTCAGCGGCACGGGCAAGCACCTTGTCCAGTTCCAGTATCTTTTCAAATGTCTGCATAGTATCTTGTATGAAATAGTTAGCCTAATTCATACTACTCCTTTCCCGGAATGTGATAGCTCTGTTTCTGTTTTGTATGTCTGGTCAGATCTTTATATCCGGTGTTATTTCATGAAAGATCCATGTACCGGATCGATCTGAACCTATTTATCCATTATGCATTATATCATAGATCAGGTGAAAATTACAATGTAAAATATCACCAAATTTGATATAGTAAATTTAGTGAAAGTGACACCGCACAAAGCTGTCGGGCAGTCTTTGTGCGGTGTTGCCTTTATTGTATGGTGACTGCCCCAAGACTGCATCCGGTGCAGGTGCTTTCCGTCTGTACGGTCAGTGTCACCGCATAGCTTTGCGGTGTGAGGTCTGTCAGGGGAATGTACAGCGAATAGCCATTGTCCAGAATTTCCGATTCACCGAACTTTTTCGCTTCATAGCAGTGATAGGCAAGATAGGAATGTGATACGCCGTCCGCACCCGTGAGCGTGATGTAATAATCCGCAGCTTGTTCCGGCATTTCCGGAAAAGCAATGCTGCCGTAAAGCTGCAAAAATCTGCCGTTTTGCTCGCTGCACAGGGAAGCGCTACAAGTGTCCGCCGCCTGCGGAACAGTTTCCACAGCAGGCGCAGCGTGCAGGGGGGCTTCCTGCTGCAGCCATGCAAGATTTCGCTCCACAATTTCCAGTACGACAAGATCGGCAGGTGCCGTTTCGATCTGATAAAGCGGTTCCGGTCTTGCACGGGAATACGTTGCCGTCTGGAAATGTTCGGACAAGTAGGGAATGATCGCTGCCCCGAAGGAATCCCGGAACATCAGCAGACTGCCCGTTCCGGTCGGGCATACTGTCCGGATGGAAATATCATCCGTATTCCGGTAGTGTCCCTGATAGGTATAGGTGAAGTCGATCGGATAGACCTGCTGCGCATCGAGCACACCGGAATCCGGGAACAGCATCCCCTGCAAGTCGCCGTTCCAGCTCATCTCGACAGACGGGGTCAGGTCGGCATAGGCTTCATAGGGAACACCGGCAGCTTCTAAAATCGTGCGGTAGCCGATGAGCGCACCGGTATTGTTCCAGTGGGTGTCCTGCTTGTGGTAGATCGGTTCTGCACTGTCTGCGGCAGCCTGCGTGAGGGCTTGTGACAGGTCAGCATAGGTGACGCTGCTTTCTGCTAAAAGTGCCTGCAACCGCTCTAAATTCCCATCCACACCGCTTTGCCGGTAATTATAGGGCATATACTGCGGGTAGACTGTGTTTTTGTTCGGGACAAGCGCTGTGATGAATGTTCCGCCATGCTGTGTTACATAGTCCTGCATCATGGTAAGGTTGTAGACAATATTTTGCAGCCCTGCATCCGAAATGGTCGGATCACCGAGGAAATCATGGACGGTCGGTGTATAGTAAAGCCAACCGTCTTTGCCGATGATGACATCTTCCTCCGCAGAGGTGTGAAGCAGTTCTGCCTGTAAATGCCCGTTCGCTGTGACAAGCGTATCATGGAAGCCGAAATGGTCGGAAACAAATGCCGTGAACTGCGTGTTCCAGTCCTTGTTGAAGCTGCCGTCTTCTGTGCGCAGCGGGGGGAGCTCTGTACGGTACTTCACAAGCATTGCACCCGGTACAACACAGGCAGCGACGAAAAGCACAATGTAGAGGAAATAAGCAATGTTTTGCGGTTTTTTCATAGCTGCCTCCTCAGAAATTCAAGTAGATGAACGGGCTGTAAACGCCGGACGACAGATACAGAAAACTCAACAGCAGCAGCCCGAAGCTGCCGGCGTAGCTCAATACCTGCACTGCCGGGGCAGTGCATTTCCGTTTCAGCCACGGCACGACCGGGAAGGAAAACAGGACCGCCAGCCCCGCTGTGAGCAGAAACAGCGGATTCAGTTCCCGGAGCAGCAGGGAGATCCCTACTTGCTTTGCGGCAGCATCGGCGATCCCGAAGCCGAACATAGTCCGCCAGAAGTGAAAGCCCTGTGCCAGTGTTTCTGCCCGGAAGATCGTGAAGCAAAGCACCACCGCCGCAAGCGTATACAAGCGGCAGACAAAGCGCAGTGCCGGGCGTTTCTGCATCCTGTCCACAGGAATGATACCGCTGCCCTCGAGCATCAGAAGTGCACCGTTGAGCAGTCCCCACACAACAAATGTCGCCGCTGCACCGTGCCACAAGCCCGTGCAGAAGAACACGATCCACTTGTTGAGGAGCGTGCGGGGCTTTCCTTTCCGGTTGCCGCCGAGAGGGAAGTACAGGTATTCCTTGAACCAAGTGGAAACGGAAATATGCCACCTCCGCCAGAATTCTGTCATACTTGCCGAGGCATACGGGTAGTTGAAGTTTTCCTTGAACGTGAAGCCAAACATAGCCCCCAGTCCGATCGCCATATCACTGTACCCGCTGAAATCAAAGTAGATCTGAAGCGTATAGCAGACCGCACCGAGCCATGCAAGGGGACAGATGAGCTTTTCTGCCGGGAGTGCAAAAATATGGTCGGCTGCCACGCTCACCACATCGGCGATCAGCAGCTTTTTGGACAGTCCGACAATGAACCGCCGGATACCGCCTGCGATCTGTTCCGGGCGCAGGGGACGGCTGGCAAGCTGCGCTTCGATGTCCTTGTACTTGACGATCGGTCCTGCGATCAGCTGCGGAAAGAATGTGATATACAGCAGCAGCCGTGCAGGATTTTTCTGCACCGCAATGTCTCCCCGGTAGGCATCGATGACATAGGACATTGCCTGAAAGGTAAAGAACGAAATGCCGATGGGCAGCGGAATTTCCGGGACGGGCAGGGCAATGCCGGGCAGCAGGTTCAGGGTCTCCACAAAGAAACCTGCATATTTATAGATCCCAAGCAGCCCCAGATTCCAGAGAATTGCCAGAACAAGCCCTGTTTTCCGCAGTGCCGGTTTGCCGTTCATGCACAGTCCCAGCAGATAGTTGCAGAAAATGGACAAAAGCATCAGGAAAACGACAAACGGTTCGCCGAACGCATAGAACAGAATACTTACCACGATCAGCAGGGCATTGCGCACATGCCGTTCCGGGATCAGGCAGTACAGCCCGAATACCACCGGCAGAAAGACAAACAGAAATACGGTACTGCTGAATACCATAGCATACTTCCTTTCACAGAAACTGCGGAATACCGCTTCCGGCATTCCGCAGCAGGCTATTATAGATCCTTATTGTAGCTGATGTAATTGACAACACCGTCCATGATCGTGAAACGCAAATTGCAGTCGTCACCATAGGTGTAGACATAGTCATTGCCTTCTGTGGTGTAACTTGTCCCGTAAGCAGCCGTGACCGCATCTGCTGTAGAACCGATGGTGATGCCTTTGGGTGTGGATGCACCGGCTCCGGTGATGTCAATACCAGTTGTCATATAATTTTCATTTTCATTCCAGACATAGACAATGAAATCAGTGTAAATATATCGGATATCTTCACCGTTCCCGTAGCAGCTTGGTGCGGATTCGTTGGATAATGCCGGAACAGCTGCAACAAATGCCGAGGCGTTATCCCCGATCGTGATAGAAGCACCGTTATACTGGAATGTCAGATCACTGACAGACTCATTCGGTGTAGGTGTTTGCGGTGTGGGTGTGACGGGAACAGGGTCTTGCGGTGTTGGTGTAACAGGTGCTGCAGGCTGCTGTGCCGGGGTATCGGCAGGTGCAGCTGCCTGTGTTTCGGCAGCGGTGGTTTCCGTTTCCGCAGCGGTTTCCTCTGTCGCAGCTTCTGTTTCCGTTTCCGCTTCGGTTTCTGCTTCTGTCTCCGTTTCTGCCTCTGTTTCTGTCTCCGTCTCCTGCTGTTCTGTCATAGCCTCTGTGGTCTGTGTTTCCATCGTTTCCGGGGTCTTTCCGCAGCCAGTCACAGCCGGGAGCAGTGCCAGACACAGAATCGACACGAGCATTTTTTTATCCATACGCATAACTTTTCTCCTTTACGAATAGGTCGGTGTGACATAGCCCAAAAACCGGTAATTTCCGGCGGCAATGATACGATTCCAGCTGTAGGCATTGTAGCCGTTGGTACAGTCGTAGTTGACCCAGCTGCCATTGATGAGAACCTGATTCCAGTAATGGTCGCCGGAATTGTGGGTAGAATGTACGATGCGGCACGTATAGCCTGCTTCTTGTAACAGGAAGTCCATTTTGGCAGCCATATAATAGCAGACAGTATAATAATGCGTCATGGCATAGTCTACATGATAGAGCCACGATTTCGCCTCGATCTGTGCGAGTGTCTTGGTCGCTTCCATATATTTGTAGCGATTGGTCGAACGCATATAAGAGAAGATCTGTGCCACGGACTTTCCGTTGGTGTTGAAAATATTCTGTGCCCGCTGCTTGTTGATGCTGTACAGTTCGGAGGCTGCTGTTCCGTCTGCATTGAGCCAGATGTTTTCGACAAAGGCACTCGAAACCATTGCGCCGTCTGTTCCCAGATAGTATCGTTTTTCGCCGATAGTCTGCCATCCGGTCAGCATACTGCCGTCTTCGGGGCTGAAATAATACCGCTTTTCGGCAATATCCTGCCAGCCGGTGCAGCGGATGCCGTCTGTGCCAAAGTAGTAGGTCTTATCCCCGATCACCTGCAGCCCGGTCAGCAGTTTGCCTGTTTCGTCCAGATAATAGGTCTGCTGTTCGATAGTCTGCCATCCGGTCAGCATACTGCCGTCTTCGGGGCTGAAATAATAGCGGATTCCGGAAATATTCTGCCATCCGGTGCAGCGTACGCCGTCTGTACCGAGGTAGTAGGTCTTATCCCCGATCACCTGCAGCCCGGTCAGCAGCTTGCCTGTTTCGTCAAAATAATAGGTCTGCTGTGCAATGTCCTGCCATCCGGTCACCATACTGTGATCATCAGGCTGGAAATAATAGGTGCTGTCCCCGATCGTCTGCCAGCCGTCGCAAAGGATACCATCCGCATCCAAAAAGTAGGTTTTGTCATCTGCTTCTGTCAGACCTGTCCGGCGAACACCGTCCTCACCAAGATAATATGTATGGTCTCCCAAGGACAGCCATCCGGTCTGCATGGCTCCGGTTTCGTCAAAATAATAGGTACTGTCCTCCAGTGTCAGCCATGTATTCTGGGTCAGAACAGCAGTTCTCATGTCAAAATAATAGCTTGTACCCTCCAGAGTCAGCCAGCCTTTTTGCGGTGTGCCTGTTTCTCCGAGGTAAAGTTTTCCGTCCTCCGTGTCCACCCATGTGTTGGTTACTTTGCGGCCGTCTTCATCCAACAGGTAACGATTTCCGGAAACGGTGATCCAGCAGTCTTTCTGTATCACGGCATTTTCATCGGAATAATAGGTTTCCCCATTGACACTGAACCAGCCGGTTGCAAGCCGGTACTTGCTGTTGGCATAATAGGAAAGACCGGTTTCCGCATCATAGATAAATCCTCTTTGGAGAATGCCGTTTTCATCCGCATAGTACCATGTAAATCCGAGCGGTCTTGCCTCGCTGTCCATAAAACGATTGGCAATGTACTCCAATATCAGGCTGCAATCGGCCACATCTATGGCATTGTCACTATTCACGTCTGAAATACTTTCAATATGTGCAACATCCGGCGCATCTATACCCAGAACCTCAGACCATACTTCTTCTGCCGAATCGCTGAATGAAAAACGGGCGATACCACTCAGCAACAGGGATACATCTTCTATGTTAGTCACACCGTTTTCGTTGATGTCGCCGAGTGCATAGGCAGGTGCCAGACTGAATTTTCCGGTCACCCTTTCCCCGTCATTGTAGTAGGAATAGCTGTTTGTGTAATTTTTGGTCAGTTCCGGGGTGTCCTCATACAAATAATCTGCATTTTCTGCATGGAGCGTCAGCCCCTGTACAGCTGCCGGGCAGAGCAGAACTGCCGCCGCTGCTGTAAGACATTTTTTCATGGAAAACTTCATACAAATGACCTTTCTGAAGCAGTACCAAGCCGGAAATGTGCCGTCCCGGTACATTCTTGTCACTTATGCAGAGATTTAACAAACCTTATCTATTATACCATAGTATCCTACAAAAGTCAAGTACTGTTTGACATATAAAATGGCATAAAACGACAAAATGCACCGAAATGGGTAATCGGTGCATTTTGGATGTTACGGCAGATTTTCGGGCAGAAACAGCTCATCATCGGCATCAATTGCAAGATAGCGCAGCGAGATCTGAAGATGTTCGGCTATTTTGATGAGCAGATCCCAGTCGGGTGTAAAGTGTTTTCTGCCCCAATGCTGGAATCGGTTGACGGTTGTACCTACGCCTTCTGCAAGCTCTTCCAGCGTGACATTGCAGTGTTTGCACAAAAGGCGTATCCGGTCATAGTACGACATGGCTGCCCTCGTTTTTCTCCTGTGCTTCGGTTTCTTGCATTGCAGCGATGATCGTCTGTCTTTTCTTGAAATCCAGAAAGTAGTCTCTCGGCACCCGGAAGTACTCAGAGAGTTTGATCAATGTCTGCCAGCGGGGAATTGCACCGCTGTTTTTCCAGTTGCGAACCGCCGCATAGGAAACGCCGATCCGCATTGCCATGATTTTGGTTGTAACGCCTCGTTCTTCGCACAACACTTCGACCAGTTCATAAAAAGTCATGGTATGTTCCTTTCGTTTTGTGTAATCGTATATGCAGTAATTTCAGAATGCGGCAGCACACAGGAAAACAGAAGCAGATCGTTTGTTCCTACCTACATGATGCAGAAATACCTTAAAACTGCCTACAATTTTTATTATATCATACAGTGAAAAGTACGTCAACAAAGAAACGGACAATTTACAATTATTTGTAGATATGTACAAACATGACATTTATTTCTGATTTGGGTTTATGGAAAACAATTACATAATCGCTTTCTCTGACAGTAAAAATCGCTTGCAGGAATTCCCTATGATAAACAACAGCATTTCGCTCATACTACTGTTGCGGCACGAAAGCCGCACAAACTTCTTCCGGAAGGCAGAACACATCCGGAAGATCACAGAAACTGATGAATAACGCACGACTGAACGTGCATGAAGGAGAATGAGTTATGAAGGGTGAATTTACGCAGAAGGGCAAGGAAGCAATGGAACGTTTCAAGATGGAGTCCGCCAGCGAGGTTGGCGTAACTCTGAAGCAGGGCTATAACGGCGACCTGACGGCAAGAGAAGCAGGCAGCATCGGCGGTCAGATGGTCAAGAAAATGATCGACGCCTACAAGATGCAGTAACCGCCCCCTTGAAAAGCGATACCCCTGTACGGCTCTCCGTACAGGGGTCAGCTTGTAAAAAATCCCCTTTTTCATTCTTGCGATGATATAAATGGATTCTCGTGTAAAAAACTTTACTGATTTAGCTTTTCTCACTAAGCATGATTTCCACTCGTCCCTGAATATTTCTTGCCGTAACTTCTCCAGTTTGTTCTCCGGCAAGGCAAGCCCCGATCTCCTCATCAACAATTGTCTGCAAGGCACCGTCGATCGGCGCACTCATCTTGGAAAGACTGCCAATAAAGTCAGTAATGTGATCGCATTCCGCTTGTGTCATAAGCGAAAGATCTTCATATCGCCACAGCGCTTCTTTTTGGGCATCCTCTGCTTTATGCTGAAATGCAGCCGTATTGATCGGAAACCCATATTCCACGAGATTTCCCTCATTGATCCAGTCACTCATCATTTGGTCGTGTTCATACTGATATTCCTCTGATAACAAGGATGTAAGGAACATCCACGCCCCCTCTTGTACCTCCGGTGCAGTCTTTGTGCAGATACTCCAACGCTCACCAACTGAATCAATGAAGCTGCCATTTCCATCTGATGAGGGATACCCCACCAGCGTACAAGGCATAGCATTCTCATCACATATTACGGAATGCATATCCTGAATGCCGCAGAACACCGTGTGTCGCATAAAACAGGGTGTATCATCCGAAATGTGCGGATCAGTTATTGGAAACTGTTGGCAAAAATCCAGAAGCTGTATGAAATCAGGCGAAATGAAATCACAGGTCATCGTTTCGTAATCTACAAACGTACTCATATTCCGCTCAATGCTTTCCCGATACACATTCTGTCTGGTAGGCCATGAGATAAAACGTGTCTCATCTTTTGCCTTCTCCCATTTTTCAATCATCTCATCAAATGTCCAGTTTTCCTTTGTGCCGACATATTCTGAATATCCAGATTGTGTTTCAATATTATAGAATAGCGGTATCTGATACAGCTTACCGTCCGTTTCGTGCAGTTCCAGAATATGAGGATCCAGCTCCGCACGAAGTGCATCATCAAAGAAAACATTCAGATCCACAAAAGCCCCTTTTTGTGCCAGAATATCATAGTTGCTCGTATCATGGAATGTCATATCCGGCACAAGGTCAACAACACCACCCTGAACAATATCCATCTGTAGATCCATGTCGGCAGTTACCAGCCCGCCCACAGCAGTCTGCCCACTGTTATCGCCCACAGCAGTTTTCTCACTGTCATCGGATTTATAGTTAACAAGCTTAACCTGATAACCATTGTCCGACTGGTTAAATTTTGAGATCATGGTATAAAGCGGCGTTGGTACATAATCCCCGATGGCTATATGGATCAGGACGTCTCCCTCCGAAGTTTTCTCCGCATTGTCAACGGAAGAATTTGATAAGGGAGAATTCGATGAGGAGCTTTCTGAGCTGCATTCCGAAAAGAGCAGCAGGACTGCTGCACATAGTGTAAATATCTTTTTTGTGATCATAAAAAACTCCTTTGAATATGGATCATACTTACATCATACCATGAAATCATTGTAATGTCAACAGCTTGAATAATTTTATTCATATAAAGATGCTATTTTTGTGCAATATATATATATATATATATATATTCAGCTTGATATGTGCAGCTTGTCAAAAAACATTTTCAAGAAAAGAAGCCGGGATCGGCTAACGCAGAATAGCCATTTTCGAGCCGTTTTTGAGAAAAAATGATTTTAGACTTTTTTGACAGTTCACCCCTGTACGGCTCTCCGTACAGGGGTATTTTTCAGAAATCTTCAATAGGAATATGATTCGCCTTTGCCCATACATAGAGATCAAGGACACCCTTGAAGTCCTTGCTGCACGAGAAAAACACTTCACCGAGACCGTCAATGATCTGGATACGATCCCCCTTTTCACGGATACAGCGTACTTCCATAGCAAGCATCTGTTTCCGCCCGTAGGTGAGTTCACAGCCGTTCACGTGCAGTATGGATCTGCGCTTGTTCAGCACAGCCGACACAATAAGCATCACCACGCCGACCATACCGATCAAACCGAATGTTACCATATCGACCGGATCAAAAGCTTCCTGAAAAGCAAAATAATTCAGCAGCATCCCTCCGATACGCACGATACCCACAAGCAAGAACGCAGCACCGACCAGCAGTACCGTCAGCACACCCGCATCCGCTACACCGACCGTAAAATGTTCTTTGCACTGTGTAAAGGAACCAGTTTTTACTGCAGAAAGGGCTTTTTCCCGTGACTGGTCCTGCCGGCGTTTTTCCTTCATGCCGTAGTTTTGCAATGCCGAGCTTGCAAGTTTTGAAAAAAGACCAGAAAGCATTTCAGACCTCAGGCAGTTTCGCAAGGGAAGCGGCAATATCCTCATCTGTCGGGATATAGTCCGACATTTCACCGTCATTGTACTTCTGGTATGCGACCATATCAAAATAGCCTGTTCCTGTCAGACCGAAGAGGATGGTCTTTTCTTCTCCGGTCTCCTTGCAGCGCATCGCTTCATCGAGTGCGACACGGATCGCATGGCTGCTCTCCGGTGCAGGAAGAATGCCTTCGATCCGGGCAAACTGCTCTGCCGCTTGGAAAACGCTTGTCTGTTCACAGCTCCTTGCCTCCATCAGCCCGTCATGGTAGAGCTGGGAAACCGTGCTGGACATCCCGTGATAGCGCAGACCGCCTGCATGGTTCGGGGACGGGATGAAACCGCTGCCGAGGGTGTACATTTTGGCAAGCGGGCAGACCTTTCCAGTATCGCAGAAGTCATACGCAAACTTGCCCCGTGTCAGTGTCGGGCAGGAGGCAGGCTCAACGGCGATGAACTGGTAATCCGCCTCTCCACGGAGCTTTCTGCCCATGAACGGCGCAATCAGACCGCCCAGATTAGAACCGCCGCCGGCACAGCCGATGATGACATCAGGCTTGATGTCATATTTGTCACAGGCAGCCATCGTCTCCAGACCGATCACGCTTTGGTGCAGCAGTACCTGATTGAGGACAGAACCCAACACATAGCGATAGCCCTCTGTGCTGACAGCAGCTTCTACTGCTTCGGAAATAGCACAGCCAAGGCTTCCGGTCGTGCCGGGGAATTCTGCTAAAATTTTCCTGCCGACATTGGTCGTGTCGGAAGGGGAGGGAGTCACATTTGCGCCGTAGGTGCGCATTACTTCCCGGCGGAACGGCTTCTGCTCATAGGAAACTTTTACCATATACACCCGGCAGTCCAGATCAAAGTAGGCGCAAGCCATCGAAAGCGCCGTACCCCACTGCCCTGCACCGGTCTCCGTTGTCACACCTTTCAGTCCCTGCTTTTTGGCATAGTATGCCTGTGCAATGGCAGAATTGAGCTTATGAGAACCGGAAGTATTGTTGCCCTCGAATTTATAGTAAATTTTGGCAGGCGTATCCAGTGCCTTTTCGAGACAGTACGCACGC
The DNA here is from genome assembly GCA_947629905.1 of uncultured Clostridia bacterium. GTDB lineage: Bacteria > Bacillota > Clostridia > Oscillospirales > Ruminococcaceae > UBA3855. Next base: position 80,811 of record CANRFM010000009.1, read on the forward strand.
ACCAGCGGGGCAGGGCGGTACATTCTGTAGAAGCTCTGAATTTCTTCCGGAATGTCAATGAAACGGTTCGTATCGTCCAGTTCCTGTTCGGCAAGTTCCCGGCAGAACACCGCAGACAGCTCGTCCAGTGTAGCCGTTTCATGCGTGCCGGGGTTCATGAGGGGAGCGGGCTTGTTCGGCATATCGGCACGGACATTGTACCACTGCTTCGGCAGCTCACTTTCCTCAAGGTAAATTTTGTATGGAATTTCCATCTTCATCTTCCTTTCGTGAAAAAATCTATATTCCCATTATACAGGAAATTCCCATTTTTGTCAAGCACGTTCTGACAAGTAATTGGAAACTCTTCCCTGAATGGCATTTGCGGCAGCTTCTGCCGTGCAGTCTCCGGAAAAATAGCGTCCCGCCTCTTCCATGACAATGTCACTGACAAAGGTATCTGTAAATGTGCAGCTCGTAATGCCTTTCAGATATTGCAGCAGCATATCCGTTTCTTCGTTCGAAGCCGGAGACAGCTCGACACCATATACAGCTTTGATCGTCTGATAATAGACATCTTCCTGTGCCGCTTCAGAGCGCTGATACGAAAAGCTCTTTTCCAATGCTTTCAGGTTGACGGGGAAGCCGACTGTGGCGGACAGGTTTTTGCTCTGGTTTTCCTCATTGAGCAGAAATTTGATAAATTCGTAGCAGACATCCTTGTGTTTCGACTGTGCAGACACAGCGATCTCCTCTAAATTCGGCTGAATGCACCCGCCGCAGCCGGGTGCGCCGAGCAGCGTGATGTCCTCGTTGCCAAACAATGCCTGCCGTGTCCCCTGATAGTTCAGCAAAGAGTAGAGCGTTCCGTTCGACAGGAGCACACGGTCCTCTTTCCATGCACTTTCATCCGGAACAGCAGGATGCTCCGGCATTGCACCGTACAGTTCCAGAAGCCCGATAAATTCCGGACTGGTAAAGCTGCATTCTCCTTTCTCGTAGTCCACAAAGCAGCCCAAAGACAGTCGCATCAGCTCCTCAAATGCCGACACCCTGTCCATACTCTCGTCAAACAAGGTCATTCCCTCCGGCAGTTCTGCCTGTAGTTCCGTCAGATCGGTCAGAGAAAGCGCTGTCCTGCCGCCGAGAAATTTTGTCTTGCCAATATAAGTTGCAAGCCGGAACCGTGTGGAGATCCGCTCGATCCTGCCCCTGTATGCCATGGCTTCAAAGAAATTGAACAGGTAGTCCTCCTTGTGAATTTCCGGATCATTCTCAAACCACGGGCGCAGATCTTCAAACAGCCCCTTGTCTGAAAAGCTATGATACGCATAAAGCTCCCCGAACATATCCGGCACGATGCCGTCCAGCAGATCTTTCTCAAAGGCATCCAGAGAATCGATATTCTGTATGACGATCCGCACATTGTCCGACTGCCGGTTGAAGCGCATAGCCATTTCATCCAGATAACAGTTTTTCAGACACACCAGACTGACAAGCTGCATGGCATCCATTTCCTCTTGTGTACGGGCAGTCATGAGGAACGCTTCGCTCTGCTGGTCTCCGTAGCAGGATGCTGCGATGCGCCCGTCCGGCAGAAATGCGGTACTGGTAACTTGCGGATCCAAGTCGGAATGCAGCCAGCACAGGATCTCCGTAACTGTATTATTCTCCCTGTCCACCCCGAAGATCCCCTCCTCATTCTGAAAGGCAAAGTCATAGGACGGATGCGCACAATAGCCGCCGCAGCCTGCATTTTGCAGGGGCAGCTCCACATCCGGGGCATTTAGCGTCAGATCCTTGGCGGACATAGTATCCGTGTCAATGACTTTCAGCGTTTCCATCGAGGCGGCGGCATACACCTGCCCGTCTTTGCCAAGGAACAGGGAAGCGATGTTATTTATCCCCGCAACCGTCTGCACTGTGCCGTCCGCTTGCAGACAGTACAGCTTTCCGGAGACATCCCCGTAAAAGAGGTCGCCGTTTTCCGTCTTTGTCCATGCCGTGAGACAGATTTCTGTACCAAGCGCATCGTCGAGCGTTTCCTCAGAGAGCAAATGCATTTCCGGGTCAAAGGTCAGGAGGGAATGCTGATAGCCCTCGCCTTCCATTTTCTGCCGGAGTATCTGGATCGTATCACCGATCCTCACGGGGGTCAGGTACGTGTCGGACGGTTCTGCCCATGTCTGCTCTGTAAAACTCCCGTCCGCAGGGTCGTACAGATAGCGTGAAGCTGTCCACTCTTCGTCATAGTGCGTGAAAAGCACCTTATCTCCGCATAATTCCTGGCTTTCATATCCCTCTCCGATCGGCTCTGCCTTGAAAGAGGCATAGAGGGAGACTGATAGCGTTGCCCCCTCCGGTTCCGGCTGTGTTTTCCGGCAGCCCGTGCAGACAAGCAGGACAGAAGCGGTCAGAACGGCAAGTAATTTTTTCATATCGATCCTTCCTTTCGAGGGAGATCTTCCCTGTATTTCTATCTTCTAATACAATTCAGCCATGCAAAACCTGACACCTTTTTGAAAACTTTGGAGATGTGCACAATTTGCGTGATGAATTTAGTGCATTGTGCATAAAAACAACATCCCGCATTGTTCAGAATGCGGGGTGCTGTTCTATCTTAAAAGGAAAATGGTTAAGGCATCGGGAAAAAAGTGGTTGCATCTGTTGTCATCCACTGTGTGAGGTCAAGCTCACCCTTGAAATACAGCTCCAGCAGGAGATTCCACTCATCGTCGGACAAATTCAGTTCCAAGACCCATGCTAAGAAGCAGGGCGGAAGCTGCTGTGCAGGAGATGTTGTAGAAGTTTCTGCAACTGTGGTTTCCGTGGAAACAGATGTGGACGTTGTGGTGCTTTCCGCAGAAGAAGCCGTTGTATCCGAAGAACACGTTGTCTCGTCAGATGCGGTCGTTTCAGTACATTGTTCCGCAGGGTCGGTGGGGCACACCTCTTCCGCCCCCGTCATATCTGCTTCCGTTTCGTCTGCGGGTGCTGTATCTTCCTCCGCAGCCGGTATGGTCGTTGCGGGTACATCGATCAATTCTGTCTTAGACGGCTTTTCTGGTTCCGGCGTAGCTGTCACTGCTTCTGTAGGAACGGTTGCGGGAGCTTCCGTCACCGGCGCTGCGGGCGGGATCACCATCGGAAACGTTGTCTGAACCATAGGCGGTTCTGTGGGGTCGGTCTGCAATACCGGAAGCGTGAACACAAATGTAGACTGCACAGCTTCCTCAGAGGTCAGCGGGAGCTGCTCTTCCGGGTAAGTCACACAGATCTCCGTGTAAAGCGTATCGTCTTCATGGGGGGGATTGCTCAGAAACAGCGTATCGATCACAGTTTCCGTGCGGGTCTCTGTATTGCTCACATGGATCGATGAGGGCTTTTCCAGATCAAGATACAAGGTCAGCCCTAAAATGCAGGTCGTACATACCGCCGTAACAGAAGCGGCATACTGTATTTTCCGTACTTTCATGCGGTGCAGTTTCACACCATCCAGCACCTGTTTCGTGACTTCATCATAAGTTTTCACCGGAATATCCCTCCTTTTCCAGATATTTTTTCAATTGCTGTCTTGCCTGATAGGCAAGTGTGGTTACCAGTTTTTCCGTTGTATGCATCACTGCTGCGCATTCTTTTGCGGACAGATCCTCAAAATACCGCAGGTAAATGACTTCACGGTATTCCTGCTTGAGCTGTCCGATCGCACGGTGCAGCAGACGTTTTGACTCATCCAGTGACATTCTGTCTTCGACTTCAATGATCTGCTCATCCGCAAGATCTTCGATCTCCGTTTCTGTATCCAGAAAATGCCTGTGCTTTTTCAGGTAGTTGAGTGCCCGGTTGCGGCAGGTTTTCAGGAGATACGCTCTCAGCTGGTGTTCCTCCCTGAGACGAGGACGCTTGGTTGCCAGCTGGATCAGTGCATCCTGCGCTATATCCTCAGCCTCGGTCATGTTATGTATGTAGCCGTTGACGAACAACAGCATATTGTCCCAGTAAAGTTCGACAATGCTCCGCATCGCCGACTGATCACCCTTGAGATAACGGAGATAGCTTTCAATTCCTTTCTCCATTGATACCTCCCTTACGTATGGGTTCTATTATATTAACAACGCTGCGCAGAAAAGATTGGCTTTTTTCTGAAATTTATGGAAACTTTCTGCGATTTCAACAAATATCAACAGCGAAATTTGTGCATTCAGCGCATTTGCAGCGGTCTCTGAAAGTGGACGGGCATTCCGTTCTTCATGCGGATGTCCATCTCCCCCTGCACCAGCGGCAGGAAATAGGCAATGGCAGCATCCGTGACCTGATTCTGTTCAGGGGAGATCCATTTTTGCGGGAACATTTTTTCCTGATTGGCTGCAAGTACCGCATCCGTCATCTCGATAGTCACAGCATACGGCACATCGCTCACACGCTCGAAGAACATCATCTTCCCGGTGTTGCCGTCCAGTGCAGCCCGCAGTGCGTGCCTACCGATACGCTCTGCCTCATCAATGTCCGTCTTGGAGCAGATGTGAGAGGAACAGCGCTGCATGACATTCAGTTCAATAGAGCGCACCTTACAGCCAATGCGGTCAGCGACCAGCCGTTCGAGGAACTTCCCCACACCGGAAAGATACTTATGCCCGAACACATCCGTTGCACCCGACTGGAAATTCTCCAGCTCAGAATTTTCCATATTCAGGGTGATCCCCTCGGAAACTGCCACAACGACAGCCTTGTGTTTTGCCATTTCCTTGCGTACATCCTCAATGAATTGCTCCTGTGAAAAATCCGCTTCCGGCAGATAGATCAGGTGCGGTGCTTCCTCTCCATTGACCCGTAGAATGCACGTAGAAGCTGTCAGCCAGCCGCTGTGCCTGCCCATGATCTCAATGATCGTCACAGAGGGGATGCTGTACACGCTGCTGTCCCGGATGATCTCCTGCGAAGTGGCAGCCACATACTTGACAGCCGAGCCAAAACCGGGCGTATGGTCTGTCACAGGCAGATCGTTGTCGATCGTCTTGGGGACGCCAATGACACGAATGTCCGAACCGACATTCGCCAGATAGGCAGAAAGTTTGACAACCGTGTCCATGGAGTCGTTGCCGCCGCTATAGATGAAG
>CANRFM010000010.1 GCA_947629905.1 uncultured Clostridia bacterium
GTCAACGCCGATCTGAGACATTACATTCCTATTCTTGCCAGAAGAAGCAGATGCTTTCCTCGCTCTCTTGAAACGCTTAGAGCTGTCCTTGCGCTTTTTGCTTATGCTTACAATCGTTTCCATTTAGCTGTTTTTAATTTCAGACTTCGTTTTCCAAACCGTGAGTTTCCTCTTGGTCTTGTCGATTTTTTGTAATGTCCTTGTTTGGACACTCCCGGAGGGATTTTTCAGTTGACAGCGCATACTAACTGTGATATAATAGAATTGAGGGGGTGTAAGCGTTGGCGGGCAAGAGCAAGGACACTGTCACAAAAGAGTATATGCAGGACAATGAGACGTTCGCAGATGTGTTCAATTTCATGCTGTATGACGGACAGCAGGTCATACAGCCTCAGCAGCTCAGACAAATGGACACGACACTGATTGCACTCCCCTATGGCAGGGAAGGAACGCTCGAGCCGGTACAAAAGTACAGAGATGTCGTCAAGGTACTGACTGCAAAGGAAGACGGCAGCACGGCATACTTGTTGCTGGGTGTAGAAAATCAGTCGGATATTCATTACGCAATGCCGCCCCGCAATATGCTGTACGATGCACTGCAATATGTCCGGCAAATAGAGGAAGCGGCAAAACTGCACCGCAAGCAAAAGGACAGACCGGAGACAGGTGCGGAATACATTTCCGGTTTCTATCGGTCGGACAGATTGCTTCCTGTGATCACGCTTACCATTTATTTTGGTGCTGAAAAATGGGATGCGCCCAGAACGCTGCACGAGATGCTTTCTGTCCAAGATGAAAAGATCCTGAAATTTGTTCCGGATTACCAAATGAACCTGATCGTCCCGGCAGAGATCGCAGATGCGGATTTTGCAAAGTTCCACACCGAGCTGAATATTGTCCTGAAATATATCAAATACTCAACGGATGCAAGGAAATTGATGCAGGTCGTCGAAGAAGATGCCAAGTACAGAAATGTTTCCAAAAGAACTGTGAACATGGTAAGTACGGTTACCGATTCACAGATCCGCTATACAGAAAGAGAGGAGAGAGTTGATATGTGTAAAGCACTTGAAGATTTAAGAGCCGAAGGCATGGCGAAAGGCAGAGCCGAGGGCATGGAGAAAGGCATGGCTAAGGGCAGAGCCGAAGGTATGGCTGAAGGCATGGCTAAGGGCATCCTATCAACATTGACCGATCTGGTAAGGAAAGGGCTGCTCACCATTACGCAGGCTGCGCAACAAGCAAATATGACGGAACAGGAGTTTGTGGAGAAAGCTGGACTGAAGCAGTAAAGGAAGTAGAAAGAGAGGAGAGAGGTTGATATGTGTAAAGCAATCGAAGATTTGAAAGCCGAAAGCATGGCTGAAGGTATGGCTGAAGGCATGGCGAAAGGCAGAGCTGAGGGCAGAGCCGAAGGCATCCTTTCAACATTGACCGATCTGGTAAGGAAAGGACTTCTCACCATTACGCAGGCTGCACAACAAGCAAATATGACGGAACAGGAGTTTATGGAGAAAGCTGGACTGAAACAGTGATCCATGCGGGAAAGATGGGCTTTTGTTTGCGCATTTCAATGTGCAGTACAAAAACGGATGTTGTACGTTAAGGCTGTTGATCTCAGCGCAGAAGAGATCTCCCCTTACCTGATGGTGAGGGGAGATCTCTTCTGTTTATAGGGCTTCTTTGAGCCGCTGTAGAAGCACCGAAGCAATATCGCTTGTGCTCACCTCTCCGGAGACACGGTCTTCAATGACAATGCAGAATGCCACCGGAAAATTGGGATCGTTGACGAAGCCCGTCAGCAGTGAATTTTCCTTGTCGCCGTTCTCCACCTGCGCCGTGCCGCTTTTGACACCGACTTCCGTACCGGGCAGCAGACCGGCGTAATGTTCCCGTCCGTTGTCCAGCATGATCTCCCGCACCTCAGAAGCTGTCTGTGCCGCAAACATGTTCGTGCCGTATGCCGTCTGCGCTTGTGCGGTAATGGTGCCTTTCACGTCAGTTGCGTGGTCGATCAGGTGCGGCAGTGTACACGTGCCGGTCTGGTTGGCAATGGCACTTTGCCAGACCATGAGCTGAAGCGGACTGGCGAGCGTTTCGCCCTGCCCCATGCACCCCCATTGGGTGTTGAAATCCCTTTTGTCTGTCAGCGTGGTCGAAGCCGTGTAGGCACTGATGCCGTTGATGTCGAAGTACCCCTGTTCGCCCTCTTCATTGACCCGGTAGCCCATTCGCTTGTAGAAGTTTTCGATGTTGTCCAGTGTCCAGCCATTGTCCTCTACAAGCTGTGCAAAGAACGGGTTGCAGCTATTGGCAAAAGCCTGCACAATGTCCTGTTCCCCGTGTCCGGCAGCATGGTGACAGCGGATGACCTCTCCGGTCAGGTTCGTGTAACTGCCCGCACAGGAAAACCGTTTTGCCATGACCGCATCATAACCCATTGTTTCGAGGGCTGCGGCGGTGGTTGCGATCTTTTGTGTTGAGCCGGGCACAGTCGGGTAAAAGACCTTGCACAGCAGACTGCCCGTTTCGAGGGTTTCCAAGTCGCTGTAGTGGTTGAGAATGTTCACACTCGGCTTGCTCAGACAGACGTAAATTTCACCTGTCACGTAATTATAGGCGACCGCACAGCCGTTTTTCCTGCCGAACGCATCATAGACTTTCCGGTTGACAGCGTGGTCGAGCGTGCAGTAAATGGCAGCCTTGCCGTCCTGCTGTTCGCCGAGCAGAAAGCTGAAATTCGTCAGCAGCCCCTTGTTCTGCGCTACGATCGTATTCGTCATCTGCCGGGAGTCATCGCCGATGAGATTTCCCACGTCCAGAAAATGATCTGCCCCATACGTTTCGGCAGAAGCCTTCGGGTCAAACAGCACATCCCCTTTCCGGTCATAGACCAGCCCGAGCGAAGCATTGTCCGAGTGGGAAATATAAAAGCTTGCCTCCGATTGCAGTTTGTAGATCAGAACCCCGAACAGAACCAGAAACAGCAGCAGCATGATCGTGATGAGGTGCTGCCCTCTGCGGATGCTTTTCATGCGGTCTGCCTCCTTTCACGGGGTACTTTTGCTTTTTTGCCGGAAAGTGTATGGTGAAACAGCGGTGACTGCCCGGCTTTGAGCATACCCACTAAAAACCCGCAGGTGATCATGGAACTGCCCCCCTGCGAAATGAACGGCAGCGTAACACCCGTGAACGGGATCAGGTTGCACGACCCGAAGATATTCAGCGCCATCTGCGCTAAAAAGACAGCCACCACCCCTGCCGTCATGGTTGCATGGTAATAGCTTTTCGGGGGATTCATCAGGCAGGTCGAAAGCATGATGAGGATGATCAGCACCGTAATGCCTGCATACAGCAAGCCCCATTCCTCGCAGATCGTTGTAAACACAATGTCCGATTCGTAGGCAAATACATGGCAGAGCTTGCCATTGCCCGGTCCCAGCCCGAGCCAGCCGCCCCTTGCCACGCCGATAAGGGCTTCACACTGCTGATAGCCGTCCCCATAGCGATCTGCCCAGATGTCCACGTGCAGCCGCCTTTGTACGTAGGCAGGCGCAAGCGACCATGCAGCGATCAGCACGATCACAGCCGCCACGCACATGGCAGCAATGGCGGATTTGTTGATTTTGGCACGGGGATAGCACAGCCGGCAGACCAGCGCACAGGCAAACACCGCCGCAAAGGTCGGCAGGCTGCCTAAATCATGACACCACCACTGCATGGCTAAGATCACGAGCGTGAAACCGCACAGGCAGAGAGTGTCTTTGGAGACGTAGAAGAACAGGATCTTCAGCTTCTTGTGCAGTTCCACAATGGAAGCCGCACAGACCAGCACAAAGCAGGGCTTGATAAATTCGGACGGCTGAATGGAGATGCTGCCGATCACGATCCATTTCCGCTCCTTGTTGGTGAGGAACACGACCGCCAACATCAGCAGGAAGATGAGGATGTAGATGTATTTTTTCTGTTTGCGGATCCATTCATGGTTGCGGGTGAGGAGAAAACCGACCTCACAGGCGACAAGCGACATGACACAGAACAGCAGGTGCTTCACCGAAAGCCCGATATGCCCGAAACAGGACTGGTAGATCAGACTCATATTGAGGATACACAGCAGCATCAGATCGAGGGTGTAGGTCATCTGCCGGTAGCAGGCAAATGCCACAATACCGACAATATCCAGTCCCAGTACCGCTAACACGAGCAGGAGAAATTCTTTCGGGTCCTCTATCGTGCTGCGCACCAGTACAATGCCAAGCATGGAAATATGTGTCAGGAGCATTAAAATAATTGTACCCGTATAGGAAAGTCCGTTTTTGAACAAAGTCTCACCTTCTTTTCTTGACAGGGGCGGTTTCCGGAACGAGGTAGAACTGCACATTGCCAAGCTTTACGCTGTCGCCGGGGGCAAGCCTTGCCTGCTGCACCCGCTTGCCATTGACAAACGTGCCGCCTTTGGAATTTAAGTCGGAAATGCTCCACACCCCGTTGGAAACGGTCATGACCGCATGATAGCGGGAAACAGATGAATCCGCCAGCCGGATGTCTGCCGAAATATGCCGTCCGAGCAGAATTTCATCCGCCTCAAGGGGATAGCGTTTGTCCCAGATGCGCAGTTCCAGACCGCTGCTGACCTTGTGCCAGCGTTTCCGGCAGAGTTTGCTCTCCCGGTTGACGGCAAGAATGATCGCCAGTGCGAACAGATCCAAAATCACGACCGCTGCCGCACACAGCACAAGATCGGGGATAGAAAGAGATTTCAGGTAGGAAAGCAGTTCCGACACAAGATCAGCTCCTTTACATGAAGTGTATTTACTATTATAGTATATTTTGACAGATCCTGCAAGCCGTTTCGGCGCATTAAGGAAATCTTAAAGCGGGTTTTTATTATTTTTAATAAATTTTCAAAAAAGACTTGAAAATTTTTGGAAAATATGTTATACTATTTCTATCAAGACGGAGCGATCCGTGCAGAAGGAGGAACCCACTTTGAAAATTACAGTAAATGGTAAAAAAATGCAGATCTCTCAGGCATTTACCGAACACGCACAGAAACGCCTCGATGCCAAGCTGGACAAGTTCTTCGGAAACGAAGCCGATGCCAAGCTCATGCTCACCGAGCAGAAAGGCAAGGTCGTTCTGGAGCTGACCGTCCGCTATGATCAGATGCTCTACCGTGCGGAGCAGACTGCCGCAGATAAGAACGATGCGCTCGATGCAGCCATTGACAAGATCATCCGCCAGATCCGCCGGAACAAGACCCGTCTCGAAAAGCGGCTCAAGGACAGCGCCTTCAAGCAGGAGTTCGAGGATACCGTGGAGGAGGCAGACATCACCCTCATCCGTACCAAGAAATTCCACCTGCGCCCGATGACCACCGAGGAAGCAATTCTCCAGATGGATATGCTCGGGCACAATTTCTTCCTGTTCCGCAACGCTGCGACAGGCGGCATCAATGTCGTTTACCGCCGTGAGGACGAGGGCTATGCGCTCCTCGAACCGGACGAGAACTGAACAGCCACCCCCTCTTCCGTGAGGGGGTTTCTCTTTTCGGAAATTTTTCCGAAAAAACCCTTGACAAACGGAGCAGAGTGTGGTATAATACTATTTGTTGAGCAGATGTGCCTGTAGCTCAGCTGGATAGAGTGACTGGCTACGAACCAGTAGGTCGGGGGTTCGAGTCCCTTCAGGCACGCTCCAACAGAAGCATTCCGGTACAGCGTACCGGGGTGCTTTTTTTAGAATGCATTAAAATTCGATTCCCTCACGGGCAGAAATGCCTTTCGTGTAGGGGTGTTTCACGGCATGGATCTCGCTGACATAATCCGCACGGGCAAGAAAGCTCTCGTCGGGGTCACGCCCGGTGAGGACGATTTCTTTCTGCCACCCGAACACCAACCGTGCCGCCAGCGTGCGGTCGAGCAGGTTCTGCGTGTAGGCAGGAAAAAATTCATCCAAGATCAGCAGATCGCAGTCGCACCACATGGCATATTCGAGCAGCCTGTTGTGACAGGCGGTAAGCTGTTCTTTCGTTGTCTCATCCATGGAGAACGTAAAGCCATAATCCCGGTCGCAGCGTTTTACGGTGATCTCCGGGATACGGGCAAGGGTGTGCAGTTCCGAGGTCGGTGCGCCCTTCAGGAACTGGATGATACAGACCCGCATCCCGCTTCCGGCAGCACGCAGCGCCAAACCGAGGGCGGCAGTGGTCTTGCCCTTGCCGTCACCGCAGTAGATGTGCAGCACGTCAGACCTCTTTCCGGAGAAGGGCAGAATGGTTCATCATCATCAGTCCGACGACCAGCATAATTGAGCCTGCCCCAATGGCAGCGCTTGTGCCGACGATCTCAAAGAATCTCCGGCGGCGCAGTTTCCGGGACAGATCGGCATAGAGCTTTGCCTGCATTTCTTCCATGCCGTCCGGCTGAACATCAATGTTCGGCTGCTGTCTGCGGACAGCGTCAAAGGTCCTGTAATACTGACGGCAGGCAGGACAGGTTTTCAGGTGGGAGCGAATCGCTTCGGCACTCTCCGCACTGACAAGATCTGCCTGATACAGTTCTGCCAAATCCATTGCAATTTTACAAGTCATACTCATCCTGAATAGCCTCCATCAACATTTTCTTAGCCCGGTAATAAATGACACGGGCGGAATTTTCACTGATATGCAGCGCATCGCTGATCTGCGCATAGCTCATGTCCGCATAAACACGCAAAATCATGACATCCCGGTACTTCTGCGGCAGAGTAAGGAGCGCCTGCCGGGTATTTTCTGCCAGCACCCGTTTTTCCACGGTTTCCGCCAAATGTTCGGTCGTGCTGCTCTCCTGTGCATCTAAGAGCTGTTCGGCGTTTCCGGTATGCAGCAGCCGTTTGTTCCGGCGCAGATAATGATAATAGGTATGCTTGCCAATGGAGGCAAGCCATGTGAACACATCACTGTCCCCCTTGAACCGATAGAACGACACGAACGCCTGATAAAAGGTCTCTTGTGTCAGCTCCTCGGCAAGGTCACGGCTTCCGGTCAGCTTAAAGAGAAAGGCGTAGATGCGGGGAAAGTATTCCTGATAAAGGGCTTCAAATTCCTGTTTCATTCTACACCTCAGCTTTCTTTGGATTACCCTTTCGGGCTTCTGTCTGGTTAGTCACACGAACGGCTGTAATATTACAGCAGCGGACTTCGTGATTTTTCACAAAAATGGCAGTAAAAAAATTCAATAATTTGGCAGGTGACGCTGTAACAAATCCCTGTCCAACTGTTACTAAATGCATGGACACTAAATCATTGGGAGGCAGTAAAATGAGTTTTCGTATCTTAGGCACCGGAATGTATGTGCCGCCACGGGCTGTGACAAATGATGACCTGTCACAGATCGTAGAGACTTCGGACGAGTGGATCTCCAAGCGGGTCGGTGTCAGGGAACGCCGCATTTCCGAGAACGAATTCACTTCCGAAATGGGCGCAAAGGCAGCACAGGCAGCACTGGACGATGCAGGCTGCACAGCGGCAGACATAGATATGATCCTGTCGGCAACCGTCAGCGGGGAGACTTCCTCACCGTCCACAGCGTGCATGATCCAGCATTACCTCGGGGCGGCCTGTCCGGCAATGGAACTGAATGCCGCCTGTGCCGCATTCCTCTATCTGCTGGAGACGGCAGCAGCCTATTTTGCACTTCATCCGGAATACCAGAAAATTCTCGTGGTCGGCTGTGAGCGCATCAGCGGTATCCTTGACTGGGCAGACCGGAGCACCTGCGTGATCTTCGGCGACGGTGCAGGTGCAGCCGTGCTCGAACGTGGCAGCGGCTACCTTGATTCCGTCTGCAATGTCAAGGGCGGGGATGATGTCATCAAGATCCCCCACACCATTGGCTGTTCCCCGTTCTTCCACAGGGAACAGGATTCCCCCTATATCCATATGCAGGGGCAGGAGACGTTCAAGTATGCGGTCAATGCCCTTGTGGCAGATATTACGATCCTGCTCGAACGCAACCACCTGACCATGGACGATATTGCCTATATCGTGCCGCATCAGGCAAATTTGCGCATTATCGATTTCGCAAGCAAGCGGTTGGGCATTGACCCGTCCAAGATGTTTGCGAACATCGACCGGTACGGCAACACGTCAAGCGCCTCCGTGCCGATCGCACTCCACGAACTGAAAGAAAGCGGCAAGATCCAGCGTGGCGACAAGCTGATCCTCTGCGCATTCGGCGGCGGGCTTTCCGATATGGCTTGCCTCTTGACGTATTAAGGGCGTACCCGGAATTTTCCGGTACACATATATTCTATCACAAAAAAGGAGAAAAGACAATGGTAAAGGAAAAAATCATCGCTATGCTGGCAGAGGCTACCGACACCGACGCATCTGAGATCACCCTTGAGACCAAGTTTGCCGATCTGGGCATCGATTCTCTCGACATGACAGAGATGGCAATGGATCTCGAAGATGAGTTCGGCATTGAGTTCACACCGTCTCCGGAGCTGAACACGGTCGGCAAGCTGATCGAAGCTGTCGAGAAGCTGGCAGCTGAGGCATAAGACAATGATCACATCGCCTATTTGTGACTTGCTGGGCATTCAGTACCCGGTATTTCAGGGCGGCATGGCTTGGATCGCTGACGGCAAACTTGCCGCAGCGGTTTCCAATGCCGGCGGTCTGGGTATCATTTCGGCTATGAATGCGAATGCAGATTATGTCAGAGAACAGATCCGACTTGCAAAAAGTCTTACAGATAAGCCCTTCGGCGTGAATATCATGCTGATGAGCCCCTTTGCGGCTGACTGCGCAAAGGTATGTGCAGAGGAAAAGCCTGCTGTCGTCACGACCGGCGCAGGCAGTGCAGCACCCTATATCCAGATGTGGAAAGATGCCGGTATCAAGGTCGTTCCGGTCATTGCTTCCGTGGCAATGGCAAAGCAGAGCGAACGTGCCGGCGCAGATGCCGTCATTGCTGAAGGGCAGGAGTCCGGCGGCCACATCGGGGAGCTGACGACCATGGCACTCGTGCCGCAGGTCGTGGATGCCGTGAACATTCCCGTGCTTGCCGCAGGCGGTATCGGGGACGGCAGGGGCATTGCCGCTGCCTTGATGCTCGGGGCAAAGGGTGTGCAGATGGGCACACGTTTCCTCGTGGCAAAGGAGTGCGGCGTACACCAGAATTACAAGGACATGGTGCTTTCTGCCAAGGATATTTCCACACAGGTGACGGGCAGACGGTTCGGCGGCAATACCTGCCGGGGCATCAAGAACAGCTTTACCCGGAATTTCGTCAAAATGGAGTACGCTCCGGATGCAACACCGGAATCCGTTGCCGACCTTGGTGCGGGTTCACTCCGCAAGGCAGCCGTGGACGGTGACGTGAAAGAGGGCAGCGTGCTTGCCGGACAGATCGCCGGCATGGTGAACCGGGAGCAGACTTGTGAGGAGATCCTCACGGAGATCATGCAGGAGACAGAAGCCTGCCTGAAAGGAGCAGCAGCATGGGTAAAATAGCATTTGTCTTTTCCGGACAGGGTGCACAGCACGTCGGCATGGGGCAGGCGTTCTATGAAAATATCCCTGCCGTCAAGGCACTGTATGACAGAGCGGAAGCGCTCCGCCCCGGTACACTGGAGCAGTGTTTCACCGGAGACGGCACAGCACTGAAGCAGACCGAAAACACACAGCCCTGCCTGTATTTAGCCGACATGGCAGCCGCTATGGCAATGACAGAAAAGGGCATCACACCGGACGGCGTGGCAGGATTTTCACTCGGGGAAATTCCGGCACTCGCAGTCGGCGGGGCTTATTCGGCTGAGGAGGGCTTTCAGATCGCCATGCAGCGTGGTGCGGCAATGGCAAAGGCATCCGAGGGTGTGGAAGCATCCATGATGGCTGTCGTGAAAATTCCGTCCGAACAGGCGGAAGAACTGGCAAAGCCCTATGACAAGATCTTCCCGGTCAATTACAATTCCCCGATGCAGCTTGTTTTTTCCGGTGACAAGGAACAGCTCGAAGCCCTTGCCAAGGATGTGAAAGCCGTAAAGGGCAGAGGCGTGATGCTTGCTGTCAGCGGTGCATTCCATTCGCCGTATATGACACCGGCAGTCGAGCCGTTCGGCAAGGCACTTGAAGTATTCAACATCCGGCAGCCGGAACAGGTGCCTGTCTATGCCAATTACACTGCAGCCCCCTACGAGGGCGACCCCAAGGAAACGATGCTCCGGCAGATCGACCACCCGGTACAGTGGGTGAAGATCATCCGCCGCATGGCTGAGGACGGGTTTGATACTTTCGTGGAAACAGGTGTCGGCACAACGCTGCAAAAGCTGATCTCACAGATTTTGCCGGAAGCAAAGGTTTTCCACGTGGAAGATATGGAAACGTTGGAAACCGCCGTTTCTGCCATAAAGGAGGGCACATCATGCTGAAAGGAAAAACTGCCGTTGTGACCGGCGGCACGCAGGGCATTGGCTTTGAGATCGCCAAGAAGCTTGCCGAAAACGGTGCAGCGGTCGCCATTGTGGACGTTTGCCCCCCCGAAAAGGCAGCCCCCGCAGCCGAAGCGATCTCTGCCCTCGGCGTGACCTGCCGCACGTATCAGTGCAATGTCGCCGATAGTGCACAGGTCGCAGAGACCTGCAAGCAGATCCTGACCGATTTTGGCAGGGTGGATATTCTTGTCAATAATGCAGGTATTACCAGAGATAATCTCATCCTGAAAATGAGCGAAGCCGATTTTGATGCCGTGGTAGATGTCAACCTCAAGGGGGCATTCTACATGACCAAGCAATTCTACCGCACCATGATGAAACAGCGGTACGGCAAGATCATCAACATCAGTTCCGTTTCCGGACTGTTCGGGAATGCAGGGCAGGCGAATTATTCTGCCTCCAAGGCAGGCATCGTCGGGCTGACCAAATCTACAGCGAAGGAACTGGCTTCCCGGGGCGTGACCGTCAATGCCATTGCACCCGGTTTTATTGCCACGAGCATGACGACCGCATTTCAGGACAATGCGGAGCTGAAAAAAGCCATTCCCATGGGACGTTTCGGCAAGCCGGAGGAAGTCGCAGAGCTGGCACTGTTCTTAGCTTCTCCCATGTCGGATTATATTACAGGGGAAGTCATCCGCATTGACGGCGGTATGGCAATGTAATTTAATTGGAATTCAAAAATCATTAACAAAAATGCAGGAGGCAGCATACATGAGAAGAGTAGTCGTCACAGGTATGGGTACCGTCAATCCCATCGGCAACAGCGTCACGGCGTTCCGGGATGCTTTGTTTGCCGGGCAGAATGGCATTGACATTATCACCCGTTTTGATGTTTCGGAATCCCGGCACAAGGTTGCCGGAGAGGTAAAGAATTTTGATGCAGCGGAGCGGTTCGGCAAGCCCTTTGCCCGCAAGACCGACCTCTTTACTCTGTATGCCCTTGCTGCTGCTGAAGAGGCAATGCAGCAGAGCGGCATTGCAGGGACACTGGACGGAGAAAGGCTTGGCGTGTGCTTTGGTTCGGGGATCGGCGGCATTGAAACGCTGATGCAGGATCACCAGAATCTGCTCGAAAAGGGCGAACGCAAAGTCTCCCCCCATTTCGTCCCGAAAATGATCTACAACATCGCTGCCGGCAATATCGCCATTGCCCACAAGGCATACGGACCGTGTACTGCCGTTTCGACTGCCTGTGCCACAGGTACGACAGCGATCGGGGAGGGCTACCGGACGATCGCACACGGCTATGCGGATGCGATGATCTGCGGCGGTTCGGAGGCTGCGATCACGCCGCTGTGCGTGGCAGGGTTCGGCAATTGTCAGGCACTTTCCGATTCCAACGACCCGGAGACCGCTTGCACCCCCTTTGACAAGCGCAGAAGCGGCTTTGTCATGGCAGAGGGCGCAGGGGCGCTGGTACTGGAGGAATATGAACACGCCGTGGCAAGAGGGGCGCAGATCTTAGCTGAGATAGTCGGCTACAGTGCGACCTGCGATGCCTACCATGTCACTGCCCCCGACCCGGAGGCAAAACAGGTGGCAAGGGCATTCGCCGAGGCTTTGCCGGAGGGAACAGACCTTGCCAAGGTCTATGTCAATGCACACGGCACCTCCACACCCCTCAATGACAAGACCGAAACGGTCGGACTGAAACGGGCTTTTGGGGCAGATGCTGCCAAGCTCCACATCAGCTCCACGAAATCCATGACCGGGCATATGCTCGGCGCAACGGGTGCTGTCGAGGCGATCGCCTGTGTACTGGCATTGCTGAATAACACCGTACCGCCGACCATTCACTACAGCGAACCCGACCCGGAGCTTGACCTTGACTACACGCCGAACACGGCTGTACAGACGGAGCTGGATGTTGCCCTGTCCTCGAATCTGGGCTTCGGCGGACACAATGCCGTCATTGCATTCAGAAAGGTGTGAGCCTATGAACAGGGAAGAGATCATGCAGATCATTCCGCACCGGGACAATATGCTGCTGCTCGATGAAGTGACGGAAGAGAACGGCACGGCACACGGCAAGCTGCATATTACCGGAGAGGAATGGTTTCTGAAAGGACATTTTCCGGGCAACCCGGTCGTGCCGGGCGTGATCCTGTGTGAAATTCTGGCGCAGTCTGCCTGTGTGCTCCTTGCGGGGACGGCAGAGGGGAAGACCCCTTTCTTCACAAGTCTGGACAAGGTGAAATTCCGTGCGCCCGTCAAGCCCGGTGATACCTACGAGACGGAATGCACGATCACCCGCAGCAAGGGTGCGTTCTATTTCTGTGAGGGAAAGGGCAGCGTCAACGGCAAGCTTGCCGTCAAGGCGGAATTTTCCTTTGCACTGGTGGATAAGGAGGCGTAGGCATGGGATTGTTCAATGATGTGCTGCAAAAAGTGAGCGGTTCGGCGAAGATCACCTGTAAGAAGTGCGGACATGAGGATACGGAATATAATTTAGTCAAGAATTTCTATATCTGCCCGAATTGCGGATTTTACTACCGTCTCGGGGCAAGGGACAGGATCCGGCTGACCGTGGACAAGAAGAGTTTCCACGAACTGTGTACGGGGCTGACCAGTAAGAATTTTCTGGAATTTCCGGGCTATCAGGAAAAACTCGACAAGGCAAGATCGACCACCAAGGAGGAGGAAGCCGTTGTCTGCGGTACTGCGGAGATCGACGGCAATGCCTGTGCGGTGTTCGTGATGGATTCCAAATTCATGATGGCGAGCATGGGTTCTGTGGTGGGCGAGAAGATCACCCGCTTGTTTGAATATGCCACGGAAAACGGGCTGCCGGTCATCGGCTTTACCGCATCCGGCGGTGCAAGAATGCAGGAGGGTATCATCTCCCTGATGCAGATGGCAAAAGTCAGCGGTGCGGTCAAGAACCACAGCAACGCCGGGCTGCTGTATGTCACGGTGCTGACCGACCCGACCACGGGCGGCGTGACGGCAAGCTTTGCGATGCAGGGCGATATCATCCTTGCCGAACCGAGGGCGCTGGTCGGCTTTGCCGGGCGGCGTGTGGTAGAGCAGACGACCAAGAGCCAGCTGCCGGATAATTTCCAGAGTGCAGAATTTTTACTGGAGCATGGCTTTGTTGATGCCATTGTGCAGCGCAGTGAGCTGCGGGATACGCTTTCCGAGCTGCTGATCATCCATAAAAGGAGCGTGTGAGTATGGTTTCCTATGAAAAGCTGAAAACCGCAAGAAAGAACGGCAGACCGACCGGGGCAGCCTATGTGAAAGAAATTTTCGAGCTGCCGCTGGAACTGCACGGAGACCGCCGTTTCGGGGATGATCTGGCGATCATGGGCGGTGTTGGTTTCATTGACAAGCGTCCGGTGACATTCATTGCCATGGAGAAAGGCACTGACCTGCAAAGCCGTATGGCAAGGAATTTCGGCTGTCCCAAGCCGGAGGGCTACCGCAAGGCACTGCGCCTGATGAAGCAGGCGGAGAAGTTCCACCGTCCGGTCATCTGCTTTGTGGATACACTGGGTGCTTACCCGGGGGCAGATGCCGAAGAACGGGGACAGGGACAGGCAATTGCAGAAAACATCATGGAAATGATGGGGCTGCGTACCCCGGTCGTTTCTGTCGTCATCGGGGAAGGCGGCAGCGGCGGCGCACTGGCACTGGCAAGCGCCAACAAGGTGTTCATCTTGGAAAATGCCGTGTATTCCGTCATTTCTCCGGAGGGCTGTGCAAGCATCCTCTGGAAAGAATCCAACCCGGAGAATGTCGCAAAGGCAGCGGACTGTCTGCACATTACGGCGGATGATATGCAGGCTTTTGGGGTGGCAGAGGATGTCATTCCGGAGAATTTTGAAAATTTCCCGGTGATGTGCCGTGCCATGAAGGCACAGCTTTCGGCAGCACTGGATGAACTGTGCGGACTTTCCGAGGAGGAACTGCTGGCGCAGAGATACCGGAGATTCCGGAAATTTGGTAATTTTGAGGAGAAAAACCGTCGTTCCTGACGGGTAGGGAGTGAGTTGCGATGGAACCATTATTTCACAGATACAGTACGACCACCTTTGATGAAAAGGGGCAGATGAAAGATTTTACACTGCACTATGAGGAGAATTTCAACTTCGGCTATGACGTGGTAGACATCATTGCCGATGAAGAGCCCGGCAAGCGTGCCGTTCAGTGGTGCGATGAAGCGGGCAATGAAAAAATGCTGACATTCGGGGACGTGGCAAGGCTGTCCTCGCAGGCGGGGGCTTACTTGATGGAACAGGGCATCCGCAAGGGCGACCGGGTGCTTGTCATGCTCAAACGGCACTACGAGTACTGGTATATTGCCACGGCACTGCACAAGATCGGTGCGGTGCTCGTTCCGGCAACGCATATGCTGCGGACCCATGACATCACCTACCGCATTCAGGCGGCGGACATCCGGGCGATCATTTCGGCAGAGAGTGAGGATCTGTGCGAACGCATCCGGGAAGCTGCTGCGGAAACGCCGCAGAAGCCGAAGCTGTTCACCGTCCGTGCAGAACGTGAGGGCTTTACCCGGATCGATGACAAATTAGATGCCTATCCGGAACGGTTGGAACGTGTGCCGACCCACATTTCCGATCAGTTCCTGATCTACTTCACATCCGGCACGACCGGAAACCCGAAAATGGCAGTGCATACCTACTCCTATCCTTTGGGGCATATCGTGGCAGCTGCCTACTGGCACTGTGTACAGAATGACGGACTGCACCTGACCGTTGCGGACACCGGATGGGCAAAATGTTCGTGGGGGAAGATCTACGGACAGTGGCTGTGCGGTACGGCAGTTATGGTCTATGAGTTTGAGCGCTTCCATGCGGAACAGATGATGCAGGTGCTGGAAAAGTATCAGGTGACAACGTTCTGCGCACCGCCGACTTTGTACCGGCTGATGGCAAAGACCGGGATCCGCCGGGAGGCATTCGCAAGCGTGAAGCACGCTTCCACAGCGGGAGAAGCTTTGCAGGAGGAGATCATCCGCCTGTTCCATGAAGCGACCGGACTGGAGATCATGGAGGGCTTCGGGCAGAGCGAGACGACGCTTGTGATCGGCAATTTTGACGGGATGCAGCCGAAACGTGGCTCTATGGGCAAGCCGAATCCGCTGTACAAAGTGGTACTCGTAGATGCCGGCCAGAACCCGGTCAAGGCAGGCGAACAGGGAGAGATCTGCATTGACACAAGAGAGCGGATGCCTGAAACGCTTTGCATCTGCTACCTGAACAACGAGGAAGCCAACGAACGCTACTGGCGCAACGGCTTGTATCATACGGGCGATACGGCATATTTTGACGAGGACGGGTATTATTACTACATCGGGCGTGTGGATGATGTCATCAAGTCGAGCGGCTACCGCATCGGACCGTTCGAGGTGGAGAGCGTACTCATTCAGCACCCGGCAGTGCTGGAGTGTGCTATTACCGGTGTTCCGGACGAGGAACGGGGACAGCTTGTCAAGGCGACTGTCGTGCTGTGTGAGGGCTACGAACCGACCGAGGAGCTGAAAAAAGAACTTCAGACCTTTGTCAAGGAACGCACTGCGCCCTACAAATACCCGAGGGTGATCGCTTTCACGAAAGAACTCCCCAAGACCACCAGCGGCAAGATCTGCTACAATATCCTGCGGCAGCAGGACTGGAAATAAGATCCACGGCAGGAACGGCATATTGCGCTGTTCCTGCCGTTTGTATCTGCATTTTATATGATCAGTTTTTGTGCTGAATGACAGTTTTACAGAAAAACAGGCTTTCCCTCTTGACATATTTTCCGAAATTGTTTATAATAGAAGAGACAACGTTTCACTTTTACGGTCAGCTGTCTCCGGACGGCTGTTGTGGGGGTAAGAATATGACAAAACAACCGAAAAAAGATACCGCACAAAAAAATAAAAATAAGCTCAGGGAAAAAAATATCGTAGTGGCAATCATTGTAATGCTGCTGACCTCTGCTGTCATGGCAGGGGCGTATGCCCGCATTTCCTACACGACCAAACAGCGGGGCTATGAACGGATGAGCGATGTCGTGAATATGCTGACAGCTGACATCTGCGACAAGCTACAGCGTGACAGCGATATTCTCAATTCCCTTGCCGGGGTCATCACCATTGAGACGCAGGATGACGGATCGTATGACTACGAGAATTTAGCGGCGATCATTGACGAGTACGACAATATCACACCGACCATGTCGCTGAATCTGCTGCTGCCTGATGATATGCTGATCTCCGGGAAACATTTTATCATGGATGTGTCCGGAAAGCTGTCCTTTGAGGAGGAGGCAAAGAAAGGCGAGTATGTCTCCGAAAAGATGCCGAATGTCATGGACAACGGCAGAATGGTCATCCGCCATTTTGTGCCGATCGAAAAGAACGGCAAGACAGTCGGAATGCTCTATTCCTCGACGGCGCTCGAAGACCTGCCGCAGCTGCTGAGTGCGGACGATGTCTACAACGGGAATGTGGATATTTACCTGATCGACCAGAACACGGGCGAATTTCTCATGGATACGCTGCACAATGAAATGGGCAGCGTGGCGGATTTTGGCGGCGGGAAAACCAAGGACGGCGACAGCCCGGAAAAGATCCGGGAGAAATTCCAGAACGGCGAACCCGGTTATTCCGTCTTTTATTCCAAGACGGCAGGGGAGTATCTCTATTTCTACTACGAGCCGATGGTTACCAAGGAGAAAACGGACGACGGTACGCTGTTTGGCAGCAACTGGACGATCTGTATTTCTGTACCGGAGAAGGAAGTCCTTGTCAACGTGTACAGCACCCGCCGTACCTGCCTGACGATGATCGGCATTGAGTTCCTCATCATGATCGCATTCCTTGTCTGGACGATCCGCAACACCAATGTCACACTCGAAAAGGCTGTCCTCGAAGAACGTCTGATCAAAGCCGAAAACGCCGAGCGTGCCAAGACCATGTTCCTCTCGAATATGTCCCACGACATCCGCACGCCTATGAATGCGATCATCGGCTATGCTACACTGGCAGCGACCAATATCGACAATAAGGAGCGCATACAGGACTATCTCTCCAAAATCCTTTCGTCCAGTAATCACCTGCTCAGTCTGATCAACGATGTACTGGACATGAGCCGTATCGAAAGCGGACGGGTGGACATTGAGGAAACCGAGTGCAGCTTGCCGGATATGCTCCACGACCTGCGGAATATCCTGCAAAGTCAGATCAATGCCAACCAGCTCAATTTCTATATTGACACCATTGATGTCATTGACGAAGACGTTTACTGCGACAGGCTTCACCTGAATCAGGTGCTGCTGAACCTGTTGAGCAATGCCATTAAATTTACCCCGGCAGGCGGGTCGGTTTCCCTGATTTTCCAGCAGAAACCCGGTGCGCCGGAGGGCTATGCAGCGTATGAGATCCGTGTCAAGGACACCGGCATCGGCATGAGCCCGGAATTTCTCAAGCACGTGTTCGAGCCGTTTGAGCGGGAGCAGAATTCCACCGTCAGCGGCATTCAGGGTACGGGTCTGGGCATGGCGATCGCTAAGAACATCGTTGACATGATGGGCGGCACGATCGAGGCGAAGAGCGAACAGGGCAAGGGCACGGAGTTCATTCTCCATTTAGAGCTTCGTCTCCAGTCCGAACGCAAGAAAGTCGAGCCGGTCAAGGAACTGGAGGGCTTGCACGCTTTGGTGGTGGACGATGACTACACGATCTGCGACAGCGTTGCCAAAATGCTTGTGCAGCTCGGTTTGCGGGCAGACTGGACGATGTCCGGGCGGGAGGCAGTGCTTCACGCCAAGCACGCCTGCGAACTGGGGGATGAATTTGATGCGTATATCATTGACTGGCAGCTGCCGGATTTCAATGGTATTGAAATTGCAAGGCGCATTCGTGCCGATATCGGCGATACCGTGCCGATTATCATCCTGACAGCCTACGACTGGGCAAGCATTGAGGATGAGGCAAGGGCTGCGGGCGTGACAGCGTTCTGCAACAAGCCGATCTTCGTTTCCTCTCTGCGGGATGCCCTGCTGTCGGCACTCGGCAAGCCGGACGAGACCGTGGAACACGCCGTTCTTCCCAAGCCGGATGTCAGCCTGAAAGGCAAGCGCATTCTGCTGGTCGAGGACAACGAGCTGAACCGGGAGATCGCACAGGAAATTCTTGCCGAAAGCGGCTTTGTTGTCGAAACGGCAGAGGATGGTTCGTATGCGGTCGAAATGGTGGCAAAGTCGGAACCGGGCTATTTTGACCTGATCCTGATGGATGTACAGATGCCGATCATGAACGGCTATGAAGCGACCAAGGCGATCCGCAAGCTCAGCAAACCGGAACTTGCCAATATCCCGATCATTGCCATGACTGCCAATGCCTTCAACGAGGATAAGCGGGAAGCACTGGCAAGCGGCATGAATGACCACACCGCAAAGCCCATTGATATGGAACAGCTTTTTGAAACGCTCAAGAAATACCTGACCTGAAAAAAGAGCGGCAGAAGCCGCTCCGTATCAGAGAAAGGGACGCATATCATTCGCAAGGCGTTCCTCAACCTTGACCAGCTTATCAGCGAGCTGCCGGGAAGAACGGTCGGCTGCCTGATATTGGTTGATATACTTGTGAAGTGACTTCACGCCCATGTTGCAGCCGTCGGTGATGAGATCGGCAATGGTGCTGTCGGATTCGTCCACAGCGAGTTTGACATTGGTCTTGAACCATGACATACCTTTGGCTATGGCAGCCGGTTCTTTGCCGTCGTCGTGATAGCTGTCGAGCAGCGCATTCAGTTCGTGCTTGATGTCGGAATTGTCATCAAGCCCCCGGCGCAGACGTTCACGCAGCTTTTCGCTCCTGACATAGGGCATGGTCTCTTCAATGGCGGAAACGCCCATTTTTACCCCTGCATCACATTCCCGCAGAAGCCGGATGGTATCTTGTTCGATCATGAATAGGACCTCCTTTCGGTTTCCGGTAGTATATGCAGTTCCGGGGCAATTATGCAAGCAATCGAAAACAGCAGATACAACAGCATTAAGGAGGAAACATCATGGCACTGATGGAGGAGTTACAGGCATTAGGCGTCAACACCGATGAGGCGCTTTCCCGTTTTATGAACAATGCGGGGCTTTATCAGAGAATGCTGGGGAAATTTATTGACAATGCGGAAAAAGTTCAGGTGCTGCCGTTTCTGGAAGCCGGTGATCTGGAAACAGCACAGAACAACGCCCACACCCTGAAAGGCGTGACGGGCAATCTGTCGCTGACACCGCTCTATGCGGGGTATAGTGATATGATGGTCGCATTCCGTGCCGGAGAGCCGGAAAAGGCGAAGCAGAAGCTGCTCGAGATCCTGCCGGTGCAGGAGCAGATCCTTGACTGCATCCGGAAAAATCAGTAGCCGTATGCGGCAAGGGAGGTGCATCCGATGGAAAAGATACTTGTAGTAGATGATATGGAGATCAACCGTGCGATACTGGCAGAGGGATTCAAGGATGCCTACACGATCTTAGAGGCAGAGAACGGCGAGGAGGCAATGGAGATCCTGAAACGGGAACCCATTTCCGCCGTGCTGCTTGACCTCATCATGCCCGTCCGGGATGGGATCTCTGTATTGCAGGAGATGAATGAACTGGGCATGGTGCTGCATATTCCGGTGTTTATCATCACGGCTGCCAACGAGGATGAACTGCTGATGAAAGCCTATAATTTGGGTGCAGTGGATGTCATTGTCAAGCCGTTCCTGATGAACTTTCTGCGCTGCCGGATCAGCAATGTGATCGAGCTTTACAAGCATAGAAATGATCTGGAAGCGCTCGTCAAGGAGCAGGTGGAACGCCTTGAGACGATCAACCAGTCCATGGTCGAGACACTGGCAACGCTGATCGAGTTCCGTGACTGCGAATCCGGTGAACACGTCAAGCGCATCTGCGGTCTGACGGAGATCCTCATGAATGCAGCCAGCGAAATGTACCCGGAGTACCGCCTGCCGCAGGCGGAGATCGACAAGATCGTGACCGCTTCGGTGCTGCACGATGTGGGGAAGATCGCCATTCCGGACAATATTCTCCAGAAACCGGGCAGGCTGACGAAAGAGGAATTTGAGATCATGAAGCAGCACACCACAAGGGGCTGCGACATTCTCCAGAAAATTCCGGACATCATGGACAGCGATATTTATAACTACAGCTACGACATTGCCCGTCACCACCACGAACGCTGGGACGGCAGAGGATACCCGGACGGTCTGAAAGGTGACGAGATCACGATCTGGTCGCAGGTCGTTGCCGTGGCGGACGTGTATGATGCCCTGACCTCTCCGAGAGTGTATAAGGCAGCATTCAGCCACGAAAAGGCAGTGGAAATGATCTACAACGGCGAGTGCGGCGTTTTCAACCCGAAAGTGCTCGAAGTATTCAAGCAAAATATTGATAAGATCCGCAAATAAATAGATTGCCCGATGCGCTTAACGGCGTACCGGGCAGTTTTTTATTTTTTCAAAGGCTCCCGCTGCTTCTGAAAGTGACAGAGGATGGCAGCGGATATGGTTTCGGGACAAAGCTGCAATGCCGCATAGCCAAGTTTGATGGGGAGCGTAGGGAGGATGATCGCTTTCCCCGCAAGAGCGCATTCAATGGCATACTGTGCCACATAGCGTGGGTCGGCAGGTTTTGCGGCAAAGGTCACGCCCGTCCGGGCATTGAAATTGGTATCCACCGGTCCGGGGCAGAGTACACAGACCTGAACACGGGAATGCATCTGCCGCAGTTCTTCCCGGATGGCAGTAGACAGACGGACGACGTAGTTTTTCGAGGCGTAGTAGCTGCTGAGGAGCGGCCCTGCCGCAAAGCCGGCAATCGAGCCGACATTCAGGATGATTCCGGCATCCCGTTTCACGAAGTCACGCAGGAACAGTTTCGTGAGGATGTGCAGGCTGCGGATGTTCACGTCGATCAGTTCCAGTTCCGTTTCGAGGGAAGTCTCCGTAAAAGCTCCGAATGTTCCGAATCCGGCGTTATTGATGAGAAAGTCGATCCTTGTCCCCTTGCAGAAGTCATACAGCCGCTGTGCCGCATCCCGTTCTGCAAGGTCGAGGGCGATGTATTTTGTCCCCGTGCCGAATTTGTTCGCCATGCGCCGCAGCATCATTTCATTGCGCCCCGTGAGGACAAGCTGCCAGCCCTTGCGGTGGAGGTAAATTGCCATTTCCTTTCCAATGCCGGAGGTCGCTCCAGTAATCAGTGCTCGTTTCAAATGCATCATTCCTTTCAGGAGCAGAGATGCTCTTTTTATTAGTATAGCATATTTCCACAAAGGATTGCAAGCGGTTTCTGAAAATTCTGTGAAAAACCAGAATTTTTTTGCAAAAACTATGGACTTATTTCCGGAATTGTAGTATAATAGAAACGGACTGCCCCTGCACTGTACAGCGGGCATACATTCTGAAATTCCGGAGGTATTTGTTATGTCTGTTTTCAAAAGAGCTGCGGCATTGCTGACGGCGGTCGGCTTGGCGGCTGCGTGCTCCGGCTGTGGGATGAATACCAGAACGGCACTGACCGTGGACGGGTATGAAGTTCCTGCGGGCGTGTATATTTATTATGCCAATACTGCCTTGAATAATGCCCTCTCACAGCTTGCGGAGGAGAACCCCGACCTTGACACGACGGATCTCAAGGCTGTCAAGGCGGAAACCTTAGAGGGGCAGGACGTGCTGTCGTGGATTCAGGACAAGGCAACGGAAATGTGCGTCAATTTCGTGGCAACGGAGAAGAAATTTGACGAACTGGGGCTTACCCTTGATGCCGATGCCAAGAACAATATCAGCATGATGATGGACTACTACTGGTCGTCCAATCAGACAACCTATGAGAATAACGGCATCAGTGAAGCATCTTTCGAGAAGATCGTGACTTCTTCCTACAAGAGCGATATGCTCTTCATGCACTTCTACGGCGTGGACGGAGAAGAAGGTGTCACCGAGGACGAGCTGTATGACTACTATGCGGAGAACAATATCCGCTGCCAGTATGTTGCAGTTGACCTCAAGGACGGCGAAGGCAATCTCCTGAAATCCGACGGCAAGGCAGACATGATGGACATGGTGGAAGAATACCGTGACCGTGTGGAAGATGCCATGGACAACGGCGGCGTGGGTGCTGTCATGACGGAGATGGACTATATTCAGGAGGATTACAACTACTATGTGACCTCTGTTTCGGAGGCGGCTGCCGGTGTGACCGGAGAAGCGGCTGCTACCACGACGAAGCGGACGACTACAGCGACCACCACCACTGCGGACGAGGATGAGACGGACGAGGAAGATGAAGAGACTACTGTAGCAGAGGACGAAGAATCCGAGGAAACGACCGAAGCAGAGGATGAAGAATCCGAGGAGACCACCGAAGCAGAGGACGAGGAATCCGAGGAAACGACCGAAGCAGAGGACGAGGAATCTGAAGAGACCACCGAAGCAGAGGACGAGGAAGTTGAGACGACTACCGGCACGGAGACAACGACTGCCGATTCTGAGACGGAAACGGAGACAGAAACTGTTCCATTCCTGAATGAGCACATCATCAGCATCATTGACCCGGAGGACTACGAGGACGAGGAGGATATTACCTACACACCGAGCGAAGATGTGTACAACAAACTCCTTGAAATCGGGGAAAAGGACTATGGCAAGCCGTTCATCGTGGAGGAGGACGAGACCTATTATCTGGTTGTCCGCTACGACATCAAGGAGCGCATGACGGAGGATGACCTCTGGGGGGAATCTGCGGTGACAAATGCCGATTACACCAAATACGATGCCGATTTTCAGGCGGATCTGGATGAATGGAGTGCTGCACTGACGGTTCAGCGGAATGCTGCGGCATACAAGAGCTTTGACCCGTTCAAGTTTGATTTCAGCTAATACGGACACAAGGGACTGCATATGTGAGGTATGCAGTCCTTTTTTGTGAAAAAAGATTGACACCTTTTCAAAAATATGGTATACTTTTAACAGTAACCTGTTTAGGGAAAGGATGATACCAATGAAAAAACGCCGACTGTTTTTGCCGATAGCGTTGGCAGTGCTGGTGGTGATCGTGGCAGTTTCCGTACTGCTGCTGACAAATTTCGGGCGGACGGAAATTAACCCGAGTCTCTATCTGCGTGTGGATTTTGCGGGGCAGAGTACCATGGGGACGGCAGAAAGCCGCTTTGATGCGGAGAGAATGGTTGCCGAAAACCTGCGTGCTTTCGGGCTGAACAAGAACGCTTCCGAATCCGATATCCGGACAACAGCGGCAGAGGTGACTGCCTGCCTGACCGGCAGACTGGACAAGACTGACCACCTTTCCAACGGCGGACAGGTGATCTTCATATGGGACGAGGAAGGCATTGCGGCACTGGAGGAGGCTTACCGTGTCACAGTGGAAGATACAGACCCCACTTTTATCGTGACCGGGCTGCAAAGGACGGAGCAGGTCGACCTGTTTTCGGGGATCGCTGTCACCTATACGGGCAAGGAACCGGACGGGAAGATCTCCCTCTCCACCACAGGTGCAGCGGTGCAGGGGCTTGTGTACACGGCGGAACCGGCAGAGGGGCTGCGCAACGGCGACACCGTTACCGTGACCGTCACAGCACCGGACGGCGGCGATCTGCAGGCGTATCTGCTGACGCAGAACAAGACCGCTTCTGCCACGACCAAGCAGTATATCGTTGAGGGACTTTCGTAAAATACCTGCTGCCGGCTTACCCCAAGCCGGCAGTTTTGCCTTGAAAATACCCTATCCGGAACGATTCGCCAAAATATTTTTCCGTTCTTTCAGAAATCCACCGTAAACCCCTTGCATTTTTCGTCAATATCGTGTATAATGAAAGTGTATGGCTTCCGGGATACGGGGGCAAAGCACGGGCTTTCTGCCCGAATCAATGTAAAGGAGTTTTTCCCATGTTCAATGATCTGATCGATACCATCGGCTATGTGGAGCAGGCTGACCCGGAGGTCGGTGCTGCCATGCAGAAGGAGCTTGCCCGCCAGAGACGGAATCTGGAGCTGATCGCCTCCGAAAATATCGTCTCCCCGGCTGTCATGGCTGCTATGGGCAGCGTGCTCACCAATAAATATGCCGAGGGCTACCCCGGCAAGCGCTACTACGGCGGCTGCGAGTGCGTGGACATCGTGGAGCAGATCGCCATTGACCGTGCGTGCAAGCTGTTCGGGGCAAAGTTCGCTAACGTGCAGCCCCATTCCGGCGCACAGGCAAATACTGCCGTCTATGTGGCAACGCTTCAGCCGGGCGATACGGTTTTAGGTATGAGCCTTGCGGACGGCGGACACCTGACACACGGTTCTCCTGCCAATCTGTCCGGTAAGTATTTCCATTTTGTTTCCTACGGTCTGGACGATACCACGGAGATGATCAATTATGATGATGTACAGAAACTTGCCGAGGAGTCCCAGCCGAAGCTGATCGTTGCCGGTGCATCTGCCTATCCGAGAGCCATTGACTTCAAGCGGCTTTCTGAGATCGCCAAGTCTGTCGGCGCACTGCTGATGGTCGATATGGCACACATTGCCGGACTGGTGGCTGCCGGACAGCACGAAAGCCCTGTACCGTATGCCGATATTGTAACGACCACCACCCACAAGACCCTCAGAGGACCGAGAGGCGGTCTTATCCTCACCAATGACGAGGCACTTGCCAAGAAGATCAATTCTGCCATTTTCCCCGGTACACAGGGCGGACCGCTGATGCATATCATTGCGGCAAAGGCAGTTTGCTTCGGGGAAGCACTCAAGCCGGAATTTAAGGACTATCAACGGCGCATTGTGGAAAATGCCAAGGCACTTGCCGAGGGACTGGTCAAGCGGGGATTCAACCTTGTGTCCGGCGGTACGGATAACCACCTGATGCTGGTCGATCTGCGTCCGTTCGGCATCACAGGCAAGGAACTGGAGCACCGTCTGGACGAGGTATACATCACGGTCAATAAGAATGCCATTCACAACGACCCCGAAAAGCCCTTCGTGACAAGCGGTATCCGCATCGGCACACCGGCTGTCACCACAAGAGGACTGGGTGTGGCTGAAATGGAGAAGATCGCAGAGTACATCTATCTCTGTGCAGTCGATTTTGAGAACAAGGCGGACGAGATCCGTGCGGGCGTGACGGAGATCTGCGAGAAATTCCCGCTGTATGCGTAAGCCGGACGTTCCGTGTCTCCTGCGCCGGGCTGTTCCGGGGCAGGAGGACTGTCCGGCTGTTGTCGGAGAGACAGGAAATTTGTCAGAAAACAGGAAACTCCATCATGGATTTCCGTCTGAGATGTGAAACGGAGGTCTTTGCATGACCATTGCCATATACTCCCGCAAAAATATGGAGCGGCTTTTCGTGCGGGGATTTCCGGCGCATACGGCTGTGATCAGCTTCTGCGACCCGCCGGAAACGGCAGACAGAGAGCCGCTGAATTATAAAAACAAAACAGACCGGGTGTTCCAGATCGAACTGGCAGATATTACCTATCAGGAACTTGCCGCACACGGCATGACCTACGAGGGGTATTTCACGGAAGCGGAGGAGTTGGCAGAGTTCGTGTTTGCTGCCATCCGGGACGGCTATGACATCATTGTCCAGTGTGAGGACGGCAACCGCCGGAGTGCGGGCTGTGCGGCAGCGCTCCATGAATTTTTCACGGCGGACGGGGTGTTCATCTTTGCGGATTACCGCTATACACCGAGCCAGATGGTGTTCCACAAGGTCTACAATGCACTGTGGCTTTCGGGGAAACGGTAAGGCGGAAAGGAGTGTGCCATGCAGCTTGACGATGTGACTGCCGGCTTTTTAGAGGATGAGGAGGCAGGAAAGCGCTTTGCCAAAACCGCCTGTGAGAATCTGCGGGGACGTGTCCGCAGAAGTTTCGGGGATGTGAGCAAGACCGTTCTGATAATGGCAGTGCTGTTGGGGGTGTGGTATCTGGTGTTCCGTCATGCGCCGACCGTGCTGCTGATGCTGACGGCTGTGCCGGTGTGGCTGGGTGCGTTCGTGGCATTCTGGAACATGGTACGCTGGGAGCTGACCTTTGACGGGGAAACAGGCTGGTTCGGGTTCAGCTCGCTGTTCGGGACGGATCTGCGGTTTCACGTGTCGGAGATCTACCGCATCCGCCGGGAGAGTGTGCGGAGCATTTCCCATGGGCTGAAAAATTGGGATACGCTTTCCATCGAGGTCGGCAATACCGTCATCCCCGTTGTGCTGCGTAAATACTGGTTCGAGACGAAACACACGCACCGTCAATTCAAGGGCGGCTATACGGATGCGGAGAAGCTCTCGCAGTATCTGGAGCTGTACCAGCGGTATTTAGCACCGCCGGATTTCGGGATGCAGCGTGCACAGCAGGGGGAGCTTGCGCCTGCCGTGGCGGCTGCCATTGCTGCACAGCGGGCAGAAATGCAGGAAAATCTCCCTGCCCCGGCAGAAACACCTGCCCCGGAACAAAAGCCCGCCCCCGAAAAGCCGCAAGTGGACGTGGATGCACTGTTCAACTCCATTTTGCAGGAACACGGGAAAAAGAAATAGAAAGGAGCACGCCATGGCTTCACCGCTTGCTGACCGTATCCGCCCGAAATCACTGGATGATGTGGTCGGGCAGCAGCATATCCTTGCACCCGGCAAACCGCTGCGGCGCATTATTGAGAGCGGAAACATTCCCAACATGATTTTCTACGGGCCGTCCGGCATCGGCAAAACGACCGTTGCCGGCATCATTGCTGCCCGGACGAACATGACACTGCACATCCTCAACGGCACGCAGGCAGGCGTTTCGGACATCAAGTCCGTCATTGCGGATGTGGGGACATTTGCGGGGATGAACGGGATATTGCTGTATCTGGACGAAATTCAGTACCTCAACAAGAAGCAGCAGCAGTCGCTCCTTGCCTATATCGAGAGCGGAGACATCACGCTGATCGCCTCCACGACCGAAAATCCCTATTTTGCGGTCTATAATGCCGTCATCAGCCGGAGTACGGTCTTTGAATTCAAGCCGGTAGACGCTGCCGAAATGGAAAAGGCTGTCATCCGGGCATTTTCGCTTTTGGAGGAAGAAACAGGTACACCGCTGCACCTTGCGGAGGGGGTCACGCACTGCATTGCACAGGGCAGCGGCGGTGACGTGCGCAAGGCGATGAATGCGGCAGAACTCTGCGTGCTGTCGGCAGAACCGACGGCGGAGGGGCTTGAAATTTCACTGGAACTGGCGCAGTCCCTTACGCAGCGAAGCAATATGCGCTATGACCGGGACGGAGATGCGCATTATGACATTTTGTCGGCGTTACAGAAATCCATCCGGGGCAGCGATGAAAATGCAGCCCTGCACTATGCGGCAAGGCTGCTCGAAGCGGGAGATTTAATTTCGCTGACAAGGCGGCTTCTCGTGATCGCCTCGGAGGATGTGGGGCTTGCGTATCCGCAGGCGGCAATGATCGTGAAAGCCTGTGTGGACAATGCCCTTGCGCTGGGTATGCCGGAAGCGCAGATACCGATCGCCGAAGCTGTTATCCTGATGTGCACTGCCCCGAAATCCAACAGTGCCAACAATGCGATCAAGGCGGCATTTCAGGATCTGCACGCATACGGGGCACTGGATTTTCCACGGCATTTGCAGAATGTTCACCTTGACGGGGAGGGGGCTGCTGTGAGAGGGCAGCACTACCTCTATCCGCATGATTTCCGGAATCACTATGTAAGGCAGCAGTACCTGCCGGACGAGATCGCCGATCATGTCTATTATGAATTCGGGGAAAACAAGCAGGAACAGGCGGCAATGCTTTATCGGAAGAAAATTTTAGAGGAAAGCGAAGAGTAGCCTCAGACAAGAAACAGCCGGGATAGTCGTCCCGGCTGTTGTTGTAAGATTTTGAAGAAGAACGATACGCTGCATTACAGCGTAGACAGTACAAATACGTCATAGATATAGCGGATCGCCTGATGCAGGTCATGTTCATTCACGCCCACGATGACGTTCAGCTCGCTTGAACCCTGATCGATCATCTTGACATTGATGCGCCCGTGTGCCAGTGCTGCGAAAATTCTCGCTGCCGTGCCACGGGTTTTTCTCATGCCACGTCCTACCACGGCAAGCATGGCAATATCCGGCTCGATTTCAAGGTGATCCGGCTCGACTGCCTTGCGCAGGGCAGAGAGAAGCTGTTCTTCCTTGCCCTTGAGGGATTCGCTGTCCGCAATGATACTCAGCGTGTCAATGCCCGAAGGCATATGCTCCACATTGATGCCTAATTCCGCAAAGACATTCAGCACATCCCGCACAAAGCCGATCTCGCTGTTCATCATGCCTTTTTCCATATTGATCGCAACGAAGCCCTTTTTCCCGGCAATGCCTGTAATTGTCCGCACCGGTTCGTCTACGGCATCGCTGTCCGGAATGATCATCGTGCCGGCATCTTCCGGGGCGTTGGTGTTGCGGATGTTGATGGGGATACCTGCCGTGCGTACCGGAAAGATCGCATCCTCATGCAGCACGGAAAAGCCCATGTACGAAAGCTCCCGGAGTTCCTTGTAGGTGATGACGGGGATGACGACCGGGTCTTTGACGACACGGGGGTCTGCCACCAAAATGCCGGACACGTCCGTCCAGTTCTCGTACACCGCCGCATGGACTGCCCTTGCCACGAGCGAACCCGTCACGTCCGAGCCGCCCCTCGAAAACGTCCGCACGACACCGCTGACCGACTTCCCGTAAAAGCCCGGAATGACGGCGTGGGTCACACCTTTCAGGCGTTCCCGGAGTTTGGCAACGGTTTCATGGCGCAGCATCATGCCCTCATCACTGAACACGATCACATCGGCTGCATCGATGAACGTGAAGCCTAAATATGCCGCAATAACGATACCGTTCAGGTATTCGCCACGGCTGGCGGCATATTCTCTGCCGGCAGAAGCTAAATTTGCCTGAATGCGGTCAAATTCCTCGTCCAGTGAGATACCCACCCCAAGGGAGGCGATGATCTCATTATAGCGTGCCTTGATCCGCCCGAAGTCCTCCGTAAAATCCTCGCCAAGGCTTGCTTTTTCGTAGCAGGCGTAGAGCATATCCGTGATCTTGACATCACTGCTGCTGCGCTTGCCGGGGGCAGAGGGCACAACATAGCGCCTGTCTGCATCGCTTTTTATGATAGCGGCTGCCTTCCGGATCTGGTCTGCATCCGCAAGACTGCTGCCGCCGAACTTGACTACCTTTACACCCATGTCTCTTTCCTCCTGAAAAGCATCAATTTTCTGTACTTTCTTATTATATTCTATTTTCCCTGAAAAAGCAAGTGGAAATCCATACAATTTTTTCCGGCATGAATGTGTTTTTTTGGTGAATACGGCTGTACGCCCGTGAAAAACACTGGCTTGCTCGGCGGAGAATGCGGCTTTACAGAAAATTTACAAAAAATTTACGGCATCTTGTACAGAAAATGGTCAGCAGGCTTGCATTTTTACGGGAAACATGATATAATGAATTTGTGTTTGCCGGACGGCAGAGGAATGCACGTCCGCTGTGTATGACCGATATTACGGCAAAGGAGGATCTATATGCTGCATGGATACAAAATTGCTGCTGTCTGTGTCTCCAAGATCCATGAAGCAGTCCTGATCGAATTTCTACAGTCCCTCAGTGATACGCTTGCCGCACAGAACTGGCGGGTACTTGTGTTTACGACCGGTACGGATCTGTTCTGGAAATCCAAATCCAATATGGGCGAGGAATGCATTTTCGACCTCATCGACACGGACACAACGGATGCGCTTGTCATTTTCAATGACAAAATTCTGGATATTTCCTGTCTGGAATCGATCATCTCCCGTGCGCAGGGGCATGATATTCCTGTGTTTTTCCTCAACGGTATGCGGGAAAACTGCTGCTGTGTCAATTTTGATTATAAAAAGGGCTTTGCCAATGTTGTCAGACACCTGATCGAAGTACACGGGGTGCATGATTTTCACTACATAGGCGGCTTTGAAAATAACGAGTACTCGGACGAACGCCGGGATGCCATGCGGAAAGTACTGGATGAGTATTCTATCCCGTTTGGGAACGACCGCATCAGCTATGGCAATTTCTGGTCTGTGCCAGCAAGGGATGCAGCGAAAAAGCTCATAGACGAGCATCGTCTGCCGAGGGCAATCGTCTGTGCCAATGATACGATGGCAATTGCCGTCTGTGTGGAGCTGCACCAGAACGGCTACCGGGTGCCGGAGGATGTGATCGTGACAGGCTTTGACGGCATTGATGCCATTCATTATTCTATCCCGACCATGACTTCGGCTTTCTGCGATTACGGGGAATTGGGTGCGGCAGTCGGCAGCCTGATCGTCCGCAGCGGAAACGGCGAAGAGATCCCCGGCAGTTTGTTCCTTGAGCCGAAGCCCCTGTTGCAGGAGTCCTGCGGCTGTCAGGCGCAGAAAGCACTGGATATGGTGGACTTCATCAACGGGCTGAATAACACCTTCAACCGCTTCCAGACGGAGGATGAACTGTTGGGGGAGATCTCCTCGAAAATTCAGGGCAGCACCACGCTTGACGAAATTCACGACCAGCTTCACCATGAAGTGTTCTACAGCATGACTGCTGTCCTCAAAAAGGAGACCATAGATTTTTCGCTCGACCCCATGCGTATCCATTCCGGAACGGCATTCGGCGAGGAAGTCTATGTGGTGCAGGATACGGATGTGTGGGAGTCGGAGCGGCAGCTCATTCCCGTCCGTTCCCTTGTGCCGAGATTGGCAGATATGTTCCAGACGGGAAAAGCGATCGTGTTCATTGCGCTGCATCAGATCGACATTCCGCTTGGGTATCTGA
This sequence comes from uncultured Clostridia bacterium, assembly GCA_947629905.1. Lineage (GTDB taxonomy): Bacteria > Bacillota > Clostridia > Oscillospirales > Ruminococcaceae > UBA3855. Next base: position 31,319 of record CANRFM010000010.1, read on the forward strand.
GCTTTCACTTTCAGGACTACGGCCGTCAGAGCTACCTCAAGATCAATCAGATCGCCCTTTCCCTGAGCAGTGCCATTGCCGGTTTCCGGAATGCGCAGTATCAGAAGCACCTACAGGCGAAAGTCGATGAAATGTACAAATATGATGCCCTCACCGGGCTGTATAACCGCATTGCTTTCCTCAAACGATTCCGGCAGATGATGGAGGGGACGGTCTCCCACAGTCTGACACTGGTGCTGTGCGATCTGGACGGGCTGAAATACATCAACGACCATTTCAGCCACACGGAAGGCGACAATGCCATAGCCGTGACAGCGAATGCACTCCACGAAGCCTGCCGGGAAGGGCTGTGCTGCCGTTACGGCGGGGATGAACTGGTCGCTGTCCTGAACCGTGCCGCAGACCCGGCAGCTTTGCGGGCAGAAATTCTGCATTTGCTGGATAGTTATAACCAGACCTCCGGGAAACCCTATCAGGTGTCGGCAAGTATCGGCATCTACACCTCGTCATCGGAGGGCTTTGAGCAGATGTTTGAAAAGGCAGATGCCCTGATGTATCAGGACAAAACCGGCAAGCCGCACAGGCGGACATAACAGAAAATTTGAAAAAACCCCTTGACAAATGCGGGAAGATGTTGTATAATAGATATAATAAATGCGATGATGGGAAACAATTCACAGTCTCCCGGATTTCAGAGAGCTGCCGGTCGGTGCGAGGCAGTGTCCGCCCTGTGAAATCACTCGTCCCGGAGCAGATGTGCCGAACGTCCGTCCAGTAGGTGCATACGGGTACTCCCGTTACAGAGCGATGCATTTTCAGGATGCAGCAGAGTGGGCGCTTATGCGTCAAGAAGAGTGGTACCACGGAGTGCATGACTTCGTCTCTTTTGTGTCAGTCCGGCATGAAAGAGATTTTTTTATGCCGGAAATGCAAAACTTTCAGAAAGGCGGTAATACTATGGAAAACTACCAGAAGTACACAAGACAGTATTTCGATGTCGTGGATCCGCCCATGCGCTGGGCAAAAAAATCTTACATCGATAAAGCCCCCTTATGGTGCAGCGTTGACCTGCGGGACGGCAATCAGGCGCTCATCATCCCGATGAGTTTAGAGGAAAAGCTGGAATTTTTCAAACTGCTGGTGCGTATCGGTTTCAAGGAAATCGAGGTCGGTTTCCCGGCAGCTTCCGAAACGGAGTACGAGTTCTGCCGTGCTCTCATCGAACAGAACCTCATCCCCGATGATGTGACCATTCAGGTACTCACCCAGTCGAGAGAGCACATCATCGCCAAGACCTACGAGGCACTGCGGGGCTGCAAGAACGCCATCGTACACCTCTACAACTCGACCTCCCTTGCACAGCGGGAACAGGTATTCCGCAAGAGCAAGGAGGAAATCATCGACATTGCCGTATTCGGGGCAAAGCTCTGCAAGGAGTACCGGGAAAAGACACCGGGTAATTTCCGGTTTGAGTACTCGCCGGAGAGCTTTACCGGAACAGAGCCGGAATTTGCAGCCGAGATCTGCAATGCCGTCCTCGACATCTGGCAGCCCACACCGGAGGATAAGGTCATCATCAACCTCCCTGTCACGGTCTCCCACTCCATGCCGCACGTCTACGCCAACCAGATCGAGTATATGTGCGACCACCTGAAAAACCGGGAGAACGTCATCGTTTCGCTCCACCCGCACAACGACAGAGGGTGCGCCGTGGCAGACAGCGAAATGGGACTGCTTGCCGGGGCAGACCGGATCGAGGGAACGCTGTTCGGCAACGGGGAACGCACGGGCAATGTGGACATTGTGACCCTTGCCCTGAATATGTTCTCCCAAGGCGTTGACCCGGAACTGGACTTCTCCAACCTCCCGGAACTGACGGAACTCTACGAGCGTGTGACACGGATGCAGGTCTACGACCGCCAGCCCTACAGCGGCAAGCTGGTCTTTGCGGCGTTCAGCGGTTCGCATCAGGATGCCATTGCCAAGGGCATGAAGTGGCGTGAAGAAAAGCAGTGCAGCACGTGGACAGTACCCTACCTGCCCATCGACCCGACCGATGTGGGGCGTGTTTACGAAGCGGATGTCATTCGCATCAACAGCCAGTCCGGCAAGGGCGGTATCGGCTATCTGCTCGAAACGCAGTTCGGGCTTGACCTGCCCAAGAAGATGCGGGAGGAGTTCGGCTATATCGTCAAGGGCATTTCCGACCACGCCCACAAGGAACTGCTTCCGGCAGAGGTGCACGAGATTTTCGAGACGACCTATGTCAATATCCGGACACCGCTCGAATATCAGGAAATTCACTACGTCCAGAAGAACGGCATTCAGGCAGCTGTCACCCTCACCCAAAGCGGCGAGTCGTACACCATCAAGGCAGACGGCACGGGCAGACTGGATGCGGTGAGCAACGCCCTCAAGGCATTCTTGGGGAAGAAATTCACCATCCAGACCTACACGGAGCACGCACTGACGGTTTCTTCGCAGTCCGATGCGGTATCCTATGTGGCAATTGAAGCGGACGGCAAGCTTTACTGGGGTGTCGGCATCAAGCGTGACATCACGGATTCTTCCGTTGCGGCACTGTTCAGTGCGCTCAACCGGTGGTTATCTGTAACAAAATGACACACAAAAAAAGGGGCGGCGCTGCTGCCCCTTTTTCAGGAGGATAATATGCTTGAAAAGCTTCAGCTTGACGGAGAATGGGCATTTCTTGCCGACGAGGCGGAACGCTTTGCGGGCTTTGCCCCGGCAGCGGAGGATTTTGCCGACACCATACAGCTCCCCGGCACAACCGCACAGAATCACAAAGGCACCCCGAACCCGAACCGGGAGGACGGCTGCCTGACCGAGCTGTATCCCTTTGCCGGGAACGCATGGTTCCGACGTGTTGTAAATATCCCGGAATCCTGCCGGGGGCAGCACACAGAGCTGTTTCTGGAGCGCACCCGCCTGACAAGCCTGTGGGTGAACGGCAGCTTTGCCGGCACGCAGAACAGCCTTTGTACGCCGCATCGCTATGATATTTCCCGCTTTCTTGCAGACGGCAAAGCGGAACTCATCCTCTGCGTCAACAATACCCACTACCCGACCAAAGGCGGACACATGACCTCTCCCGACACGCAGACGAACTGGAACGGCATCACTGGGCGCATGGAACTGCAATTCTCCGCACCGGATAGAATTGTCTCCGTGAAAGCTGTCCCGGAACTGCCCGGCGACCTGCGGCTTTTCCTGCGCACGGAAGGACACGTGGAGAGCTGCATTGCGGAGGGCGAATGGCTCGGCGAACAGGGGCGCATGGCATTGATACCCGCAAGAACGCTGCACATCCGGAACGGCACGGCACTCCTCTCCCTTGGGGAAAATGCCCCCGTCTGGGATGAATATACCCCCGTTATCGCCCGCATCCGGCTGCGGTTGCAAAATGGCGAATGCTTCACGTTTGAAACCGGACTGACTGACTTCCGGGCGGAGGGGATGCACTTCCTGAGCAAGGGCAGGCAAGTCATGCTCCGGGGCAAGCATGACGGCATGAGCTTTCCGCTGACGGGTGCAGCGCCGACGGATTTAGAAAGCTGGCTGCATATCTTCCGCACCGCCAAGACCTACGGCATCAATCACTACCGGTTTCACACGTGCTGCCCGCCGGAAGCGGCATTTGCGGCTGCCGACCGGACGGGGGTCTGGTTGCAGCCTGAAATTCCGTTCTGGGGCACAATGCAAGCCCCCGGTGAGGAGGGCTATGACCCGCAGGAACAGGCATACCTGATCGCAGAGGGTAGGCGCATATTGGAAACATTCGGAAATCATCCGTCTTTCTGTCTGTTCTCCCTCGGCAATGAACTGTGGGGAAACCCCGAACGGCTTGCGGACATCCTGAAAGCGTATCATACGCAGGAACAGCGCATTTTATTTACGCAGGGGAGCAATAATTTCCAGTTCTGCCCGGTGTTCCTGCCGGAGGATGATTATTTCACGGGAGCAAGACTAAACAGGCAAAGGCTGCTGCGGGGCAGCTGTGCTTCCTGTGATCAGCCATTCGGGCACGTGCAGACGGAACGCCCGGCTACGCTGCACAGCTATGACCCGCTGATCTGTCCCGAAAATCAGCCCCACCCGGAAAAGCCCATTCTTGCCCACGAGATCAGGCAGTACTGTATGTACCCGGACTTCACGGAGATCCCGCAGTACACCGGTGTCCTGCAAGCCCGGAATTACGAGATTTTCCGGGAACGGCTGCAAGCGGCAGGCATGGGGGAACAGGCGGAGGACTTCTTCCGGTGTTCCGGGCAGCTTGCCGTGCAGTGCTACAAAGCGGAAATCGAAGCCGCTATGCGTTCGGCACTGATTTCAGGCTTTCATCTGCTCGATTTGCAGGATTTTCAGGGGCAGGGTACGGCAGTGGTCGGCATCCTCAATGCCTTTCTAAAAAACAAAGGGCTTGTCACCCCAGAGGTCTGGCGGGGCTTCTGCTCCGATGCCGTGCTGTTGGGGGAATTTGAGGACTACTGCGTGACGGATGCGCTGCGGATGACCATTCAGCTTCGCTATCACCGTCCCCAGCCCCTGCAAGACAAGCTCCGCTACACGGTAGAGCGTGAGGGTATCTGCCTGTACAGCGGTGAAATGGCGGTGAAAATTCACGGGCAGGGTTTGTTCACGCTTGGCAGCTTTTCCGTGCAGCTTCCGCCCGTGGAGGAAATTCAGCCCGTCACCGTGAAGCTTCATCTTCCGCAGACGGAAAACACCTACACCCTGTATCAGATACCCGACACGACTATGCCGGCAGGACAGGCAGAGGGTGTCTGCGTGACTACCCACCTGAAAGAAGCGGAGGCGGCTTTACAGAGCGGCGGTACAGTCCTGTTCCTGCCCGAAAAACTGAAACAAAGCATCCCCGGTGCTTATTGTACGGATTTCTGGTGCTATCCGATGTTCCGTTCGATTTCGGAAAGCATGGGGTCGGAGCTGCCTGTGGGTACGCTCGGACTTTGCATTGCAGCGGAACACCCGGCACTGCGTGGTTTCGGGAGTGAGACCTACACGACCCCCCAATGGTATGAGCTCATCACCCATGCCGATTTTGCCGTTTTAGACGGACTGCCGGTGCAGCCTATTGTACAGGGGATCGACAATTTTGCACGCAATCACAAACTCGGACTGCTGTTCTCGTGTCAAGTCGGCAGCGGAAAGCTGCTAATCTGCACGGCAAGGCTTGCGGAATGCAGCCGCCCGGAATCCGCATGGTTTCTGCGTGGGCTGCTGCGGTATGCCGCATCGGAAGAATTTCAGCCCGAAGCGACCCTGACACCCGATGCACTGAAAAGCCTATGCTAAGCCACGCAAACGCCGCTTAGATTATGCATTCACCTTTTTCTCCGGATGTCATACTATGTACTATGGACGGCGGAAGAAACGCCTTCCAAATACAATAGACTAAAGGAGTTACGACTTATGAACGGATGCTTTGATGGTGGTTGCTGCTGGATCATTATCCTGCTCATTCTTGTTTGCTGCTGCTGCGGCAACAACAATGGCTGCGGGTGCGGCTGCAATAACAACAACAACAACGGTTGCGGCTGCGGCTGCTGACCCACGTGCAGAGAAGCCCTGTTCCGGATGGAGCAGGGCTTTCTGCTGTGTTTCAGGACGTTCTGCCATAAAAAAGGTGCAGCGGAAAATCGCTGCACCCTTTCGTTTATTTCACTGCCCGGATAGCTGCCAACAGGTCGTCAAATTCCTCGAATGCCGGGATCTCCGGGTGTTCCTGCCGGATCTGCGGTGTGCTCCGGAACAGGAAGCCTGCCTTGCTTGCTTGGATCATGGCAAGGTCATTAAAGCTGTCTCCGGCGGCGATCGTCTCAAAGCCGACAGACTGGAGTGCCTTGACGGTCGTGAGCTTGGATTTTTCGCAGCGCATCTGATAGCCGGTGATCTCCCCGTTTTCCGCAACGATCAGGGAATTGCAGAACAGGGTTGGATAGCCTAACTTCTTCATCAGCGGCATGGCAAACTGCGTGAATGTGTCGCTTAAGATCAACACCTGCCCTTCTGCCCGCAGGGCATCGAGAAATGCCTTTGCACCGGGCATGGGGTCGATTTTGGCAATGGTCTCCTGAATTTCTTTCAGCCCCAGTTTATGTTCTTTGAGTATGGCAAGGCGATACTGCATGAGCTTGTCATAGTCCGGTTCGTCACGGGTCGTTCTGCGCAGTTCCGGAATGCCGCTTGCTTCCGCAAAGGCGATCCAGATCTCCGGAACGAGTACCCCTTCCATATCCAGACAGGTAATGTTCATCTTCCATTCCTCCTAATTATTTTTCAGGGAAAACCCTCTTCATAGTATACCACATCCCGGAAAAAATTGCAACCGATTTTAATGAATTTCCGGTGTTGTTTTTTGCAGGGTACAGCCTGCATTGTCAATGCTCAGCTCCAGCACCTGCCAGCCTTTCATGCCGGCATTGTCCAGAGAAAACCGCAGTTTTCCGGCAAAATAGGCATTGTCCTCGTCTGCGATCGCCATTACCGTAGGACCTGCCCCGGAAATGTATACGGCATATGCTCCGTGTGCGTAGGCAATGTCAAACACCTCCCGTGCCCGTGGGATGAGTGCCATCCGGTAGGGCTGGTGCAGTTTGTCATGAACTGCCGTGCGCAGGTTCTCAAACTTTCCGGTCAGGAGAGAGGCGGAGAACAGGGCTGCCCGTGACAGATTATAGACCGCATCCTTGTGGGAAACTTCCGTGGGGAGACAGGCTCTTGCCCGTTCGGTTTTCAGCTCGAAGTCCGGGATCATTGCCGCAAAGCGGAGTTTTGTGTAGACTTCCTGCTTCACCCAGTGCACCCGCCGCCCGTCAAAGACTGCCGTCACGATACCGCCGAGCAGTGCCGGGGCAGTGTTGTCGGGGTGTCCCTCGATTTGTGCCGCAAGGTCAACAAGATCATCCGTTTGCAGCGGGTTGCCGAGGAGCTGATTCGCCCCCACAAGCCCTGCCACGATACACGCCGAACTCGAACCAAGTCCCCGTGTCATGGGAATGCGGTTCGTCTGCACCAGCCGCAGCCCTCTGAGGGTCTTGCCGCAGACCTGATACAGATCCTTTGCAGCCGTGTAGATCAGGTTGCTTTCATCCGTCGGGACGGGGGTATTGTCTGTCGAGGAAATGGCAACCGTGTCGCATTCCTCCATTTCCACGTCATTGTAAAGCTGCAGGGCAAGCCCCAGCGCATCAAAGCCTGCGCCAAGATTTGCACTGGTAGCGGGAATTTGCAGTTTGATCATGGTATCATCCCCTTTTTGACAGGATATTCCGGCAAGCCGGAGAGGGTGACGCATCAGGCAGCTGCTTTGACGGCTTTCTTCTTTCTGCGGCGTTCCCGGAGTACCTTGTTGTTTTCCCGGTCATAGCGGTAGAACAGCACCAGCATCCCCACGCCGATCACGAACAGGATCACACCTGCCACGAATCCGGGCGGTATATAGGAGAATGTCACAGTATGCGTTCCGGCTTCGAGCGGGACATAGATCATTGCCTTGATGCATTCCAGTGTTCTGACTTTTTTGCCGTCCACTTTCACCGTCCAGCCGGGTTCGTAGGGGATGGACGTGAACAGCATCTGCCCGTCCTGCGCCTCGACCGTACCCTTGATGTAGGTGTCGGAATACTTCGTCACCTGAAGCTGCCCGGCTTTGAGCTTGTCAATGTCGTTCTGGAACAGATCCCGGTTGAAGTAGTAGAAGAACGGCTTCTTGATGATGACCGCATTCTGATCATTATCGACCGTCAGACGCAGGGAGAGCTTTGTGCCAATGTCGTATTCTCCCATGCTGAAAACACAATAGTTGCTCTGTGCATCGAAATAAATGCCGTAGCCCTTGAAGTCATAGTCCGACTTCTCCTCGTTCCAGACACCGAGCCAGAGGTTGGCTTTCTGCTCGTTTTCGGTCTTGAGGAAGCAGAAGATCTCCTCCGTACTTTCCACAGTGAAGCGGTAGTCCACAGTCGGGTCGCCGCTGTCCATTTTGGTGTAAGTTACCTGTCCGTTGTAGTCCCCGACCGTGACCGCACCGAGCACTGGTTCGCCGAAGTCAATGGGCGTGTAGTATTCCGAATGCTCTGCGATCTGTCCCTCTGCATCAAAATTCGTCTGCCCCAGCATGGTGCTCAGCAGAATGTTCTGACTGTTGAACGGGTTGTCATTGCCGAGGTGATCGATGCGCAGCAGATCGTCACTGACCATATAGCCGATAGAGAGCGCATTCGGGTTTTCGTAGATGCTGATCGTCTTGTCGACCGAGGTAGGCTTTCCTTCGGCGTCCTTACCGCTTTTGTCGGTATAGTCGTACTGCCCGACCTTGACATATGCCTTATGCAGCAGCGGACGGGCGGGAGAATCCCCTCTGTCCAGCACATAGCGAATACCCATGAGCGAGTCCGCTAACTCTGTTGTGCCGTCATAGCGGGAATAATAGCTCCGGGTGTTGTAGCCGAGCGTTTCGATGAAAGCAAGCGTTTTCGCATTCATGACGGAGCTGGAGTGGGTGAGACCTTTCAGTCCGAAAGCAAGGTTATCATTGATGCAGCGGGAGAAAGTTTTCTCCGAACGGTACAGCCCGTCGTTGAGTTTCTCCATGGTCTTTGTGGCAGCACGCCCGGACTGGATGTAGGTGCCATAGGAAGCTCTTGTGGAGTAGGTGACTTCCTCGTCCACGTCTTTCAGGGTGTTGACCGTGTTGAACACCAGCTCCCCGGAGATCACACAGAGGAGCATGACCGGCACGACCCAGCTGGAAACCTTGCTTTTTTTCGGGTAGAGCATGATCAGGTACACGGCAGAAAGCCCGATGGTGAGCCAGATAGAGCCCATGATGTCAAGATGTTCATAGCCCCTGCCCTGAATGTAGAGCACCACCGCCAAGATCCCGAAGAAGATCCCCCCGAAATGTCCCGGCGATATGCCGTCTATTTTCTCAAAGGCGGAAGCTGCCATACTCAGCAGGATGAACGAGATGATGAACGAATACCGGAACGGCAGCCAGTTCGGGACTTGTCCGCCGTGCCACCACATATCGACCGGCTTGATATACATACTGAAAAACATAGCAACCAACAGGAAGCCATAGCCCAGTTTGCGGCGCAGGGTGATCTTCCGGTTCAGGAAGAAAACGGGCAGCAGGACAATGGTGAGTACCCCGCAGTAAATTTCCGGGCTGCCCTGTACATTGACGGAGTCGTACTGTGCCGTGAGCAGCTGTGCCAGTACGGTGACAGGCTCAAACTGTACATGAAAGCTGTAGTCCGGGTCGGTGAAGTCAAATTTACCAAGCTGGAGCGCATTGTAGACCGGCAGGATCATAAAGGCGGAAAGCATGACGGCAACCAGTGTCGAAACCCCGAAATTGCACACGGTATAGACATAATTCCCTACTTTGCCACGGCTGCCGTCCTTGCCGAAGAACAGGTAGTAGATAAAATACAGCGCCGTGAAAATGCCGATCATGTAGCCAATATAGAAATTGGCAACGAACATGATCGCCAGCGGAATGATATAATTCAGCTTGCGCCCGTCGTCGATGAGGTATTCCACGCCCAGTGCGACCAGCGGCAGCATCACCAGACCGTCCAGCCACATCGGGTCAATGGTCTGAATGACCATATACGCCATCAGCGCATAGCACAGGGAAAAGATCGTTGCGTGCAGCGGCTTCATGCCCTTGGACTTTTGCAGGTAGAGACTGAATGTCACACCTGCCGAACCGATCTTGCACAGGATCATGATGAGCAGGCTGGTGAGCATCCATTTTTCCGGCAGAAGCATGGGGATCAGCGTGAACGGGCTTGCCAGATAATAGCCGATGATGCCCATGTAGCCGCCGGACAGGTTGCGTGACCAGCTGTAGAAGAAGCTGCCGTCTCCCCAGAAGGCATCCCGCAGCGCCTCAAAGTAATACACATACTGCGCATTCAGGTCGAGTGCGAGAACGGATTTTTCCCCGAACGGATACAGCCCGAAAATCGCATAGGAAATGTACATCAGCACGACCGGCAGAAAGAACGCCAGAAAATACCAGCGATTCCGGACAAACCAGTGCCGGACGGCTGTCAGGATACGGCTGCCGAGCGGGGCAGCGGATGCGGTTGTTTTTTCGTTTGCCATGTTGTTCCTCCTGTAACATTCAGCATTTCTCTTTTTGCAAAGACATACAGGAATATTATACCACGGTTTTCCTGTTTTTGCAAGGAGATTTTTCTGTTTTTCGGTAAAAAGGCAAAGAATTTGCAGCTTTTCTGGATTTTTCGTGAAATTGCACAAATTTTGACTTCCGCACTGTGCAAATCGGGAACATTTGCCGGAATCACTGGACAAATGCGCTGAAACATGGTACAATGTAACTACTGACTGACTACAAAGGAGGATACCCAATGAATACAACACAAATGATGCAGTGGGGCGGTATGCCCTGCGTACGGCTCGATGCAGGCGGCTATACAGCGCTGATCGCACCCGACCTCGGCTCGAATGTCATCCGGCTGCGTGACGAGAAAAACGGCGTGGAATTTTTCCGTTTCAAGCCGGACAACACCTATGAGGCACTGCTGAAGTCCGCTGAAGTCTGGGGACTGCCCACCCTCTACCTGCCGAACCGCTTTGCGGACGGTGTCCTGAAAACATCCGATGCCGTCTATCATCTCCCCGTCAACGAGAAAGCCCCCTACAACAACCACATCCATGGCTTTCTGCACAAGCGTTCCCACACCGTGACGGAACACAATGCCGACGACAACTGCGCATGGTGCAAGACGGAATACCTCTACGATGAGAACGACCCGTTCTTCCAGTATCTTCCGGTACGGTTCAAGGCGGAGTTCCTGTTCACGCTGTCATCCTGCGGACTGGAGTATGCCTTTACGCTGACCAATCTGTCCAATAAGCAGCTCCCGGTCTCCGTAGCGACGCATACCACCATCAATTCCCCGTTCGTGACGGGCGGCAAGGAAGCCGATGAACGTATTACCGTCCCGATCGGCAAGCGCTGGGTGCTGAATGAACGCTGCCTGCCTACCCTCGAAACGGCAGACCTCACCATGCGTGACTTGGAATACCGCAGCGGCAGCCGCTGTCCGGTATTGCAGAATATTGACAACGAAATGTATTTTGCCGAGCATATGACACTCGAGGGTGAAGATTTCTACGGTATCATAGCCGAAGACCTGCAAAGCGGCAAGAAGATCGCTTACGAGGTCGGGGAAGAGTACAAATTCTGGATCATCTGGAATGACAAGGGCTTCAACGGCTATTTCTGCCCCGAACCCATGACCGCCATGATCGATGCCCCGAATCTTGACCTGCCGCAGGGCGTTTCCGGTTACCGGGAACTTGCACCGCAGCAGAGTGAAACATTCCACCAGCGGTTCTTCACGGTCGTCTGAACGCTTTCTGTCATCTATGCCCGCATTCCCGTGCGGGCATTCTCTTTTCGGCAGCGTAGAAATCGATTGTCTGAAATTTGTGCAGAACGATGAATTTCTTCAACAATATGCCGAAAGCATTGCAGGATGATTGACAAAACGGCTGCTTTCGTGCTATAATAATAGTGTATTAGGGCTGACATTGACAGCTTTGGAGGGGAGGGAGCACTACGAAAACGTTTATGCTATTACAGGCGATTCCGGCAGTCATGGAAGGCTATACGCCCATTGGAGACATCACGGTCATCGGGCTGTGTCTGCTGATGGCAGCACTGCTGTCGCAGATGCATATTTTCAAGGACAAGAGCTTTCGGCTGCTGTTGATGATGCTGGTTTCCTGTGCTGCCGCTTCGATCACCAACGTAGTCCTGTACGGTGTGCGGATGCAGGAAAGCTGCCCGGTCATGCTGATCTATGGGCTCCGGCTGGTGCATTACATCATGCTGACACTGTCCATGCTGCTCTACATACGCTATCTGCTGAAAGCCATGTGGGTGCGCAGCTATGTCCGGAAACGCTATAATCTGGCTGCCACGCTCCTGCTGCTTGCCGGGGTCGCTGTGGACATTGCCGGGACGGTGTTCCGGTTCGGGTTCTATATTGCGCCGGACGGACAGATCGAGGACAGACCGAGCTTGTTCCTGATACCGAATCTTCTGTTCATGGCGCTGATGATGTGGCTGCTGATCCGCTATCGGAAGCGCCTGATCCGGCAGATTTTCTGGTCGCTGATCGGCACGGATGTTATCTGCTTGCTGATTGTTGCCATACAGGAATATTTCGGGCAGATCTCCTATACGGGTGTTGCCCATTTCCTGCCGTTCCTGAGCATTCTGTTCCTGTTCCATTCCAACCCCTACGACATCAATACCGGGGCGATCTCCGAGAGCTTTTTCTACGACGAACTGGACGAAAACCGCAAGGATAAGCATACCCTGATCCTGATGAGCTGCATCATGCTGAATTTCTCCAAGGCATTGCAGCAGTCAAAAGACCTGAGCGATGTGTTCCGGGATTTTTTCCGGATGCATATGCGGCAGGCAACGCTGTACCGCTTCACGAATGACCGCTTTATCCTCTGCTTCCCGAAGTCCTACGATGTACGGCAGGACAGGGAAATGGAGGATATGCTGGAGGAATTTAAGGAGCATTATAAGCGTTTTGCACTTGACTATAAAATCGTCATCATGGAGACCAACCCGGAAATTGTATCCGGTGCGGACTATCTGCGGCTGATCGAATTTGCCGAGCAGACGATGCCGTTCAACGTCATCTATCGGGTCGGAGAGACGGACATCCGGCGGTTCTACAGCAACAGCTACATCCTGAGCCAGCTCGAAGACATTGTGCAGAAGCATGATTTGGATGATGAACGGGTGCTTGTGTACTGTCAGCCGGTGTTCAACATCAGCACCAACAAATATGACACCGCCGAAGCCCTCATGCGGCTGCGTCTCGAAAAGACGGGTATGGTCTACCCCGACCAGTTCATCCCGCTTGCGGAACAGCATGGGCTGATCCACATGATGAGCCTGATCATCCTCAACAAGACCTGCGGGGCGATCCGCACGATGATGGAGGACGGGTATGACATTTCCCGTATCTCCGTGAATTTCTCCACACTGGACATCCGGTATGAGGGATTCTGTCAGGAAGTGCAGCAGATCATCGACCGCAACCAGATCCCCTACAGCAAGATCGCCATTGAGATCACGGAAAGCCGGAGCGAGTATGATTTCAACATCATGAAGGGCAAAGTCATGGAGCTTCAGAAGCTTGGCATCAAGTTCTATCTGGACGATTTCGGGACGGGGTATTCCAATTTTGAGCGTATCATGGAGATCCCGTTTGACATCATCAAATTTGACCGTTCCCTGCTGATCGAGTCCGGGCGGAGCGATTCGTCCCGGTACATGGTGAGCACGTTTGCCAGTATGTTCAACCAGCTCAAGTACTCCATCCTGTTTGAGGGTGTGGAAAATGATAACGACGAGGAAAGCTGCGTGAGCATGAGTGCGAAATACTTGCAGGGCTACAAATATTCCAAGCCCATTCCCATTGAGGAACTGCATAATTTCTTGGAGGTAAGGGCATAGGGTTTTCAGACAAATTGAGCGCACCGCAAAGGGTGCGCTCTTTGTTTATTTCCAGAAAATCAACATATCCTCCGTCAGGTCAAGTATATAGGGCGCATCCCGGAAGAAACTGTACATACTGCTCAGGAGCAGGCAGTACATCAGCCCCATAGTGACCGGCAAGGAAACAGCAGAAACCGCATACCGCAGGCCATGCCGTTCCGGGTCGGCAGTGTGCTGCATTACGATCACCGTCCCCAATGTCAGCAGCGGCAGGATATCGATGATGTACCGCTGATTCACACCGCCTATGCAGAAGTCCATCCACGCCAGCACGACCGGAACGGCAAAGCACAGCAGCAGGAAGAGATAGCGCACCCGGCGGGTACTTTGTTTCAGGAAAGGCATATGCCGGCGGCGGATCGTGAACAGCAGGAGCGTTCCCACCGATAGCATCGGGAAAGCAAGCGCACCGCAGATCTCTGCCTGATACTGGTATTTTCCGTAGTTCCGCAGGGAGAAAGTCCGCAGCTCCACAAAGGGGAATGTTGTCCGCAGATTTGGTGTCTGACAGAAATAGTGGAACACCGCAGCCGGGAGCTGATCAAGCTGCACAGTGTTCGCATGGACATCACTGACCGTGAGCTGATACGCTGCCCCGAAATCGAGCGGCGACCCGAACCGTGCAGTATTATACGCAAAAATCACGCCCAAACCCGCAAACAGCGGCACGAGGAAACAGGCAGCCTGCCGGATGCGGCGGACAAGGGGTACAGATTTCCGGAACAGGATGCCGAAGAAAAACGGCAGCAGCACAGCCGCATTGACAGCCACACCCGGACGGGATGCCACACAGAATGCCAGTGCCGCACCGCTGCCGGCAAACAGCACATAGCGCAGCCATTCCCGCTTGACGAGACAGCCCCACAGCCCCAGACAGAGCGTCATAGAGATAAAGCACAGCGCCGAGGCAACGGCGACATAATACTTATCCCCGTACTGCATCGCAAAAAGCGCCCCGAAACAGCTTGTTCCTGCCGGGAGGCTCAGCAGCAGAAGCAGGAAATTCGGGCGGCGTATCATCAGGCGTACTGCGGCGATCAGTGCCAGACAAAAACAGAAGATCGCTGCCCCGGAGAGAATATCAGACGTAACATTCGTGGTCGGCAGTTTTCCGGTGAGTGCATAGAACGGATAGTAGACCGCTATCACCGGTGCAGCCCCGAAATAGCTGTAATACTTCCCCTCAAAATAGGCAAAGTCCCACCGGGCAGGAATGCCGCTTTCGTTGCGTTCACTGTTGTCATAGGGGTTGTCCAGTTCCGCCAGTCCGGGGTCGGGGGCATCATCCAAGGCAACCTCTCCATGCAGGAACGCATCGAACATTTCCACATAGGGGTCTGGTCCGGTATAGCGTTTCTCCGCATCGTAGTCGATCAACGGCTCATCCGGCCGGTAAAACATTCCCACGCTTGCCGTGCAGATCATTGTCATCACGGCAAGGGCAGCGATCTGCACAGGTTTCCGGGTGTAGGTCACGGTATGCAGCCGGTAGACGAGAATAATCGCCAGCGCAGCCCCTGCTAAAAGCAGGAACAGATAGCGTTCCGGAATAAAGGCATAGGGCACAGCCTTGCTGAAACAAATGCCTTTCAGTGTCACGGGTTCGCTGATCTCCCGGAAATTCAGTTTCAGCGAACGGATATCCCCGTAGGGGGAAAGCTGCACGCTGTAGGGGGCATCCAAGGCAGTGAGACGGGTCTCAGAAACAGCGATATAGGCTCTGGAAAAATTGCCGTCCTCCATTTCGATATTCAGGAAAAACGGGAAAGACTTGTTCGTGAATTTCTGCTGCATATCAAACGTCAGCGCAGACATACCGGCAGGAATATCGTTCAGGGTGAGCGTGGTATTTCCGGTGATGACGATACTGTCCGCATCGGCGGCAGCTTCTCCTTCCATGACCGGAGCAAGTTCGGAAATGGTACAGTCGGCAAGGGTTTTGTCCGTTGTAAAGCTCTTGGCATTGAACAGAAACACCTCCGCCGGCAGCAGCAGCAGGGCAATGGCTGAAATGACGGCATAGGTTTTCCGGAGGCGGTTCTGTTTCGGGCAGAAGAGCCACAGCCATATGGCATACATGGGCAGACAGGCTGCAAGCAGCAGACAGCCCGGATGCAGTGCAGTTTCCTCTCCGGAAATCGTAAATGCAGAAACCGCCAGTGTCAGCAGCAGAAACAGCACAATCTCTGCTCCTGCCATCATACCGGCGATGAGCAGCAGCGTTCCGGTGCGGCAGGTGTCGGTTTTCAGGAAACGGCGGAGCGGTTCGGGGGTGTGGGCAGGCTTTCCGGCATTGGCGCAGAGGGACATGATACAAAACACCAGTGCCGCCGCCAACGGCATACCGAGCGCAGTCAGCATGAAGATACTCCTTTCTGATTCAAACGAAAAGCCGGAGCTGTTAATGCTCCGGCTCCGGCAGGCATTTCTGTGCCAGTTCGGCAATGCGTCTCTCCAACCCGGCAATAACATTTTCCAGCGAGTAGAGATGCCAGATCTCACTTGCGGCGCAGCATTTGTCCGCTATGGTGATGATGAAGCTTTCCTTGTAACGGGGGGGCGGAAAGCAGAGGGGGAACATATGCTTCCGGATGATGTCCTGTTCCACGGGATTCAAGTCAAATTCCGCAAGCGCATTGCGCAGTGCCACCATGGGATGACGGAACGTGTGAAAGCGGCAGGCGACATTTTTGTCATGCCAGTCATACAGGAAATAATCATGCAGCAGGCTGCCACGTACCATGCTGCGCACGTCAATTTTTACCCGCAGACATTCAGCGACCCGCAGTGCCATATACGCCACGCAGACAGAGTGCGTATAGCAGCTTGTAATGCCGTGCTGCATAAAATTGCGCTCCGACTGCATACGGGGGGAGCGGAGAATTTCTGCACCGTGTTCCAGCACAAGGTCGATCAGACGGGTGCTTGCTTTGATATCATACAATGCCTCTGCACGGCGGTGCAGCAGGATGTGATGCGCCATTGTGTCGCCTCCTTTGCGGATAACATTTCATTTTCTATTATAATACAGATCGCAGGATTTGTCAAGGGGTAAAAAGCGCCCAGCCGTACATAGATGCGGCTGGGTGCTGTGAAATGTAAGAAGGAATTATGGTATGGAAAATACTTAACCCAAAGTAACGGTCACTTCATGTACGCCGCCGTCAAATGCCGGAATGACATTGCCCTCGACAGCATTGCCGTCAACGGTCATTGCCTTGACACCCTTGCAGACGTGGTTCGGGTTCTCGACCTTGATATTATAAGTCGCACCTCTGTACTGCCGTGTTGCCGTGAAGCCGTCCCACTCGTGCGGAATGGACGGATCGATCTTCAGACCATCCCAATCCGCAGCAATGCCGAGGATGTACTGCGAAATGGCAACCATATTCCATGCTGCCGTACCAGTCAGCCACGAGTTCTTGCCCTCGCCGAAACGGCTTGCATCCTTGCCGGCGATCATCTGCCCGTACACATACGGTTCTGTCTTGTGCAGGTCGGAGATCTCCTCGTTGAATGCGGGAGCGATCTTGCTGTAGTACTCAAATGCCTTGTCCCCTCTGCCGGCATATGCCTCAGCGCAGATGATCCATGCATTGTTGTGCGTAAAGATGCCGGCATTTTCCTTGTAACCGCCGGGATAGGTGGAAATTTCACCGTACTGGATGTAGTACTTCGAGTAAGCCGGATTGTTCAGCACAAGCCCATGCTTGGTGTTGAGGTACTTGTCAATGGAATCGAGTGTCCGGATATCTGCACCGACATCCTTGCCGATCTCCGACATAACAGCGAAGCCCTGCGGTTCGATGAAGATCTTGCCCTCTTCGCACTCCTTCGAGCCCATTTTTGCACCCGTGGAGTCGTAAGCACGCAGGAACCAATCCCCGTCAAAGGCAGATTCCATGACGTTTTTCTTCATCTTGTCGATCTCAGCCTGTGCCGCAGCAGCCTCGTCATCCTTACCGAGGTGCTTCAGGATAGCGACATAATTCGGTCCGACATAGGTGAACAGGGTAGCGACCATGACGGATTCTGCGATCTTGGAGTAACCGCCCTCTGCGGCGAATTTCGGGTTCGTGTAGGTCTGGAAGCTTTCGCCGGGCGTATCGGAATAGCAGGAGAGGTTGATGCAGTCGTTCCAGTCAGCACGCATTGCGAGCGGCAGTCCGTGCGGTCCGAGGTTGTTGACGATCTTGTAGAAGGAGACCTTGAGGTGGTCAAGCATGGGCTTTGCCTTGGAGGTATCATTGTCGTAGGGAACGAGTTCGTCCAAAATTGCCCAGTCGCCCGTCTCCTTGATGTAAGCGGAAACGGAAAGGATCATCCACAGCGGATCGTCCGAGAAATCGCCGCCGATGTCGGAGTTACCCTTCTTGGTGAGGGGCTGGTACTGGTGATAGCAGCCGCCGTCCTCGAGCTGCGTGGAAGCGATGTCGATGATACGCTCTCTTGCCCGATCCGGGATCTGATGTACAAAGCCGAGAATATCCTGATTCGAGTCACGGAAGCCCATACCTCTGCCGATACCGCTTTCAAAGTAGGAAGCCGAGCGGGAGAGATTGAACGTTACCATACACTGGTACTGGTTCCAGATATTCACCATGCGGTTGACCTTATCATCACTGGTGTTGACGGTGAGAATGCCGAGCAGCTTATCCCACGATGCTTTCAGCTCTGCAAAGCCTGCCTGCACCTTTTCGGGGGTGTTGTACTGCTCCATCATGGCAAGGGCTTTTTCCTTGTTGATGGTCACGCCGTCAGCCTCAAACTTCTTGTCCGCAGGCATTTCCACATAGCCGAGGATGAAGATGAGGGTCTTGCTCTCACCGGGCGCAAGGGTGATCTTCTTATAGTGCGAAGCCACCGGCGACCAGCCGTCCGCAAAGGAATTGCCGGGCTTGTCAGCCGTTACCGCCTGCGGATCGCCGAAGCCATTGTAAAGCCCGATGAACGAATCCCTGTCGGTATCGTAGCCGTCGATCGTGTCATTGACCGTATAGAAAGCAAAGTGATCCCGGCGGTCTCTGTACTCCGTCTTGTGGTAGATCGTCGAACCTACGACCTCAACACGTCCGGTACTGAAATTCCGCTGGAAGTTGGTGCAGTCGTCCTGCGCATCCCACAGACACCATTCCGCAAAGGAGAACAGCGAGAAAGACTTGCTCTCCGCACTCTCGTTCGTGAGGACAAGCTGCTGCACCTCTCCGTTGTAGTTCTGCGGTACGAAGAACGTCACTTCCGCTTTCAGCCCGTTCTTCTTGCCCGTGATAATGGTATAGCCCATACCGTGGCGGCACTCATAGGCATCGAGTTCCGTCTTGACAGGCGACCAGCCGGGGTTCCAGATGGTACCATTGTCGTTGATGTAGAAATATCTGCCGCCCATGTCAATGGGGACATTGTTGTAGCGGTAGCGGGTAATTCTGCGCAGACGGGCATCCTTATAGAAATGATAACCGCCGGCAGTGTTGGAGATCAGGGAGAAAAACGCCTGCGTACCGAGGTAGTTGATCCACGGATACGGCGTTCTGGGAGAAGTGATGACGTATTCCTTGTTCACGTCGTCAAAATAGCCGAACTTCATAGCTTTAACTCCTTTTACATTTTTGATAAGATTCTGTACGAACACAGAACACCATATATATTATACCATATTTTGTGTGCAATGGCAATAAGTTTTTGCAGGTTTCTATTCAGAAAAAAGTGATAAATTTTTGTGTAAATTGCACAAATGTTGTTAAATTTCAAAACGAATAATCGACATGAAAGAAGCCCCCGCCCTGTTGCCTTCCCATGATTTCGTGTGATTAGCGGGCAATTTTTCAAAATATGCCCGGCATCGACAGATTTCCCCTTGCAATTTCGGAAAAGGCGTGGTATAATTGTATAGACAACATCGGACACTTTCCGTTAAAGGAGAAGAAAAGCATGGGGATCATGGATATTTTTGCACAGATCGAACAGAACAGCCGCACTGCCGGCAAGCCGCAGTGGCTGATCACCGGGCTTGGCAATCCGGGCATGGTCTATGAGAATACCCGGCACAATGCCGGATTTATGGCACTGGACACCCTTGCCGCACAGGAACAGGTGAAGATCGACCGCATGAAATTCAAGGGCTATATCGGGGACGTGACACTTGCCGGACAGCGCTGTCTGCTCCTGAAACCTGCGACCTATATGAACAACAGCGGCGAAGCAGTCGTGCAGGCGATGCAGTTTTACAAGCTGGACATTTCACAGCTCATTGTTGTCTTTGATGATATTTCCCTGCTCCCCGGCAAGCTGCGCATCCGCCGGAAGGGTTCGGCAGGCGGGCATAACGGCATCAAGAGCATTATTGAACTGACCGGGTCGGAAGAGTTTGCCCGTATTAAATTAGGTGTCGGCGCAAAGCCGCACCGGGAAATGTCCCTTGCCGACTGGGTACTCAGCAAATTCCGCCCGGAGGAACTGGAGAAAATGGAACAGTCCTGCACCCATGCCGCCGAATGCCTGCGCCTGATGGTCAATGACAAAACGGACGAAGCCATGAACCGCTTCAATGCATAACGAGGTATACTATACTATGAATTTCTTTACACAGACATTTGCGGAGCTGCCGGACTACGGGCGGCTCTGTTCTGCGCTTGACAGCGGGGAAGTGCCCGTCTGCGTGACAGGGCTGTCTCCCGTACATAAGGCGCAGCTTGCCCTGACACTTGCGGAACGGGAAGATGCGCCCCTGCTCCTGCTGACCGGAACGGAAGCCGAAGCAATGCGTCTCAGCGCTGACATCAATGCCATGGCAGGAAAGACCGTTTCACTTCACTTCCCTGCGAAAGAATTGCTGTTCACTGCCGCCGAGAGCAAGTCCTCTGCCTACGAGCATGAACGGCTGCACGTGCTTTCGGCAATTTCCGAAAACAGTGTACGCATCGTCACCGCCGGAGCGGAAGCCGTCATGCAGCCGACCATTCCCCCGGACGTGCTGAAACAGGCGCATATCTCGCTGCACAAGGACAGCACGGTCGACCTCAAAGCCCTGACTGCCCGCCTCATTCAGGCGGGCTATGTCCGTTGTGAAACAGTCGAGGGCAAGGGGCAGTTTGCCATCCGGGGGGCGATCGTGGACATTTTCCCGGTGCAGTCGGAATTTCCCGTCCGTATGGAACTGTGGGGGGATTCTGTCGATTCCCTGAACTACTTCGACACCGAGTCACAGCGCCGCACGGAAGCGATCGACAGCATTACCATTTCCCCGGCTGCGGAACTGCTCGCTTCCCCGGAAGAAATGAAAGCCAAAATTCTTGCCTTTTCTGCGAAAGTGCGTGGCAAGCACACCGCTGCCGTCCGGGAAAAGCTCGAACACGACATAGCACGCCTTGATGCCGGGCTATGGCTTGCGAATGCGGACAAATACTACACGCTGCTCTATAAGCCGACCTACCTGACCGCCTACCTGAACGGGGTCATTCTGATCAGTGAAGCGGCTGATGTACACCGACAGGCGCAGGGTGTCACGGCGCAGATGCGTGAGGACTTGCAGCTCCTCTTTGAGGACGGCACACTCTGCCGGGGACTGGACGGCGGCGTACTGGACTATGCCGCATTGCAGGAACTGCTTGCCGAACGAAACTGCGTGTATCTCAGCCATTTTTTGCAGGGTAGTGAGCGCATTCCGTTCCGGAAGATCATTTCCATTCAGGCAGAACAGAATGCCTCGTGGGGCGGTGAGATCCGGCAGCTGATCGAGGATTTGCAGGAGTACATCCGTGACCATTACCGCATTGTACTGGCTGCCGGCAGTGAAAAAACGCTTCCCATCCTCGTGAATGATTTGCAGGAAAGCGGCATCCGCTGTTCCATTGCACAGGAGGACGATCTCTGTCCGCCGGGGGCTGTCCTTGTCACGGCAAGGCGCATCAGCAGCGGTTTCTCCTACCCGGACAATAAGACTGCCCTCATCGTGCAGACCGGCGTGAATACTTCCCGGAAGCACAAGACCCGCCACAAGGCAGGTATGGAGCTGCAAAGCCTTTCCGACCTGCATCCGGGCGATTTAGTCGTCCATGCCATGCACGGCGTGGGGCGGTTTTTAGGCATTCACAAGCTCGAAATGGAAGGCATTGCCAAGGACTACATCACCATCCAGTATGCCGGAACGGAAAAACTATATGTCCCCGTCACACAGCTGGACTTGGTGAGCCGCTACATCGGCGCAGGGGATGACAATGCCGTCCGCCTGAATAAGCTCTCCTCTCCCCAGTGGCAAAAGACCTGCAATAACGTCCGCCGTGCCGTCAAGGATATGGCGGAGGAGCTGATGCAGCTCTACGCCAAGCGGGAAAAGAGCGAGGGATATGCCTTTTTCCCGGATGATGAGTTGCAGCGGGAATTTGAGAGCCGTTTCCCCTACGTGGAAACAGACGACCAGCTCCAGAGCATTGAAGAGATCAAAGCCGATATGCAGCGGACACGCCCCATGGACAGACTGCTCTGCGGCGATGTGGGCTTCGGGAAAACAGAAGTCGCTTTCCGGGCTGCCATGAAATGCGTGCTTTCCGACCGGCAGTGCGCCATTCTTGCACCGACCACGGTGCTTGCCTTGCAGCATTACCGGACGGCAGTGCAGCGGTTCGACCGGATGCCGGTGCGCATTGAAATGCTCTCCCGCTTCCGCTCCCCGAAGGAACAGAAAAAAATCTTAGAGGACACTGCCAAGGGCAAAATCGATATTCTTATCGGCACACACCGGATCGTTCAGAAAGATGTGAAATTCCGTGCTTTAGGGCTTGCAGTCATTGACGAAGAACAGCGGTTCGGGGTAGCACACAAGGAACGCTTCAAGGAGATGTTTGCCGGCATTGATGTGCTGACACTTTCGGCGACCCCCATTCCGAGAACGCTGAACATGGCGCTTTCCGGTATCCGGGATATGTCCGTCCTGAGCGAACCGCCGCAGGACAGATACCCCGTACAGACCTATGTTGCCGAATATCAGGACGGCGTTGTCGCACAGGCGATCTCCCGTGAACTGAAACGGGGCGGACAGGTCTACTACATCCATAACCGTATTGACACCATCATGAACTGCGCTGCCCGCTTACAGGCACTTGTGCCCGATGCCAGAATTGCCGTAGCACATGGACGGCTGACCGAGGATGAAATTTCCGACATCTGGCAGCAGGTCGTGGACGGTGAGGTGGATATTCTCATCTGCACGACCATCATTGAAACGGGTGTGGACGTGGCAAATGTCAATACCCTCATCATTGAGGATGCTGACCGGCTGGGGCTTTCACAGCTCTATCAGCTCCGGGGGCGTGTGGGGCGTTCTAACCGGCGTGCCTATGCGTATTTCCTCTTCAAGCGGGATAAGGTGCTCACAGAGATCGCTGCCAAACGGCTTGAAGCCATGCGGGAGTTCACGCAGTTCGGGTCGGGTTTCCGCATAGCCATGCGGGATCTGGAAATACGGGGCGCAGGCAGTATTTTAGGCGGCAGACAGCACGGACACATGGAAACGGTCGGCTATGATATGTATATGCAGATGCTCTCCGAAGCGATCGCCGAAGTCAAGGGCGAAAAGATCCAGACCGCCAGCAGCTGCACGGTCGACATCCGCATTGAAGCCTACATCCCTGAAACCTATATCAGTGACTCCCCGTCCCGGATCGCTATGTACCGGAAGATCGCTGCCGTCCGGGATGCAGCGGATGAGTCGGAGCTGATCGATGAACTGATCGACCGCTACGGCGAACCCCCGAAAGCCATTTTAGGGCTGATACAGGTCTCCCTGCTGCGCAATTCGGCAGCTTCTTTAGGCATCACGGAAATTACCCAACGCTCCGGCAGCCTGCAATTCTACATTCAACAGCCCGAACCGGAACAGATCGCAGCCCTCTCCGCCAAATACGGGCGGCGCATTCTCTTTTCCTGCGTGGATAAGCCCTATATCGGGGTAAAGCTGCTCCCCGGTCAGGAACCTGCGGCACTCATACAGGAAGTCGTCAGCACAATGACGGAGGCAAACCATGTGGAAACCTGAACCCATCGGCGGCGGTATCTTCGTCTGCACTTCAAAGGAACACCGTTTCGGGACGGATGCTTTCCTGCTGACCCATTTTTCACGATACAAGGAAAAGGATACGGCAGCGGAACTGGGAACAGGCTGCGGCATCATTCCCCTGCTCATGCAGAAGCACCGACCGCCGAAATGCATCTATGCTGTGGACGTACAGGCAAATGCTATCGAACAGCTGAAAGAGGGCATCCGTCTCAGCGGCGTGACGGGTATTATTCCTGTGTGTGCGGATATGCGGGAACTCTGGGCAGGTGCACCGCTGGGGCAGTGCAGTCTGGTACTGTGTAATCCGCCCTATCAGCCGCCGGGTTCGGGGAAAGAGGCAGCAAATGCCTCACAGCGGCTCGCAAGGCACGGCATTGTCTGTACGCCGGAGGACGTGTGCAGGGCTGCCGCTAAACTCCTGAATGCGGGCGGACGGCTCTGTGTCTGCGGCAGACCGGAACGCTTGCCGGACTATATCTGCGCCATGCGGGCTGAAAAGCTTGAACCGAAGCGTCTGCAATTTGTCTCAAAAACAGCCGTGGACAGACCGTGGCTTTTTCTGCTCGAGGGGAAACGGGGTGCAAAGCCGTTTCTGCAAACCGAAAAGCCCTTTATCATGTACGAAAACGGCACACTCACCGGAGAAGCTGCCGCACTCTACACACAGGAGGAACAGCCATGAGCGGAACGCTTTACATCACAGGAACGCCCATCGGGAATTTAGAGGACATCACCCTGCGGCAGCTGCGCATCCTGAAAGAGGTGGACTTCATTGCCGCTGAGGACACCCGTGTGACGAGGAAACTCCTGCTGCATTACGAGATCCGCACGGAACTGGTGAGCTGCCATGAACACAGCCGCCGGCAGGACGTTGCTGCCATTGCCGACCGCATTGCTGCCGGGGAAAACTGTGCCGTTGTGACGGATGCCGGTATGCCGTGCATTTCCGACCCCGGTGCAGTGCTGCTTCAATGCTGCCGGGAACGGGGTGTTCGTGTAGAGACCGTACCCGGTCCGAGTGCGGTCGTGACGGCGCTGGCGATTTCGGGGGCGGATACAAGGGCATTTGCGTTTTACGGATTCCTGCCGGTCGAAACGGCACCCCGTGCGGCAATGCTCGAGGCACTCTCCCGGGAACACAAGACCTGTGTCCTCTACGAAGCCCCCCACAAGCTGAAAAAGACCCTCTCCGACCTCTGCAAAACGCTGGGCGGGGGGCGGGTACTTTCCCTCTGCCGGGAGCTGACGAAACTTCATGAAGAGGTGCTGCGCATGACACTGGACGAAGCAATTGCCTATTATGCGGAGCGAAACATTCAGGGGGAATTTGTGCTGGTCATCGACGGCGCACCGGAGGACGAACAGCAGCTCACGCTCGAGGATGCGGTCAGCATGGCACGGGCTGCGGCAGCACAGGGACTTTCTGCATCGGCTGCCGCAAGACAGGCGGCAAAGGAAAGCGGTTTCCCGAAGTCGGAAATTTACCGGGCACTCTGTGAGAATGGATAATCAGGGAGCTTTTTAATGTATTCCGACTGACAGTACTGCTTAATTCGGCTTACTCGAATACTACTTAAACTTACCTGATAGCAGTCGCCCTTTGTGCCGCAAGGCACATTGGGCGACAAGACGGGTGCAGCGTCACGCTGCCTTTCCGCCTCGGCTGCTGCAAGACAGGCGGCAAAGGAAAGCGGTTTTCCGAAGTCGGAAATTTACCGGGCACTCTGTGAAACATAAGGACATTTTCTGTGCCAGAAAAGAATTTACGGTTGACAAATCTTCTGTGATATTGTATAATAAAATAAGAAATGGGAATACCGGAGCAGAAATTTTCCCATAAAATTTAATGATCAAAAAGAGGGACAACACATGGATCAGAATGAATTCAAAGCACTGATGAGGCGGGCAAGATGGGACAGAATTGGCGGTGCGTTTGCCGTACTGGTCATCCTCATCGTCCTGATCGTCTGCATCGCATCTTCCTGCGGCAAGAAAGAGGACACAGAACCTGCGGACACCAATTCCGTGATCCCGCCCGTTGCCACGGAAGCTGTCACGGAACCGCCTGTGGACAATTCCATGGCGGTCTATCTCAGTCCGTCCACACAGTTTGACAATGTGTATGCCTGTGATGAGACGGTAACGGAAGAATCCTCCATGTTTGAACTTGCCAACAAGGTGAAGGCACTTCTTGAGGCAGACGGTTTCAAGGTCTATATGTGCGGTGAGGACGACAGCGTAAAAGACAAGGTCGAGCAGGGCAATGAACTGAAATGCGGCGCTTATGTCGCCCTGCATTCCAATGCCGGCGGCGAAAGCGGCGACGGGCAGGGGACGGAGTGCTACTACAATGCCACAGTACCCGGCAGTCAGGCACTGGCTGAAAATGTCTACAACCGTGTTGCCGATGCGACCCCGACCGAGGACAGAGGGCTGAAAGATCAGACACAGCGTGATCTGTATGAAATTCTCAAAAACGAGTCGCCCTGCTGTCTGGTTGAGGTGGAATTTCACAATCAGGTCGAACTTTCCCAGTGGATCCTTGACAATCAGGACACGCTTGCCAAGGCGGTCAAGGAGGGCATTGAAGCCTATCTCAACGGCACGACGACTGCCCCGGCAGAAACCGTTTCCGGTGAGAGCACTTCCGGGGAGGATACGGCAGAATGATCCAGAATCACCAGCTTGCTATGGATAAGCTCCTTGATGCGGCAGAGACTCTGCCGCATATTCTTTTACACGTGTGCTGTGCGCCCTGCTCCAGTGCTGTGCTCGAGCGCATCAGCGCAAGGGCAAGGCTGACACTGTTCTTCTACAACCCAAATATTTTACCGGAAACAGAATACGATTTCCGCCTTGCCGAGCTGAAACGGCTGCTGACCCAAATGCCGCTGCCGGGGGAAATTTCCCTGATCGAGGGGAACTATGAGCCGGAACGCTTTCTGGCATTTGCCGAAGCATTGGCAGACGAACCGGAACGGGGGCTGCGCTGTCAGAAGTGCATCCGCCTGCGCCTTTCGGAAGCGGCAGCCAAGGCACGGGAGACGGGGGCAGACTATTTCGCCACGACCCTCACCGTCAGCCCGCATAAAGATGCCGCTTTCATCAATGCGGCAGGCTACGAGATCGCAGAACAGACCGGGATGGCATGGCTGCCGTCCGACTTCAAGAAAAAGGACGGCTACAAGCGTTCAGTCGCCCTGTCCGCAGAATACTGCCTGTACCGGCAGAACTACTGCGGCTGTCCGTTCAGCCGTCAGAATTCCCGTCACCCCGACCAGTAAAACCGCATAGGCTGTAGTATTACCATATGAAGGGGTGATACTATGCTTTGTAAAGCGGTTTTGCCGTCGGAGACCTATGCGTACAAGGCGCAGCGGGTGCTGGCTGCAAACGGCTATCCAAGTGAAATCATCCGCAGCACCGGACAAAAAGAGGGCTGCGGCTTCGGCTTGCGTATCGCAGGCAATTGTGAACAGATACACGCCCTGCTCATCCGGGAGGGCATCCCCGTGCAGCTTGTCAGAAAAGAGCGTGGGGATGGATGATGGTCAATTTTGACAACGCTGCCACGACGTTCCCCAAACCGCCGGAAGTGCGGCTTGCCGTGGAAAAGGCACTCGTGCGCTGCGGCAGTGCCGGCAGAGGCGGACATCCCCTTGCCGCACGCAGCTCGGAACTGGTGTATGCGGCACGGGAAGAGGCGGCTTCTTTTTTCGGGGCAGAGCCGGAACAGGTGGTCTTCACATCCAACTGCACCCACGCCCTTAATATTGCCATTCAGGGGCTTGCCAAGGGCGGCGGACACGTCATCATCAGCCGCATCGAGCATAATTCCGTGCTGCGCCCCGTCTATGCACAGGCAAAAGCCGGAAAGCTCCGCTACAGCATTGCGGATGTGTACCCGTCCCCTGCGGATACCCTTGCGAGTTTTGCACGGCTGATCCGCCCCGATACACGGGCGATCATCTGCACCCTTGCCGGCAATGTCACCGGGCAGATTTTGCCGTGGAAAGAAATTGCTGCCCTCTGCCGGGAAAAGGGGCTGTGCTTCGTGGCAGACGGGGCACAGGCTTGCGGGGTGCTGCCGGTGAAAGTAACGGACGGCATCAATATCCTCTGCACTGCCGGACACAAAGGACTGTACGGCATCACGGGAACGGGGCTGCTGCTTTCAGACGGGAAATTTGACATTCCGCCGCTGATGCAGGGCGGTTCGGGCAGTCTGTCCAACCTGCCGGAAATGCCGCCATTTTTGCCTGATGCTCTGGAAAGCGGCACGGTGAATGTCATCGGGGCTGCTTCCCTCCGGGCAGGTATCCGCTTCGTGAAAAGCAAGGGAACAGACAACATTTTCCGCCATGAGACCGCCCTCTGCGAACGGCTGATCCAGCGGCTGCAAAAGCTGCCCGCTGTTAAGATCTACCGGGAGGCAGGTGCTTCGTATGCGCCCATCGTTGCGTTCAATATCGGGGCACGCCCCTCGGAAGAAATCGCCGCAAAGCTTGCGGAAAAGGGCTTCTGTCTGCGGGCAGGGCTGCACTGTGCGCCGCTGACACATCAGGCACTCGGCACAAAGTCCGGGGCAGTACGGTTTTCACCGTCTGTCTTTTCCCATATGCAGGACACGGAACGTCTGGCGGATGCTATACGGGAATTATGTGAAAAGGAAAAGGAAATTTTGTGAAATGTGAAATTTTTTAGTCATATTTTCAGAAAGACACTTGCAAAACCGGACAAATCGTGTTATAATAAAATAGGATATGTCCTCCGGGCTGTCCCGGAGGACAAAGCACATAAGGCAGCACCGCACAAAGACCGCCTAACGGCTTTGTACGGCATCTGCGGCGACCGAAGGGAGTGCCCTTGGGTACATATTTTCCGTCATCTTGCACATAAACTCCTTGAAATACACAAAGTATTCCTGCGTCGTTTCTGCACAAGCTGACGAAAAATCTGACGGCGCATCTGCCGCACAATCTTTGTGCGGTGCTGCCTAAGAAAGGACGTGAACCGATGCATTTTCCTTCTCTGCACGATATGTGGGAAACTGTTTTCAGCGTATTGCAGACAATGACAGTCGTGGATGTTCTGGACATTATCCTATTGTCCTATGTCATCTATTATTTCAGCAAGCTGATACGGGAGACGAGAGCCGGACAGCTTCTTAAGGGCATCGCTTTTCTGGTCATTGTCTATGTGCTTAGCAAATTTGCCCAGCTGAAAGCAATTCCCTTTATTCTGGAACAGCTGTTTAATATCGGTCTGCTGGCGATCCTGATCGTCTTTCAGCCGGAAGTGCGGCGTACCGTGGAAAAGCTCGGTCACTCGCAGTTTGGTCTGAAAGCACTGGGGCTGGTCGGTTCGAGTGATGAAGTGGCTGCCCGGTGGGCATATGCCATCGAGGAGATCTGTGATGCCTGTGTAGAGCTGAGTTCTACCTGTACGGGTGCGCTCATCGTCATTGAACAGCAGACGCACCTCGGCGAACAGATCGAAAACGGCACGATTTTGAACGCCTCCCCCAGCAAGGAACTGTTCGGGAACATCTTCTACCCGAAAACGCCCCTGCACGATGGTGCGGTCATCATGCGGGACGGCATGATACTTGCGGCTGCCTGCTTCCTGCCTAAACCGCAGAAAGAGGAGCTGATCAACAAAAAACTCGGCTCCCGTCACCGTGCTGCCATCGGCATGAGTGAAAATTCGGATGCCATTGTCATTGTCGTTTCAGAGGAAACAGGGCAGATCTCTGTGGCGGAGAACGGTTCGATCACCCGGAATTTTACCCGTGAGAACCTGCATCACCTGCTGACCGAACGGCTGCTGCCTGCGCCGTCAGAGAACAAGCTCCGTCTGCCCCGGCACCGTGGAAAGGAGAAGCGTAACAAGGATGAAAAATCTGCATGAACTGCGCAGCTCTGTGGTTGCGCTGCTGAACCGGAAACCTGCTACCATTCTTTTTTCGGTGTTCTTTGCCATTATCATCTGGTTTGCGATCGTTGTGAACGTCTATCCGAGTACGCCTGTGAGCTTTTATCAGGTGCCGCTCGAAATTGATCTGACCGGAACGGCTGCGGAACAGAACGGGCTGAGTCTTGTCTCCTGCGATGTGGAAACCGTTAATGTGGAGCTGACCGGAAACCGTTCCCAGATCGGTATCCTGACAGCGGAGGATCTGACCGCCACGGCAGACCTTGGCACGATCAATGCGGCAGGGGAATACCCGGTGAGCCTGACCGTCAAGGCGAGCAACGGCATTTCGTTTCAGGTGGATTCCATTACACCGGCAACTGCGACTGTGCAGCTCGATAAGATCGAGACCCGGAGCTATCCGGTCGAGCCGTCTTTTCCGGGCGTGGTGGTGACTGCCGGACACGCCCTGAACCGGGATGAAGTCGTATGCGAACCGTCTGAGATCGAGATCACAGGTCCTGCGGCACAGCTCGACGAGATCAGCAAGGTGGAGGTCTATTCGGACAAGCGGCAGGAGATCGACAGCGCCTATCTGCTGTACACCAGCGATGTCCGGCTGTATTCCAAAAGCGGCGCACTGATCGATGATGAGGCGCTGGAGATCCCGAAGGTCGATTTTCAGATCAATCTGCCTGTACTCACACAGCGGGAATTGCAGCTTACCTACGGGGTGACAGGCGCACCGCAGGATTTCGATCTGTCGTGGCTTCAGGAACGGCTGCAGCTCTCGGAAGATACCATTACCATGGCTGCCCAGAACAGTACAGCTTTTACGGATGTGGACACGTGGAATGCCGGCTTTGTGCGGCTGAGTGATATTGATCTCGACTACACCGGCACGCTGACACTTGCCGAGGAAGAGGGCTACATCAACGAAAGCGGCATTCAGGAAGTCACGCTGTCCCTTGACAGTGAAGGGCTGGATAAACGGACTTTCCGGGTGACGAGTGATAATATTTCGATCGTCAATGCGCCTACGACATACGATTTCAGGCTTGTGACAAAGCAGCTTGAGGTTACAGTCATCGGCGAGGCATCACAGTTAGAGGAATTGCAGGCAGAGGATATTATCATCACGGTCAATCTGATGAATTATGCCAATGCTGATCAGAGTGCTTCTTTCCCGTGGTCACCGTCCATTTCGTTCCACCAGAAAAATCACCTCTGGGCGGTCGGGTCATACAGCATCTCCCTCGAACGGTCAGAACCGGAGACCACGCCGGAAAGCAGCAGTACAGACAGTGAAAACGGCTGAAAGCCGTAGAAAATTGCTGCTTGCTTCAGGCTTGAAAATGATGTGCTGAAACAGTAGCCTGTCAAAAAAGTCCAGCCGAACGCTGGACTTTTTCATATATAAGTGGGATGATAGAGAATGAATTGCCCCCAAAAAGTTAGATAAGTTTTTTGGAAAGTACAGATATTCAGCCGTTTTATGCGGTTTGCCCGCTTTGTGGTTTTTTACGGTAATACGCATAAATGCGCCACAGCACGAACAGCACGCACAGAATTGTCACGCCCGTATCCGCAAAGACCGATACCCACATATTGGCAAACCCCAAGAATCCGGCAAGCATGATGCCAAACTTGACAGCCAGTGCAAACACGATACAGAACATCGCTGTCCGGTTCACACGTTCTGCCATTTGTACGGCGAACAGGATCGACTGCGGGTCAGAGCCAAGCAGAACCATATCTGCCGCTTCCATGGCAGCATCCGCACCGCTGCCCATAGCTGCCCCGACATCCGCCCCCGAAAGTACCGGCGCATCATTGATGCCGTCCCCCACGAACAGCACAGCACCGTGTTCCTGCCGGATCTGTTCCATGTGCTTTGGCTTTTCGTCCGGCAGCAGTCCGGCGTGTACTTCCGCAATACCAAGCGTTTTTGCAACGGTCTTTGTGTGGGCAGGGCTGTCGCCTGTCAGCAGCACCGTGTAAAGTCCACGCTGCGCCAGTGCCTGTACGGTTTCGGCGGCATGGGGTTTCAGGGTGTCAGATAGGAGCAGCTTGCCGGCATAGCTGCCGTCCACTGCAACATACACACAAGTACCCTCTGCCCCCGGGACAGTAACACCCTCGTCCATCATCAGCCTGTCATTGCCGCACGCAATGCGCTTGCCGTCCACCGTGCCGATGATGCCCTTTCCGGCGATCTCCTGAATGGATTCCGCCTCCGGAATGACGATGCCCTGCGCCTGTGCCTGCTTCACGATACAGCCTGCGATCGGGTGGGTGGAGAACGCTTCACACGCTGCCGCAAGGCGCAGTACTTCGCTGCCGCCTTCGGATTCTGTCACGGAAAAGCTGCCCTTTGTGAGGGTTCCGGTCTTATCCATGACCACTGCTTTGACTTTGGCAAGGGCTTCAAGCGAGATGCCGTCCTTGAATAAAATGCCCTTCGAGGCAGCTGCCCCGATGCCGGAGAAAAATGCCAGCGGCACACTCAGTACCAGCGCACACGGACAGCTGATCATCAGGAAATTCAGCGCCGTGTAGATCCAGTGTCCCCAGTCCCCCCCGAACAGCGGCGGAACAAGGGCAGTCACGATGGCAATGCCCACCACAACGGGCGTGTAGACCCTTGCAAAGCGGGTGATGAAGCGGTCGATCTTCGGCTTGCCGGCGGCAGCATTTTCCACGCTGTCTAAGATGCGCTGCACCATGGAATCTCCAAGGGCTGCCGTGGTCTCCACCTCAAGCACGCCTGAAAGATTCACGCAGCCGGACATGACGCTGTCGCCTGTCTGCACTGCCACGGGGAGCGACTCGCCCGTCATTGCTGCGGTGTCAAGCGTACTCTGCCCTTTCCGGATAATGCCGTCTAAGGGTATCCTGTCCCCCACACGAACCAACAGCAGCGAACCCGGCTTGACCTCTCCGGCGGGAACTGTTTCGGGCTTGCCGTCCACAAGAAGCTGCACTGTTTCCGGGCGCATATCGACGGCTTCTGTGACAGATTTCCGGCTGCGCTCCACGGCAAGGTGTTCAAACAGCTCACCGATGCGGAAAAACAGCATGACACCTGCGGCTTCCTCAAAGCAGCCGATGCAGAGTGCGCCGACCGTGGAAACGCTCATCAGCAGGTTCTCGTCAAAGAACTGCCCCTTGCCGATGCTTTTGACACAATCGACCAGTACTTCATAGCCAAGCACCAGATAGGCAAGCACCAGAACCGCCTGCGGCAGGTACGGCACATTTCCCGCAAACAGGAGCAATGCGATCCCGATCGCAAACAGCACAATACCAAAAACCAAGGAATACACCTCGCTTTTGCCGTGTGCTTCATGTTCATGGCTGTGGGTGTGCTCGTGGGTATGTTCGCAGGTACAGTGTTCTCCGTGGTGATGTTCGTGGTCATGGGTATGGGCGGTTTCCTGCCCTTTTTTGCGGAAGATCACACCGTCTTCGATGCTGTCAGCGGCTGCCTGTATCTGTTCGAGCAGGTGTTCTTCCGCTGCGGCGGTCACGAATAATTTCCCGGTCGGCAGGGAAAGGGATGCTTCCTGTACGCCCTCTATTTTCTGGATGGCTGCTTCGATTTTGGCAGCGCAGTGCGGACAATCAAGATTTTCTATGGTATAGGTCAGTTTCATGGGAACGCCTCCTTTACATATTTGAACATTTGAGCGAATGTTCAAATGTATTATACCATACTTTGCTCTGTTTGTCAAGGGGGTTGATTCGAAAAATATATATTTCCCTGAAAGTCAATTAAAATGAAAGCAGCATCCGGGCAAGCCGATTTGAATTACACTATCATCCGAGCAAGCAGATTTGAATTATACTATCATCCGAGCAAGCCGACCTTTGCGCCGTAGGCGCATTGGGAGGCAAATCGGAGCCGGCAGCCTGCCGGTGGGAGGCAAAACGGAGGCGGCAGCTTGCCGAAAGCACTTGACAGAAGGGGGCAGATACTGGTATAATGATTATATAGGTATCGGAGAGAAAACTGCTGCCATTTACAGCGGTCGGGAAGGGAGGAGATCATTCTGAAACGGAAGAACAGGCGGATGCGGCTTACCGGGCTGCTGCTTGCGGCAATGCTTCTGCTGCTCTGCACCGCTGTGCCCGTATCCGCAGAGGACGGGACAGCAAGCCCGGAACCTCTGCCGGAAGAACCCCTTTACACGGAACAGGAGAGCTACAGCGACTATTACGACACCTATTCCGGAGAAAACCGCCCGGCGCAGGAGATCGTGATCGCAGGAAAGGATTATGTTTCTGCCCGTTCCCCGGAGGATGGCGTTTCGGTCGGGAGTTTCGGCAGTGAGTACGGACAGGAAAACAAGGACAATGTGCTGATCTGGAACACGGCAGACGGCGAGATCACCTATGAAGTGGATGTGCCGGAGACTGGCATTTACTGCATGGCGTTTTCCTATATGCCCATTCCGTCCACTATGTCCGGTATTGAATTTTCCATTCTGATCGACGGGGAATCGCCCTATGATACGGCATCCCGTGCGGCTTTGAAGAAGGTATTTGTGAATGACGGAGACTTCATCCTTGACTTCCGGGGCAATCAGATACGCCCGCCGCAGAAACAGACGGCACTGTGGCTGACAACGCCCCTGTATGACCCGGACGGGCTGTTCAATGACCCGCTGATCTTCTACCTGAAAAAAGGCAGCCATGAGCTGACATTCTCTATTGTAAAAGGCTATTTTGCGCTGGAGGAATTCCGGCTGTACACGCCGGAAGTGCTGCCGGATTATGCGGCATACCGGGACAGCATTTCTGCTGCTGTGACACCGGAAAACACCCCTGCCACGCTGGTACGCATCGAGGGGGAGGATGCTGCCTACAAGAGCGATGCGACTTTGTACGCTACGGCTGACAATGCAAGCTACCTTGCTTCTCCGGCAGACCCGGCGAAAACGGTCTTTAATACGATCGGGGCAGGGAACTGGTCGAAGGCTTTGCAGACCGTCACGTGGGAGATACCCGCTGCGGAACTGCCGGAAGACGGCTGGTATAAGCTTGGCATAAAGGCAAGGCAGAACACCATGCGGGGCTTTTCTTCCAACCGCAGAATTTACATAGACGGGGCAGTGCCCTGTGAGGAATTCGATCAGGTACAATTCCGCTACGACAATGACTGGCAGCTTGTCACACCCGCCGATGCCGGGGGAGAGGCGCTGTATGTCTACTTAGAGGGCGGAACGGATCACACCATTTCCATGGAAGCCGTTCCCGGTGAGATCGGCAGATCGATGCGGCTTTTGCAGGAAACGGTGGCGGACATTAACACCTACTACCGGAAGATCCTGATGATCACCGGTCCGACACCGGATCGGTATACGGACTACTATGTGCATGAGCGCATTCCGGAGCTGTTGGGGGAACTGGAACGGCTTTCTGCTGACCTGAAAACCATCAAGGCAGATATTGAGTCACTGGCAGATACAGAGGGCTCGGAAGCGGCTGCCCTCGAACGGATGTATATTATCCTCGACAGCTGTATCGAACGTCCGCTGCGCATTCCGGACTACCTGTCACAGATCAAGGACAATATCACGGCGCTTTCCGCATGGATGTATGACTACAGGGGGCAGCCGTTAGAGGTGGACTATATCGAGATCGCCTCTGCTGATCAGGCATTCAGTCCGGTCGAGGAAAAATTTTTCCGTTCGGTCAGCTTCGGGTGGAAACGGTTCGTCAGCTCGTTCTTTGAGGACTACACCAACCTGTCAGAGGACAAGGGAGAGGATGCTGTCAATGTCTGGGTCAGCCTCGGACGGGAACAGGCGCTTGTGGTCAAAAATCTTGTGGAATCGGAATTTTCCACGCACTATGACACCAATATCTCCGTCAATCTTGTGGTCGGCGGTGTAGTAGAGGCGACACTTGCCGGAAAAGGTCCGGATGTGGCACTGTTCCTCGGCGGAGAATTTCCCGTCAATCTGGCAGCAAGAGGACTGCTGGTCGATCTGAAACAGTTTGACGACTATGAGGAAGTCATGCAGCAGTATCAGGAAAATGCGGCTGTGCCCTATCAATATGACAACGGCACGTATGCACTGCCCCTGACACAAAGCTGGGCGATGATGTTCTACCGGAAAGACATTCTTGCGGCGTTGGGCTTTACCGCACCGCCGGAGACATGGACGGATGTGGTGGATATGCTGCCGGCTTTACAGCGCAATTATATGTATGTCGGTCTGGTGCTGCCGGTCGTTTCGGGCACGAATGCGACGATTTCTGCGGCTACGGAATCGGGGCATACCTTTGCGGCACTGATGCTGCAGAACGGGCTGAATTACTACAACGAAGCGCAGACAAAGACGAATTTTGACAGCGTAATTGCGGAGCAGGCGTTTGAGCAGTGGACGGATTTTTACACGAAATACGGCTTTGAGCAGACGTATGACGGGTTTTCCCGTTTCCGGACAGGGGAATATCCCATTGTCATTGCGGACTACGGCTTTTTCAATCAGCTCACAGCAGCTTCACCGGAGATCAACGGCTTGTGGGATTTCACGAAAATTCCCGGCACGCTGCGGGAGGATGGCACGGTCTCCCATGCGGTGAACTCTACCACTTCCGGTGCTGTGATCTTCAACAAGTGCAAGGATATTGAGGGGGCGTGGGAATTTCTGAAATGGTTCTCCTCGGCAGAGGTACAGGCGGAGTACGGCACACAGGTCGAGGGCTTGCTCGGGCAGCTGGGCAGATATGCCCCTGCCAACCGGGAAGCGCTTGCACGGCTTTCATGGTCGAAAGCGGAGCTGCAAAAACTGACTGAGGCACAGGATGAATTGCAGGAAATTCCGATCATTCCGGCTTCCTACGCTGTGACACGCAATATCATGAATGCGTTCCGGGAGACTGTGAACGAACACGAAAACCCCCGTGATACGTTCTTCTGGTATAACCGTGACATCAACAGTGAAATTACCCGGAAGCGGGAAAATCTCGGACTTCCGACAGGGGAGACTACACAATAACAGCACAGGGCTGCGGAAGGAGGTGGTTCTAATGGAAAAACAGGCACAGCGGCACACACTCTGGAAACGGATCATACAGCACCGGGAGGAGTATCTGATGCTGCTGCCGTTTATGCTGGTGTTCTTTGTGTTCACTGTCATTCCGGTTGTCATGTCGCTGCCGATGGGCTTTACGGATTTTGACATGGTGCAGCTCCCGCAATTTGTCGGGCTGTCCAATTATGTCACGCTGTTTCTGAATGACAGCATTTTCATACAGTCCATCCGGGTGACACTGGTGTTTGCCCTGTTCACAGGACCGATCAGCTATGTGCTGTGCTTTCTGCTCGCATGGCTCATCAACGAACTGCCCCAAAAGCTGAAAACCATCTTTACACTGGTGTTCTATGCGCCCTCTATGGCGAATGTTTACACCGTGTGGCAGCTCATTTTTTCGGGCGACTCCTACGGCTATCTGAATTCCGTTCTGCTGAATGCCGGGCTGATCACAAAACCTATACAGTGGCTGACCGACAGTAACTATGTGCTGGGGGTCGTTATCGTGGTGCAGCTCTGGCTCTCCCTCGGGGCAGGCTTTCTTGCCCTGAGAGCGGGTTTTCAGAGCATTGACCGTTCTTTGTATGAAGCGGGTGCGATCGAGGGCATCCGCAATCGGTGGCAGGAGCTGATCTACATCACCATTCCTGCCATGGGTCCGCAGCTTCTGTTTGCGGCAGTCATGCAGATCGTCAGCTCATTCACGGCAGGCACGGTGGCGCAGAGTCTTGTGGGCTTTCCGAGTACGGATTATAAGGCGCACACCATTATGACACACGCCTATGACTACGGGTGGGTTCGATACGAAATGGGCTATGCATCTGCAATCTGCATGGTGCTGTTCCTTGCCATGCTCGTCTGCAACAGGTTGATCAGCAAGCTGTTGAGCCGCTATATGGACTGAAGGGGGCTTTTGCATGACCGATACCAAAAAACTGAAAGCCTCCAACCGACAGGCAGGACGGCACATTGGCGGGACAGTGCTGATCTTTCTCTTTCTGCTGGTGCTGGGACTGTTCATGGCACTGCCCATCTACCTTGCCTGTGTCATGTCTGTCAAGCCCGTTCATGAGCTGTTTATCTTTCCGCCGAAGCTGTATGCTATTGACCCGACACTGGATAATTTCCGGGATATGTTTACGACCCTCAGCGAAATGTGGGTGCCTTTCTCCCGGTATGTGTGCAACAGTGTGCTGGTGACCGTCAGCGTGACGGCGGCGCAGTGCGTGTTTGCCTCTATGGCGGCATTCGTCCTTGCAAAGGGCAAAGCACCCGGCAGAGGATTCCTCAACAAGCTCATTGTCGTTTCTCTGCTTTACCAGAGCAATGTCATTTACATCATGCAGTATATTGTCATGGCAAAGCTGCACATGATCGATACCTACTGGGCGCTGATTTTGCCGTCGGTGGCTTCGCCGATGTGCCTTTTCCTGATGCGGCAGTCCATGATGACCGTCCCGGATGCTATGATCGAGGCTGCCAAGGTGGACGGTGCGGGGATGTTTACCATCTGCTGGCAGGTCGTCATGCCAAACCAGAAACCGGCGCTGATGACGATGATCATTTTTGCGTTTCAGGCGGCGTGGAATATACAGGGCGGCACATTGGTCTACAATGAAGCCCTCAAGACGCTGCCGACCGTTGTGCAGCAGGCGGCTGCTGCAGGGCTTGCCCGTGCGGGCGTGGCAATGGCTTCTGCCGTGTTCATGCTTGTGCCGCCGGTCGTGATCTTCATGATCGCACAGAAACAGGTCATCGAAACAATGGCACATTCCGGCATCAAGGACTAAAGGAGGGAGCTCATGCTGCTGAAACAAATGACTGCGGCTGCCCTTGCCGCAGCTTTGAGCCTGTTCTTATCCGGCAGTGTGACAGCCGCTGCGGAGGAACATTATGATGTCTATCACTATGACTGCTGGTCGGAAGCCGTTCCCTCACAGGCAGGCTATACGGCGGAGCGTGCTGTCAGCGGGCAGGATTTAGGGGTCGGGAATTTTTCAGAGCCGACGGATATTTTCCGGGACAGCCATGATCGGTTCTATATCGTGGATTCCGGGAATGACCGCATTGTTGTGACCGATGCAGAGCTTGAAACGGTGGAGAAAGTGTTTGACACGTTCACCATGCCGGACGGCTCGGAAACGGCTCTGAACAGTCCGCAGGGCGTGTATGTTGCGCCCGAAACGGAGCTGCTCTATATTGCCGACTATGACAATTCCCGTGTGCTGATCTCCGATTATGACGGCAATGTGCAGCGGGAGATCACAAAGCCGGATTCTGAACTGTTCTCGCAGGAACTGACTTTCCTGCCGCAGAAAGTCCTTGCCGACAAGGCGGGAAATGTGTACATCGTGCTTGGCAATATCACGACCGGGGCGGCAATGTTCAGCAGTGACGGGGTATTTCAGGGGTACTACGGGGCAAATACCGTGCAGACGACCCCGGAAGTCATTGTAAACCATTTCCGGAAACTGCTCTCGACCGATGAGATGCGCTCCCGGCAGGCAAGGACAGTGCCGTCCGGTATCACGAATTTTGATCTGGATGATGAGGGCTTCATTTACACCTGTTCACAATCGACCTCGCAGACGCAGGACACGGTGAAAAAACTCAATGCGGCAGGGGCGAATCTGTTTTCCTCGCTTGGGGTCACGTGGGGGGACATCCGTTCCTACTACGACACCAACACAAACACGAATTATCAGCCGATGATCTGTGACATTGAAATTTCCGATGACAAGAGCATCAACTGCCTTGACCTGACGACGGGGCGGGTATTTCAGTATGACAAGGAGGGCAGTTTGCTGTTCATTTTCGGGAGCAAGTCCGATCAGTTAGGGGGCTTTACGGAAGTCACGGCACTGGAATCGTGCGGAGAATCTATTTATGTGGTCGATAAACGGAAAAATACGGTCACGGTCTTTGCGGAGACGGATTTTGGTTCGCTCGTTCATAAAGCGACAGAACTGTACAATGCGGGCTATTATGAAGAAGCGCTTGCGCCGTGGTATCAGGTACTTCAGTATGACGGCAACTATGTGAGGGCATATGAGGGCATTGCATCGGGGCTGCTTGTCAAGGGTGATTATGAAGGCTCGATGAGGTATGCAAAGCTTGCGGATTCCAATTCCCGCTATAACAAGGCATTTGAGGGATACCGGCAGGAATGGCTGTCGGCGCATTTCACACAGGTAGCTATCGTTGTGATCTTGGTTGCTGCGGTGCTGACTGGGCTGCATTTTTACCGGAAGAAGCACATCGCTAAAACAGAAACGGCAGAGAGGAGTGAGCAGCCGTGATGGATCTGACAGACCGGCAGTGGGTAAGCTATGCCGTGACACATCCCTTTGCAGGGTTTGAGGATATGCGCTGGAAGAAAGCGGGTTCGGTGAAAATTGCGACAGCGGTTGTGTGCCTGTGGTTCGTGGCTGCTGTGCTGTATAACCGCCTGTACGGGTTTCAGTTTTACAGTGAGCCGGATAAGATCTTCAATGTCATTCCCTATTTTGTGCAGACGATCGTCATTTTCCTGACATGGACGGTCGGCAACTGGTCGGTCTGTACGCTGCTTGACGGCGAGGGGACGATGCGCAATATCTACATTTACAGTGCCTATGCGCTGATCCCCTATGTGGCAAGCCTTTATCTCGAAACATTCCTGTCGCATTTCCTGATCCGGGATGAGTATATTTTCATGCAGGTGATCGGCTATCTGGGGCAGGGGTGGACGATTTTGCTGCTGTTCTCAGCGATCCGGTCGGTGCATCAGTATTCGTTCCTGAAAACCATTGCGGCGATATGCCTGACGGTTGCGGCAATGGCGGTCATGCTGTTTTTGCTTGTCATGCTGCTGCTGTTGTTTGAGCAGGTGTATGTGTTTGCATATTCCATTTATACAGAAATTGCCTACCGGCTGAAAGTGTAGAGGGGTGTGCAGATGAAACGGAAAAGAAGATTGCTCGCATGGCTGCTTATTGCGGTTCTGTTTGTGGTTTCCGGAAGTCTTGCTGCCTTTGCGGCAGGGGAGACAACGGAGCTTTCTGAAACGGAAGAAGCGGACGAGGGTGAAGCGCTTGACATCGGGGAAGCACAGGAAGAAATGGAAGCGACCCCGGCGGATATTACTGGCTATTTTTCTGAAATCGGACAGGCGGACGGCTATTCTGTCTGGCTGCGCCCGGCGGATTACAAGGATAACATCGAGGCAAAGCAGCCGGATGCAGATACGGCGGACGAAACAAAAAA
This sequence comes from uncultured Clostridia bacterium, assembly GCA_947629905.1. Taxonomy (GTDB): domain Bacteria; phylum Bacillota; class Clostridia; order Oscillospirales; family Ruminococcaceae; genus UBA3855. The sequence goes on from CANRFM010000010.1 coordinate 72,186, forward strand.
ACGTCTGAAACACGTGGAGCTTGCTCTGCTAAATCCGGCAGGAAAACTGGTCGCAGAACTGGAAGAAGCTGGCGGCAGCAAGGAGGAGACGGTCTGTCTCAGCCATGCCGGGCGGTATCTGGTCGTACTCAATGCTGACCGGGATAAAGTGCTGCGTATCCGGTACCGGGTATCTACACTGGACAGTGCGTTCCTGTTCCTGACACAGGATAAAAAAACGCTGGAGCTGTACAGCACGGACTACGAGTCCTTGCGTGCGGTGATGCAGCTTGACGAGACGAAAGACGGACAGTGCATTTACCGTTCCGCTGACGGGGCATATCAGGCATTTCTGAATGCGGAGAAAGATCAGGCATGGGCTTGTGTCAGACAGGCTGCGGAGAACAACAAGCTTGTCCTCTACTATGAGGAGGATACCGCTGTGATCGCTCTGGAGAACAAGGCGAACGGCTATCTCTGGTGGTCATCGCCCCTTGGCTGTGATCGTGATACCCGTGCGAAGGCGCTGACAGTCGCAGAACTGGGATCTTCGGCAGTGCTGACTTACGGGGACAGAAATGCCGGAAGTACGGCTACCCAGCGTTCCCGGAACGGTTCGGAAGTCAAGTGCCGGGAGACGGGGGACGGTCTGGAGATCACCTATGATTTCGGGAAGAGCGGCATCCTTGTGCCGGTGACATATACCCTTTGTGACGACTATCTTTCTGTGAGCGTGGAGACTGCTGCCATCCGGGAGAGCCGGACAGAGGAGGGCATTACGGCAACAGAGCTGGAACTGCTCGGGAGCTTCGGGGCTGGAACAGCGGACGAGGAGGGGTATTTTGTCATTCCGGACGGCTGCGGGGCTTTGCTCCGGTTCAACAACGGCAAGACCGATACCAAAAGTTACAGTGCCAAGGTCTACGGCAGGGACATCACTGCCGTTCCGACCACAAAGCCTGCGGTGACGGAAAAAATTTACATGCCCGTTTACGGTATCGTCAAGGAAGGCAATGCCATGACGGTCATCGTGGAAAAGGGCGACGGGAATGTGTTCCTGAATGCCAGCGTTTCCGGGCAGTCCTTGAGCAGCTATAATATTTGCAGCTTCTCTTTTCAGCTGCGGGGGTCGGATACGTTCTACATGGCAGGGGACTACGGCGATCTGACGGTATTCGAGAAGGGCGAGATCCAGCAGGATGAACTGAAACTCCGCTACTACCCGACCGCAGATGAGACGGCAAGCTATATGGACATTGCCAAAACTTACCGGACGTACTTGCTGAATGACGGCGGTGTGACGGCAAAGGCAGAGTCTGACCGGACAGAACTGTACCTTGATCTGTATGGCGGCACGATGAGACCACGCTCGGTTTTGGGGATCCCTGTTACGCTGAAAACGGCTGTCACCGGGTTTGACGAGGCAAGGACGATCGTGCAGGGCTTCACGGACCGGGGGATCACGGATGTGGCAGTTATCTACCATAACTGGACGGACGAGGGCATTTCCGGCAAAGTGGACAACAAGGCAAAGCCCTCCGGAACGCTTGGCGGAAACGGCGCATTCCGCAGGATGACGGATCTTTTCACGGAGCAGGGGATCGCATTCTATCCGGCTGTGAACAACGTTGTATTCCAGTCCGGGAACGGCTACTATCCGTTCTTTCATACTGCTATCCGCATTTCCGGTGCGTATGCCAGACAGATCCCCTATGACCTTGCCTACGGGGTGCAGGACACCTCCCAAAAGACGAAGAGCCTTCTGTCGCCGGGCACATTTGCAGGGATCTACAGCAAGCTGGCAAAGCGCTATGCCCAAAAAGGACTGACCGGGGTCAGCCTTGGGGAAATGACAGCTTCACTCTGGAGCGATCACGGCAAGCAGAACATGGGCTGCGACAGCACCATGCGGACCTTGCAGGAGAGTTACCAGCAGATCAGGGATGCCGGGCTTTCGCTGTTGGCGGACGGCTGTGCGGCATATGCGTTCCCGTATGTGGACCGCATTACGGAAGTCCCGCTGCAGTCCAGCGGCTTTGATGTACTGAATGAGGACATCCCGTTCTATCAGATCGTGATGCACGGGGTCATTCCCTATGCGGGGACGGCGATCAATGCCAGCGCAGATGCGCCGGAGGCGTTCCTGAACTGCATTGCAACAGGCTGCGATCCGTCCTATGATATGATCTATGCTGAGGCAAGCGAACTGAAAGATACAGAGCTGGATCGGTATTTCTATGCGGATCATGCGTTCTGGACGGACACGGCTGCTGAGGAATATGCACTGGCAAAGGAGATCCTTTCCGGCGTGAGCGACCAGTATATCACAGACTATGTGCGGGACGGTGATATTTCCGTGACGACCTATGCGGACGGGACGGAGATCACTGTGGACTATGCGGAGGAGACCATTACGGCTGACGGAAAGACATGGGTGCTGGAAGAAGTGCTGAAGGGAGCGTGATACCGTGAAATTGCCTTATCAAAAGCGCAAGGCGCTGTACGGGTACGGCTTTATAGCGCTGTGGCTGGTGGGGACGGTGATCTGGTTCCTCTATCCGCTTGCGGAATCTTTGCGGTACTCCTTCATGACCGTCAAGCCGGAAAAGGGCGGTATGCAGGGCATCTATGTCGGGCTGGAGAATTACAGCTATATCTTCACCGTTGACCCGAAGTATACGCAGTACCTTGTCAAGGTGCTGGGGGAGACAGCGATCCGGACACCGCTCATTATCATTTTCTCCCTGTTCATTGCGGTCATCCTGAACCAGAAATTCAAGGGGAGAGGGTTTGCAAGGGCGATCTTCTTCCTGCCTGTCATCATTGCCACAGGTCCGGTGTACAACATCATCAACGGCGATATTTCAAAGACGGGCGCAAGCAGTGCCGGGCAGTTCTCGACCATGTTCCAGACCGACCTTGTGGGGGAGCTGTTCCAGTTTCTGGGAATTTATGGTTTGAGTGACAAGGTGCAGTCCGGTATTGAATTCATCACAAATGATGTGTTCGGGCTTGTGTGGAGTTCCGGTATCCAGATCCTGATCTTTCTGGCGGCGCTGCAGAATATCCCGGTCTCTGCCAAAGAGGCAGCACAGGTGGAGGGCGCAACGGCATGGGAATTTTTCTGGAAGATCACGCTGCCCTATGTCAGCCCGATGATCTTAGCCTGCCTGATCTTCACGGTCATTGACAGCTTTACCGCACCGGATAATCTTGTCATGGGGCATGTGCTGGATATGCGGGGGGAATGGCAGTATGGCTATGCCTCTGCGATGGCGTGGGTCTATTTCAGCATCATACTGGCGGCAGTCGGGCTGATCACGCTGCTGATGAACCGCTTTATTTACTATGAGGTTGATTGAAAGGAGGGGGGCTATGGCAGCACCGGAAACGAAACTTTCCCGGAAAGAACTACACCGCAGACACCGGGAGACGTTGAGCCGGGAAGAACTGATTTCACTCCGGCGCAGGGAAGCATTGGATATGCTGTGGCGTGTCGGGCGGTTTCTGATCTTGTTCGGGCTTTGCTTTATCATTCTCTACCCGTTGATCTACATGGTGAGCTGTGCATTCCGGGCGCAGGAGGATATGCACGACCCGACTGTGATGTGGATCCCCCGGCATCTGACACTCTCGATCCTACAGCAGACGTGGTCGGCGATGGATTACGACAAAACATTTGTGCGGACGATTTTCCTGAACATCGGCTGCTCGTTCGTACAGGTGGCAGTCTGCGCCCTTACGGGGTATGGGTTTGCAAGATTTCGGTTTCGGTTTCGGGGTCTGCTGTTTGGCGTTGTCATTTTGCAGATACTTGTGCCGACGCAGATCATTTCCATTGTGCAGTATATGGAATTCCGGTACTGTCTCGGCTTGCAGCCGCTCATGGAGCGTATCAGTCAGACACTTGGCAGTGCGTTCAACCTGATCGGCAGCCCGCTGACGATGTATCTGCCTGCCATGATGGGCAACGGGATACGGGCAGGGCTGATGATCTATATTTTCCGGCAGTTCTTCAAGGGGATGCCGCAGGAGCTGGAGGATGCTGCTTATCTGGACGGCTGCGGACCGTTCCGGACGTTCTGGCAGGTCATGGTCCCGAATGCTTCGTCCTCGTTCCTGACGGTGTTCCTGTTTTCGGTGGTCTGGTACTGGAATGATTACTACGTCAGCTCCACGTTCTTCACCCAAAATTCTACGATGGCACTCATGCTGAAAAACCTGAACACGCAGCTCAGTCTTGTCCTGTTCAACAGTGCGACTGTGGAGGTCTCGCCCCGGGAGCAGATCCTCTGGATGGAGGCGGGCTGTCTGCTGGCAGTTTTTCCGCTGCTGCTGATGTATATTTTCCTGCAGAAACACTTCACGGAGGGCATTGAGCGTTCCGGGTTGGCAGGATAGGCAATACTGTGCAAAAAGCCCTCATCCGGTGTGGATGGGGGCTTTAGTCTGTCAAAAAAACAACTCGAAAGTCATGCAAGCCGACCTTTGCGCATTCTAAATTGCACTAACAGTCAAGCAAGCCGACCTTTGCGCCGAAGGCGCATTGGGAGGCAAATTGCCGGTTATGGAAACAGCGGCTGTAATTGTCTGCCGTCCAGTGCGGCTGCGATTGTTTCCGCAGTCAGGGAGAAATCCGCTATCAGCGAGGTGGGTTTCTTTACGGTATCATCCTGCCGGAGCGGTACGAAATAGTAGTGCTTCATGTGCGAAAGCGCCCCGATGTGCTTCATGCACCCGGCAAGTGCATCATTCGAGGCAAGGGCAAGCACCACGGGTTTTCCGCTGCGCAGGTGGGATTTGACAGCCATGGTTGCTGCCGTGTCGGTAATGCTGAGCGCCAGTTTTGCGGCAGTGTTGGACGTACAGGGGACAACTGCCATGATGTCGGTCAGGTTCTTCGGTCCGATGGGTTCGGCATCTGCAATGGTCAGAATGGGTTCACGCCCGCAGATCTCCGCCAAACGTCTGCGCTGTGCGTCCGCCTCCCCGAAACGGGTGGAAATGTTCGCTGCATGGGCTGACATGACAGGAAGCAGCTTTGCACCCAGTGAGGTCAGGTATTCCGCCTGTGAAAAAGCCTGTGCAAAGGTGCAGAACGAACCCGTCATGACAAACCCGATGCGCACCCCGTCAAGTTTCATGCTTCACACCCCCTTCGTCCGTTTCCAGCATATGGAGAATGGTTTTGGCGATGATCTCGCCGGCTGTGAAGGGGGCAGTCTTGCCGGGCAGGGAAAGCGCCCAGACGACACGCCTGCCGAGTGCCTGTGCGGCATCCCAGTCCACGCCGCCCGGCTTGGAGGCAAGGTCAAGGATGAGGGCATCCGGCTGCATGGCTTGCAGTGTTTCCGCTGTGATGACTTTAGCGGGAATGGTGTTGACAACGGCTGAAAAATCGGCTGCGCAGGCGGTTATTCTGTTCAGGGGAAGGCTCTTGCACCCATACAGTTCCGCACGTGCCCGGTCTGCTACATCCCGTGCAGCGACCGTCACCTCTGCGCCCAGCGAATGCAGTACGCCCGCTAAACGGCTGCCAATGCGCCCGAAACCAAGCACCAGAACCGGACTGCCGTGCAAGGTGCAGGGCATTTCTTCCAGCATGATCTGTACAGCGCCCTCTGCGGTGGGAACGGCATTGCGGGTACTCATTTCTTCTTCGGCTAAGTAGTCGGAAACGGTAAAACCGGCAGCCCGGAACAGCGCTGCAGTCTGCCCGAATTTTCCGCCGAACACGGCAGCACCCGGTTTCAGCAAAGGGATCAGGTCGGTGACAGCGACCGGCTGTGTCTGGAAGGGGGCGTTCAGGTGGGTGCCGTCCTCTGAGACAGGGATCGGCAGCACCAGACAATCAAATTTAGGTAGTCCTGTATCTGTCAGAGAGGCAAGCTGCACTTCCGGAAAAGGCAGCACCTGCCGGGTAAAGCCCACAGCCCGGACTTCAAAATCCTGTGCTAAAACCCTTGCTGTGTAGCCGTATCGTAAGTCCCCGCCGGCAACGAGGACGGTTTTCTTTGGCTGCATATACATCGCTCCTTTGTGAGCTTTTTGCTCATAGGCAGTATATGCGGGAGGGGGAAATGGAGTGATAGCTGAAATTTTCAAAAATTTGAAAAAAAGTCTTGACAAAGGCAGGAAATTGGGGTATAATAAATGGGTATGGTGTCGCAGAGTAACCGCCTGCCGATGCCCCACTGCTGCATACCCTTGTGATTCCGGGTATCCCCGTGCCCGTGAATGGTCTGACAGCGGTTGGTTATCACTTTGAATATGGAGGAAAGATCATGTCTACAACGATGCCTAAGGCTGGCGAGATCAGCCGTAACTGGTATATCTTAGATGCAGCAGACAAGCCCCTCGGCAGAGTCGCTGCACAGGCTGCTGTGCTCCTCAGAGGCAAGCACAAGCCGATTTTTGCACCGCACGTTGACTGCGGCGATCATGTTATTATCATCAACTGCGAGAAAGCCATCCTCACCGGCAAGAAGCTGGAGGAGAAGAAGTTCCGCTGGCATACCGGCTGGATCGGCGGACTGAAGGAAGTTTCCTACAAGAAGCTGATGGCTGAAAATCCGGAACGTGCTATGACGATCGCTGTGACTGGTATGCTTCCGCACAATGCACAGGGTGCAGAGCAGAGCAGACGGCTTCGGACGTTCCGTGGTGCAGAGCACAAGCACGCTGCGCAGAAGCCGGAAGTTTATGAGTTTTAAGGAGGGCTGAATGATGTACGAACCGAAGGTTGCTTACCATTATGGTACCGGTAGAAGAAAGCATTCCGTTTCCCGTGTCAGACTGATCCCGGGCAACGGTGCGATCACGATCAACGGCAGAAATATCGATGATTATTTTGGTCTGGAAACGCTCAAGCTGATCGTTCGTCAGCCGCTGGCACTGACCAATACATTGGAGAAGTTTGATGTTGTCTGCACTGTAGAGGGCGGCGGTGTGACCGGGCAGGCTGGTGCGATCCGCCATGGTATTTCCCGTGCGCTGCTGCAGTATGATGCTGAACTGCGTCCTACGCTGAAGGCTGCTGGATTCCTGACCCGTGACCCTCGTATGAAGGAAAGAAAGAAGTACGGCCTCAAGGCTGCAAGACGTGCACCGCAGTTCTCGAAGAGATAAGAAATCACTTATCTGTATTGGCAAAAACTACGTGTTTTTAGTGTTTTTATCGTTTTGAGTTTCTCTGAAATATGGTGAATTCCGGACGGTAACTAACACGTAACTGACGGGTAACTAACAAGATTTTAAGGCATTTGCCCTTGTGGTGAGTGCCTTATTTATTAAGTTGTCGGTTTCACTTGATTTTGGCTTAACTATATGCTATAATTAGAATATTAAGCCATAATTGTTTCATACTATTATCGGAGGTGGTATATAATGCTGTTAAGGTATTCTGTTAGTAACTTCAAGTCGATCGGAAACAATATTGAATTTAGTATGCTTCCGTCTGAAGATACTTCTGATGATAGATTTCTAATAGAAATTGATACTGTTGTTGGAAAATGGAAAGTATTAAAAAGAGGAGCCTTTTTCGGTCCGAATGCATCTGGGAAAACATCTTTTATTGATTCCATATCTTATGCAAAAGATTATATTACAAAGGGACCCAAAAATCCAAATGTAACGAAAGTAAATCAATTTAAAGGAAATATTTCTGAACTTGACGGTGTTACATCTTTCCGGTTTTTAATATATGTTGACAAACAAGTATATAACTACGGTTTTTCTTTGGATAGGTCATATGTTCATGAAGAATGGCTTGCTATATTAAATTCTTCTGGACATTTTGACTTATTATTTGATAGAAAAACTAATCATAAACTTTTCACTAAAATAACCGTATTTGATGCTTATGAAAAACCAGGATCTGTCGAAAGAGGCTTAGCAGAATTGTTAACCAAAAGTATTAAAGGCGAACAATCGGATCAACTGTTCTTATTTAAATTATACGAGAATGCTTCAACTCACGCAGGTATAGTGCTTTCATGGTTTAAAACATTACAGATCATTTATCCAAACACCAAACTTCAGGCATTGCCAATAAGGATTCAAAAAGACGAACAATTTAGAGATTTTCTGTCTGAAAAGCTCCATTCTCTTGATACTGGTGTCGATAGAGTATCTACGACAGAGAATATTTTAGATCTTTCAGATTTTGAAGAGAAGTATGGTATTCCAAGTGAAGTAATTCATGAAATTGAAGAAATTCAGAACGGAATGATAAGTTTAAACGGAAAATTTTATATTTTTAAAGAAAGCACTAAACGAAAAATAACTCTCATTCAGATCAAGTTCGAACATTCTTTAAATCGGAGAAAAGTTAATTTTGATATTGATGATGAATCAGATGGAACTCAACGTCTTCTTGATTTATTACCTATTTTATTTAGATTGGATAATAATTCCCACAATATTATCTATATCGTAGATGAACTTGATCGTAGCCTTCATACTAAATTAACCAAATATCTTGTTAACTCGATCGGCAATGCATCGTATAATACACAGTTTTTATTTACGACACACGATGTCAACTTGCTTAGCCTAAAGAACTTCAGACAAGATGAGATATGGTTTATTGAAAAGAACAAAAACGGCGAAACAAGATTAAAGCCGTTTTCTGATTTTGATGTTAAAAACAAGGAGAATATCCTAAAGGATTATCTTACCGGAAGATTTGGAGCTGTCCCAGTAATAAAGGAGGAAGTATAAGTGGCTGCTGAGCGAATGTCCTCACTCCCTTTCTCTCCTGTACGTCCCAAGTGCAGGACAAGTGACAAATTAATCTTCATTTCATGTGAAGGTTCGGTTACTGAATGGGAATATTTTGAGAAGATAATAAATATGGTCTTTGCAAACATCGGTTCAAAAGTAAAAGTCATAAACGTTCTTGAAGATGCTCTCAAAAAAAGAGATAAAAATAGAACAATTGGTGAGAAAAAACAGGTGTCAAGTTCTAAACCACAGAACTTACTTGATAAAATGAACGCTTTTAAAAGTGCACATAAGGAAGATTATGATTTTGACGAACATGAACAAGATGAATTTTGGTTGATAATGGACGTTGATGATCATACTGATAAAACAATAGTTGACAGTGAAGGCAGAAGTAATCTTGATAAATGGAATGCTGTATTAAATGAATGTCAAAATAATAAATATCAGTATGCCGTGAGCAACCCTTTCTTCGAATTGTGGCTTCTTCTTCACTTTGATGATGTGAATGAAGAAGATTATAGCTATGCTGTAACTGATTCACATTCATATGAACCGACAGACCACTACAAAATTAGATTGTCTACATTAAAAGTCCCACTCAAAAGGGATAAGCATTTTGATAGAAGATATTACAATAAATACAGTAAAGCAGCCATAAATGATGCGATTCAGCGAGCGGAAGCTCTTGATCCTGAGCCTAAATGTAACTTTCCTTCAGATTTAGGCTCAACTGTATATAGGTTATTAAAAAGTATTAAAGAAATTGATGACCAATACGAAGGCAATTGAATACATAGCAAGACCGCTGAGAGATCACTCCCTCAGCGGTTTCTTTATGCCTATATTCTGTTGATAGCCTCCAACAGTTCCTGCACATTAACGTGAGTATAGACCCTCTCGGTCAGCGACATTGCACCTGAATGACCGACAATCTTCTTTATCAGTGTAGGCGATACCTCTTTCTCAGTCATCATCGAAATACAAGTATGACGGGTATCATGCGGCTTATGTGAGCAGCCTATCAGTTCCATAACAGGTGTCCAGTAGGAATCATAGTAGTTACGGTAAACAAAATGCTTGCCATTTGGAGTATGGAGTAAATATTCATACCCATCTTCATACCATTTTTTGAAGAACGGATAAGTCCTGTCGTGTATCGGCACAACACGAATACCGTTCTCCGTTTTGCTTTCAACAACCTTGAAATAATGCTTTTCGATATTGACGTTCTCACGTTTCAGGTCAAGCAGTTCGGACACACGCACTCCACTGTAAATCAGCATAAGTACGATCTGAGCGTAGATATTGTTTTCCTGCACCCACAAAGCATCAATCTCCTGTTTGCTGAAAGGAGAACGGTCTGTCTTGTTGGGATTCTTGTCCTTGTACTTGATAATATCCACATACTCAGAGTAGTCTTTCATGCAGATCTCATACTTCGGGGCATACTCATACATCTGACTGAACAGCACTTTCAGCTTTCGGAGCGTGGGATAATTCTTTCCACAGTTGTCCACAACACCCTGCAAATCGGTCAGTTTCAAATCCTTGAACACTCTGTCGTGCAGAGCTGTACAGCAATTATAGGATGCTTTATAAGCTTTGGCATTGCTGTCCGAGTTCGTGGGGAATTTCTCAGCCGACCACTTCTCAAAGACTTCGGCAAAAGTGATCTTGGACGCTTCAATGTCATAAGGATTCTTATTGTAATCCATCAGCATTTCAAGTCCCTTAGCTCTGGTGGGAGCATAACCAATTGTGATATAAAGCTGCTTCCGTTTGCCTGTTTCGGTATCAATATCCCAGCCGACTGTCTTTCGGACAATGTAAGGATTACGCCTGTTGCCCGACAGCTTGTAAACAGTGCCAACGCCGTTAGCTAACTTCATCTTGCTTCTCCTCCTTCAGCCGTACCACCTCACGGCAGGTGTCAACGATCTCGGAAATGCGGTCAATCTGTGTTTTCAGTTCGTCAAGAGGCATCGGGGCTTCTTCCTGTTCGTCCTTGTTAACAGTGAACTTTTTGAAATCGCTGATTATAGACGATGTAAAGCCTTTGACCGTCATAACAAGATAATTCTCGAATTGCAGATAATCGCTGATAGATATATAGCACATTGTCTTTCCAGCCTTTTTAAGAGCTACAACATATCCCTCTGAAAATAACTGCAACAGTTCAGGCGGCATATCATATACAGGCTGTCCCTCGTCCGTCTGAGATAGAACGAAGTAGTCGCTCCAGACATCACGGGAAGCCTTGATTTCCAGTGTGTAGCCAAGATTAGCAATCACTGTTGAAAGTACATTCTGATTGCGCTTTCCAACGAATGTGGCAGTATCGAGCAGCACAGCCTGCGATTTCAGACTATCGAAACTATCTCCCATAAGATGATTGAACTTCTGCAAGGCTTCATAGAATTCCTCATTGTAGCTGTCAGCATAGACAACTATGTCTTTGACGGGCACATCATAGAATTCAGCAAGCATATTGATGTAGCTGCTTGTAATCGTAGCCTTTCCGTGTTCGATACCGTTGTAATGTGTACGTGAAGCACCGAGGGCTTCTGCAAGCTGATTCTGCGACAAACCACGCTCGGTACGCAAAGCAATAATCTTTTCTTTCGTTTTTTCCTGATCTATTTTTTTCATTTCTACTCCTCTTCTTATAAATTGTGAATAAATTATGGATGTACTATTTTTACCAAGACAATTGAAATGTCTGGAAGTTTATGATACAATTATATCATAGACTTAGAGAGTTGTCAAGAGATTTTCTGAGTTTTTTCAAACGATTAGAGAAAAATACATAATCGGAGGTAACAAAATGAATGTTTTTACTTCTCTGCCGGCTTTTACAGGCAGAAATGTACCGATCAAGGAGATCGCACAGGCAACAGGCAAAGACCCACAATACATCAGGATAGGTTTACAGAAGGGTATATTCCGCTTCGGATATGCTTTCAAAAAGGACGGCTCAAGCGAATATAACTATCTTTGTCCTGACAAGAAAGTATGGGAGGATTTAGGCTATTTCAGGGCAGAAACGGAGGTCAGCAATGCGGGAAATGACGAATGATACTGCGAAGCTGATTGCGGAAGTCAACAATGGGGATGATCTCCCCATTGTACCTGACGAGGAGGTACAGTCCGAAGGGCGGGAGAAATTCGATCTTGATAAGCCCAAAAAAGAACTGTCGGCGGTAACGTATGATGATATACTTAACAGCACCGCATCATATGAAAAGATCCTCACTCTGCACGATGAGTTTGCAATATCGCAGTATATTACAGCGTTCAGACAGATAGCCAAGAAGTTTAAGCTGACAGCGGATTTTGATAGCCTTGTTGCTCCGTATAAGGACAAGGCGTTACGGCAGCTCAAAGAAGCGGAGCATCAGGAAAAGAAAGAGGAGAAAAGCAAATACCCGAAGTGGTGGGACGGCTCTCAGGTCAACGAGGACGTATTCTGCACTGAGTTTCTCTCACAGCACACGCTGTACTGTATCAATGGGATGTTCTATGACATAGACGGTGAATACCTTATCTCAGAGCTGAGCAAGGTCATATACGAGCGTATCAAGCCCTATGTCATAAAGAACGTGGCAGATCGTACCAGACGGCTGGTTGAAGCTATGAAGATAAAGTGCTATTCTCCTGCACCTCAGCCAAATGAAAAGACTATACACCTGAAGAATGGAACATTGCGTCTGTTACAGGGACGATTTGTATTCTCTCCGGACAAGCAGTTCATTACGAATCGCTTGGGTGTTGAATATCTTTCCGATGCACCAAAGCCTGAACGTTGGCTCAGGTTCGTGCAGGAACTTCTGAATGAACAGGATGTGCTGACCCTACAAGAGTATATGGGGTATCTGCTGATTCCGTCTACAAGAGCGCAGAAAATGCTGATGATCTCAGGAAACGGCGGCGAAGGAAAATCCCGTGTCGGAAAGGTGTTATTTGAGATTATGGGGAGTAAGAATGCCGTCAGCGGAAGTATATCATCTCTGGACAATGGAGCTGCCGCCCGATTCAACAAGGTCAAGCTCCTCAGCAAGCTCTGTATGATAGATGATGATATGGATATGTCTGCACTTGAAAAGACAGAGTTTCTTAAACAGCTTATCACAGCGGAGATTCCTATGGAGATTGAGCCGAAAGGCAGTCCTTCTTTTCAAGCGTTATTGTACACAAGAGTTATCGCTTTCGGAAATAATCCGATTTCTGCACTTTACGACCGCAGCGAAGGTTTCTTTCGCAGGCAGATGATTCTTGTAGCAAAGCCCGTTCCTAAAGAACGTAAAACAGACAAGCACCTGACAGAAAAACTACTTGCTGAAAAGGAAGGAATACTCCTTTGGTGCATCGAGGGATTGGAGCGTTTGATAGCGGATGATTTTGAGTTTACCATAAGCGATCAGGCGAAAGAAAATATCAGACGAAGTGAGCAAGATATATCAGGACTTACACACTTACACATTTCTTTTCTTATTATAGATATGGAAAATATCGCAGATATTTTTTCTTTTTTGATGATAAAACTTCGGACAGGTATATTCCTGTGTGTGAAGTGTGTAACCGTGTAGATCGGATAGCTGCCTGAAAAGAAAAATGACAGAGCAGACAGGCATAAAACTGCCTGGAATTCCCTTTTGAAAAGAGAAAAATGAAACTACGCCTGCAGGGGCGTTTGGAAGAGTAGCAAGCACGGTATGTCGTATTACGATTATGGAAAATCGTAAACCACATACGGCTTGTCAGGGGAAATTTCCCCTAAG
>CANRFM010000011.1 GCA_947629905.1 uncultured Clostridia bacterium
CTTGACCTGAAAGGCAATTTTTATCCGAAAAAAGAATTTTGTGTAAATCGGTTAAATATCACCTATCATCCTGAAATTCGTGAGGGTGTTTACTATCCCGAAAAATTCCTGCAATTCCTGTATGAATTGCTTTCCCCGGAGGATGTTTTTACGTTGCAGGAGTATTTAGGCTATTTGCTGATACCCTCCACAAAAGGTCAAAAAATGCTATTTCTGATCGGGCAGGGCGGTGAGGGAAAATCCCGGATTGCCATTGTTTTGCGTGAGATTTTCGGGGAGAATATGATTACGGGAAATTTTCAGCGAATAGAGAGCGACCGTTTTTTCCGGTATAATTTGCGGGATAAATTGCTGATGGTGGATGACGATATGCAGATGTCGGCACTGCCCTCCACAGGCTATATCAAAAACCTTGTAACTGCCGAAATTCCGGTAGATATCGAGGCAAAAGGCAAACAATCGGAGCAATCTTTATTGTACACAAGGCTGCTCTGTTTCGGCAATGGCAGCCCGAAAGCGCTGTATGATAAATCCAAAGGTTTCGTCCGCAGAATGATCATTTTAACGACATTAAATCCCCCCGAGACCCGCAAAAACGACCCGAATATTGCCGACCAATTTATTGACGAAAAGGAGAAAATATTCTGTTGGATGTATGACGGTCTGCTCCGGCTGATCCAGAATAATTACCATTTTACAATTTCGGATAAAGCGAAATTAAATGTAAAGGAAACCATGCAGGACAGCTGTAATATTCCGGATTTTTTAGCGGATGCCGACCGGGTGCAGTTTGGGGAAAAATTGCGTGTGGCATCCTCGGCGCTGTACGAAAGCTATTGTAAATGGTGTGAGGATAATGCGCTGACGGCTTTGAAGAGAGACACGTTTATTATGTGGCTGAAACAAAATGAATCGGCATATTCTATTCAATACGATTTCAATATCCCGAAAGACAGCAAACACGTCCGGGGGTTTAAGGGTATTGCAGTTGTATATAGGGCAAACGGGTTCTGAGGCGTGTATACGTGTATTTCCCTGTAAATAGCCAAAAGCAGCGTGCGCAGATAGTGTTTGACCTTAAAAACCGTGTATTTTACACATCTGCACGTCTGTCACACACTATTGTTACTCGCCTGAAATAGTGAAATATAGCCATTTACACACCTACACGCCTTTTTTCTTTGTTGCTATATATATATATTATATTATACCATATTTTCCTGTTCTTGCAGATCCAATACAATATCTGTTTTTCTATGATAACATAGAATGAAAAAATTAAACTGCGAAAATGACAATTTTGCAATACCCGAAAGGGGGTAGCGTTTCACGACTCCCTTTGACGGAATACAAAACAATATCGAGTTTAACAAATCGTTAAAAGTCATATTTTTCAAAAATAATATATCAAGCGGTATACCCTGAATCGGGGTATACTTAGGCTGATGTCGTGAAATGCGATGGCAGGTATAGTATATATATAAGGACAACAAGAAAAAAAGACGTGTAGGTGTGTATTTCCCTATAAATAGCCAAAACTGATGTGTAACAGGGTGCGTACAGGGTGCGTACAGGGTGCGTACAGGGTGTGCAAATCTGCAAAAACGGCGTACAGTGTACGCCGCCACGAATATTCTGTAAATTTCGGCAAATACTAACACCGCAGGGAGATACCCGGCAGAATTTCAGTAAAATCATACGGAGGTAGTATCATGAAAGCAACAGGCATTGTCAGAAGAATTGACGATTTGGGGCGGGTTGTCATCCCCAAAGAGATCCGCCGCACCATGCGGATCCGGGAGGGTGACCCCTTAGAAATCTACACAAGCGGTGACGGGGAAGTGATTTTCAAGAAATATTCCGCCATCGGGGAGATGAGCGAAAACGCTTCGCAGGTGGCAGATATCATGTTCAAGCTTGCCGGATGTCCGGTGGTGGTGTTTGACCGTGACCACGTGGTGGCGACATCGGGCGTGACGAAGAAGGAATTTCAGGAGCGCCGTGTCTCCCCGGAACTCGAGGAACTCATGGAGTCCCGCAAGCAGTATTTCGCCGAGGGACAGAACAGCACCCTATACCCCGTGGAGGGCGTGGAGCAGACCTCCATTGCTGCCATGCCGATCCTCTCCGCCGGGGATGTGACCGGGGCTGTCGCCTTTTTGTCGAGCGGGAACAAGCAGACCGTTTCCGAGCTGCAAAAATCCCTCGTCAACGCCGCTGCGCAGTTCCTTGGCAGACAGGTAGAATAGCTGCGTGACGCTGCATTGAAAGGCAGGGGGTGTATCTGGTTCACCCCCTTTCAAATAATTATATATAAAACTCCTCTAAATCATCCAACCGCAGACAAGCAAGCCGCCCTTTTTCCCAGCAAGCTGCACAGTCAATACAGAAATTATTGTGGCTCTTGTAAATTTCAGCCTTCCCCCAGATATGCGGTGTGGGGGTATGCCCGGTCACGACAAATATCGAATCGTCCTCAAAATACTGTATCTCCGGGTCGCTCCGGTCTTGCAGCAGTTCTTCTATCGTGTATTCCCGCAGCTTCTTCCCTTTCCGGAAATTCCCCAACCCCGCATGAACCAGCAAAAACGTGCGCTCCCCCACATCGATCATTTCATACAGGCTGAATTCCCGCAGATAGGAAAGCACATCGCTGCGCTGCGTCTCCGACAGCCCCAGAAAGCCCTCTACGGTGGGCATACCGCCGTCCTTACACCAACCGAAAATGTGCGATGCCGTTTCCGGGTCAAGCTGTCCGCCGGTCTTTTCTGCGGCTTCTGCCACGGACGTGAGCGCATTCAGCGCCATAACATCATGGTTGCCGTAGAGCGGGTAAATATTCGGGCGCTGCATCATGTCCAGCAAGATCTCCATCGGCTTACTGCCCCTGTCCACCACATCCCCGAGGATGAACAGCTCGTCCTCCTCGGAAAACCGGATGAGCGCCAGCATTTCCCGGTATTTATCGTACATTCCATGTAAGTCCGACATTGCATAAAAAGCCATAGCCATACCTCCTGTTCTTTTTTTAGTATAACACAGAATTACAAAAAAATCAAGTACGGCGCAGACCGGACAGCTCATTTTTTACAAAAACTATTGACAATTTGCACGGATTATGGTATAATATACAAAGATTCCTCATTCCATTTCCTGAAACCCCAAACTTTCCCATGTAAGGAGATAGGCATATGAAGTATGTAACCAGAGGCGGCATCATCCCGCAGGGTATCCCCAAAGTCTACGTGACGGGGCACTCCAGCCAATTTATGCAGCATTTTGCGCATATCAAGGAGGATATTCTCAAATTCAGCAATTGTGCCGTATTTTATGACCCCGACCCGGAACATCCGGAGGATATTGACCCGAAAGATCCGAAGGGCGTTGAAAAATTCAAATCGCTGCTGAAATCCATGCAGCTGGTGGTTTTAGTGGTGACGAGGCGTTTTGTCGAGGAGGACACATTCGCCTTTTCGGAGGTCTTTCAGTTTGCAAATGAAGAAACTATCCCGGTGCTGCCCATTCTCGAAGAAAACGGCATTGAAGCGGCATTTAACGAAAAATGCGGCAATATTCAAATGCTGAATCCATACTCAGAGGATCCGACAGAGATCAGCTATGAGGACAAGCTGAAAAAGCGTTTGGATGCCGTGCTGATCGGCGATGAAATGGCTGAAAAAATTCGTGCCGCCTTTGATGCGTATGTATTTTTGAGTTACCGCAAAAAGGACAGAGAACAGGCGCAGAAGCTGATGCAGCTCATTCACAGCAATGACTTCTGCCGGGATGTGGCGATCTGGTATGATGAATTTCTGGTGCCGGGTGAGGATTTCAATCAGGCGATTGCTGCTGCCATGAAGAAAAGCGACCTCTTTGCGCTTACCGTGACACCGCACCTGCTCGAAGAAGGCAATTATGTCATGACAACCGAATATCCGGAAGCAGCCAAAGCCAATATGTCAATTCTGCCGGTGGAACTGGAAGAAACGGACAGCGAAAAGCTACAGGAAAAATACAGCGAAATTCCTACGATACTCCGTGCGGATGATGCAAATAGACTGAAACGAGCCCTGAAGCAGATATTGGGCTTAGACGATACTGTGAGAAACAATGACCCGCAGCACATGTTTTTTATCGGGCTTGCATACCTGTCCGGCATTGATGTAGAGGTCAACCGTAAACGTGCCGTGGAGCTGATCACTGCGGCGGCGAAACAGGATCTGCCGGAAGCCATGGATAAGCTGGTCAGTATGTACCACGAGGGTGAAGGTGTAGAACGTGACTACCCCACAGCGATCGAATGGCAGAAACGCCTTGTGGAATTGAGAGAAAAACAATACCGGCAGTCGAAAAATGTAGATAATGCTTGGAAGTGGATATACGATTTCAATCTGTTGGCGGAATATACGGAAGAGATCGGGCACTATGAGGAAGCGCTGGAAATATATAAAAATAAACTTACGGCTTTGGATGATATATCACAATTACATTATAAGATGATTCTAAACCAATTTATATTGGCACCGGAAGATATGCAAGAATATGTGATGACATGGATCAATATCGGAAAAATATATGGAGTATTAGGAAACCTCCAAGAGGCAAAAACATGGTGCAAAAAAGCAATTGACTTTACTGAAAAACTGGCAGTACAAAGTGATAATGCCGTGATACAGCATGATTATGCACATTCTTGTTATGCGTACGGTGGAATCTGTCAACAACAAGGTAACCTTTCTGCGGCAAAGGAATACTATGAAAAAGCAATTGTCATTTTTGAAAAATTAGCAGCGCAAAGTAATTCCGTTGATCCACTGAGATGTCTTGGTTCTTCTTATAACAATCTTGGTAATATTTGTCAAGAGCAGGATAATCTTGCCGATGCAAAAAAATGGTATAAAAAAGCACTTTCCATTGCTGAAAAAATAGCAGCACAAAGTGATTCTGCTGAGATACAGGGAGACATTGGAGTTTTGTATGGAAAGCTTGGTGATATCTGCGAAAAACAGGGTGATCATGCCGAGGCAAAGGAATGGTATGAAAAAGCACTTGCCATCAGAGAAAGACTGGCAGCGCAAAGTGATTCTGTTGAGGCACAGAGAGACCTTTCTGTTTCTTATGACAAGTTGGGCGGTATCTGTGAGGCACAGCATGATCTTGCCGGTGCAAAAGAATGGTATGAAAAAGGACTTGTCATTGATGAAAAAATAGCAGCACAAAGTGATTCTGTTCAGGCACAGAAAGACCTTGCTTGGTCTTATAACAAACTGCGTAGTATCTACAACAAGTTTGGTGATAGCTGTCTGGCACAGGATGATCCTGCCGGTGCAAATAAATGTCTTGAAAAAGCACTTGTCATTTTTAATGAGCTTAAAAGCAAAGGTAATTTATAATTTTCTAATATTATTCCAGAAAGGAAAACGTGATCCCGGGACACCGGATCACTCGGTGAAACATTATGCAGCTGAATGAATTGTTAAAGGCGAAAACGATCGTGGTGCAGTGCCACAATGACCCCGATGCGGATGCTATTGCAAGCGGCTGGGGGCTGTATCAGTATTTCCACGAAAAGCAGAAAAATGTGCGGCTCATCTATGGCGGCAGCAAGCCGATCAGCAAGAAAAATCTCCTGCTGATGGTCGATCTGCTGAACATTCCCATCGAATACGTAACCGCACTGGACGAAGAACCGGACTTGCTCCTGACGGCAGATTGTCAGCCCGGCGAAAGAAATGTGCAGACTTTTGCGGCAAAACAGTATGCCGCTGTCGATCATCACAGGATCCGTGAGGAGGGGCTTGCTCACCTGTGCGCCTACGAGATCAAGGAAAATTACGGTGCGTGTGCTACGCTTGTCTGGAATCTGCTGTGTGCGGAAAAGGATTTCACCCCAAGCGGACAGCTTGCAACGGCGTTATATTATGGGCTGTTTATGGACACCTGCAAATTACAGGAAATTTACCAGCAGGAAGACCGCATTGTGCGCAACAAGCTGGAAAAATTATTCGATGAATCCATTCAGAAAAAGCTCATCACCCACAACCTGAATTTGTCAGAGCTTACCATTGTGGGAAAGGCACTGGAAAATGTGACCTACAATGAAAAATACCGCTTTGCCATTGCAGAAGCAGAACCCTGCGACCCGAATATTCTGGGCATCATTTCCGACCAGATCAACGAAGTGGACGGCATTGACATTTGTGTGATCTTTACCCTGCTGCCGATCGGTGCAAAACTGTCTGTCCGCAGCTGTATCGGGCAGGCACAGGCAAATGAAATAGCCCATTACCTTGCAAACGGCGGCGGACATAAGCAGAAAGCCGGCGGAATGCTCACCAACGGAATGCTCACGAAAAATACAGGCATCACGGAGATCACCGGAGAAGCCGTGACAAGATATCTCACCGAAAAGCTGCAAGCCTATTTTGACGATCTGGATATTATCATTGCAGGGCAGAGCAGTTCAATAGACCTGTCGGATGCGCCCATGTATCAGAAGCGCCGTTACGAGATCGGTTTTGTCCATATGACCGACGTTTACCATGTCGGGGACAAGATCAGGCTCATGACCCTTGAGGGAGATGTGGACAGGGTAGTCGATGACAATCTGTACGTGATGATCGGCATTGAGCATGAAGTGTACGATAACACACGGGATTATTTTGAAAGTCACAATGAAATTTGCGACGAACCGTTTTCCATTACAGAACAAGAGCTTTCTGACGTGGAAAGGCTGGTCTGCGGCGTGAATACGGATACCAGATCCATCGCAGGACATATCGGAAAATGCTTCCCGAAAACCTCTCAGATCCGTGCCGTGCAGGCATCACGCCCCACAAAAATTCTGGCAAAATACGGAAACTGGCTCAGCGGAGAACCGGGAGATTATATCGTTTCCAGAGCAGAAGACCCCACGGATATGTACATTGTCCAGAAGCGTATTTTTGAAAAGACCTATGAACCTTTGAAGATGTCTGAAACCTGATGCTCCCACTCGTATCAACCCTCACCTGAAATGAGGGTTGATACCTCCCCGGAGAATTTGGCAGGATAGCTAATTCCTACTGGTGAATTTAGGCAATATGTACAAAATTTATAGCTTGCACCTCCCCTATTGCCGGAAAGGGGCTTGTT
Source organism: uncultured Clostridia bacterium (assembly GCA_947629905.1). GTDB lineage: Bacteria > Bacillota > Clostridia > Oscillospirales > Ruminococcaceae > UBA3855. The sequence continues at coordinate 7,135 of CANRFM010000011.1, forward strand.
TTTTCTGCCCGTATGTGATATAATAAAAGTGACATGTTTCCGTAGCTCAGCTGGATAGAGCGGCCGCCTCCTAAGCGGCAGGTCGGGTGTTCGAATCACCTCGGGAACGCTGCAAAAAAGCAGGAACAATCTGTGAGGCTGCCGTTTTGAGACAGTACTGCAGATTGTTCCTGTTTCGTTTTATACTGACTTCTTCCGGCAGAGCATGACCGACATCAGCAACAAGCACAGCCCCGGCAAAATACTTCCGCCATACACAGCAGGGCGGATCTCCGGCAGAAAAACCTGCTCAGCCCCGAGGAACTGCATCCCGACCGCCGCAAAGACATATGCCATCGCAGCCGCTGCCGCCCGGAATGCCCAGAACAGCAGCCACCGCACATTCCCCTCGCAGATCGCAGCCGCCTGCAAATGCACGCAGACTCCCCCGAACGCAAGCAGCGCCGCCGCCCCCGGCAATGAACCGCCCGCAGCCGTAAATGCAGTCACACAGCTGATCTCCAGCAAACTGCGCAAAACCGGCACATCCGGCAGACCCATGCCATCCAAAATGCCCAGCACTGCCCCGAATGCCGTTACCATTGCCGTAATTTTCAGCATTGCCGCTGCGGCGCTCTCCACCGCCTCCGTAAAAAACTGCACACCCGCTTTTCGGACAGGAGGATGAGACATTTCCGCTTTGCGGGGCAGAACCAACGGCGCAAGCAGCAAGTTCGGCAAGCTCACCGAAAGCAGCAGCCAAAGTCCCACTCCGACCGGCTGCTTCCCGCAAACCGTTCCGAGCAAAAACCCCGGACCGCAGCCCATACACACGCACAAAAGTCTGCTTTCCTCGGCTGCCGTGATACTGCCATCCTCCCGCATCGTGTGCAGGAGCTGCGCCCCGACCGGATAACCGCCCACCTGCGAAAATAACAGCACTGCCACAAGCCTTGCCTCATACCGTCCGCTGATGAACCGCAGCGGCTTTGCCAAAAGCCCCGGCAGTCCGATTTTTACGCTGTACGCCGCCAAAATCGAGAACCCATACAGGGACGGCAGCAACACCCGCAAACAGCGCTCCCCTGCTGTATAAATGCCCGCTGCCGTCTGCGCATGGAACACCACCGCACCGACCGTCAGCACCCCCAAAACCACCGCAAGCCCGATTCGTTTCATAGAGATCACCCCTACAGCATATGCCCTGCCTGTTGGCTTTATGCCGCATAATCCTGCACTCCTCCGCATACAGTGAAGCAGAGGTGATTTTTTTGCGCAAGGGTCTGAAACGCACATTCATGAGCTGGATGTATCTGGACAGCTACATCAGCCTGCACGGTAACGAATCGCTCCGGCTCGAAAACTGCCGGCGCATTTTAGAATATAATGATGTGCTTGTCCGTTTGCAGACACCCGACATGACGGTCGAGGTCTGGGGCACGGGGCTGCGGGTGTTTGATTACAATGACAACAGTGTCCTTGTGACCGGAAAAATCACCTCCGTCCACCTTTCCGAAAGGAGGAAACGCACGTGAATTTCCGGGAATACTGCGACATTGAAGCCTCCGGCGGCAACCCCTACCCTTTCATCAATGCCATCCGCCAAAGCCCCGTTGCCTGCGGCAATCAACACTGCCGGGGCAGTATATTCTGCTGCCGGGTCGCACGCTCCGACCTTGAAGCATTGCAGGAGATCGCCGCCCGCTGCCATATGCAGCTGAACATTCGCCGGAAGCGTTCAGTACTGGGGATGTTCCGGCGCTATCGGTTTCGGGTCGGCTTGGCGGCGGGTATCCTGTTGGGGGCTGTGCTGCTGTTCTACCAGTCGAATGTCGTTGAAACCATCGAATTACAGGGCAATTCCACGGTTGCCGACAGTGTCATTCTCAGCATCCTCGAAGAGGAGGGCGTACACCGGGGCGTTTGGATTCCGGATATGGATATGCTGCACCTTGAAAGGCGCTTGCGGGCTGCCGTGCCTGACCTTGCGTGGGTCGGCATCCGGCACACCGGCAACCGCCTTGTGGTGGAGGTGACAGAAGTCAAGCACGCCCCCGAACTGCTCCACGAGCGCACCCCCTGCAACATCATCGCCGCCGAAAATGCCCAGATCACAGACGTTAAGGTGTATGCCGGACATCTGGAGCGCCTGATCGGGGACGGTGTCGCAAAGGGCGACCTGCTTGTCAGCGGGATGTACACGAACGAACGTGGGCTGATGTCCTATCATCACGCCATTGCCTCAGTGACGGGCATTTTTGAGCGGGAGACAGAGCTGACAGAACCTTTCACCGTCACGGAGACTGTGCCGACCGGAAATGTCGTCCAACAGAAATGGCTACGCATTTTTGGGCTGAAACTCCCCCTGACATTCCAGCAGCCAGATTTTACAGAAAGCACCGCAGAGGAAACGGAGACAGCATTCTCCTTTTTAGGCATGACGCTGCCCTGCGGTATTCTTCAGCGTACCACCGCCGAAACCGTCACGACGGAAACCACCCGCACCGAAGAAGAAGTCCGCCTTGCCCTGCACGCAGCCGTTGTCCGCTATGAAAAAAATCTGCTCGCCGATGTGACGATACTGAACCGGACACTGGACTACACCCCCGGAGAGGACGGCATCACCTGCCACCTGTACTATCGGGTAGAGGGCGAGATCGGGACTGAATCAGACTTCTATATCCAAAAATAAAACAGGACTGCCGAAGCAGCCCTGTTTTTGAATATCTGTTATTATTGTGCAGCAATCGGGAAATCAGCCTGTGTGAGGATCTCGATAACCAGCTGCAGAATGTTCAGTGCATCGTAAGGAGCAACTGCACCATCCTGATCAACGTCAGCATTGGTAATACCCTGATCAGTCAGTGTAGCACCGTCAACGTTCATCAGCATCTGGTTTACAGCGATAACATCAGACAAATTTACAGTACCATTGCAGTCAGCATCGCCCCAGATGATATCGCCTGTTACAGACGGCTTGGTATCACTCTCACCCTCTGTCGGAGTGGTGGGCTTGGTCGGCTTCGTTGTAGTGCCGCTGCCATCAGCTTCAGCAGCTTCATCCTGCATGAAGGATGCGATCCATGCGAGCGGTGCGTTCCAGTTGATGGTAACCTCGTTGGTAGACCATGCTTCGATGGAGTCTACATAGCATCTCTGAGACGGGTTGCTGTCATCGCCCGGAACAAAGCCCAGTGCACGTACATACGGGTCTTGCAGACCTGCGTTAGGACCACCGGACAGAACGCCGTCAGGAGCCAGAGGCAGAGTCTTGTCAAGTTCGTAAGACCAGTATCTGTGGTGCGGGTTCGTCAGCTTGTAAGAACCGTAACCAGAAACGAAGGAGAAGGACAGCGGGTTGCAGCCGAGCAGGTAGTCCAGTGCGGAAACAACGCCGTTCATGTAGGTCACATCGCCAGTCAGGTCATAAGCATAAGCCATAACGATCGTGTTGTTGATGACCATGGAGTTGGAACCCCACTCATAGCCTTGGATCATAACACTCTCAGGCAGGTTGTTCGGGTCGTTGTAAGGATCACCGTCATACTTGTAGGGGATACCATAACCCTGTACAGCCTCTTCATCTACATAAGCCTGTGCAGCTTCTACGATGGAATCTTCCACAGTCTTCTTCTGCGTATCATCCAGCAGATCTTCATGCAGTGCCAGTGTCAGAGAACCAGCAGATGCTGTGTTGCCCCAGTTGAAGGAGGTGAAAGAACCCTTGTTCTCACCGCCGGTGCATCTTGTCGTTACCTTGAAAGCATCCTTGTATTCGGAGAGTTTGTCAAAATACGTAGAGGCATCCGCATCGCCCATTTCGCTTGCGGAAACGAAGATCTCGCAAGCTGCCCAGTAAGCATCATCCTTGACCTCGGTATCACCGTAAGGACCACCGCCCTTTGCCTGATACATCGGTGCATAGAGAGAAGTCTCATTCTCCTCTTCCTTGGTAAAGTGAGAGCCCTGTGTCAGGTCAGCCGGATAATAGTGTGCCTCATAAGCTGCATATGCCTTCTTTGCTTCATCCAGATAGAATGCAGCCTTTTCAGCATCATAATCCTTCCAAAGTCTTGCTGCCTGTGCTGCGCAAGCTGCGTAGTTCAGGGTAGCTGCGAACGTCGGCGGCTTTACGATACGAACAGTCTCCCATTCCTTTTCATAGTCCCACGGTCTTGTAGCCAGACCAGTCCACTTGTGGTCGTGCAGCTTGTGGTATACCATACCTGCATACTTGCCCCATGTCGGATCATCCGGCTGAACGACCATCTTGGTCATCCAGTCAAGCTCGTAAGCACACTCATCGAGGATATCCGGGATCTTGTTGCCGTTCTCCGGGATAATGATCGTACCAGAATCATCAGCGAACTTTTCGTTACCTGCATCCGGATCAACGGTGATCGCTCTCTCGTACATATTCTGGAGCGTCCATACAGAGATACCGCCGTTTACAACGTACTTACCATGGTCACCGGCATCGTACCAGCCGCCGGATGCAGTCATAGTTCCGGAAGCATAAGTCCCGGTAGCCTCTTCCTTGCTTGCGTACTCATTCTTCCAGATCTTCTGGATAGAAGCCGTATCTGTCTTGTGACCGCCTTCGTGACCCATGCCTGTGCCCTTGCCGTCAGAGCCGCCGGATGTACAATATTTATCTTCAATATCGATACCGGAACGGTTCTGATAGAAGTAGTTGACCGCATTGGTCAGCAGGTCATGCGAATCATCGGAATAGATGTTGTCGCCGATGTTGAAATCGAACGATCTCCAATCCTTGCCCTTGATGCGCAGGAAGTATCTGCCGGGCGTGGTGTAATCGGAGAAGTCGAGCTTGCAGACAGTATCTGCGGAATCCGGATCCTTGAATGCCTTGCCGGACGTTCCCTCATAAACGACCTTGTTAGATTTAGAATCCACCAGCTCAAAGTCGTAAGTATCGCCTACGCCGATAGAGATCTTGGTAGCGCCATATACGATGTCGCCTTGGTTGTCGCCCAGTGTAGCGATCTTAGCCAGATTGGAGTAGTAACCGATCTGGTTTACGGAGATAAAGTTGACAGGCTCACCGTCTACCTGCAATTCCGGATGTCCTACTACGCTGTAGTTACGGTCTGTTGCACCGTAGGACTTGCCCGGGTCAGCATCGCAGTCGTCGCAGGTCAGGCACTCGATGGACATATCATCGAACCAAAGCTCGTCGCCCTCCTGTGCATTGCCCTCAAACTCGTGACCCATTGCATAGTGGAATGCCCACTCAATGCCTTCCAGATCTTGGGTCGGCTTGAATATGCCCTCATAGGTCTGCCAGTCCGTGGAAAGGATAGCAGCACTGCCGTACTGACCGCCCATGTGCGGACCCATGTGCATATTGCCCTGATTGCCGTCCAGCTCGAAGTACTCCTCATCGCCCTTGATATTACCGATCTTGGAGCAGAGCTGCATACCGGCTCTCTTTGCCTTTACCTTAAAGCTTACCTTGTACTCATGATTTGCCTTGAAATTGAGGTTCCTGCATCTGAACTGCAGATCCCACTTCTCACCGTCGCCGCCCTCCGGCACGAGGACTGTCAGGTGAACTACACCGTTGTCACCTTCCTTGGTCAGCTCAAACTCCTGCTTTGCAGGACTTGTCTCACAGGTGTGCCACGGAAGCGCCTTGTAATCGAAGGACGTTTCACCAAGCACCTGACCTGCTGAAACATCGATCGGCGCAAATTCTGCAGCCATCGGTGCGAGCATTGCCACAGCCATGATCCCGGCTATGACAGCTCTGGAAAATTTCTTATGCATTTCAGCACCCTCCCTTTAGAAAAATAGGTTTCAGACATACTGTATGCCAGTGCAATACACACAGCATCTCCACGTTCATTGACGAGCAGATATACGTGGACTGCTGAACAGCCCAACTCATCATATTTATTATATACTATATGCACAAAAAAGTAAAGTGTTTTTTTGAACTTTGGTAAAATTTCCAATACACGGGCACAATTTTTGTGCATTATTTACAAACAGCCTCTCCTAAAAGGAAAGGCTGCTTGTTTCGGAACGCCTTACACCGGCAATTCCGGGATAATTTCAATCACATAGCACAGGATATTGAGCGCATCCGCAGGAGCAAGCAAGCCATCCCTATCCACATCGCCGTTGTGCTGCTGCTGTTCATCCAGTGTGGTGAGGTTCAGCAGAAAACGGTTCAGCTCAATGACATCCGCAAGATTGACCTTGCCGTCCACCTCTACGTCGCCATAAACCACATCGCCCGGTACAGGTTCAGTAGCCTCGCCGCCGGAAGTCGTGTCCTCCGGTTCAACCGGTGCAGGGCGGGTCGGTGTCTCCACGTCCGGCGTTGTGCCGTCCGGCTCGATGCCCCATACCAGCTCATCATTCACGTACATGGTAATATGTTCGTTGAGTGAATCGCTGCTCTTGAGGTCGGTAGCTGTTTCGATACCGCCCAGATAGGAGTAGTCATTCGTGGGATCCCATGCGCCCGTTGTCGGCTGTCCGTCCACAGCATCCGGAATGGAGACACGGAACTGCACCTCGTCACGGTGTTCACTCTGTCCGGTCGGCTGGATCGCACGTCCGTCCGGGAACTGGATCAGCGCATAGTAGGTATTGCCTGTCGGGTCGCCGTCATACTTGAAAGGACCGGAAACTTCGGCAAAGCCCTGCTCTCCCTCCTGATACTGCTGAGAACCGCAGATAATGGAAATATCATCCACGGAAAGCCCAGCCGCCAGCACTTCTGAAACATCGAAATAGTAGCGGTAGGAAACATTCTTCTCCACTCTTGCCGGCCAAGCCGTATGGTTCATCGCCCAAGCCTTGATCTCCGTGTAGCTGTCGCCGGAACCATTCAGGACGGCTGCGACTTCCCATTCTGCCCACTTCGGCGTTTCTGTCGGCGGGAAATCTGCCAGCGGTGTTCCGCCGTGGTCGTCGATCATAGCGCAGAGGCAAGCCGTATAGCCCGCATTGTAGTCGATAGCGACCTCTGTATACTGGTAGTCCGAAACTTTATAGCTGCCGTAACTGCCCGTGTTGTCCGGACCGCCGATCAGTGCGCCGTAAAGGGTATGTGCATATTCGGTCTGCCAGCCCTCTTCGCCGCCTGTTTCCTGACCGAGTTCGTTCCAGTGGTCGTCATGGATGCCGGAAGCAGTTCTGTGGTGGATGGCAGTAGGCTGCTTATCGCCCATACCGAGCACATAGCTCATATTTTCCTCATTATCACCGAAGCAGTAGTCCATCTGACTGTCTGCCCATTCGTCAAACTTCTGCACCTTTGCAGCATCGTCCTTGAAGATCGTATCGCTGGCAAGCTTTGCCAAGAATGCCGTATTGGTAGCATGGCGCAGGCAGCCCCAGTTGGTGAGGTGAGAAAGCCCGCCGGGGGTCACTTTTCCCTCAAAGGGTTTCAGCCCGGCAGCTTCGCCCTCATTCATCCAGTAGCGGAGGTGCTTTTCAATATGGTTGATCCATTCTTCTTTCCCGGTGATCTGCGCATAGAGGAGTGCCGCAGCCTGTGTCGTATCATCCCATGCAAGCCCCCACGTATATTTCCAGTCGGTAGACTGATTTTCTTGTGGGAAATTTGGGATATAGTCGCTCTCGATCTTGTCCAGATACGCCTGATCGCCGGTCGCTTTATAGAGCCAGCAAGCAGCATACATACAGTCATCGACCCATGTAGAAGTATTGTACATCCCCGACATACCGCCGACATCTTTCGTATCACGGATCGCATCTGCGCCCTCGAAAAGATCTTTTGCGTGCTCAAGGTATTCCGCTGCCTTGTCAGGGTCGCTGTCTTTGAAGATCATGTACCCCTGTGCAAGCGCCGCTGCGGAAAGGGCAGCAACGGTGGAGTTTTCGATGATGTCATAGGGACGTTCCCAGTCGTCGTTGTTCAGGTGATGCTTTCTCAGGTAAACTTCGGCGCTGCACCAGATATTATGATCCGTCGAACCCCCCGTAAAGTCGCCGATCGTGCCGACCATTTTTCCGCCGCCACGGTCTGCGCCAAGGACATAATCCATGCCCCACTGGATGTTGTTCCGGTAAAGCTCACCAAGCCCTGCGCCGTCTACAGCATCCTGATACTCCATATAGCCCCATGCTAAAATGGACGCACTATAGGCATTTGTCAGGGTGAATTTGAAGTGGTCGCCCGCATCGAACCAGCCGCCGGGAACGACATCTGTTTCCTTGCCGTCCTCGTCCACCATAGAATTGGAACGCCATGAGACCTCGTTCCATTCCGGCAGAACGCCCGACTGCTGCACCTCATAGAAGAACATGGACTTCTGAAGCGCTTCCGCATAGTTGTAGTCTCCCTCTGCCCTGACGGTCAGCGGGACAGCTGCCTGCATGGGTGCGCTCAGTGCAGCAGCACACACAGCAAGCCCGGCAAGGAATGCCGTCAATTTTTTCATAGTATCTTCCCCTCTCTGAAAAGAACAGCTTCGTCCGCCCCCGAAAGGGCGCATATGTATACTTTTATTGTACACGAAACGGCGTGGTTTGTCAAGTGTTTTAACAAAAATAAACCAGAATGCCCGACAAGATGCAGGATTTTCCACGCACACTGTTATTCAGCGCTTACATATCAGGTGTATTCCTCACTGTTTTCGTTGTATGCTTTCCGTGCATTGACAAATGCCACAAGACCTACGATCAGAAAGAGCAGTACAGCTCCCTCTATGATGAGCGTCATAGCGTGTATCGAAAAGGAGGATTCACCGCATTCTGCGCATTGCTCTTTGACAAGACCGGGAATGATGAAGAAATTGAATACCCCGAACATCTTGACCGGCTGCAAGTTGTGTTCCTTGACAGCAAGCGTGACAGTATCATACAGTTCACCGCAGCGTACACAGTAACGCTCCGCAGTACCCGTTTCCGTGCAGGTCGGCTCTTTGGTCGTCACCGTTTCACCAGCAACGTGAAACACAAAGGAACCCTGATCACTGACACAGGAGATCTCCCACTCACAGATAAAGCCGTAATTCACATAGTAGTCGGATTCCCGGTATTCTGCTCCGATATTGGATTCTGCGACCCACTTTCCGGGTGAAAAGCTGCCTGAAGCAATGTTCATGGCAGCATGGACAGATTCACCGTCCGGATTATCCGGCTCACCCGGCGACCAATTGCTGTATGTGATGTCTGCTGTGTAACCGCCGCTGTCCCAGTTCCATTGTTCGCCGGATTCTTTTGCACCGATCCAGTACATATTCTTCTTTTCTTCCATCTGCAAAATGGACTGCGTCAGGAAATCCTGCTCCTCAGCCGATTCGATAAAGACCAGATGCCCGCCCATTTCCTTACAGAAACTATCCGCTTCTTCCGCTGTCAGGGAGACATGAAAGACCTTGTACATATCGTTTCCGAATGTCAGCGTATTATCCGGGAGCGCATGGTCGCCCTCCTCTGTATATTCAATTGTATCTTTCCAATACTCACCGCTGTCCCATTCACACAGGTAAGCCGCATCCCCGGAGAAGGCACTGTCGTTCCACCCGCCGTCCGGATATGCCGACAGCAAAAATTGCCCGTACTTCTCATCCAAGCTGCTCGGTTCACTGTCTGCCCAGTCGGTGTATTCCACCGGCTCATCCGTGACCCATTTCCAGCCCTCTCCTTCCCGGACAAGCCCGAAAAAGATCTGATCATAGCCAGCGCCGGCATAATTCTGAAATACCGCTTTACTTTCCTCTGCACTTGTCAGCGTTGCCAGATGTCCTCCCCTTGCGGCACAGAGACGCTGTGCTGCTTCCCACGAAATCTCCATGGAATTCAGATCCTGATAGAGCATATAATAATGCCCTTCATAGCAGAACGCCTCCTGCGTGATCAGCAATTCTTCCTGCGCACCTACCGGAACACTATACAGCCACGGCAGGATCCCCGCAGCAGCCAGCCCTGCACACAGGCAGGAAAACACCCGCCGTCCCCCGCAAGCAAGATCTCTGATAAGTCGATTTTTCATACATCATTCATCCTTTGCCTTTTTTTTGAAGGGAAATCTCGCTTTCATCTTTCCAAGGAATGTGTTGCTATTTTCCTCTTCATACCCCTTTTCCAGCTCTTTCCGGAGTGTACGGAGGTCGGCATCTGCATCCGACTCACCAAACACCTGTGTCAGCCTCTGCCCAAGTCCGGCATCGTTGAGCGTATCTTCCAGATCATGGAATTTCAGCCCTTTTTTCAGCAGAATCCTGACTGTTTCGTCGCAGCGCAGCATTCCGGTCAGATGTATCACAGCAAGCAGCTCCGCTGTCAGCTGTGCTTTTTGTTTTTTCGGTGCTTCCTCTAAGAGTTTTTGAAGCCACTTGGCGGTAATGATATTTTGCGGGCTGGAAAGCTGCTTGGGGTTGGTAAATGCCACAAGATTCTGATAGGGCAGCACGGCAGTCCCCTCCCGCAGACAGCACTGATACAGGTAGTTCACGATCCGGGAAATGAATACATCTTGTGTCCTGTTGTCGAGCAGTTCAAACAGAACCGGCTGCCTGTTGCGCATCAAAAATGTCACATCAGACTGTGCTGCATTGAGATGGTTCATCAGGGACAAATTCTGAATGTCTCCTGCGGCTTCGCTCCCGTTGATACGATCTCCGGCAGCCCGCATCAGCTCTTTCAGTTCCTCCATGCGCTTGGAATCGAGATCATACCAGTTTTCCATGGAAAAGACAGACTCTTTATAAGCGATCGCCAGATCACCGAGCAATTTCGGCTCTGTCAAACCGCAAACTTTTGCAAAATTGTATACACGATAGATATTGGACACCTTTTCCGGCGGTACATCCGGCAGTATGGCATCGAGCAGACAATCAAGCATTTCCTTGTAGTAAGCATCGCAGCCCTGTATACCGGATTTCAGGATACGGTTGAAAATACCTGTAATGGCATCGAAATCATACGTGTAGTGATCCTGCCGGATCTCCCGGAACAAAAGCTGCATTGCCGGATCCCGCAGTACTGTCAGTGAGGTGAGAAATTCGCTGTCAGCACTCTGTCCGGAACCTGCTATCACCCCGAATGTGTAGCGGACGATCTCCTCTTTCAGCTCCGGTGCAGCATCGGAATACAGTGCCTCCAGCAATGCTGCCTGACAGGCGGACGAACCGAACAATTCCACAAAATAGCCGAGCAGATTGCTGCGGTTGCGTTCATCACGCAGTATGCTATACAGCAGAGAGCGGAACAATGCTGCCATTCCCGTGTCCGCCCGCAGCCCGGAAGCAGGTAAGCGGCTGCTCCTGATCTGCATGGCAGCGATCTTTGCCAGCTCCACAATGGCCCACTTCTTCTTTAACATTTCCCGGAGTTTCCGGATCTCCTCTTCCGGCATAAGAGCGCAGATCCGCTCCTCGTAGGATATGCCCAGACCGGAGCAAAAATCCTTGATCTGCGTACGCAGCGCTACATAATCCGTCTTTTCTCCCGTACACAGCAAATGTTTCAGGCAGCGGAGAAATCTGTCACAGACAGCAGTGCGCTCCTGTTCCGGGCTGTTACGATACAAGCGACCTGCCAGACGGAGCATTTCTTCGCTGCCCTCTCCCAGTACGCCCTTATCCACCGTCTGCGACATCAGTTTATCCAGAATGGAGCGCATATCTTTTCCGCCGCCATAGCGCCCGGCAAATGCCTCTGCCTCTGCCAGATAGGCAAGATTGCCGGGTTCCGGGTACAGGCTGAGCAAGTAGAAGCTATACCCCCGTAGATAGTCATTGTCCAGCTTGCGGTACGTGGTCTTTTCCATGAGGAATTTCTGATAGTCCCGCAGCTGCTGTAAATCATTGTCAAAGGATGCCTCGATCAGTGCCTGAAACTGGTCACTGCGCATCCCGTTGTCCGCAAAGCTCTCTTTCTCAAAATCAAACAGTGCCGCATCGCTGCGTGCTGCTTCTGTGGGATAATCATAATTTGTCGCCCGGTCATCTGCCTCATCACCATTGACACTGGGCGTATACACGCCGCAGAACATCACCGGTTCATAAACCGGAGAAACCTGATCGGGACGGGATGCAAGGAACGAATACGTCGTAAAGGAAAACTGCTTTGCCAGCTCCTCCGGTAACAGCAAAGAAAGCGCAGCGATCCAGTAGATCATGTTCTCTTTCCTGTCACACACCATCAGCTGTCTGGTTTCCTGTGCCTCATCCCCATGATCCAGTACATACTGGAACATGGAGCAGAGCAGATCCAGTCTGTCTCCCTCATTGATGAAACGAATGACATCCTCCGTAGTGAACGGCAGCGCCTTTGTCATTCGGGCAGGCTGCGGCAAGAGCGGTGCAATTTCTGCCTGTTTGCAGAAATAATTGGTATCATACGGAACGAACAGCTCCGGGCAGCCATAGTAGGAGAAAGGATACCCGCTGATCTCACTGCTGTCTGCGGCAAGCAGATTCACAAGGATATTGCCCGGACGGGATTTGCCAATGTCCCGTCCCAGATTTCTTCCGTAGGAAAATACAGCTTTTTCCGCTCCCCCGATCTGTACGGGCTGATAACTGAAAGTTTCCGGATGGTGCTGCCGGATAGCAGCCTCCTCTTCCGTGTCACGCACACTTTCCTCATCGGCAGTACTCCACCACAGTTCCTGATTACGGGGCGGGGCATAGGTCACGGAAACACGCTTCACATCCTGAGAAGCCTGACTGAGTGCTTCAAATCCCTTGGTAAAGGAATAGTAGCCGAAACCCGTTGTCCCCGTATCACGCCTTGCACGGACACAAGTATAAATCGACTGTTCAATTGGCATAATTCGCACCTCTCTTTATTCGTTCTTGATGTGGATGCAGTTCAGAAACAGCAGTCCGGCTGCTGCTGAACCTATCGCCAGCCCCGCAGCAGAAAGATAGTCTCCCATCTCCGGCATTCTGCCGGTCAGATCACTTAACCGGGACAGTACCCAGAATTTCTCAAAGGGAAAGGAAATATGCTGCACCACCCGCAGATACGTGAATCCGGACGGCAATGCCAGCACAACGGAAACAGCTGTCAGCATGGCAGCCGTGGTTTGCCGCAGCAGGACGGAAAGCGTTGTACAAAACACTGAAAAACTGAACAGCATAAATACTTGTGTCAGCAGCACCGCTGCCAGTTCTCCCGGTGCAATTTCTGTTGACGGGATGCCCGCTGCCGTTGCCGAGACAAGAAAACCAGCCAGATAGGTCACTGCCAGCAAAAAGGTGAACAGCAGCATGACAAGCAGATAAGACAGATACACAGAACTGCGCCGGCAGCCCTTTGCCACTGCTGCAAAAAAACCGCCCTGCCGGAATTCCGCTGTGACCGTCCGGGAAATATAGACCGAAAGCAGTACGGTCAGACTGCTGCTGTTCAGAATGCGTGTCAGCAGCTGATTTGTGTACAGATGTTCCAGCTCGTCACGGGAGCGCATCTGCACCACCAGAAAATTATAATACTGCCCCTGCCGGAACGTTTCCAGCATATCGTCCGACACGCCTGAAAGCGTTCCGCTGATGTTTTGCAGAAAGATCACCACCGCAGCCGACAGGAGCAGCGCAGACCCGAATATTGCCGCTGCCGCTGCATTGCAGAACGTTTTCCGGCATTGCAAGGCAAGAAGCTTTCTCATGCCGTCTGCTCCTTTCCGCACATATAATACCGCAGGATCTCCTCCGTGTCTGCCTCTGCCTTTTCACAAAAGCGAAAGCCCTCCGACAGAACAGGCTGCGACTGAGAGATCACAGCGATCGTGTCCTCATAATAGGGTATCGCACACAATGCCGGATGCTCCTGTTCCAGCCGGTGTATGCCATCTGACAGCGCATCCACGGCATAGATATACCGGAAAAAACCCCGTTCTTTCAGCGAGCGCATCGTTCCCTCACTGCTCATCCGACCTTCACAGATCACGCCAAAATCTGTTGCCAGCCGCACCAGTTCCGGGAGAATGTGACTTGTTACCAGAATCGTTACACCGCCCTTGTGCAGCGTGTGCAGCAATATCCGCAGATGTTCCATTCCCTGCGGGTCGATCGCATTGAAAGGCTCATCCAGTATCAGAAGCGACGGCGCACCGACAAGCGCACCTGCGATCAGGATACGCTTGTACATTCCGTCCGAGCAATCCCGCAGCCGCTTGTGCAAATAACCTGTACATTCCGTCATAGCGGCGACTCTTGTGATCTCCGTGGCAGGATCAGCGCCGCAAAGCAGACACATCTGCCGCAGATGTTCCTTTCCCCGCAGAGACATATTCCGGCACAGCATCTGCATCACCGCACCAATTCTACGCCGCTGCGCAAGGAGTTCCTGACTGCCGAACAACCGGATCTCCCCCTGATACTGCGTTTCCAGTCCCAGCAGTACCTTCAGCAATGTGGTCTTACCTGCGCCGTTATTTCCCACCAGTGCATAGACTGCCCCTTTGCGCACGGACAGACTGATCCCTTTCAGGATAGGTTTGCTGCCAATGCTAAAGTTCAGATCCCGCACTCCGATCACTTGTTCTTCACTCATCACTAACCACGCAGACTTTCTGGAATCGCTCAGACAATGATATGCCGCTGATCCAGCAGCCAGAGGAACGGGTCCTCTACCCGCTTGGAAACGATGATCGGCACTTTGCCATTGGCTTCCGGTGCTGCACCAATGGCAGAGACACCAAAGAATTTATATTTCGAGAAATTCTGCTGCACTGTCAGGAGGAAGTTTTCGCATCCCCAGTGTGCCAGCAGACCTTCTATCTCTGCGCTGACATTATCGCAGTTGGCAGCATCAAAGCCATTCTTGAAATGCGGGCTGTCTCCGGTGCTCACAGTGCTTCCCTGACACAGCTCCGGAGAATGTTCGATCAGATCCCACTTGGAAAAAGCAATTGCCAACGGAATGTCAATAATGGTTTTCTTTGCCATACGCTTCTGACTGCGAATGACGGATATCAGATTGTTCAAAATATCATCATAGCTCAGGATCGTTTCACCCTCACGCACGTCCGCCTTGGCGTTTTCCGTTTTCAGGGTGTTGCGTACCGTTTCGATCTGAAGCGGGTCAAGCAGCAGCAAGATCGCAGTAGAGTGCTGGATATATTTTGCGACAGCATCCATGATCGCCACATCATCAAAATTCTCTCCTGCGGCATCAAAGAAAGTGAATGTGCGGTCTGCGCCGTTCTTGTCCCGGAGGTCGCAGAGCAAAGGCGTATTGGCGCTCAGGAAATTGTCTTCATCCGTTGGCTGCTGCGTTTTTTCGAGCTTCATGCCCTTGTCAAAATTGGCTTTGAACTTGGACATATACAGCTTTTCATCGTTCTTTGTCGTATACTTGAACGAACACCCGAATGTATGGATATGGGTGCGAAGCTGCCGCAGCAGTGTGCCGACATAATAGCTCTTCCCTGCCCCGGGCGCACCCACGATAGAGATGATGATGTTTTCCTTTGTATCCGGCAATGCACTGTGACATTCCGGGCAGATCCGGATGTTCGTCACCTCATTGCACTTGTCGCACTGCGCAAAGCCGTTCTTGACCTTGATACGCCCGCCGAGGATGTGCGGCTGCTGCAGCTTGACGGACTGGTGATACTTGAAAAATGCAGGATCATCCTCCAGTTTATCCTGTTGTTTGCAAAAATAGGAATTGCATCGCCACTGTACTTTTCCTGCCGGAAAGCGCTGAAAGCAATAGGGGCAGATGATGGATTTATCAAAAAGCATAAATGTTTCCTCCTCACAGTTCGGCAGTATGCCCCTCTGCGATCATCAGCTGATAGCATCCGCTCAGGCTCTTGTCTTTCAGGAACAGTTTCCCGAAGACCCGTTTTTTCTTTACCGTATTTGGCAGCGGGGGCAGTACAAATTCATATCGCTTGGCAGGGGCTGCTCCGGTAGGTTGGATCTCAAGCAGCTGCTGACCGTCTACCTCCGCTGCCGGTATAAAACCGTCCCGGTAGCAGAGTGTCATTTCCGGCAGTTCAGCCTTTTCCGTAAGTGTCAGGATCAGTTTCTTTTTCGATAACAGTCCGCCCTTGGTAAAATAATAGCTGATACCGATCTGCTGTTCCGTTCCATACTTGGCACGGAACACCGTACTATAGCCATTCCCGCCCCGCACAAATCCTGCGATCCAGCAAGCGCCGCTGCCTGACGGTACTACAATGCCACGGGAACGATAGTCACGCTCATTGACCGTGAACTTTGTACCGCCGGCATCACTGACCGTTGACGGGTATCTGTCATCCCGATAGGCGATCGTAAGGATATTGCATCCGGCAGGCCATTTTTCCAGCTCAAGGTGCAGATTCATGCCGTCACTCTTGATGGCTTTTACCGCAAGCATTTCAAGATTTTCATAGTAGTCATCGTGTCCGATGACAGCCGTTTCACCACGCACAGAAACCACGTAAATATAGCCCTTGCTGTTTTTCTCAGCCTTGAAGCGATACACCCGTGCGCTCTCTTTTGTGACCTTGATCGGCGTCAGTTTCAGTTCATCTGTCAGCTTCTGTACGGTCGTAATACCGTCATTCGGAATGATAATGCTGCGCTCACTCTGATAAAATGCGATCTCCTCATCCGCATCCGGCTCGGCTTTCAGCTCCATACGGCAGGTATCCTCGTCCTGTATCAGCGTGAAATCCATGGGCTTGCTGATCTTTATGGGTGATGCCGAAATCGAAAACGGCGGAGAAATACGCTTCTTTCCGCCTGTCTCCAGTGTCAGGAAGATCTGGTAGTAATACTTCACCCCGACCTGTAAACCCTCATCCGTAAAGCTGTTGGATGTTACATTTTGGACGGGCGTTCCCTTGCCATATTCTGTCATACCGGGTGTTTCCGAACGGAACACCTCTGCCTGCATTCCGTGAACATCCGTGTCCCATGTGACCCGGATGCTTTTTTCGTCCGGCAGCACATTGGCTGAACGGATCTCCGGAAAGAGCAGACACGGTTCCGGGGACGTACACAGGGCAGTCTTGCTGCTGCCACGAATTGCAAACACGGCATAGAAATAGGGCACACCAATGTCAGGAGAACGGTCGCAATAGGCTTTTTCACTGGTCTGTGCGAGCTTTCCGTCCTCTGTGCTGACCGGCTTGCTGTATGCCTTACGAAGGATAACATAGACAGCCGTTTCTTCGGGGTTGCTGCTCTTCCATTCAAGATTGACGCACCCGGCATTCTGCACGGCACTGCATAGCAGACTGCTGACAGGTTCCGGCTTGATCGAACCCAATTCCCGCACAGCATCCGCATGGTCGGCAACATATTCCGTGACCTTGATGAGCTTCTGGAGACGGGTGTTGGCATCCTTTGCCTGTGTGGCTTCCCGATACGTTTCATCCGCCTTTTTCAGTGCATCGCTGATCTCTGTCTGTAGCAGTTCATCCTGATAGCCGGGCGCTGTATTCCGGAGCTGCTGGTAGGTTTTCCGTGCTGCAAAATAGCGCTTCTCACGGATACTTGTCTCCAGCTCTGCCACGATCGTTCCGAATTTCTTTTTCTGGCTGTCCAGTTCCTGACGAATATCCTTGAGCAGCGGAAAGCCTGCCCAAGCCTTTTCGATTTCCTGTACCTGTGACTCGGCAAATCCGAATTGCAGACCGGCGATCAGCCGGGAAGCATCCTCACACTTCCGTGCAAGACGGGGGTACTGGTCAAAATTGAAGCCGCAGCAGCTGTTTTTCTCCGCAAAATTGACAGGCTTATGACATTTCGGGCAAGTCAGCAGAAACGATCTCCGGCAGACAGGACAGGCATCCGGCACTTTTCCTTCCTTTTTTTCAAAGATGCTGTTACAGAACGGGCACATACTGTTGAGTGCCACCTTTTGCTGAATGGCGATCTTTTTTTCTTTACAGTAATTTTCCAGAATACTCTCCGCATCATCCCGGTTCTGCACAAGCTCCACAATGCGGTTGATGTACACGCCTTTCTGCTCCAGATAGAGCATCTTAGTATCGCTGACATTGCCAATATCATTTTGCAGCTCATCCAAAATGGACTTGATTTTTTTATAAAGAAGGTATTTATTATATTCCTGCTGATTCTGCTTGTCACCGGACACAGCAAAATGCACCCGGATGCAGGTGCAGACAGACTGCACAGCAGATTTTTCAGCATTCTCTTTTCTGGCTTTCCATGCATCTTCAATAGCAGAGGCAGCAGCTACACAGGCGGCAGCTGCTGTGGTTTCAGAAAAAACAGTATGCGTATTCACCTGATACCGGTTGAGGAACTGGTAAAAATCTTCGCATCCAAGCTGTACTGCACTCTTGGACGGCGGATTGAAGCTTTTTTCCCCTTCCTCAGAACGATAGTCCTCCAGTTTCCGGTCAGAACGGGTACGCTTCTCCTCTGCATCCCGGACAGGGATACCCTTGCTCTGAATGATACTGCGGACAAGGCTTTCATCCACCTTGTATTTCTTGTTTACATCACCCACCCGGATCTTGACAGCATCCTTCATTTTGGCGATCTCATCATTTGTGAGATAGCCCTTTCCCCGGTTGGCATTGATCATGCTGGTAATTTTTTCTATGATCTTTGCCTTGGCATCCTGATACAGCTTTTCCCATTCTGCGGCATTAGAAATGGCTTCCCGCACGGGCTTTTCGTATTTTTCCTTCTTATTGCGTTCAGAGGTGCTGGCAGAGGCATTCCATTTTTTCAGTTTCTTTTCCAGCTCATCCATTGCCTCCTGACCGCTTACAAACCTGTCGATCGGCAATTCCAGTACAAGATAATAATTCTCGTTCATCCATATCTCCCACTTTCCGGTTCAGATCGCTGTCAGCCGTTGATAATACGGGCAATTTTTGAAAGTTTGGAATCCAGCTGAGAAATATCTTCCACAGAAGAAAAATCGGTTCTTGTAGAAATATTCCGCAAAAATTTCTCATCCGCAGAGCCAAAGCCAAGTCCGATCACCTCAAATTGCTGCTTCACGAAATTCTTCTTCAAACTCCGTGCCTTGAGACAGCATCTTCCACTCCACAAGCCATCTGTCATTACCACTGCATACACAAAGGGATCCTTCCTGAATTTCAGCATCAGGTCGTACATGGTCGACAAGGGTTCTGCACCGTTGCAGCCGCCCGCCAGTCCGGCATCGAGCATATTGATCGCCGCTTCGATTTTTCTGAGATCAGAGGTCGCCTCTGTCACGACCACTACCTCGTCCGCAAAAGCAATTACACCAATTTTAATCTTTTTCGTGTCAAATTGATGTGCAAAGTTCAGCATGGATTTTTTTGCCAATTTCATTGGTCTGCCCGACATACTGTAAGATACATCCAGCGCCATATAAATGACACCCTTCTTGGGAACTGTCTTGGTCGTTGACTGGAAATACTCCTCAGGGTTCAGCATGACCCAGCTCATATCCGCCGGAACAGGTTCTTCCCGGCAGCGAAGCTGCTTGCCGGTTTCCGTTTGCACTGCCTCAATGGCGATCGTACCATTCTGCGTATAGTAGTAACGGATGTCCATATAAGTCACGCCGCCGTCTACATAGGCGATCTTGTCGAACACATATTTTTTGGCGATCGTGCAGTCCAGCGGGCACTCCATATCTCCCTGTAATAAATAGATCTCCATCTCATTATCCGCTTCCCG
This sequence comes from uncultured Clostridia bacterium, assembly GCA_947629905.1. Taxonomy (GTDB): domain Bacteria; phylum Bacillota; class Clostridia; order Oscillospirales; family Ruminococcaceae; genus UBA3855. The sequence continues at coordinate 26,718 of CANRFM010000011.1, forward strand.
GCGGCTGACATTCAGCTCACGCCGTTTGGTCACAGATGCCTGAGAGAGAGGCGTATTCCGGGGGATCATCACATCGTTGACAAAGCGTTTTCCGTCCGCACTCACGGAGATCATTCCCATGGAATGGGCAATGACATCCTGTATCTCCTTTGCGCCGGGCAGTGAGATCTCAGAAGATCCCTTTCTGCCGAACAGGGTAAGTGTACCCTGTTTCTGCCGTTTCAGGATCTCCGCATGGATCGCAGCACCGATTGCTACAGCCTCATCCGGATGCACGCCGTTCAGCGGCGGTCTGCCTGTCATTTCCTGTATGTATTCTGAAACCATCCGCATTTTCGTAGAACCGCCCACTAAAATGACACCATCGATGTCCTGCCATGTCATGCCAATGTCTTCCAGCAGATACTGAATGGTATCCTTGGTAATGTTCAGCAGGTCTGCTGTACATATCTTGAACAGCTCATTCGTCAGCCGGTATTTGCCCGTCTGTCCCTCATATTCCATTGTAATGTCTGCATAAGGCGCAGTAGAAAGCGCCCGCTTTGCCTTTTCTGCCTTTACCATGCAGGCGTTGAAAGATTCCGGATCTTCCAGAAAGGATTCTCCGAATTCCTCTTCAAACTGTTCAGCGACCCAGTTTGTGACAGCTTCATCCCAGTTTTTTCCGCCCAGAAAATGCTTCCCGGCAGTGCCCCGTACCCGGACTTCCGCATCCGTGATCTCAGCGATCGTCACATCAAATGTACCGCCCCCCAGATCATAGATCAGGATGTTACGCATATCGCTGCTGCCCCGCAGCCCATAGGCGATCGCCGCAGCTGTCGGCTCATTGAGAATGCCCAGCACCTGTAACCCGGCACGCTTTCCGGCAAGAATGGTGCTGTTACGTTCCGGATCCTCAAAATATGCCGGCACTGTAATGACAGCATTGTCGATCTTCTGCCCCACGGAATGCTCCGCCTGCCGGATAAGCTCTTTCAGAAATCCGGCTGACAGATCTGTGGCAGTATAGTCCTTTCCGCCAAGGCAGACCTTATAATCCGGATGTCCCATTTCCAGCTTATAAAACGAAGCAGTATCCGGATTGCCGATCTCCTGCTCCGCTTTGGCAGCTTCACCGATCAGAACATTTCCCCTTGCATCAAACATAACCACAGAGGGTGTCGTGTGCGCCCCCATTTCATTTGGAATGATCTTTGGCGAATTGGTTTCAGGATCGATGTATGCAACCACAGAATAAGTCGTGCCAAGGTCAATACCAACTGTCAATCCCATTGCAGCCCCTCCTTGTGAAAATCATACGTTTTCCGCAGAACATACAAAACCCCTGCTTTCCTGACCGGCACTGTTGATTACCGACAGGTCTGCCTGCGGATGCAGTTCCTGCACGTCTTGAAAGCAGGGGCTATTCTTCTTTTTGTGCAGCCTGATGTCAGACTGCGGACTTATGCCTGACCGACGGCATCATTTTCAATATCTGCCTCGATCTCGCAGTGATGTGTCAGATCCACACCACGCACATGGATCATACCATCCAGAGAAATGCTCAGTGTCACCTCGATCGGAGAACCCTTCGGCAGTTCCGTATGGATCTTCAGCATCGCTGTACCGATTTTCAGATCTTCGTCAATATCATAAAATTCTTCATAGTTGTTGACCTGATAAATATTCAGGTCGATCAGCTTTGCGCCGTCATCGGAAGTCGGGAATACCTCAGTATGTGTTACCGGAAGCTCTGTATCCTTCTTAATGAGGTTATAGACCTTCGGTTCCCCGTTGTACCGTACTTCCAGTCCAAGGCTCTTGGTGGCAACCGTCTTGATCGAAATACTGCCGAGTGTGATGCCGGCTTCTGTGTTCTGAAGTGTCTCATATCTTCCGAACAGCTCCACCACTTGCTTCTTCTGTTCCGCAGCTTCTTCCGGCGGCAGATCAGCATAGTGATCGTCCGCACTGCCATCCGTATCCGAATTGCCGTCCGTCCCCGTAATATCAATTATTCTGCTATAGGCATACATAGTAGCGCCCTTGGAAACTGCACTGTTCGGCTCGTTAATGAACAGCTCCATGCCGGGGAAAGCTTTCTCCAGCGCTGCCTTGACCTGCGGCATATAAGTAGAACCGCCCACCAGCAGCATTTTGTCGATCTGGATGCCACGTTCTGACACACGGTCGAGGACTTTCTGTGTCAGACTGATCGCCTTATCCATTAAATTGGCTGTACATTGCTCAAATTCCGTCCGGGTGATCTCAATGGCAGCCCGGTGCTGTCTGTCAATGGATACCGGCACAGAAGCTTTCTCCGCACCCGTCAGCATGATTTTTGCCTTTTCAGCATTGATGACAAGTTCCTGCTCGATGTCCGAATCATACTCTTCGTCCCAGCCGGTCTCTTCCTCGAACTTCATCTTTACCAGATCGATGAGGGCAGCATCCCAGTTTTTACCGCCAAGATCGTGGTCGCCCTCTGTTGTGATGACCTTGAAGCTGGTACCCTTGCATTCCATTGCTGTAACATCAAATGTACCGCCGCCAAGGTCGAATACGATAATATTCTCCTCATCCTGTGACTTGTTCACACCATAATACAGCGCAGCAGCAGTAGGTTCTTCTACAATGCCCAGAACATCCAGACCAGCCTCGATACCAGCAGCCTGCGTTGCTTTCTTCTCCGGGTCGCCAAAATATGCCGGTACTGTGATAACCACTCTCTTCACAGTGGAATTGGTGTAGTTACCGGCATCGTTTGCCAGTTTTTTCAGAATTTCAGCAGACACAGCGATCGGCGTAGTCGTCAGGGACAGATCCGGACCGTAGTTAAACGAAGCATCCTTGCCGATACGTGCCTTGACGAACTGGATCGTTCTGTCTGCGTAGATCTCAGCTGTGTTTTTTGCGGCTTCACCGACAACAGCATCCCCGTTGTCCTCCAGACGTACTACAGAGGGAGTCGTTGTTCCGCCCTCAATACTCGGACATACGACAACCTGTCCATTCTCATCCAGATAGCTGATACAGGAATAGGTCGTTCCCAAGTCAATGCCAAATACATATTTTTCTTCCATTTTGGAATACCTCCTAATTGAATTTATAGACTGCGACCCTTGCAGGCCGGATGATCTTGTTCTTATAGATATACCCACAGGAACGTGCTTCAGCGATATAGCCGTTCTTGGTACTGTCATCCGTGGGGAACGTTTTGACGATCGTGTGACGCAGCGGATCCATAGCCCCGCCCGCTTCAGGACGGAATATCTCTACGCAGCAGTTGGTAAGCGAACCTTCCAGCATCTGGACATAATAAGAGGCTGTGCTTTGCAGTTCGAGAAGTGTTTTTTCTTCGATCATGTCCTGCAGCTTTTCCTCTTCCGCTGCATCGCCGGAAGTCTCCTCCGACTGTGCTTCCTGTTTCTGCCGAAGTTTTTCCAGATCTTTCGTGAAGCTGTCAAGATCCCGCAGCATGGAAACATGGATGCTGACAAGCATGGACACAAACGGTTCAGAAATGGAGCTGTACAGATCTTTCCTGTACTTCTCCAGCTCACTGTTCATGCTTTTCTCGATCTCCTCATGTGCTGCAACGGCACGGTTCGTCTGCTCGATCCGCCGTGTAAGCTGTGCTGTCACTTCGGAAAGCTTCTGTAACTCTGCCATGACCGCTTCATTCTGCTTTTCAAGCTTCTGGATCTGCTGCTGCAGTGCACTATCCTCCGGTGCAGGCATCGGCGGCGTTTGTTCAGAAGTGGGCTGCGGCTGTTCGACAGGCGGCTGCGTTTCTTCAACAGGCTCTAACGGCTCTGCTAAAACTTCCTGCTCCGGAGACGGCTCTGCTGTGTCTGCGGCATCTGACTGTGCATCCGGCAGCGGAACGATCTCTTCGTCCTCGTCGCAAAAGATCAGGGGGTCTTTTTCTTCCATGTGTTAAACCTCTCTTTCTATGTCACATTATGCAAAAAGGCAATGCGCCTTGTTCTGTCAAGTATGCTGCGCAGCTTCCTCAGCATTGCTGGTTTCGATTTCCTGATAGAAAGAGAGATCCTTACGCCCCACTTCCTTTTTCTTGTCATCAATATCCTTGATATTATATTCTGTGAACACCTTGTCAAATTTTCTGTCTGCACGGGAGAAAAGCCAGCACACAGCCGCAGATACATTTTCCGGCTGGAATCTGACACCGTGTTTGCTGCTGCTTGGCACATATCCCATGGAAGAACACGAGAAGTAGTGGACAGTCGTAAAGGCATTGTCGATCGTCATCATAGCATTGCTCTTCCCGTTGAATGCCATAAATGCCCGGCACAGATAGTCCAGTGTTGTAAACTCATCCGTGAACTGATCCGGGTGCGCCTTCATCAGCTTTTCCACAGCCGGCATACCGATCCGGTTTTTCAGGGCAGGTGTATCCACCTTGTTGATGCAGACCGCAATTGGTATCGTGAACTTGTTCCCACGTTTGTGCACACCGGGCACTTTTTTCAAGGCATCGATCAGCCGGTCAGCAAGCGTTTCCATGTCCATCATGCCAATGCGCATTTCACCTGTTTCATCATTTCCGGCGACAGCCTGCAGGGAGTAAGGATCCAACAGGAACACAAGCCCTTCCACATAGGCAAAGTGATCCATCCGATCCTGTGCATTGTCATTCTCAAACACCTCACCCGGCATATCATAGATCTGAATGATACGGGGGTCTGGGAAATTCTGGTGAAGCAAGCTGAATTCAAACACCGTCACATCATACCCTCTTACCGGGTCGGGACGTGTTTCCGGAACGGTACGTACACCACGGTAGTATTTTTCTATGTCACTGAATTCCAGCTGTGTTTCCCTTGAGGTGAATTCCGTCTTGATCTTATGTGAGACAGCCATTTCGTTGATAAAATTGAACAGGAATGCCGTCTTGAACGTTGTCTTACCGGCATTGACACCGCCAAGCAGTGCCACACCAAGCGGACGTGACTGCCCGGAGATCGCACTTCCGCACTTGGGACAGAGGGTCTGGAGCGCTGCCCTTTCGATATCGGAGGGTTTGCATTTGCCATGCACCAGACAGGGCAACAATTCGCCGCAAGTACATTTCCGGTGGAAGATACCCCATCTGCCGGGGCGGAGTTTTTTGTGCTGTGTATGGCATTTCGGGCAGCAATACACAGGCATCCGGATAACTTCCTGACATTTCCGGTTGGCACAGCGGGATTCGATCTTATGTGTGCGGTAATAGATCCCGTCTGCCGTCACAACAACGACCCAGAAGATGCAGTAGAACAACAAACTGATCAGGCTGACAGCAAGGCTGACCACTGCTACAACAACACCGAACGCCGCACCGAATACGCCCATGAGAATGGTTGCTATTATATTGCGGATAGTAATGGCAAATTTCTTCAGACCACTGTTGAGGGCATTATTCTGCCACATTCCTGAAATATGTTTCCAGACATTCCTGAAAAGATAGCCGATCAGATAAACCGTGCTCACCAACAACGGTCCGAACAGAAAGTTACTGTATGAAACAGGCACAACATCTTCGTAAAACTCGCCTGACTTTACGCCGTTTGTGTATGTCTGGACTTTCCAGCTCTTTCTCTTATCAATGATCGCAAACACAGCCAGAAAAAAGGACTTCATCGCACAATACAGCCCGATCACCGTTCCTGTAACTACCATTACAGTGATCACTACAGCAGCAATAGCAGCTGCAATAGAAGCAGCAATCCCAACAGCATAAACGGCAACAGTGATCAATATGTTAAGTAAGAAATAGAGCACTATGGCGATCGTCATACAGCCACAGCCTTCTCCATCCAGCAAGATCAGCAGACTGCTCATTGTCAACATTCTTTTCCCCTCCAAAAATAGTAGACCGCAGTCAGCTCCATTATAATCCAGCAGCTCTGCTGTTTTATTATAGCATATTTGCAGCATAAAAATCAACTTATTTTGTTAAATAATGCTACAAAACTATCAAATTCGGCAAAAAACACAATATTTTTCCATCCATTTTGTTGAAACATAACAAAGTGAAGCAATTTCCATTCCGGAAAGGACATTCTTTCCCCGTCTTGAAATTTTTTTGCAAAAGGCTTGACAAACGGAAAACATTGTGGTATAATAAAAACATACAAAACAGGTAGGAATACTTACCGGTAATATTTAAGGAGGAATTTATCATGGAAAGAAAGTTACATTTTGAGACTTTACAGCTGCACGTAGGACAGGAACAGGCAGACCCGGTTACAGATGCAAGAGCCGTGCCGATCTACGCTTCGACTTCCTATGTGTTCCACAATTCTCAGCACGCTGCTGACCGCTTTTCGCTGCGGGATGCCGGCAATATCTATGGCAGACTGACCAACCCGACAGAAGACATCTTTGAACAGCGCATCGCAGCACTGGAGGGCGGTTCCGGGGCGCTTGCCGTTGCCTCCGGCGCAGCAGCCATTACCTACACATTTCAGGCACTGGCGCAGGCAGGAGAGAACATTGTTGCTGCCAAGACGATTTACGGCGGTACATATAACCTGCTGGCACATACGCTCCCGCAGTATGGTATCACAGCCAATTTTGCAGAACCGGATGCTGCCTCTCTCGCAGCTGCCATCGATGACAAGACCAAGGCGATCTTCGTGGAAACACTCGGCAACCCCAATTCCAATGCCATCGACATCGAAGCCGTTGCGGCAGTCGCACATCAGCATGGCATCCCGCTTGTCGTGGATTCGACCTTTGCTACACCCTATCTGGTGCGCCCGATCGAGTACGGTGCAGACATCGTGGTGCATTCTGCCACGAAATTTATCGGCGGACACGGGACAGCCATCGGCGGTGTGATCGTGGACAGCGGCAAATTCGACTGGAAGCAGTCCGGCAGATACCCGTGGATCTCCGAGCCGAACCCGTCCTACCACGGCATCAGCTTTGCGGATGCGGTAGGTCCTGTGGCATTTGTGACCTATATCCGGGCAATTCTGCTGCGTGATACAGGGGCAACGCTTTCGCCGTTCCATGCTTTCCTGTTCCTGCAAGGGCTGGAAACGCTCTCCCTGCGTGTAGAACGCCATGTGGAGAATGCCCTCAAGATCGTGCAGTACCTGAATGCCCACCCGCAGGTAGAAGCTGTGCATCATCCCTCCCTGCCGAGCGAGCCGACCCATGAGATCTACAAGAAGTATTTCCCGAACGGCGGCGGTTCGATCTTTACGTTCGAGGTGAAGGGAACGAGAGAGGATGCAATGAAATTCATCGACAATCTGGCGATTTTCTCCCTGCTTGCCAATGTTGCCGACGTGAAATCGCTTGTCATTCATCCGGCATCGACCACGCACTCCCAGCTCAACGATGAGGAACTTGCCGAGCAGGGCATCAAGCCGAACACCATCCGCCTGTCGATCGGCACGGAACACGTGGACGACCTGATCGCAGCCCTTGAGGATGCGTTCCAAGCCATTCGCTAATGACAGAAAGAACCCCTCCGGTTTTCCGGAGGGGCTTTGTTCTAAAATGGTGTCATGTCATATTTCTCCCGCAGCTTGCCGAGGGCTTTCTTCTCCAGCCGTGAAACGTAAGAGCGGGAAATATTCAGCTTTTTGGCGACTTCTTTCTGTGTCAGGGGCATATGTCCGTACAGCCCATAGCGGAGCGTGACAATTTCCAGTTCCCGTTCATCCAGACATTCCGTCAGAAATTGCCGGAGCTGTTTGGCATGGATCGACAGATCGACCTGTTCTTCCAGATTTGTGCCGTCCTCCAGCGTATCCATCAGTGTGAGAGCATTCCCGTCCTTGTCGGTCATCGTGGGTTCGTTCATGGAAATATCGCCCATATGCTTTTTCTCCGCCCGGAAGTGCATCAGAATTTCATTTTCCACGCACCTTGCCGCATAGGTAGAGAATCTTGCCCCTTTCCGGAAATCAAACGTATCCACCGCTTTCATCAACCCGAAAGTACCAATGGAGACGAGTTCCTCCGGGTCTTCCGGAGAGCTGCGGTATTTTTTGACGATGTGTACCACAAGGCGGAGATTGTGTTCGATAAGCTTGTGCCTTGCCTGCACATTCCCCTGTTCCATCGCCGCAAAGTATGTAAGCTCTTCCTCCTGCGTGAGCGGTTTCGGAAAGAGAAACGGCGTATCCGCATGGAGTATCCACAAGATCACCTGACTGAGCAATTCTAAAAGCATAGGCAGCACCCCTTTCGGAACTACTCTATGCCGGAGGGCTTTTCCGCTATGCCAGTTATCCGGATCTCCTGAAACATTTTGCATCGCCCCGGCTGCTGACAATGTGCAGACCGATGCTTTCTACCCGGCGTTCGAGACAGCCTTTGCACTGTGCCGACTCCTCACCGGTGCAGATCTTATTGTCATAGAGCATATACTGCTCCCGCACAGCGGTAGGCGAAAGATTCGGCATAACGACATTGCCGCCGGTCTGCAATCCCATTTCCCGCCCCAAAGGATGCAGCGTGCCAAGCGCTGTCGTTGCCGGCAGCAGCACATCCGGGAACATCAGCCGCAGAATACCCAAAAGTCGCAGCGTCAGTTTCAGGTCGCCGGACGGCTTATCCCGAAACGGTGTGTCCTTGTGCGAAAGGAACGGACCAATGCCGATCATATCCGGCTGCAATTGCTGCAAAAACCGCAGGTCGGCGATCAGGCAGTCTGTTGTCTGAAACGGACTGCCGACCATCAGCCCCGCACCGACCTGATAGCCAATGCGTTTGAGGTCAAACAGGCATTGCTGCCGGTGTTCACAGCTCATGTCAGACGGGTGCAGTTTGGCATAATGCACCGGGTCAGCCGTTTCATGCCGCAGCAAGTAACGCTCTGCCCCTGCCTCAAAATAGGCAAGATAGCTCTCGTGGGATTTTTCCCCGATAGAAAGTGTGATCGCACAGTCCGGATAACGGCTGTGGATCGCACTGACGATCGAACAGATGCGTTCGTCCGTAAAATAGGGATCTTCTCCGCCTTGCAGGACAAATGTCCGGTAGCCAAGCGCATATCCCTCAGCGCAGCAGCCTAAAATTTCCTCTTCGCTCAGGCGATAGCGGCTGATCTCCCGGTTGTCCCGCCGGATACCGCAGTAAAGGCAATTGTTTTTACAATAATTGGTAAACTCAATCAGTCCCCGCAAATATACATCCGTTCCGTAGTGTTCGAGCCGGACGGCATGGGCAGCGGCTTTCAGTTCCGCATCATAGGCATCCGTTTCGAGGAGTTCCCGGAACTGCTCATCCGTCAGGTCACGGTTCTGCCGCAGTGCTTTGATCATGTTCTTCGTCCTTTCCGTCCAGAATATGCAGCACATCCGGAAATAGCGCCAAACTCCGCCGCAAAATACCGTGGCAGTGTGCGATCGCCGTTCCGTAATTTGTGATCGGAACACCCTGTTCCCCGGCGATCCCCTGCCGGAACTGCACTTCCTTCGGCGGCAGCATACACGCCCCGCAGTGCACGACCAGAGCGTATTGGCGCAGATCCCGTGGAAATTCCGTTCCGCTGCTCCAGCTGAAATCCGGTTCACATCCGGCATGGGCACGGATCCATTTCGGGAGCTTGACCGTGCCGATGTCATTGCACTGGCGGTGGTGTGTGCAGCCCTCGGAGATCAGAACTTTATCCCCGTCATGCAGCCTGTCCAGTGCAGCCGCACCCCGGACAACGGTCTCTAAATCCCCTTTGTAGCGGGCAAACAGAATGGAAAAGGAAGTCAGAGGCACGCTTTCCGGAACGATCTTTGCCACGAAGCCAAATGCCTGACTGTCCGTAATGACCATGCGGGGCGGTGCAGGAAGCTTTTTCAGCGTGAGGGCAAGTTCCGTATCCCGGCAGCAGACAGGTATCGCCCCCTCTTCCAGCGCAGCCCGGATGACCTGCTGCTGGGGAAGAATGAGCCGTCCTTTGGGGGCAGCCTCATCGATGGGTATGACAAGCACAAGAATGTCCCCCGTGGTGATGAGGTCGGCAAGGAGGGGCTTCGGGTTGGTTTCAGGGCGCACCTGTCTGGCGATCAGCTCCCGAAGGTCGTTGATGTGCGTGCCGTCCTTGGCGCTGACGCAGATCTCATGCACGGAATCCGTCTCCGGGATACCAGTCAGATCGGCTTTGTTGTAGACGATGATATAGGGCAGCTTACGCTTCTGAAATTCGGCAAGAAGCTGCTCATCGGCAGGCGCTTTTCCGGCCGTGCCGTCCACGACAAGTATGGCAATGTCCGTTTTGGCAAGAACGCCCAGTGTCTTTTCCACACGCAAAGCACCAAGCTCACCTTCATCATCGATCCCGGCAGTATCAATGATCATCACAGGACCAAGCGGCAGCAGCTCCATGGCTTTGTAGACAGGGTCGGTGGTCGTGCCTCTGACCTCGGAGACGACAGAGAGCGACTGCCCGGTCACGGCATTGACAACGCTCGATTTTCCGGCATTGCGCCGTCCGAAAAAGGCGATATGGATACGCTCAGAAGAGGGGGTGGAATTCAGGCTCATAGCAAAAACTCCTTTCAAGGTTGTGCGACATTACGCTTTGATTTTTCTTGCCCTGATATAGCTTTCGAGAAAGTCGGTCGTCTTTTCAATGCCAAGCCGGCTGGAGTTGATACAAAGATCATAGCCACGTGAATCGCCCCATTTGATGTCGCAATAATAATTATGGTACGCCTTTCTCTTCTTGTCATGCCGCAGCATGATACCCCGTGCTTCATCCATATTCACGTCACGCAGCGCACACACACGCTCCGCTTTCTTGTCCTCATCCGCAAGCACAAAGATCTTCACAAGCCCCGGATATTCGGAAAGCACTTCCTCCGCACAGCGACCAACGATGACAAATGCTTCCCCCGCATCCGCCTTTTTGAGAAGATAGTCAAACTGGATCTGCGCCACATTTTCTTCCGGGGAACTGGACATACCACGCACCCGGCGTGTCAGCAGACGTTTCGGCACCTCGTCAAATCTGCGCAGCTTGTTCACGTCACCCAGCTTTTCAGCGGCGATCTCATCGAGCAGATTTCTGTCATAGTACCCGATCTTCAGCCGTCTGGCAAGCTCCTGCGCAATTACCCTGCCGCCGCTTGCATATTCCCGGCTGACAGAGACGATCAATTGGTTATTCATAGGGATCCCTCCATTCTTTTTTCTATTATAACACATTTTCCTCAGAATTTCAAGCCTTAAAAGAAAGGAATTTCATCCGAAATATGCAGAAAAGTAAACCGGCTGCCGGACAAACACATGACATTGCTGCAGATCGTCTGAAAGGATCACACACAAGTCTGTCTGCGCACCTGATGCATGATCTTTGTGCGGTGCTGCCTTAAAAATATTTCGGACAAATTCCCATAAAGGGGTAGACAAACGCAGAATTGTGTGATATAATGTATATATAAAACGTTTCCCTTTCCGGGAAACCACAGAAAGATGAGGGTAATATCATGAAGAAAATGTTCCGAAAAACCGCTGCCGCTGCACTGGCAGCAACGATGTGTCTGGCAAGTATGCCGGCAGTCCCCTTCTCTGCCTCCGCTGCCTATGGACTGGGTACGTATGAGGTCGAGGACTTCGAGGGAGTCGATCTGTGGACTTCCATTTACGAAACAGAAGTACCCGGCTATTCCGGGAACGGCTTCGCCTACCTGACTGCCTCCCCGATCACCTTTGAGGTCGAGGTCGAGGAAGAGGGTATGTACGAAATTGACGTGCGTGCCGTGCAGCGCCTGAATCCGGGCGAATCCCGTCTGCAGACCATTGCCGTCAACGGTATCAAGTACACCTACAACATGGGCTATATGGAGGAATGGACGGACATCAATTTCGGCGTGTTCCGCATGAAAGAGGGCGTGAATGAGATCTCCCTCGTGCCTGAATACGGCTATGCGGCATATGATACGATCACGATCAAGGAAGCCGAATTTGAACCGCTGACCGGAACAGCCGAGACCTGCGACCCGGATGCTACCCCGGAAGCCAAGGCACTGCTGAAATACCTCAATTCCGTCTACGGGAAGAATATTCTTTCCGGACAGCAGGAGATCTACGGCGGCGGTCATGGGATGCAGACGACTATCCGCTACGATGCCGCAACGGACACCTGTGTCGATCAGGACGGCAAGACCTATACATTTGACCCGGCGCAGAAGGACACCGCCGACGACGGTTCTACTTTCGTCTGGGAATGCTATGATGAAGAGGGACAGCGGTACGGCTACGACACGCAGAGCAGAGGTTATACCTTTAATGACTACAACACCGAATGCCGTTATCTCTATGAGCTGACCGGACACTATCCGGCGATCCGGGGCTTTGACTTCAACTGCCACAATCCCGGCTTTGCATGGGAGGACGGCGTGACCGACCGCATGATCGACTGGGCGACCAACAAGAACGGCATCGTTACCGCAAGCTGGCACTGCACCGTCCCGGTCTCCATGGATGATTTTGAGATCGATGAGGAAGGCAATATCACCAAGATCTCCAATGACTGGCAGCAGTTCACCTACTCCGAAAAGACCGATTTCCACACTGCCAACTGCATGGTAGAGGGCACGAAGGAATACGTCTTCTATCAGGAAGCGATCAAGCTCGTTGCCGCAGAGCTTCAGAAATTGCAGGATGCCGGCGTTCCGGTCATCTTCCGTCCCCTGCATGAGGCAGAGGGCAACCCGAGCAATACTGGTATCCCCGCCGACGGCAGCGGTTCGTGGTTCTGGTGGTCGAAAGAGGGCGCAGAGGTCTATAACCAGCTGTGGAAACTCCTCTACACGACTTTGACAGAAAAATACGGCATCCACAACCTCATCTGGGAGCAGAACCTCTATGCTTACTCCGAAGAATCTGCCCTCTGGTACACGGGGGATGAATGGGTGGACATTGTCGGCTTTGACAAATACAACACTGTTTACAACCGCCATGACGGTCTGACTTCCGGACCGAACGAAGATGCCGAGAGCAAGATCTTCTGGTCTTTAGTGGACTATGTGGACAACAAGAAAATGGTCTCCATGCCGGAGAACAGCACCATTCCAAGTCTTGCCAATCTCCAGATCGAGAACGCTGGCTGGCTGTATTTCTGCACATGGTATGACGATCAGGATAAATTCATTTCCGGTGAGAATTATCAGAATGCAGACACGGTAAATGAAATGTTCAACAGTGACTACTGCATCACGCTGGACGAGCTGCCGGAGGATCTCTACACATGGGACGGCGAGACAACACCCAGTGACACAAAGCCGGCAGATACCACAGAACCGGAAGATACCGATGCACCTGACGTGACAGAAGAACCCGTAATACCGGCAGAAGGCGTTTACGGAGATGCAGACGGCGATAAAGTAGTCAATCTGGCAGATGTCATTGCCGTCAACAGATTTCTGATGAATATAGATGATCTGGATAAAGCTGTACAGCCGTATCTTGATGTTGATCTGGATGGAGCGATCAAACCGCAGGATGCCCTGTATATCCTGAGCTACGTCATCGAATTTATCGACACATTGCCGGTCGAGAGCGATCTTCCCCTGTAACAGGGCTGTATGATCTATCAATTCCGCAGGAGGCTTGCTATGAAAACCATTCAGAGCTTTACCATTAACCATGACATACTGGGAAAAGGGATGTATACCTCACGCATAGACGGTGATGCTGTGACCTATGACATCCGCATGAAAATTCCCAACAACCCGGAAAATGACTACCTCTCCCCTGCTGCGGCGCATACCTTTGAGCATCTGTTTGCAACTTATGTCCGCAACACGCCTGAAAGCGATGCCGTCATCTATGTCGGTCCGATGGGATGCCTGACGGGGTTCTACTTCGTGGTGCGCAGCAGTATCACGCCGGAAACGGCGATCCGCCTCGTGCAGGAAAGCTGCGCATTCGTGCGGGATTTTACGGGAGAAATACCCGGCAGCAAGCGCAGGGAATGCGGCAATTACCGGATGCATGACCTGCCTGCCGCAAAGGCTGTGGCTGCTGATATGTGTACCGTTCTTGCCGGATGGACCGTCTCCCGGCTCGTGTACCCGGAATGAACCGTGTCAGCTACCGGGTAGCACTCGGCGGCATCGTAGCGGCGTTCTGCCTGATCTGTATGTTCCTGACAGGCGTGTTTCCGCTGCTGTATCTGGTGCTGCCGATGCTCTCCGGCGTGCTGCTTTTGGTCGTTGTGGAAGAAGTCAGCACGGCATGGGCATGGGTGACTTACATTGCGGTCGGGCTGCTGTCACTGTTCGTGACCTACGACAAGGAGGCAGCACTCATCTTTATTATGTTCTTCGGGTGCTATCCGATCTTACGCAAATACCTGAACCGGATACGCCCGAAACTGCTGCAAACGGGGGTAAAGCTGCTGTTCTTCAATGTGACAATGGTTGCTTATTTTTACCTGAATGTGTATCTCCTCGGCTTGCAGGATATGGTGGAAATGCTGGATGAATTTGGTAAATACGGCGGAGCAGGGCTGTTGGTTCTGCTCAACCCGTTTTTTCTGATGTATGACTATATGCTGTTCACCGTGCGGGAGCTGTACCGCCTCCGCCTGAAACCCCGCATCACCGGGAAAAGGAGATGACTGCTGTGCATTCCCGCAACAAGGGCATTGTGCTGATTATCTGCTCGGCGTTCTGTTTTGCCTGCATGAATGCTTGTGTCCGGCTTTCAGGCGATCTGCCGTCCGTCCAGAAGAGCTTTTTCCGGAATTTCGTAGCACTGCTGATCGCCGTTGTCCTGTTCGTAAAAGACGGCGCACCGAAACAGCACCTGAAAGGCGCATGGCATTACCTGCTTTTGCGGGCTGTCTGCGGCACTGTGGGGGTGCTGTGCAATTTTTATGCCATTGATCATCTTTTGCTGTCGGATGCCTCCATGCTGAATAAAATGTCCCCGTTCTTCACGATCCTGTTTTCATGGCTTTTGCTGAAAGAAAAACTCCGTCCGGCACAGGCAGTAGCGGTGGTGACGGCATTCCTCGGCAGCATGCTGATCGTCAAGCCGTCCCTTGATTTTTCCGACTTTCAGGCATCCTTTGCCGGGCTGTGCGGCGGGATCGCTGCGGGGGCTGCCTATGCTATGGTGCGCATTTTAGGGCAGAAAGGCGTGAATAAGACGTTCATCGTGCTGTTCTTTTCGGGATTCTCCTGTGCTGTGACACTGCCGTTTCTGATTTTTGATTTTCACCCGATGACATGGGTGCAGGTACTTACGCTTTTAGGGGCAGGTGCTGCGGCAGCGGGCGGACAGTTCTCCATTACAGCTGCCTACTGCTATGCACCGGCAAGGGAAATTTCCGTGTACGACTACTCGCAGATCCTTTTTGCAGCCGGACTGGGGTTCCTGTGCTTTCAGGAAATTCCCGATAAATGGAGCTTTTTAGGCTATGGCATTATCCTTGCGGCAGCGATAGCGGTATACTTTTACAATAAGCGGAGTGCTGCTGACTCCGCTTGATTTTTTGGATTTCCGATGCTGTAGTTACGATTTAGTTACAAAGCTGTATCTGAATTTGTGATGAATATACAAATGGAAATAAAAATATTAGCCGATTTCACTAAAAAACAAGAAAATTTAACGCTTTGTTCATATTGTGTTCATTAAAATATGTTACTATTTTAATGATACCAAAGTGAACAGGCAGAAAGCTACTGCCAACCAACAACAGAAGGGAAGTTTGTGTATGTCAAACAGATTGTTTCAGGGACTGGTTCACCAGATGCGTGACACCATGGATGCTACCATTGGTGTCGTAGACGAAAATGCCACCATCATTGCTTGCAGCGACCTGACCAAGGTCGGCACGACCAACGAATTTGTTTCCCTCGATCTGAGCGATACCCACGATATTTTTGTGCGGGACGGCTTTACTTATAAACCTTTCGGCGCACACCAGAAGCCGGATTATGCCGTTTTCGTAGAGGGTACGGATGAAACTGCCTCCAAGTATGCCAGCATCCTTGCCATTACCCTCTCCAATATCAAACAGTATTACGACGAGAAGTATGACCGCAACAACTTCATCAAGAACGTTGTCCTCGACAATGTGCTGCCCGGCGACATCGTCATCAAGGCACGGGAACTGCATTTCAATGCCGAGATCAGCCGTGTCGTACTCCTCATCCGCATTGTATCCTCCAATGACATTTCTGCTTACGATGTCATCCAGAACCTGTTCCCGGACAAGAACAAGGACTTCGTGTTCAACATCACGGAATCCGACATCGTTCTCGTCAAGGAGATCAAGAGCAGTGTCGATTCCAAAGACCTTGAGAAACTCGCTCGTTCCATTGCGGACACGCTCAGCAGTGAATTTTATACCCGTGTCAATGTCGGCATCGGTACAGCTGTCACCAGCGTGAAAGACCTTGCACGCTCTTTCAAGGAGGCACAGACCGCCCTCGAAGTCGGCAAGGTATTCGACACGGATAAGATCATTGTCAGCTATGACAATTTGGGCATTTCCCGCCTGATCTATCATTTGCCGACCACGTTGTGTGAGACATTCCTGCATGAGGTATTCAAGCGGGGCAGCATCGAGTCTCTCGACCATGAAACGCTGTTCACCATCCAGAAATTCTTCGAGAACAACCTGAACGTTTCCGAAACGTCCCGGAAGCTGTTCGTCCACAGAAATACCCTCGTGTACCGCCTTGAGAAGATCAAGAAGCTGACGGGTCTCGACCTGCGGGAATTCGACCATGCGATCATCTTCAAAATTGCACTCATGGTCAAGCGCTATTTACAGGCAAATCCCACGAAATTCTAAGTCATCTGCCTGTCGTCAGCGACCCTGACACAGGCAAATGCTTTGCAAGGAGTCTGCTATGGTAGAATTAAAGGATGTATCCGTCACCTATGCAAGCGGTGTGGATGCGCTCAACCATGTCAGCCTGAAGATCAATGACGGCGACTTTGCCTTTGTTGTCGGCTCTTCCGGTGCGGGCAAAAGTACGATGATCAAGCTCCTCCTCAAGGAGATCGATGCGACAGAGGGCGTTGTCATCGTCAACGGCTATAATCTGCGCAAGCTGCGCCGCCGCAAGATCCCGGAACTGCGCCGCACGATCGGCATTGTTTTTCAGGACTTCCGGCTGATCCCGTCCATGACGGTTTACGAAAATATCGCTTTTGTGCTGCGTGTCATCGATGCGCCGTACAAGTACATACGCAAGCGTGTGCCCTATGTGATCTCACTGGTCGGGCTTCAGGCAAAGGCAAATTCTTTCCCACATGAGCTTTCCGGCGGTGAGATGCAGCGTGTTGCCATTGCAAGGGCGCTCGTGAACGATCCCAAGCTCATTATTGCCGACGAGCCGACCGGAAATATCGACCCGGAGCTGTCCTACGAGATCGTAGAGCTGCTCAAGGGCATCAATGCCTGCGGGACGACTATTTTAATGGTCACGCATGAGCATGATCTGGTGCGGCATTTCGGCGGGCGTATCATCAACATCACGCAGGGCGAGATCGTGTTCGATGAAATTTTAGGAGGTGCCGATGAAGGTTAGCGGTGTCAGATACCTCGTACAGCAGGGCGTGGACAATGTCTGGAAAAACCGGATGATGGCATTTGCCTCTTTCTGCGTACTGCTGGTAAGCCTGCTGTTAGTCGGGATCAGTGTGCTTGCCTACTACAACGTCAATTCCATCATCGGCGGCATCGAGGAAAAAAATGAGGTCATTGTCTACTTCAATGACAACACAGATGATGAAACGCTCAAAGAGATCGGCAGCAAGCTCCGGGCAATGCCGAATATCTCCGAGGTCGTCTTTTATTCCAAGGAAGAAGCCTATGAATCCCTGAAAGCAAGCATGGCAGAATATGAAGTGCTCTTTGATTCCCTCGGGGATGATAACCCCCTTGTCGATGCCTACCGCATCAAGGTGAACAACATCGACGAAATACAGAGCACCATTGCGGAGATCCGGAAACTCGACAATATCTACTCCATCCGTGCGCCGTATGATTTTGTAAACATACTGGTGCAGCTCCGGACTATTCTGACATGGGTCATGGGGGCGATCATTCTGGCAATGGTCATTGTATCCATGGTCATTATTTCCAACACCACCAAGGCAAGCGTCTATGCCCGCCGTGAGGAGATCCAGATCATGAAGTATGTCGGTGCGACCGACGCTTTCATCCGGTTTCCGTTCTTCATCGAGGGCATGATCACCGGCTTCTTTGCCGGGTGCATGGCGCTTGTCATCACATGGCTGGTCTATGATTCTGTTGTCAACATTCTCCAGAATCAGGTTGCTTTGCTGAATATCATCGGTATGGGGAGCATCATCCGGTTTGCCGATATTTACATTCCCGTCACGGTGGCATATGTGGTCGGCGGTGCGCTGGTAGGCGCTATCGGCAGTGCCATCAGCACAAGACGGTATATCAACGTATAAGCACAGGAAAGGCGGTCCTACACATGAAACGTACTGCGGTAAAACGAATAGCTGCCCTCACAGCAGCGATTCTGTGTATCGCCGGTATGAGCGTTCAGCCCGCTGAAAAGCTGCCCGCCGGGGCAGTCACCATTGCGGAACTGGAAGCCCAGAAAGCCGAAAATAACAAGAAAATTGCCGAATATCAGCAGCAGCTTGAACAGTTCTCTGCCGATCAGAAAGAAGAAGAAGCCTATCAGGCAGCTTTGCAGGAAAAGATCGATGTGCTGCAAAACAATATGCAGATCATTGACACGGAGCTCGAAACCATCAAGGAG
The DNA here is from genome assembly GCA_947629905.1 of uncultured Clostridia bacterium. GTDB lineage: Bacteria > Bacillota > Clostridia > Oscillospirales > Ruminococcaceae > UBA3855. The sequence continues at coordinate 45,428 of CANRFM010000011.1, forward strand.
AATATTTTTCAAATTGACGGGGATATTACCAATATGGAAATGACCATTTCCGAGCAGAAAGTGGAGATCGATCAGGGACTGGAAGAATTCAAGCTCCGGCTGCGTGCCATGTATGTCAACGGTAACGACAGCCTTGCCTCTGCTTTGGTGGGAGCAACGGATTTTTATGATCTGCTGTCCAAATATGAGCTGATCTCCTGCGTGGCAAGGCACGATGATGAACTTGTCAATGACCTGAAAGAGGAGCTGAATTCCTACAACCGCAATTTAGAGACCCTCGAAGCACAGCGGCAGCAGGAAGAGGATGCCAAGGCGGAACAGGAAGCCAAGCAGGAAGAAGCACGCAGCTCCATGAATGAGCTGAACGCTGCCTATGCAGAATCCGAAGCCGAAAAGGCACGTCTCGAACAGGAACAGGCACTCGCCAACCAGTCTATTGAAGACCTGAAAAAGGCGAATGAAGAAGCCGATGCTGCCGAGGCGGAGATCTATGAGGCGATCCGGAAAGCCGAAGAAGAAGCGAAACGGAAAGCGGAAGAAGAAGCCAAAAAACGTGCTGCCGAGGAAGAAGCCCGCCGAAAAGCTGCCGAAGCGGCTGCTGCGCAGCAACAGGCACAGCAAAATTCCAGCGGCGGTAATACAGCATCTGCACCGACAACAAGCACACCTGCCGTTTCTACACCGGCAACCACAGAGGACTATTCCGGTTCTTCGTTCGGGTGGCCGTGTCCGGGGCATTATTACATCTCGTCCGGGTTTGCATGGCGCTGGGGCAAGCAGCACAAGGGCATTGACATTGCGCAGAGCAACGGCGCTGATGTCGTCGCCTCCCGTTCCGGGACAGTCATCAAGAGCTATAACGGCTGCACTCACAATTATGGCAAGAGTGCCAACTGCTGCGGCAACGGGTACGGTAACTATGTCATCATCATGCACGATGACGGGACGTATTCCACGCTGTACGGGCATATGTCGAGCATTATCGTTTCGGTCGGCACGTATGTGAACAAGGGGCAGACCATCGGGTATGTCGGCTCGACAGGGCATTCTACCGGACCGCACCTGCATTTTGAGATCCGTAAGAACGGTACTGCCGTCGATCCGAGCGGCTACCTGAATTATTGATCAGACATAAGAGAGGAAAAGCAAGAGGCAAGTTCAGAGACCGTATCCTTGATCAGGGGGCGCAGGTTCTTCTTGCTTCTTGCTTCTGTTTTCTATTGAAAGGAGCCAGCTATGAATCATAAAGTCAGCGTGGGCGTGACGATCAGCATTGCGGCGCTCGTCTGTGTGCTCACCTTTATCGTCACCTCTTTTTTCTCCCTGCAAAGCTTCAATGCTCAGGTACAGGCAGTCAAGGAAAAAGCCGAAAAATATGACCGTCTCGAAGCGCTTGACACCTATGTCCGGGGGAAATATTACAAGGAGGATTTAGACGAGGACAGCCTCATGGACGGCATCCTGAAAGGCTATGTGGCAGGGCTGAATGACCCCTATTCGAGCTACATGACCCCGGAGGAATATCAGGCACGCTTAGACAAGGAATCCGGCACAGGTATCGGCATCGGCGTGACCATAACTCAGGCAGAGGACGGCAATATCCTTGTGATCTCTACGGAGGAGGATTCCCCTGCTGAAAAGGCAGGATTGCAAAAAGATGATGTCATCATCGCCGTAGACGGACAAAATGTGCTTGAGGTCGGCTATGAAACGGCGATCGATGCCGTGCGTGGCGAGGAGGGTACGGATGTCGTTCTGACCGTGCGCCGGAACGGTGAGGACAAGGACTACCGCATCACCCGGAAAAGCTACGATGTCCACACGGTACGCTCTGAAATGCTTGGGAATGTGGGCTATATCCGCATCACGGCATTCCGGGAGAACACGCCGGAACAGTTTCAGGAAGCACTGGATTCCGTGAAGTCGGCAGGGGCAAAGGCGCTGCTGTTCGACGTGCGGGGCAATGGCGGCGGCTTGCTGGATTCGCTGGAAGCAATGCTCGACCCCCTGCTCCCGGAGGGTGTCATTGCGACTGCGACCTATCAGGGCAGTGTCACGGAAGACGTGGTAATCTCCGATGAGGAGGAAACCGACCTGCCGATGGCAGTGCTGATCAATGGCGGCTCGGCGAGTGCGGCAGAGCTGTTTTCCGCTTCCCTGCGGGATTTCAAGGATGCAAAACTTGTGGGGGAAAATTCCTACGGCAAGGGCGTGATGCAGGAAACACGCCGCATGGATGACGGCGGCGGGCTGACGATCACGGTGGCGACCTATCAGACGACGGTTTCAGAATGCTATGACGGTGTCGGACTTGCGCCGGATGTGGAAGTGGAAGCTGACGAGGACACGGACGTGGAAGCTGCCGACCCGGACACCGACCCGCAGCTTGCCGCTGCACTCCGGGTGCTGGCTGCATAAAGGAGGCACTATGCTGGAATTACAGGCTGCAACAGAGGGAGAATTGGAGGAGGTCATCACGGAAGAAGCGGAGCACGTTTCCTCTGTTCTGACAACACTGTTGGACTATGTACGGGGACTTCTGCCGTCACTGGGGGCAGCATTGCTGGTGCTGCTGATCGGCTTGGTGCTGACAAAAATCGTCATGAAGCTGATCGGACACGGCTTCGACAAGAGCAATGCGGATGCAACGGCGGTCAGCTTTTTGCAGTCCCTTATCAGCGTAGCACTGTATGTACTGTTGGGTGTCATCGTGCTTTCCGTGCTGCACGTGCCCATGACGAGTATCATCACGGTCATCGGCACAATGGGCATTGCCATCGGTCTGGCGCTCAAGGACAGCCTGTCTAATGTAGCGGGCGGCTTCATCCTGCTCTTTTCCAAACCCCTGAAAATCGGGGATTTCGTGGAGTTCGGCGGCGTGACGGGTACGGTGGAAAGTATTGCCATTCTGCAAACCAGACTCCTGCGCCCGGACGGCACGACTGTATTCATCCCGAACGGGAAAATCGCCGATGCTATGGTACTTAACTACTCCGGAGACCCAAGGCGGCGGCTGGACATGGACATCAGTATCTCCTACGAGGCAGATGCAGAAAAGGCAAAAGCTGTCATTCAGGCGATCCTGCAAAAGCACCCTCACGCCTCGAAAGAACCGCAGCCTTTGGTGCGTATCGGCGCACTCGGGGACAGTGCCGTGGTACTGCACGTGCGGGTGTGGACAGTCCATGCGTTCTACTGGGAGCTGTATTATGACCTGCTGGAACAGGTGAAGGCTGCCTTTGATGCGCAGGGCATCAGTTTCCCCTATCCGCAGATGGATGTCCACTTAAAGCAAGGCACTCCCCTGCCCCGTTGACGGATTTGTGCAAAATAATGATTTTCAACATAAAAAATTTGGCAGGTAAATTTTAGTTCACGCCTTGCAAAATGCGGGGAAATATGGTATAATTAAAAAGATTTCGCACGTCTGTTTTGGCACGGCAAGGTGCCGGTTTTCCGGTTGTCAGGTGCTTTCCACAGGCGGAGGATTCAAAACCAAACATTTTCAGGAGGAAATATCATGAGCGTAGTATCCATGAAACAGCTTCTCGAAGCAGGTGTTCACTTCGGACACCAGACCAGACGGTGGAACCCCAAAATGGCTCCCTACATCTTTACAGAGCGCAATGGTATCTATATCATTGACCTGCAAAAGACCGTCAAGAAACTGGAGGAGGCATACCTGTTCGTCCGTGACCTCTCCGCAGAGGGCAAGGAAGTGCTTTTCGTCGGCACAAAGAAGCAGGCAAGCGATTCTATCCGTGAAGAGGCTACCCGTGCAGGCGCACACTTTGTCAATGCACGCTGGCTGGGCGGTATGATGACGAACTTCAAGACCATTCAGAGACGGATCCAGAGACTGGAACATCTGCACCAGATGGCAGAGGACGGCACTTTCGCACTGCTGCCCAAGAAAGAAGTGGTCAAGCTCAATCTCGAGATCGAGCGTTTGGAGAAGTTCCTCGGCGGTATCAAGAACATGAAGCACCTCCCCGGTGCGCTGTTCATCGTTGACCCCCGCAAGGAGAAGATCGCCGTTGCCGAGGCAAAGAAGCTGCACATCCCGATCGTTGCGATCGTAGATACCAACTGCGATCCGGACGAAGTGGACTATGTCATTCCGGGTAATGACGATGCGATCCGTGCTGTCAAGCTGATCGCCGGCACGATCGCCAATGCGATCATCGAGGGCAGACAGGGTGCTGATGAAGAAGCTGCCGAAGCTGAGGCTGCTGCCAAGGACGAGGAAGAAGCTGCTGAATAACGATAATTTGAGTGAAATGAGGAATGAAGAATGGCTAAAATTTCTGTTCAGGAGATCAACGAGCTGCGTCAGATGACCGGTGCAGGCATGATGGACTGCAAGCGTGCACTGACAGAGGCTGAGGGAGATAAAGACAAGGCTGTACAGATCCTGCGTGAAAAGGGTCTGGCTACACAGGCAAAGAAAGCCGGCAGAGTTGCTGCCGAGGGTCTGGCACTTGCGGTTGTCAATGCAGATCACACGGTAGGTGCTGTGGTGGAAGTCAATATTGAAACTGACTTCGCTGCCAAGAACCCGAAGTTCAAGGAATTTGTAGAAGCAGTCGCTATGACGGTTATCGAAAAAGACCCGGCAGATGTAGAAGCACTGAGTGCAGCAACCATCAGCGGCGGCACAACAACCGTTGCCGAGGCATTGCAGGAACTGTTCCTGTCCATCCGTGAGAACATGAAGATCCGCCGCTTTGCAAGACTGACAGGCGATGCCGTAGCTGCTTACGTGCATCAGGGCGGTCAGGCAGGTGCTTTAGTTTCTGCCAAGACCGAAGCAGGCGCCAACGAGGCTGTTCTTGAGGCACTGAAAGACTGCAATTTCCAGGTGGCTGCGATGCATCCGGAATATCTGGTGCGTGAGGACGTACCGCAGAGCCGTGTGGATGAAGAGTGGGAGATCGTCCTCAAGCAGATGGAGGAAGACCCGAAGCTCGCTTCCAAGCCCGAACAGGCAAAGAAGCACATCGCAGAGGGCAAGGTTGGCAAGATGTATTCCGAAATCTGCCTGATGGAGCAGACCTTTGTCAAGGACAACAAGATGACTGTCAAGCAGTATGTCGATAGCAAGGCAAAGGAAGCCGGCGCACCGATCGAAGTAACAGGCTTTGTATGCTTCGAGTTGGGCGAGGGCATTGAGAAAAAGGCTGATGATTTCGCCGCAGAAGTCGCAAGCATGATCGGCTAAAATCAAAAATAACCGTCCTGTACACCATGGTGTATGGGGCGGTTTTTCTGCGCCCTGCTGAAAAGAGGGTGCTTTTTTTATAAAATTTCAGAAAAAATCTGGCTTTAAGATTTCTTTAAGAAATCAGCCGTATAATACAAATGATCCCACAGAGATCAGACAGTCGGCTGCGGGTTCGCCGCACGGGCTGTGCAGTCGACTGCACATTTTTACTTTACTGATCATAATTCCGACAGAAAGGGGAAATTTGTATGAAAAAGCACCTCATCCGGCGCAGTTTTGCTGTCATGATGACCGCTGCCCTGTGTGTTTCACTGCCGCCGGTCATGACTTCCTGCGCCAAAACAATAGCCGGAGATGTTACAGACGATGGTACCGTCAGCGTGGAGGACGTTGTACTGCTTCAGCGCTTCCTGCTGGGGAATGGCACACTGAAAAACGCAGCCAATGCCGATTTGCAAAATGACAGCGTTGTGGACGTTTTCGACCTTGCGCTGCTGAAAAACAGTCTCCTGTCCGTACCGGCTGCCGATACCATTTATATTCATCTTCAGGACAATGCGATCACCGTGGAGGGCGATGAGAATGGCGTGGTACAGATCAACGGCACAACCGCAGTCATCACAAAATCCGGCGTTTACTGCGTGGACGGCAGCCTGACAGACGGGCAGATCTACGTGGAAACAGCCGCCGATGACACTGCTGATGTGGAACTCATTCTCTCCGGTGTGACCATGACAAACAGCACCAAATCGGCAATTTACACCTCTGCTGCTTCCGGGGCGGACAAGACGAAAATCACCTTACAGGGCAAGAACAGTATCACCGATACTGCTGCCACAGCCTACACAGAAACCGTGGACGGCAAGGAAAAGACCCTCGGTGTCATTTTCTCGAACAATAAGCTCACCTTCACCCGCAGCAGTTCCGGTTCTCTGAACATGGCAAGCTCTATGAACCATGCTGTAAGCTGCGAAAAGAAAATCAGCCTGAACGGCGGCAGCCTTTCCATTAACACAGCCGACCCGACTACGGATGCCGTTACCGAATGCGATGCCGATGCGATCCATTCCGACAAGGCAATCGAAATTGAGGGCGGTACGCTTGAAATTGATGCTTCCGGGGACGGTCTCCAGAGCGATGAGAACATCCTCATGACAGACGGCACGGTCAGCATCAAGGCGGGCAAGGATGCCGTGCAGGCAGTCACGGAAATTGCGGTTTCAGGCGGCAAGCTGACGGCTTCCGGCGACCGGGGCTTCCGGCTCGATGCGGACGGTGCGCTGAATATCACAGGCGGCACAGTCGTTGCTACGGCGACCGATTATCAGGTAGACGGCAATGAAGCCATCACGTTCACCGGTACACAGGCAGTCATGCTCTTCGATATGGCGGAAGAGTGGAAAAAGGACAGCGCCATTTCTGTCGGCACAAAGACCTATCCGGTCAACAAGAAATATGACTATGTGCTGATTTCAGACAGCAGCCTGAGCAGCGCTGAAACCTATCCGGTCTACATCGGCGGCGCACAGGCAATGCATGACGGCGATGCAGCGGGCAATTTCAAGAACACCAGAACGGTGACTTCCTATCAGGGGGTTGCGCTTCTGGAAGGCGGCGGCACGCTGGTTGCCGGGAATACCGTTGCTTCTCTGGAATTTGGAACGAGCGGCGTAACGCTCTATGATGCTTCCGGGAATGCCGTAGATGCCGCAGCGGCGGATAATCTCACCGTTACCGACAGCACCTATGTGACCGTTACCAAGGCAAGTGTCCTCTCCGTCAGCGGTGAGTGCAGCAACGGGCAAATTCGGGTGCTTACCGACAACACTGCCGAGCCAAATGCCGTGGTAGAGCTTGATTTGAACGGCTTGACGCTTTCCAATCCCACAGCTGCACCGATATTTGTGGAAAATGTCGGGGATGAAGCTGTTATTTCCGCACAGAACGGTACAGTAAATACCATTTCGGACGGCACAAGCCATACGGACACAGACACCAATTCCGAGGGCGTGACGGAGACGGTCAATGGAGCGATTTATGCGAAAGATGACCTGAAACTCAAGGGCAAGGGTACGCTCATCGTCAACGGCAACACCGAGGACGGCATCGTCTGCAAGAATGACCTGAAACTCTATAACGGCACGATTGAAGTTCATGCAGTAGATGACGGTATCCGGGGCAATGATTCCGTGCGTATCGGCAACCCGGATGACACCGACTACAGCAAGCTTAACGTTACTGTCAAGACGAATAACGGCACTTCCGGCGGTGACGGTATCAAGTCCTCCTCCACGGAGACCGGAAAGGGCTATGTTACGATCAACGGCGGTACGGTGACGATCGATGCCTATGCGGACGGCATTCAGGCTGAACAGAGCGTTACCCTCAACGGCGGTACAGTCAATATTACTACCTACGAGACAAGCACTTACGGCGGCAGCGGCACTTCTTCCGGTTCGTCAACGCCTTGGGGCGGCGGCATGGGCGGTATGGGCGGTATGCAGGAAGGCAATGCCAACAAGACCGACATCAGCGCCAAAGGCATCAAGGCTGTCGGACTGTACGACACGACCGGCACAACATGGCAAAGCGGCGGCGATATTGCGATCAACGGCGGTACGCTGACCGTGGATTCCTCGGATGACTGCATCCATGCTGGCGGCAATGTCACGCTGACAGGCGGCTTGCTGAAATTAGCTTCGGCGGATGATGCGGTTCATGCCGACCACGATGTTACAATTGGGCAGGGCACGGCAAACACCTTCGATGATGTGGTTGTGCTGATTTCAACAGCCTACGAGGGCATTGAGGGCATGAATATCACGCAGAACAGCGGTTCTGTTGTCTCAAACACGACTGACGACGGCTACAATGCCGCAGGCGGCTCGGATGGTTCGGGCAATATGGGCGGCGGACCCGGCGGAGGCTGGGGACAAGGCGGCTTTGGCGGCGGCGGTAACTATTCGCTCACGATCAACGGCGGCTTTGCCCGTGTAAATGTAACAGACGGCGACCATGACGGCTTCGATTCCAACGGTACGCTGACCATTGCGGGCGGCTATCTGGTCTCCAACGGTTCGGATGCCTTTGATGCGGAAAGCACCATGACCTATTCCGGCGGTATCTTTGTGGAAGATACCGGGAACAGCGGTATGGGTGGCATGGGCGGCATGGGCGGCGGTACGCTCACGACCGACACAACTGCATCCGGTTCGGTAGCAGCCGGGGAGCGCATCACGCTTTGCGGCAGTGACGGCACTGTCCTCATCAGCTTCATCGCTGACAAGCAGGTCTCCAACATCAAGGCAGGTACGGGCGCTTCGGGCGTGAAGGTCTACACAGGCGGCACGCTGAGCGGTACGACCTACTTCCAGACCGAGGATGACACGCAGCTTGCGGGCTTTGGCGGAACGCTTTCCGGCGGTACAGCCATGGCAGCCGGAAGCAGCACCGGCGGAAATTGGTTCGGGCGGCGGCAGCGTGACGCTGCACCCGTTGCACCTCCCGATGCGGCTGCGCAGCAAAGGTCGGCTTACTCGGATGGTAGTGAAATTTAAGATGATCTGACCGGTTGATACCTTTATCTTCCCTGAGAGCAGTCGCCCTTTGCGCCGTCAGGCGCATTGGGCGACACAACGGAGGCGGCAGCCTGCCGCCGGCTTACTCGGACAGTAGTGTAATTTAAGAAGATTTGAGTGACTGAAAGAGCAATAGAGTGAGAAGGGTGTGAACCAGATTCACACCCTTTCAGGCTGTCAAAAAAGTCTGAAATCATGTTTTTTGCCCTCAAAAAATAGCTCGAAAATGGCTATTCTACGTTAGCCGATTCCGACTTTTTTCATTCAAAAGGGGGTTTTTTTACAAGCTGAAGGGTGTGAACCAGATTCACACCCTTTCTCTTTATGGCAGCAAAGGGCAGCGTGGTCTCACCTGTCGGTTCGGTCGGTGCTTCTGCTTCGCAGAGGTGTCCACCGGACACCCGCACCGCTGCACCCGTTTTGACCCCTCTGTCACTTCGTGACATCTCCCCTTTCAGGGGAGATTTTGCCCGACAGAAAATGCAATTCAGGTAGATGAGGTCGGTAAAATCGACCCCACCGGGGAGCAGGGGTATGAACCAGATTCACACCCTTTCATACGCAATGAAACGGCTATAGCAAGCCCAAAAGACACCACGACACCTGAAAAGCAAGTTGTCCTTTATAGCTTTATAGTATACTGCCGTACCATGCACACCCTTGGCACACCATCCGTACACGCCTGTTTTGGCTATGTATAGGCTTTGCACGTCTGCACGTCTTTTTATTGAGTTGCTATTATATTATATATATTATTCTATACCTGCCGTCGCATTTCACGACATCAGCCTAAGTATACCCTAATTCAGGGTATACCACACTGTTTTATTATGTAGTTTTGTATTCTGTCAAAGGGTGTTCATCAGAGTTACACCCTTTCAGATATTGTAAAACTGTCATTTTAACAGTTTTAATAGAAATACAGATATTATATTTACATAAATGGAAAAATATGGTATAATATAATATATATAATAGCAACAAAGAAAAAAGACGTGCAGACGTGCAAAGCCTATACATAGCCAAAACAGGCGTGTACGGATGGTGTGCCAAGGATGTGCAGTATAATATAAGGGGGTCGCATCCTGCTACCCCCTTTATACTTAGGCTTGTATCATCTTTTTCAGCCGCTGCATGGCTTCCTTCGTGTTCTCCCGGTCACCGAATGCCGTGAGCCGGAACCAGCCGTCACCGTTCTTGCCGAATCCTGCGCCCGGTGTGCCGACCACAGCAATTTCAGACAGCATCTTGTCAAAGAAACTCCAGCTATCCATATTGTCCGGACACTTGAACCAGATGTACGGCGAATTGATGCCGCCCGTGAACGCAATGCCCAGCTCCGTGAGCGTTTCAGCCATGATGCGGGCATTTTCCTGATAGTAGGCGATGTTCTCCCGTATCTGCTTCTGCCCCTCCGGCGTGAATACTGCCTCGGCAGCACGCTGTACGGGATAGGACACACCGTTGAACTTCGAGCCCTCTCGCCTGTTCCAGAGCTGTTTCAGGCTGACTTCCGTGCCGTCGGAGGCTGTCGCTTTCAGCTCGGACGGCACGACCGTATAACCGCAGCGCACACCCGTGAAACCTGCCGTCTTGGAGAGGGAGCACATCTCAATGGCAACTTCCTTTGCGCCCTCTATCTGGTAAATGCTCCGGGGCAGCTCCGGCTCGCTGACGAAAGATTCATAGGCAGCATCAAACAAGATCACAGCCCCGTGTGCCTTGGCATAGGCGATCCATTCGGCAAGCTGTTCTTTCGTGTAGACCGAACCCGTGGGATTATTCGGGGAGCAGAGGTAGATGATGTCCGGGAATACCTGCTTCCCGTCCAGTGCATAACCGTCCGCAGAGGGCATTGCTGCAAAGCCGTTGGCTTCGTTGGAATCGGCATAGACAATTTTTCTGCCGCTCATCAGGTTAGAATCCACATAGACCGGATATGCCGGGTCTGTCACCAGCACAATATTATCATCCCCGAAAATGTCCACCAGATTGCCGCAGTCAGACTTTGCGCCGTCGTTGATGCGAATGTCATCTGCCGGCACATCTGCCCCGAAACTCCGGTAATACCCGGCAACCGCTTCCCGGAGGAAGTCATAGCCCGCACCGCTGTCCTCGTAGCCCCGGAACGTCTCCTTGACACCCATTTCGGCAGCGGCTTTCTGCATCGCCTCCACCACCACAGGCGCAAGCGGCAGTGTCACATCGCCGATACCCATGCGGATGAGTTTTGCCTCGGGGTTGGCTGCCTGAAAGGCTTTTACCTTTTCGGCAATGCGGATAAAGAGGTAATTTTTTTCCAGTTTCAGATAATTTTCATTGACCTTGATCATCTTAACAGCTCCTTACAAAATGAATTTCATGTTCCATCCGGGAAAGGTCGATCTCCCCGTCAAACACGTGTGTTGCCGTTCCGGTCATCATCACCGTGCCGTCCGGCTTGTAGAGAATGCGCAGGTCGCCGCCCCGCAGCTTGACGGTGATTTCTTCGCCCTGCTGACAGAAGCCGTTCAGCACGGCAGCCACGGCTACTGCACAAGCCCCCGTCCCGCAGGCAAGGGTCTCCCCGCTGCCACGCTCCCAGACACGCATAGAGAGCGTGTGCGCATTCAGCACCTTGACGAATTCCGTATTGATGCGCTCCGGAAACAGCGGATGATGCTCGAACCACGGTCCGACCGCCGCAAGGTCGATCTCCATCGGGTCTTGTTCCGTGAACACCACGCAGTGCGGATTGCCCATAGAGATACAGGTGACGGTATAGGTCTGCCCCTCTACCGTAAGGGATTGCTTCACGAACTGTTCGCCCTCTGCCAGTACGGGGATGTCCTGCGGTTTCAGGATCGCCTTGCCCATATCGACCGTTGCGCTGACTGCCTTGCCGTTCTCGATCTGAAGCGTTATGTACTTGATGCCGGACTTCGTCTCCACGGAAAGCGTGGGGCTCTGGACAATGCCGTGTTCGTAGGCATACTTGCCCACGCAGCGGATACCGTTGCCGCACATCATGCCCTCTGAACCGTCCGCATTGAACATCCGCATCCGGCAGTCCGCCTGATCGGACGGCAGGATCAGGATCAGCCCGTCTCCCCCGATGCCGAACCGCCTGTCACTGACAGCCACAGCCACTGCACGAGGGTCGGCGGGCAGCTTCTCCGCAAAGCAGTTGACGTAGATATAGTCATTGCCGATGCCGTGCATCTTGCTGAATTTCATGCACATCATCCTTTCGCTGAATTGCAGACCATGCAAGACCTGCTCTTTCTATTATAAACCATTCCCGCCGAAAAAGCAAGGGGGAGCAGCATTTTTTATACAATTCCTGCCGGACAAATCCCTGTTACATCCGTCAAATTGCATGAATATCGTACAAGTATATGTACAAAATTAACAAAAAATTTGTAACCTCTTGCAGTATTTGTATATTTGTGCTATAATAAAATAAGATAATTTCGCCGGTCGCAGATCAGCTGCACCGCAACAAAAGGAGTAACGAATATGGCTGCAAAGGTTTGTTATGTGTGCGGCAAAAAGCTGCATGGAAATGGCGTGAGCTGCACCAACTGCGGTGCACATCAGTGGCGTGAGGGTACCGACAAAATGGGCGTGGAGCAGCTCAAGGAATATGCGGATGAGGAATTCCGTCAGGGCAAGCTCGGCACAAGTGAAGCACATACCCAGCACACAGAAAAGGCAATGTTCCTCTATTCCATTATCGCCGGACGTATCAGTGATATGGCACCCCGTCTCGAAGATATTGACACAATGGAACGCTGCGTGCATATGCTCGACTATATCCTCATGCAGGAGCGCCGTGCCGGTTTCAGCGGGGATGAAAGACGGCAGGCACGCTATAAAGATTTGATGGATCGCATTTCCAACGCAAAGGACAATCTGCTCTATGACCGCATTGAGAAGTCCCGCAAGCGTGATGAGGAGAATGCTGCCCCTGCCGCTGCACAGGCTGCGCCCTCTGTACCGGATAAGCTCGATGAACTGGTAGACTATGCGATCTTCACGGTTTCCGAAATGGATGAAATGGGTACATGGACATTCCTCGGCAAGCCGAGAAGCAAGAACTACATGATCAGTATGTTCAGCTTCCTGCGTGAGATCAAGGATCAGATCCCGACCCTCGAACAGAAAGAGCGGGAAGTCCTGCTGCACGTGATGTTTCAGGTTGCTGACAGCTATGAGAAAGGCACGTATCCTTTCCCGCAGGATCCGACACGTGCCATTGACTGGCACATGGAGGCTGCCAACAGAGGTCTGGTGCTCAGTCAGCTTGCCATCGGGGATATTTACCTCAAGGGCAGCGGCGGTATGCGCCCGCAGCTCGAAAAGGCGCTCGAATGGTACGAAAAAGCACTCGCTGCCAACAGCTCCCCGAAAATCAACGAATACGCAGAGGCTGCGATCGAACACATTCGCTATACCATGCGCACAGGCGGTTGATACATTACCCGGTACAGAAAAAACTGTACCGGGTTTTTGTGTTTTTGCGGCATGAAAAACCCCCTCTGCTTTGAGAGGGGGCAGTCTTTATAGCTTGTTCTTTTCCTTTTCCAGTACAGCGATCAGGTCGTCGATCGAATCGGTTTTCGCAATTTCAGGATTGATCTTTCTGCCCTCTTTGGCGGCACGCAGTTCTCCGGGGTTCAGAATGTCGTCAATATTCGGTGCCGATGTCCTTGCTGCCGCAGGAATGGCAGAGGCAGCAGGTTTTGGTGCGGGTGCAGGTGCGGGCGGTGTAGGCGGTGTCGACTGTACCGGCTTTGCAGGCTTGGGGGCAGGGGCATCCGGGGTTTTCTCATGTGTCGGGACGTAGGCAGGTTTTTCCGGGGGTGTCTCCGGCTTCTTGGCTGCCTTTTGTTCGGCTGCCTCACGCTGCACACGCTCAATATCCTCCTGCTGCACCTTCTTGAATTTCATGGTGCGCTCCTGTACGGCTTTCTGGTAGGGGGAATTTTCGTTGACAGGCTTTTCAGTAAAGTTCCCCTGCAGGGCGGATTTCTTCTTTTCTATCGATGCCATCGTTCCGGCAGTAGACTGTTCCGGGTCAAAGAGCGGGCTCTGCTTCTTGGCAGTTTTCCGGAGCATCTGATCGGTCTCTTCCTCGTCAAACTGGAAGTCCTCGTCATCAAAATCATCCTGACTGCTTTTTGCGATCTTCACAAGCAGCATAATGATCAAAATCACGCACGGCACGACAAGCAGCAGCATCAACCCGGCAACCGATGTAGCAAATGTCACATAGGCATACAGCTCCTTGCTGGCACGGGTACATATCGCAAAGATATTTTCACGGGGGATACTCAGCTCATTACCCTGCTCCACAGCCGTTCCGGGGAAATAGCTTGTCGAGCCGTCCTCATTCACGGTGATCTGGTAAATATCCCGCAGCGCAACATGGTTGTCCGCCAGATAGCACAGCACCTTTGCACCGGGGGAAAGGCTTGTATTGGGGGAATTTTTAGCGAAAACAAGAGAGTTTTGCGGAATATCCGGCTCCATGTCGGTCTCTTCGTGCAGATACAGGTAATAGCCGAACACTTCCGGGATACGGTCTCCTGAAAAAATCACATTCACGGTCACAGTCGCTGCCACAACAAGCAGCAATACAATGACGACCAGCACGGCAAAGACAGAGCCTGCTTTTTTCTTGGGTGTACTCATGTGCGTTCTCCTTCCGGTTTTTCTGATGACATTTACTATTATAACACAAGCCGCTGCATTTTGCAAGTGCTTTCCGAAAAAAATATGGAAATCTCTCTTCCCTTTTCTGCCGGCATTTTTTCCGGTCTCCCCGCATAGGATGCAGCAAGGGGGGAGAAACATGGAAGAAGCAATGGTAGAGATACCCGGAACAGAGGCGGAAAACGGCTGGCAGCCCCCCGTTGTGAAGGCTGCCCCTGAAGCACCGCCCTGCCCGGCGGCGGATGTGTTTTTCATGCAGTATGCAGTCTGTATCCTGTTGCTGACGGCGGTTCTGGTGCTGCGTGTGCTGGATGCGGGTACATTCGGGAACACGCTCGAGACGTTCCGGAACCATACCGCCTGTCCGGACGAGCCGTGGGTCACGGGGCTGTTCCGGTACATAGGCAGCCTGTGGAGCTGAAATGCGGAAACTGCCGGATCGTCGTGGATTTCGGGTTTCCGGCAATGGCGGCTGTGATGCTGCTCTGGGGGCAGGAAATGCTCCGGCAGATGTTCTGGGTGTGCGTGCTTCATGAATTGGGGCACGCACTTGCCATGCGGCTGACCCATGCGGGGATACGGGAGATACGCCTGTATGCGGCAGGTATGCAGATGCGCACGAATACGGTCTTGTTAAGCAGTCAGGCGCTGACAGCGGTCTACCTCAGCGGTCCTGCTGTCAATCTTTGCATGGCTGCCTTGCTGCACGGCACGGAGACGGGGCTGCTGCATTTGTGTATGGGGGTGTTCAATCTGCTGCCGTTCCGGGTACTGGACGGCGGTGCTGCGCTGCGGTGCGTACTGGAGCAGAGCCCGAAGCTGCTGCGTATGCTGAACTGCTTTTGTATTCTGTTGGCAGCAGGGCTTGCGGGGGCTGCGTTGGCGGTCGGGCTGCGCAATCCGGCGGTATACTGTATGGCTGTCTACCTTGCGGTCTGTGAAATTTGTGCAGAATAACTAAAAACAGCCTGTTGAAATATCATATTTCCTAAAAATTGCTGTATTCCATTGCAAAATGTATGATTCAATGGTATAATAACAATATGGGGCTTTCGTGTGAAAGACCGCAGACCGTGAAATCTCAACAAAGGAGCAAACCACTATGAACCAATTCCATGCAGGCAATATCCGGAATATTGCCATCGCCGGACATCACAGCTCCGGTAAGACCTCACTCGCCGAAGCACTGCTCTATCGGGCAAAGGCTTCCGACCGTTTCGGAAAAATTGCCGACGGCACGACCGTCTGTGACTATGACCCCGAAGAGATCCGCCGCAAGGGTACGATCTCGACAACACTGGCAGGTTTTGCCTATGAGGGCAACTGGATCAATCTGCTCGACACGCCGGGTATTCTCGACTTTGCCGGGGAGCAGCTTTCAGGCATTACGGCTGCCGATACGGTGCTCATTACCGTTTCCGCAAAATCCGGTGTAAGTGTCGGCACGAAAAAAGCCTACGCCGCTGCCAAGGCACTCGGCAAGTCTGCCATGTTTGCCATCACCAAAATCGATGATAAGGATGCCAATTTCTATAATGTACTCACGCAGCTCAAGACCGTGTTCGGTCCTACCGTCTGCCCGGTCGTTGTGCCTGTGCTGAAAAATCACGAGATCGGCTCGTTCGTGAACCTGATCGAAATGCAGGCATATGCCTACGACAAGTCCGGCAACGCTGTACCGCAGGAACTGCCTGCCGAAATTTCCGATGACAAGGAATACCGTCTGGAAGGTCTGAAAGCTGCCATTTCCGAAGCCGTTGCCGAAACGGATGAAGCCCTCATGGAGAAATTCTTCGAGGGTGAGGAATTCACGCAGAAGGAGCTGACCGACGGCATCCATGCTGGTATGAACAGCGGACTGATCACGCCTGTGGTCTGCACATCTGCCTTTACACTGGCGGGCGTGGATATGCTCCTGAAAGAGTTTGGCTTGCTCGTTCCGGCTGCCAATGAAGTTGCTCCGGCACAAGCTGTCTGCCATGACGAACTGGAAGAAATTCCCTGTGACCCCGATGCGCCTTTGGCTGCGCTCGTGTGCAAGACGGTCGCTGACCCGTTTGTGGGCAAGATGTCCTACCTGAAGATCCTCTCCGGGAAGATCTCTTCCGACTCTGCCGTTGTCAATTCGAGAACGGGCGCAGAGGAGAAGCTCGGCAAGCTCTACACGTTGCTCGGCAAAAAGCAGACCGAGATCAAGTCCGCCGAAGCCGGGGACATCATTGCCGCTGTCAAGATCTCAGCGCTGACAGGCGATACGCTCTGTGCGCCGTCAAGAGTTGCCGCTGCCCTGATGCCGGCATTCCCGAAGCCGTGCTATTCCATGGCTGTCCGGGCAAAGCAGCAGGGCGATGAGAGCAAGATCGCATCCGGGATGCAGCGCCTTGTGGAGGAAGACCCGACTTTGACCTACACGCAGGACCCGCAGACCAAGGAAATGCTGCTCAGCGGTCTGGGCGAACAGCATCTTGAAATTGCAGTTTCCAAACTCTCCGCCAAATTCGGCGCAGAGGTGAAGCTCTCCAAGCCGCAGGTCGCTTACCGGGAGACCATCCGCAAGAAGGTACAGGCAGAGGGCAAGCACAAGAAGCAGTCCGGCGGTCACGGGCAGTATGGTCACGTGATCATGTCCTTTGAGCCGTGCGTGAGTGATACGCTTGTGTTTGAGGAAAAGGTGTTCGGCGGTTCCGTGCCGAAGAACTACTTCCCCGCAGTCGAAAAGGGCTTGCAGGAGTGCGTGCAGAAGGGCGTTCTGGCTGGCTGTCCGGTAGTCGGACTGAAAGCGATCTTGCTGGACGGTTCGTATCATCCGGTCGATTCCTCGGAAATGGCATTCAAGATGGCAGCTTCCATTGCCTACCGGGAGGGAATGCGTGCGGCAGACCCTGTCATGCTTGAACCGATCGGAACGCTTAACGTCACAGCACCGGATGAAAATACCGGAGACATCATGGGTGAGCTGAACAAGCGCCGTGGCAGAGTGCTCGGTATGGAGCCTGCCGGCAAGGGTGAAACGACCATCACCGCCGAAGTGCCTATGCGGGAGATGCAGGACTTTGCGCTGTACCTGCGGCAGACAGCAAGGGGCATGGGCAGTTTCACGCTGGAATTTCTGCGGTATGAGCCGCTTCCGGCTAATCTGCTGACTGAAGTCATTGCTTCTTTGGCTGCGAATGCGTAACAACAGACCCTCCTCCGGCATGGAGGAGGGTGATTTTTGTCTGTATGCCGCATGGGGCTTGACAAATCCGGAAAAATCATGTATACTATACTATAGTGAGCAGACTATGCGGCAGCGGGAACGTTTTCAGGTTCACGAGGAAAGTCCGGGCATCACAGAGCAGGATAGCTGCTAACGGCAGCCGAGGGCGACCTTAGGGCAAGTGCAACAGAAAAGAGACTTCTGCCCCTGCGGCGGTAAAGGTGGAATGGTGAGGTAAGAGCTCACCGGAGTGCAGGAGACTGCACTGCCGTGTAAACCCTATCCGATGCAACGCCTATTGGTGCTGCCCGTCTTAACGCTGGCTCGGCGGACGGTACAGCAATGGCGGCTCAAGCGGTACGGCGACATACCGCTCAGATAAATTGCCGCACACGACAGAACCCGGCTTATCGGTCTGGTCACGGCTGGCAGCGGAAGCTGTCAGCCTTTTTTCACAGGAGGCATATATGAAAGCATTACGGCTGTGCTGCCTTGCGGCGGCTATGGTTTTCTGTCTGACAGGGTGCAGCGGCACACAGACAAATTCCGAAAATACGCAGGAGACCCTTGTTGTGTATCAGGCACTTCCCCTGCCGGATCTGTCTGTCAAGATCCCGGACACCTTTACAGCAACATCCTCGGCGCATTATGAAGAATACTATATCTGTGACGATGCCAGTATCATCATCACGGAGGACACCGCCGGAGCGCCCTACACTTCTGCCTATGACTATGCGATCTCGGCTTTGGTGCAGTACGAAGACATGGCACATTCGGTCACGGATACCAAGAATGATGTGGTCTATGCAGGCAAGTATGCGGTACAGACACTGGAATTTACCTATACCCTCGATCAGGAGGATGCGTATCCGCTGCATTCGATTATTGGCTACATGACAGACGGTGCTTCCATGTATATCATCACCTGCAAATCCTCGGCGGATACTTTTGAGAAACACCGGGAAGAATTTCTTTCTGTGCTCCAGTCCGCCTACATCGTCAAATAATGGACAAGCAGCCAAAAGCACGCTGTGCGCTGCTGGACTGCCTGCGGGGTGTGACAGTCATCAGCATGGTACTCTATCATGCGGCATGGGACTTGGTCTATCTGTTCGGGATGCGTTGGAACTGGTATTTCGGGACGGGGGCGGAGATCTGGCAGAAAAGCATTTGCTGCACGTTCATTCTGCTGTCCGGGTTCTGTGCCGGATTCGGGAAGCACACATGGCAGCGGGGAATGCTTGTGTTCGGGCTGGGGGCTGGTATCACGCTTGTGACGGCAGTCTGTATGCCGGATTCTCTGGTGCTGTTCGGGGTGCTGACGCTCCTTGGGTCGAGTATGCTGCTGATCGGGCTGACAAAACGCTGGCTGGAAAAAGTACCGGCGCTCCTCGGCATTCCCGGAAGCCTTGCGCTGTTCTTTGTGACGTACTCTATTCCGGGCGGAACATTGTGCGGCACTCCCCTGCCGGACAGCCTTTACCGCAATGTGGTGACGGCGTACTTCGGCTTTCCGGCGGCAGGCTTTTACTCGACGGACTATTTCCCGCTGCTGCCATGGCTGTTCCTGTTTCTGTGCGGTTTTTATGTGTATCATCTCTGCGGGGAGCGCATTTTACGAAACACGTGGAAAGGCATTGCGCCCCTGAACTTTGTCGGCAGGCAGGCACTGCTGATCTATGTGCTGCATCAGCCTGTTATCTATGGCGTACTGACGGGGCTGCATCTGCTGCAAATTCTCTGAAAGGAAGTGACCGGCTTGCACGGTAAGATCATCATCATCGAGGGACTGGACGGCTGCGGTAAGAGCACACAACTGGAACTGCTGCGAACACAGTTTCCGGCGTGCCGTTTTCTGACATTCCCGAATTACGATTCCCACGCCGGGGAGATCATCAGCGAATATCTTGCCGGACGCATTCCGGACACCGACCCGGTACATAGTGCCTATTCCGCAAGCGCTTTCTATGCGGCGGACAGGTATATCAGCTTCCGGAAAGACTGGTTCGTGGACTATGCGGCAGGGCGGAACATTCTTTCTGCACGTTACACCACCTCGAATGCGGTCTATCAGATGACAAAGCTCCCCCGTGCAGAATGGGAGAGCTATTGCAAATGGCTGTATGACTTTGAATACGGGAAACTTGGCATCCCGAAGCCGGATGCGGTGCTGTTTTTAGACGTTCCGGTAGAGGTCTCTCAGAAGCTCCTGAACGCTCGCTACGGCGGCGATGCACGGAAAAAGGACATTCACGAGGCAGACCCGGCTTATTTGAAATGCTGCCGGGAAGCTGCCCTCTTTGCCGCTGAAACAGACCCAGTCCCGTGGACATTCCTGCCCTGCTGTGAAAATGGCAGCCTGCTGCCTGTGGATGTCATTCAGGCAATGCTGACGGAACAGATCAGTCAGCTTCTTGGATGAGAAACTGCTCCGCATATTTCTGGCGGCGTACATCTACCATAATGTCCACAAGCACGCCCCCGGCGGTGAACTCCTCGGAGAAGCACTTCCCCTCGTCCCGCAAGGTCTGTAGGAAGCTGCCCTCACGGTAGGGAATGCAGAGCTGCATCCGCTTTGCGGTCTGCGGTAACAAGCGGCTGATCGCCTGTAACAAGGCATTCAGCCCATCTCCTGTGCGGGCAGAGATCCAGACAGTGTCGGCGGTATCCTGTTTCGGGAGTGTCACTAAATCTGCCTTATTGAGCACCCGGAGCTGCGGTATTTCTGCGCAGCCGAGGTCGGCAAGGAGACTCTGCGTGATCTCCATGCGCTCCCGCACATCCGGTTCAGAGGCATCTAACACGTGCAGGATCAGGTCTGCCTGTGCAGTCTCCTCGAGTGTGGAGCGAAAGGCTTCCACAAGGTGATGCGGCAGGCGGCGGATCAGTCCGACGGTATCGGACAGCAGCACACTGCGCCCGTCCGGCAATGCCAGCGGCCTTGCGGTGACATCAAGGGTAGCAAACAGCTTATCCTCGGCAAGGACACCGGCTTGGGTGAGCGCATTGAATAAGGTCGATTTTCCGGCATTCGTATAGCCGACAATGGCGGCTGTCAGGATGCCGTCTTTTTTGCGCCTGCCTGTGAGAAATTTCCGGTGCTTCTCTATGCCCCGCAGTTCCTCACGTAGGGCTGCAATACGGCTGCGGATGTGGCGGCGGTCGGTCTCTAACTTGCTCTCGCCCGGTCCTCTTGTGCCGATCCCACCGCCCAACCGGGACAGGGCGCTGCCCATCCCCGTCAGGCGGCTCAGGCGGTAGCGGTACTGGGCAAGCTCCACCTGCACCTTGCCCTCTGCCGTCCGTGCACGCTGTGCAAAAATGTCCATGATCAGCATCGTCCGGTCGATGACTTTGCAGTCCGCCGCTTCGGCGATATTGCGCATCTGCATTCCGGTCAGCTCCGTGTCAAAGATCAGCAGCTCCGCCTCGAGATTTCGCATTTGTTCCCGTATTTCGGCAAGTTTGCCCGTGCCGATACAGGTAGCTGCTTCGGGGGCAGGACGGCTTTGCAGAACGGTCAGGACTGTTTCGCAGCCGGCAGCTTCTGCCAGTTCCCGCAGTTCCTCCATAGAACGTTCTGCATCGTATTCTCCCGTATCAAGCCCGGCTAACACAGCTCTGGTCAGGTTTTTCGGTTCGTTCATGTCATTCCTCTCCATCGGCAGCGCTCCATGCTGCCCTGTGCTTGGGGTGACGTTTGTAGGCTTTCTTGCTTTCTGTCTGCCGGGTAACGGGATTCACACCGTCCCATGTGCTGCGCTTCTGCAAGTCCAGTACACGGCGGGCTTTTTTGCTCAGCTTCTCATAGGGGATGAATTTTTCCATACGGACACCTCATTTCAGCTCGGTGTGTTCCCCGTCACGTGAGATCGTCACATCCGGGAAAATCTCCCTCAATCCGTCCCGGTACTGCTCCGGGCTATGCTCTGCCGGGCTGTAATGTGTCAGCCAGAGGCGCTTTACCTTGGCTTCGGCAGCCAGACGGCAGGCATCCTGCATCAGCATATGGCGCTTGCTGTTCATGCTCTGCTTTTTGTCCGGATCGCCGTACATCCCCTCGCAGACAAAGAGATCTGCCTCCGCCGCAAATGCTGCAATATCCGCAATCGGCAGCGTATCTGTCGTGCAGACAATGCGCACGGGCGGGCGTTCTTTCCCCGTCACCTGTGCCGGCTGCATGACACGTCCGTCCGGCAGCGTGACAGTCTCACCGCTGTGCAGGGGTTTCCAGAACTGTACCGGAATATGCAACGCCTTTGCCTGTTCCGGCTGAAATTCAGGCTTCTTGCGGAATTCAAGCCGATAGCCCAGACAGGGCATGGAGTGCTTCAAAGGCAGCGTGACAATGTGCAGCATCGGGTCGATCTGCTCTGCCGGGAATGTGATGCTCTCCTGTTCGGGCAGCGGGCAGAACTCTACCGGATAGGGTAGATGTCCGCATACCTGCATCAGCCCCCGCAATGCTCCCTCCGCCGAGGATGGCGCACAGATCGTCAGCGGTTCACGTCGTTCCGTATTCCCCAACGACAGCAACAACCCCGGCAGTCCGGTCACATGGTCAGCATGGCAGTGCGTGATCAGCAGCAGCTCCAGACGGCTCAGGTGCGCCCCGTACTTCGCAAAGGCGACCTGTGTGCCCTCGCCGCAGTCGATGAGGACTGCCTTTCCGTTGTGCTCCACATATAAACTGGTCAGAAATCGGTTTTTCAGCGGCAGCATACCGCCTGTACCGAGTAAAGTAATTTCAGGCATCTGCTTTCCTCCTTTGGGTCATTTCTTTCTCCACGGGGCTTCTTCAGCACCCGCCTTGAAATTGTAAATCGGCTGGATCACGTCCAGCACTTCCGCTGTGGGCTGGATGTTTCCGGTGATATCTTCCATGCGCTTGTATGCCATGGGGCATTCATCAATCGTATCCAACCCGACAGAAGTCGTGTAGATCCCCTGCATCTGCCTGCGGTATTCCGCAATGCTGCACGACGATCTTGCCTCCGAACGGGACATCAGCCGTCCTGCCCCGTGGGGTGCGGAGTAGTTCCAGTCCGGATTGCCCTTCCCCCGGCAAAGCAGGCTGCCATCCCGCATATTCACGGGGATCAGCAGAATTTCGTCTTTCTGTGCGGAAACAGCGCCTTTACGGAGAATGTGCTGCTCCATGTCAATATAATTGTGAATGGTCGTGAACTGCCGGCGCACCTTCCAGTGCATCCCCCGCACGATCACATCCGTCATCGCCTGCCGGTTCTGGACAGCGAATTGCTGGACAATTGCCATGTCGTGCAGGTAGTGGTCAAACAGCTCTCCCTCGCAGTAGGCAAGGTGCTGGGGAATGTTGGTGCGCTTGACGGCTTTCAGCTTTTTCAGCTCGTCCTGAATGTGCTTCTGCTTCCCCTGTGCTTTCAGTTCGGCGATCAGCTTCTGCTGAGAAGCGACATCCGAGCCGTTCAGGCGGGCATAGGCTTCCCGCTGATACCATTCGGCGACTTCCCGCCCTAAATGTCTCGAGCCGGAGTGGATGACAAGATACAGCGTTCCGTCGCTCCCCTTGTCCACCTCGATAAAGTGGTTGCCGCCGCCCAGTGTGCCGATACTCAGCTCTGCACGCAGGGCGTGGATGTGTGGATAGCAATACAGCTCTGTAAGGTCGATACGCTCGGCATAGCGGTGTGCGGTCTTGCGCACGTTGAACCCGGACGGGATCTCCGCACGGATGAGCTTGTCGAGTTTCTGCGGTTCGATGTAGGAATCTTTCAGGATCGTGGTTTCCATGCCGCAGCCGATGTCCACGCCCACAAGGTTGGGGACAAGCTTGTCGGTAATGGTCATGGTCGTGCCGATCGTACAGCCTGCACCGGCGTGTACATCCGGCATGATGCGGATCTGTGAACCCTTGGCAAAGGGCTGACTGCACAGTTCAGTGATCTGTGCAATGGATTTCTGGTCTGCAACGTCTGTAAAGACTTTGGCAGCGGCGAAAGCGCCTTGAATTTCAAACATAGTGCCTCCTTAACTGCCGTGTTCCGGGAGCAAAAAAGGCGCTTCTGTATGCACAGAAACGCCACTGTTACCATCAGGTCTGCATGGGGACTATCCCCGCAGCTCTCCCGGAGAAAAAACGGCGATTCGTGTAATCATTCGGTTGTCGGTCAGATAAAAATGTACGTGTTGGAACATACCGTTCCCTCCTTTCTGAAATACTGTTCAGCCGTATGCAACGCAAAGAACAAACTTATTATAGCACACTTTACAGAAATTGTCAAGGGGTTTGAGAAAAAAGGAGCGGACAATAGCGTTGTTAAAGAAAATCAACGACAGAGAAAAGGATTTCACCAGTTTTCTTACGTTGACGGTATTTATATTTAGACAAGCCGAAGCGATTATAAGCATCAATGAATACAGCCACAACAGCATAAAGTGTTTCCATTTTTCGGGAAAAGCATCTGCTTTTCTTGCAAGGACAGGAATATAATGGCGTAAATCAGCATTTATGCTTTCAACATTATGTGTATCTTTTTTATCTCGTACATTACGAATGTGCCTGCCCGGAAAAACAACATCCATGTATCCGAAGTATCCACCAGTATAATAAAAATCAGCTTCGGGTGAACTGTCAACAATATTTTGTATTCGTTCACTCGATTTATCAGACGCAACATCAAAACCGATAAGCAAATGTGGATTCCGGCTTATCATCGTTATTATATAAACATTTTCACGAGTTTTGGAATTACCTTTTTATCTATATACCATAAAGTTCATCTGATTCACGCTCCGGCGGCAAGTTTTCAACATCAAGATTTAGTTTTTTATCCAGTTATATACATTGGCTTTATTCATGCCTAAAATTTTGCCTACACCACGTCCGCTTACGCCGGAATAATATGCTTTAATGGCTGCTTCCTTAATTTCCTCTGAATAAGCATGGCTTTTGGGTTCAAGCGTATACCGAATACCACATATTTTGCAGCGGCATCTTTGTGTTCCTGATGCGTTAAATCCAGCTTTCACTTGCTGCTCGATTCTTCCGCATTTCGGACATCTTTTCTTTTCATCTATTGTTGCTTTACGCATTTTATTTTCCTCGTATAATAGATTTTAGGGTGATTTGAAGAGTACCCCAATGAACCTCTGCCACGCTCGGTTGAGAAAGAC
>CANRFM010000012.1 GCA_947629905.1 uncultured Clostridia bacterium
TGCTGCCATGAACCTCAAAAAATATGCCCTCCATGCTGCTTGATGGAGAGCTTTTACTTGCTTTGTCGATATTTTTTTCGCTTTTTAGTCCTAATTTCGTTTTTTCTTTGCTTATTTCAGGCTTCTTTGACAGGCTGAAGCGCCCCGAAAAGGGCGCTTTCCTGTTTATTTGGTTTTGCTTTCTGTATCTTCTTTTTTTGTATCCTCTTCCTGTGCATCGTCCTGTTCATGCGGATCTGCCGACACAGGTGCAAGTCTTTTCTTTTTGTTTTCCTCAATCAGTGCAATAATAAAGGAAACTCCAAAATACACCACAAAAATCACAGCTTCCGCAACCGCAGCCGGCATCATAGCAGACTTGAGGATACTTTTTGCAGCAGCATTACCAGATGTACTGGGCGGAACAAGAATGGTATAGGCATTTGCCAGATAGACCGTCTCATAATATTCGTTGGCTGTCACGTTAATGGCATCTGTCAGCATAGCTACCTTTTCGTTCAGAACTGACAGCTCTCTTTCTGCCTCTGCAATGCTTTCCTCGCTTGCATTCGAGCCAACCTTGAGGGCATTCATACGCTGCTGAAATTCCTGAATTTGCTGTGTCTTGGTGGAAAGCGTGTTCTGTGCCTGCGTTTTCTTTTCGATCAGCTTATCATACTCCTCCGATGCCTGCATATACTCATTGGTATTATTTCCGCCTTCGCCGTAGATAATAATAGTATCCTTTTCGTAAGCTGCAATAGATGCATCCAGAGAAGCTAAATTTTCTCTTGCCACAACACAATCACGAGTAAGCGTATCAATGCGGTAGCTATAGGTCTGAATCAGTTTGTCCCGGTCTTTTGTGATGTTGCCCGACACAATATAGGACGAGATCCTGTCGAGGTCAACCGTGCGCAGCGTCTCAAGGGAACGTGTCAAATCTGCAAAGCTGTAGCCAGTCTTTGTAGAACGGAAACGAGTCGTATCTTCAGACGACAGATTGCTGACATAGCTCTCCAGTGAACTCAGCGTGGAATCAAAGACATCGACCGCTTCTGCAAAATCATAGTCCTCATAATTCAGTGCCGTCATCGCACTGCCAAGTGCCTGATTAAAGCCATAAGACTTGAAGAAGAAGTCCCGATAATTGTCCAGAATGCCGTTAAATATCTCGACTGCCCTTTCATCGCTCAGCCCTGTCGGTGCGTAATTGAATGTGAGCTTGTACCGTGTCGGATAAATTTTCGTATCCAGGATCTGCTGTACAGCGCTGATATTACCTCCTTCGAGCGGCGATTCGTAGGCAGCCGCCTTGTCGATCGCATTCTCCGGCGTAAGACCAGTCACCGAAATATTCTGCCGGATCGACTCGATCATTTCAAGGGACTCTCCGAATTCCGTCAGTGTCTGCTCTATCACAGTCGGGCTTTTAATGGAGTTAATATCAAACTTACTGCCGTCAGGCGCATTGCCATTCTCAATGCCATCATAGTTGAAGCTGACCAGCGCAGACAGGTTCTTATGCTTATCTTTCGTGGTAACAGCAAGATACACGGGAACCATGATCCCGACAATCAGAGCGACCACGATCCAGCACAGCAAAAAGCGCTTGAGCACCTTGCCAAATGTGAAAAGCGAGATAACGATTTCGTCCTTGTCCTCTTCTTCACCATTCCTGAGTGTTACATTGACGTAACGTTCATCTTTTGTTGCCATATTTTTCCTCCGGTTCTTATCATTTAATATAAACACAAAACACGGGGCTTCTCCGTAAAGGCCGAAGCACCCGGGTTCTGGTATTCAACAGTTCTTTCCGCCCAGCACGTGTCCGATCGTGCGGAAGATGATCTTCACATCCGTCCACAGGGAACGGTTCTTTATGTACTTGCGGTCCAGAGCGATCTGCTCTTCCAAAGGCAGATCATTGCCGCCGCCGATCTGCCAGTAGCAGGAAAGCCCCGGCTTCACGAGCAGTCTGTCCGCCGGAAGCCTGTCCTGTTCGTCCGGAACGAACGGCCTCGGCCCGATAATTGTCATATCTCCCTTGAGGATATTGACAAGCTGCGGCAGTTCATCAATGGAAGTCTTTCTCAGAAAAGCACCGACCTTGGTAATTCTTGGGTCATCCTTCATCTTGAAAGTAGCCCCCTGACTTTCGTTCTGTGCCATCAGAGCAGCTTTCCGTTCGTCCGCATCCATATACATACTGCGAAACTTATAGATCCGGAACAGCTTGCCATCCTTGCCGACACGGGTCTGCGTATAAATCGGCGAGCCGAAATCCGTTGCCACGATCGACAAAGCTGTCACCGCAAACAGCGGTGCAAGCACCACCAGTGCCGCCGCCGAGCAGGCAATATCCATGCTCCGCTTGCACACCTCATAAACAGGCTTCGGCTGGAGCGTGATCGTCTCCTGCTGCCGGAAGCGGAACCGCATATGCAGCCCCGGATTGTTTCTTACCGTAATGACTGGCTTTGTCTTTTCGCCAAGACTTTCTTTATATGCCAGATTCACAGTTTTCAACATTGTCATTTCCCCCTTGTGTATGTTCCTCTTTCTCTCAATTTCAGAATGCCGCATTCTGCGAATAACCAAACAGGGAATCCATATTGTTATGCATCTTATGTCATCTTTTATTATACACGATTCTCAATTCTTTGTCAATACACAACAAATGGAAATTGCAATTTTTGTAAAATGTGTAGAAAATCGAACTTTCCAGCCCGGAAGATATAGGCGGAAATCACCTAAACACAGGGATTTTACAAACTTTCTGCAATTTTATACATTTTGTATAGGCATAAGGTGAAACAGGCAGTACGTATAGAGGCATTCATTTATATAACAACGCAGCAGGAAAAATATTGGCTATTTCATTGTTATTTTACAAAATATTTAATAATTGTTCACAAACGAGGTGACATTCTGAATTTTTTTCATTTTCTCTTGTCAAATTCCGGAAAAAGTGGTATACTAAGAATGACACCCCTACGGGCGGACTTTACGAGAAAGAGAGTGTAAACCATGACAAAAATAACCATTTTTTCCGGCTTCCTCGGCGCAGGCAAGACGACCCTCATCAAGAAGCTGATCGCAGAAGCCTATCAGAACGAAAAGCTTGTCCTCATCGAGAACGAATTCGGGCAGATCGGCATTGACGGCGGCTTCCTGAAAGATGCCGGCATCGAGATCACCGAGATGAACTCCGGCTGCATCTGCTGCTCTTTGGTAGGCGATTTCGGCGCAGCCCTGAAGAAAGTACTGGAGCAGTACCACCCGGACAGGATCCTGATCGAGCCGTCCGGTGTCGGCAAACTGAGCGATGTCATCCGTGCTGTGCAGAATTTGGAAATGGAAGATGTCACACTGGACGGCTTCACGACCGTTGTCGATGCCAAGAAGTGCAAGATGTATCAGAAGAATTTCGGCGAATTTTTTGACAATCAGATCACCTACGCCTCCTGTCTGGTGCTGTCGCATACGCAGGGCATGGCACAGGAGAAACTCGATGCCGTCATCCATGCACTCCGGGAGAAGAACCCGGCAGCCCCCATCGTCACCACCGACTGGGATGCCCTGACCGGCGCACAGATCACCGAAGCCATGACACAGCGGAACACCATTGACGACGAGCTGAAAGCCCTCCTCGCCGAAGCCGCTGCCCACGATCATCATCACCATCATCACGACGATGAGGATGAACATGAACATCATCATCACCACGATGAGGACGAACACGAGCATCATCACCACCACGATGAGGACGAGCATGAACACCATCATCACCACGATGAGGACGAGCGTGAACACCATCATCACCACGATGAGGACGAACACGAACATCATCACCACCACCATGCAGACGAGGTATTCCAGAGCTGGGGCGCAGAAACGGCAAGACCCTACACCATGGAAGAGATCCGGTCTGCTTTGGAAGCCCTTGACAACGCCGAGCTGTACGGCACAGTGCTCCGGGCAAAGGGCATTGTTGCCAACACGGACGGCACATGGATCCATTATGACTATGTACCCGGCACACCGGATGTCCGCAGCGGCAGCGCAGCTACCATTGGCAGACTGTGCGTGATCGGTGCAGGGCTGAAAGAAGATGCCATTGCCAAGCTTTTCCACGCTGAATAAGAGGAGGGACTGTCATGCCGAATCAGCCGAACGAGGATATTCCGGTTTACCTGTTTGTCGGGTTTCTGGAAAGCGGCAAGACGAAATTCATTCAGGAGACGTTAGAGGACAAGCGGTTTAACAACGGGGAGTGCACACTGCTGCTGATCTGTGAGGAGGGCGAGGAGGAATTCGACCCGTCCCGCTGGGCAAGCAAAAATGTCGTGCAGCAAGTTCTGACCGAACAGGCAGACTTCACCCCCGAAAAGCTCGAAGCACTCCGGAAAGAAGCCCGTGCGACCCGTGTCGTTCTGGAATATAATGGTATGTGGACGATCAACGACCTGTTTGAACAGCTTCCGCTGGACTGGGCAGTGTATCAGGCGATGTGCTTTGTGGATTCCAACACGTTTTTGCAGTACAATGCCAATATGCGCAGTCTGGTTGTGGACAAGATCAACGTCAGCGAACTGGTCGTGTTCAACCGTTTCGCCCTGAATGTCATGGATCAGAATGAATTTCACAAGATCGTCCGTGCCATCAGCCGGCGGACACAGATCGCCTACGAGACCACAGACGGACAGGTCGCCTATGATGATATCCAAGACCCCCTGCCGTTCGATATGAACGCAGCCGAGATCGAGATCAAGGACGAGGACTTTGCCCTGTTCTACCGGGATATTATGGAAGAACCGGGCAAATGGGACGGCAAGGTCATCACATTCCGTGGGGCAGCCGCACAGAATGCAAAATTCCCGGCAAATGTCTTTGCCGCCGGCAGGCACGTCATGACCTGCTGCGTAGAAGACATTCAGTACTGCTGGCTTGTGGCAGAGTGGGACAATGCGAAAAAACTGGAGAACAGCCAATGGGTGCGTGTGACCGGAACCGTCCACGTCAAGCGCCACAAGCTTTACAAGAGCAAAGGTCCTGTTCTGGAAGTCAGCGCTGTCATTCTGACAGGACCGCCGGAACAGGAAGTTGCTACTTTTTATTAAATAGCTGCAATGAAGTAAATTATCTTTCAGGAGGAAATTACTATGCCATTTATTCATGTGAGAACAAATACAGCCATTCCGAAGGACAAGGAACAGGCGATCAAGAGCGGGCTGGGGAAAGCCATTTCCACCATTCCCGGCAAATCGGAACAGTGGCTGATGGTGAACATCACACCGGAGTCTGCCCTCTATTTTCAGGGTTCAGATGCCCCGGCTGCCATGGTCGAGGTGCAGGTCTACGGCGGTGCATCCGGTTCGGCGTATGATGCCATGACCGGAAAAATCAGCGGTATCCTGACGGAAAACCTCGGCATCCCCGCAAACCGCATCTACGTCAGCTACAATGCGACCCCCGACTGGGGCTGGAACGGTGGGAATTTCTGATTTTTTGTGCAAACCGCCAAAAATAAAAAAATTTGTCAAGCCCCTTGACTTTCCGGCAGAAATGTGGTATACTGAATATGTCCGGAAAGTTTATCTGCTTGACAAATGGAGGTGTGACGATGGCAAAGGATCTGCAATGCGTTCTGCTGCTCGACTGCTACGGCGATCTTCTGACCGAAAGACAGCGGGAACTGGCAGAACTGTATTACAACGAAGATCTCACACTTTCTGAGATCGCTGCCTTGCAGCATATTTCCCGTCAGGCAGTGCTGGACAGCTTACAGCACTCCGAACAAATGCTCCGGAATGCGGAAGAAAAACTCGGTATGGCACAGCGCATCGGAAAACTCCGGCACTGTCTGGAGGGCATCCTTGCCGCAGCACAGGAACAGCCGGACACCGAAACGATCAGAACACTGGCACAGCAGGGACTGGAACTGCTGTAAAATATATCGGAAAAGAGGGAAACGCTATGGCTTTTGAGGGACTTTCTGAAAAGCTGAATCAGGTATTCAAGAAGCTGCGATCACACGGCAAGCTGACCGAAAATGATGTCAGGGAAGCCATGCGTGAAGTGCGTTTAGCACTCCTCGAAGCAGATGTCAGCTATAAAGTTGTCAAGGATTTTGTGAACCGTGTCACGGAAAAGGCGATCGGTGAGGAAGTCCTCTCCAGCCTGACCCCGGCACAGCAGGTCATCAAGATCGTCAATGACGAACTGGTCGCCCTCATGGGCAGCGATAACGAACGGCTTGCCCTTGCCTCAAAGCCGCCGACCATCATCATGATGTGCGGTTTGCAGGGTTCCGGTAAGACCACCCACGCCGCCAAACTTGCGAAAATGCTCAAGGCTGACGGGCACAGACCCATGCTTGCTGCCTGCGACATCTACCGTCCGGCAGCCATTCAGCAGTTACAGGTCGTCGGCGAAAGAGCCGGTGTCAAGGTCTTTGAAATGGGGCAGATCGACCCCGTGATCATCGCCCGGCAAGCTGTCCGCTATGCCAAGGACTACGGGCATGATTATGTCATCCTCGATACGGCAGGACGGCTGCATATCGACACTGCCCTCATGGAGGAACTCCAGAATATCAAGGAAGCTACCGAACCGCATGAGATCATGCTGGTCGTCGATGCCATGACCGGACAGGATGCCGTCAATGTGGCAAAGTCGTTCGATGATGCGATCGGCATTAACAGCGTGCTGATGTCCAAGCTTGACTCCGATACCCGTGGCGGTGCGGCGCTTTCCGTGCTCGCTGTCACCGGCAAGCCCATCAAATTTGTGGGTACAGGCGAAAAGCTGGAGGATTTCGAGAAATTCCACCCGTCCCGGATGGCATCCCGTATTTTGGGCATGGGCGATGTGCTTACCCTCATCGAACGTGCCGAAAACGTCATTGACCAGAAAGAAGCTGAAAAGATCACCAAGAAATTCACCGAATCCCGCTTTGACATGAATGACCTGCTTGACCAGATCCGGCAGATCCGGAAAATGGGCAAGCTCAAGGACATTGTCTCCATGTTCCCCGGCGGCAACAAAGTGAAGGAAGAAGATCTCGACGACCGGGCTTTTGACCGCCTCGAAGCGATCATTCTTTCCATGACCCCTGCCGAACGTGCCAAGCCCTCTATCATCGACCCGAAGCGCAAGCGGCGTATCGCTGCCGGCAGCGGTACGAAAGTAGAGGACATCAACCGCCTGCTCAAACAGTTTGAACAGATGCAGAAGATGATGAAAAAGCTCGGCGGCAAGGGCAAAAAGGGCAGATCTTTCATGCGGCAGGCAAAGCGTTCCTTTGCCGGGATGAATTTTGACGATATGCCCGGTATGCCGAAGGGCAAAAAGTAGGACAACACCCCAAAAAGCTTACAAGCGGTTCCCCGCTGTAATAGAATCCTGTACAGGGAGGTGAAAAACATGGCAGTAAAGATTCGTCTGAGAAGAATGGGTGCAAAGAAAAGCCCGTTCTATCGTATCGTAGTCGCTGATGCACGTGCACCGAGAGACGGCAGATGCATTGACGAGATCGGTTACTATGACCCGACCAAGGAGCCGACCGTGATCAAGGTCGATGCTGATAAGGCTAAGGACTGGATCAGTAAGGGCGCACAGCCGACTGATTCCGTAAAGGGCATCCTGAAAAAGGAAGGCATTCTGTAAGCAATGCCGGGAGGAAGCAAAGGGCAGACGCTCACGGCTTTCTCCTGTTTCCCTTTCGGGAAAGCCGCAAGGAGGACACTATGAAAGAATTATTGTATACCATTGTGGCAGAACTGGTCGATGACCCGTCCGCCATTGCAATTACCGAAGATACCGATGAAAATGGCGTACACGTGCTGCATCTGCACGTGGCAGAGGAAGATATGGGGCGTGTCATTGGCAAGCAGGGCAGAATTGCCAAAACCATCCGCACCCTCGTCCGTGCCGGTGCGATCAACAAGGGCATGGAAAACGTGACCGTGGAGATCGGCTGACAGCATGGGACTGAAACAATTTCTGGAAATCGGAAAAATCACAAACGTCCATGGTCTTGCCGGGGAAGTTAAGGTATACCCCTGGTGTGACGATGCGGCGTTTTTGTGTTCCTTTCCTACGCTTTACACGGACAAGAACGGCAGCCATGCCGTGCAGGTACAGCGTGCCCGTGTGCAGCAGAATATGGTCATTCTGCAATTTGCCGGATGCACGACCCGTGAACAGGCAGAAGCCCTGCGCAATACGATTTTATATGCCGACAGGAACGACATGGAACTGGAGGACGGGTGCTATTTCATTCAGGATCTGATCGGGCTGCAAGTGATCGATGCCGACACCGGAAAGGTCTGGGGCATTCTGAAAGATGTACTCCAGACGGGTGCGAATGATGTCTATGTGATCCGTGATGAGGCGCTGCACAAGGAATACCTTGCCCCTGCCATTCCGGATGTTATTCTTGAAACGGACGTGGCAGGCGGGACGATGACCATCCGCCCGCTGAAAGGGCTGTTTGACGATGCGGATTGAGATCGCCACGCTGTTTCCGGATATGTGTGAAGCCGTCCTCTCCGAAAGTATTGTCGGACGGGCACGCAAAGCCGGGTATATCGCCGTCACCTGTCATAATATCCGGGACTACACACTGGACAAGCACCGCCGGGTCGATGACAAGCCTTTCGGGGGCGGCATGGGCATGGTCATGCAGGCAGAACCCATTTACCGCTGTTGGAAAGCGGTCTGCGCTGCTCTCCCGGAAAAGCCCCACACGATCTACCTCTCCCCACAGGGGAAAACGCTCACGCAGCAGCGTGTCCGTGAACTTTCCCGGCTGCCTTCGCTGTTTTTGCTGTGCGGTCACTATGAGGGGGTAGATCAGCGGGTTTTGGACAGGATCGTGGACGAGGAAATCTCTATCGGGGACTACGTGCTGACCGGCGGCGAACTCCCGGCACTGGTGCTGACGGATGCGGTTGCAAGGATGTGTACCGGCGTACTCCCGAATGCCTCCGCCTTTGAGGAGGAGAGCCATTTCAGCGGACTGTTGGAATATCCGCAGTATACCCGCCCGGAGATCTGGGAGGGGGAGGGCGTTCCGGAAGTGCTGCTGTCCGGGCATCACCGGAATATTGACAAGTGGCGGCAGGAAGAGAGCCTGCGTGTCACGCAGGAAAAGCGCCCTGACCTCTATGCGGCTTTTCTGAAACGGGAAAACAGCCCGGAGTAAACCCGGCTAACAAAACTTGCATGATCGGGGATAATGTGGTATACTATATGTGATTGTATATTGAGTAGAAAGGGAATGATGCGAATGGAACACCGCTATATCTACGCAGACAACGCTGCAACGACACCCGTTTCAGATGCGGTCCTCGAAGCCATGCTGCCCTATTTCCAGACAAATTACGGAAATCCGTCCAGCATTTACGCAAAGGGCAGAGAAAACGAACGTGCCGTCATGGATGCCCGTGCCCGTGTGGCTGCCTGTCTCGGCGCACAGCCGGGGGAGATTTTTTTCACGGGCGGCGGTTCGGAATCGGACAACTGGGCGATCAAATGCACGGCTGACCGCCTTGCCGCACAGGGCAAGAAGCACATCATCACCAGTGTCTTTGAGCATCACGCTGTCCTGCACACCTGCGAATATCTGGAAAAGCACGGCTTTGAGGTGACCTATCTGCCTGTAGGAGATAAGGGACTCATCGACCCGGCAGACGTGGAAGCTGCCATCCGGGAGGATACCGCACTTGTCACGATCATGTATGCCAATAATGAAATTGGCACGATCCAGCCCGTTCCGGAGATCGGGGAGATCTGCCACGCCCACAAGGTATTGTTCCATACCGATGCAGTACAAGCTGTGGGAAATGTGGAAATTGACGTGAAAGCGCAGCATATTGATATGCTGTCCCTCTCCGGGCATAAACTCCATGCCCCCAAGGGCGTGGGTGCGCTGTACGTCCGCAAGGGCATTTCGCTTCCCAACCTCATCCACGGCGGCGGTCAAGAAATGGGCAGACGTGCCGGAACGGAAAATGTGCCGGGCATCATCGGGCTTGCCAAGGCAATGGAGATTGCCACGACCGGCATCCCCGAAAAGATCGCAAGGCTCACCCCCCTGCGGGACAGGTTAATTGACGGCATTTTGCAGATCGACCAGACCCGCCTGAACGGTGACAGGGAACACCGCCTTTGTGGCAATGTGAATGTCTCCATTGTCGGCGTAGAGGGCGAAAGTTTGCTGCTGATGCTGGATCATTTCGGCATTGCGGCTTCTTCGGGGTCGGCTTGTACGTCGGGTTCGCTTGACCCGTCACACGTACTGCTGTCTTTGGGGTTGATACACGAGGTCGCACACGGTTCACTGCGGCTGAGTTTGGGCAATGATTTCACAGAGGACGATGCAGCGTATATGCTCTCCGTCATTCCGCAGGTCGTGGAACGCCTGCGTGCCATGTCCCCCATGTGGGAAACCATCTGCAAGGAAGGCAGACGGCTTGTCTGATTGAAAGGAGAAAGACGATGAATTACAGCGAAAAAGTAATGGATCACTTCACCAATCCACGCAATGTCGGCGAAATTCCGGATGCGGACGGTATCGGGGAAGTCGGCAATGCCAAGTGCGGCGACATCATGAAAATGTACCTGAAGATCGATGGCACGACCATCACGGATGTCAAGTTCAAGACCTTTGGCTGCGGGGCTGCGGTGGCAACTTCTTCTATGGCAACGGAGATGATCAAGGGCAAAAGCATCGAGGAAGCTTTGCAGCTGACCAACAAGGCAGTCATGGAAGCACTGGACGGACTGCCGCCCGTGAAGGTACACTGCTCCGTACTGGCAGAACAGGCGATTAAGGCTGCACTGTCGGACTACTACCGGCGGCAGGGCATCGACCCCGAACCCATTGTCGGAACAGTGCCCGACTGTGAAGATTGTCATGAATAAAGCAAGCGAGCGTCCGTAAAGGGCGCTCGCTGTTTTGTTCAGCTCTCCTCCAGGAAGTGCTGTGTATGGGCAAGTTCAAAATTTCCGTACGCTGTCTCCCCCGTGATCTCCCGCAGCACCGGAAGAAACGGCGGCAGTGTGACCGGGGTCTGCATATCGGGCAGTTCGATTTCCAGTGTCGCATAGGCATTGCTGAAATCATAAATATCCAGCTCAAACCGCTGCCCCCGGTAGGTGAAACAGTACCGCTTTTTGCAGATGTCCACCCCCGGCAGCCGTTCCTGCATCAGCGCCTGAAACTGCTCCGCTGCGATCTCGTCCTCCAGTTCGATACGCTCCCCGAATGCGATCGGCTTCTTTCGGGTGTAGGTGTACTGCCATCCCGTGCCGGGCGTGCCACGCTTCCGGACACGCCTGCTGTAGCCCGAACCGTCATCTTTCAGGTAATACTGAAAGATCTCCGTGCAGGACACTTCTTCCATGGCTGCCATTGCCGCCTGTTCCGGGAACGTGAGCAGGTACTTCCGCTCGATCTCCCTCGGCAGATCATGCGCCATTGCCGTTCCTTGCCTCTGCCTTCTGGAAAAACGGCTCTGCTTTTACCACAAAGCGCTTGTGAACGCCGCTGCCGATCTCTCCGGCTTCATCCCGTGCCGAGACCTGAAACGTCAGCTCTCGCCCCTCGACAGCCGTCAGTTCTGCCCTTGCTGTTACCAACGCTCCCGCTGCGGTCGCTGCCGTATGCCGGATGTCCAGTGCCGTGCCGACAGTTGTTTCATCCTCGTCCAGTGCTTCCCCGACCAACAGGTAAGCCGCTTTCTCCATCAGCGCTGCCATCATGGGCGTTGCCAGTACCGGCAGCGAACCGCTCTCCACACTCGTCGCCAGCATGGATTCATGCACATAGGCGCTGACTTCTGCATGACAGCCGATCTTCAATTCTTTCATAACCAAAACCTCCCTAATCGAGCAGCATTCCCTCCCGGAGTGCTGCTTCTGTGATCTCACGGGCAAGCTCGCCAATGGCTTCGCTCCCGTCCTTTGTGACCTGTGCATTCCGGGCAATGACCTGCTCCACGTGAATGCCCCGTTCTTTCCACGAAATGCCGCCTTTCCGGTAATTCAGCAGCATCGGCTGGATCCGGTCAAGGGCATTGGCAAATTTCGCTTCCGGTGTCTCCCGGGCTTCAAATTCCTCCCAGAGTCCCCGGTATTCCCGTTCCTGCTCTTCCGGCAGCAGGGCGAACAGGCGGTCTGCCGCTTTCTGCTCCCGGATCGCTTTTGTCTTGTACCCCTCGGTGTCATAGGCATAGGTGTCCCCGGCATCGACCTCGACCACATCGTGGACAAGCACCATTTTCATGACGTGCAGCACATCGACCGCTTCCCGTGCGTGTTCGGCTAAAATACACGCCATAATGGCCAAGTGAAAACTATGCTCGGCATCATTTTCGGGTCTGTCCTCGTGCAGCACATAGGTCTGCCGGTAGATATTTTTCAGCTTGTCAAGCTCTAACAAAAAAGTGAGCTGCTGTTTCAGGCGTTCGTTTTCCATACTCATCCCACCAGTCCAAGCTTTTCTTTCTCCGCAAGAATGCGGTTCACGCTCTCGTCAATGCGTTCTTCGCTGATCCTGCCGCTTTCGACCGCTTCCTGCAAACCCGCAAGCGCTTCCTCAAAATTCTGCGGCATCAGCAGCACATCCACGCCCGCTTCAACTGCCATGACAGCCGCTTCCCCGGAAGTATAGCTGCCGGAGATCGTATTCATCTGAAGCGAATCCGTCACGATCAGTCCCTGAAATCCGAGTTCGCCCCGCAGCAGATCGGTGCAGACCACCGGAGAAAGGCAGGCAGGCAGATCATCACCTACGCCCGTCACGATCTGATGACTCACCATCACGAAATCTGCCCCTGCCGTAATGCCGCCCGCAAACGGAACAAATTCCGCAGCCCGGAGCTGATCGAGGGAACGTTCGATGACAATTTTTTCATCTGTATGGGCGTTGCCGTCCTCTGCCCCAAGACCGGGGAAATGCTTGAGGGTCGCCGCAACACCGGTACTTTGCAGCCCCTGTACATAGGCTTGCACCAGTTTGGAAACGACTTCCGGGTCGGAGCTGAAAATACGGTCGCCCAGTTCGTTGCCCTCGTTCAGATCCACATCTGCCACCGGGGCAAAATCGAGATTGAATCCCAGTCCGCCAATGTCCTTGCCGATCGTCATGCCGACCTCAAAGACTGCCACATCGTCGCCGCTTTCCCCGTAGGTCTGCATGGGCTCTATGGCTGTCGTGCCGAGGGTATCGGCGCAGCGGGCAACCTGTCCGCCCTCCTCATCGACCGCAAGGAACAGCCCCAGA
This sequence comes from uncultured Clostridia bacterium, assembly GCA_947629905.1. GTDB lineage: Bacteria > Bacillota > Clostridia > Oscillospirales > Ruminococcaceae > UBA3855. The sequence continues at coordinate 13,274 of CANRFM010000012.1, forward strand.
CCCGATGCGGACTTGGCAAACGTCTGCATACCGGAGAGCATTTCCTGTGTCTGTTCCACGGTTTCAAGGTTGCCGGAAAAATAGATCAGTCCGCCCACCGGGTGCTTGCTGAATGCCGTCCGGGAGGCATCCCCGAACTGTGTCACCTGTGTGTATCCCGTCAGGGCTTCCGGTGTGACGATGAACATCTGGTGCAGCTTCTCATCAAGGGTCATCTCCGCCGCCGTGGACGGTGCTTCTGCCGGGGCAGTCTCTTCCGGAGGAATGCTGTTTTCCGGGACGACAGCACCGGCTTCTGTCGGGAAAATTTCGGTGATGTTCCTGTGTTCCGTTTCCTTTTCAGCGGCACATCCCGTCAGCAGGGCAGCGGCAAGCAGCACCCCTGTCAGCTGCAAAGCTTTCGCTGCCATCAATACGCCTTCCCCCAAAGCACCATGCACTTGGCAGGCTTGCCGCAGCAAACGCAGGTGTCGGCAATGTGCTTCTGTTCGAGCGGAATACACCGGGAACCTGCCCCGGTCTGCGCCTTGACCTCATCCTCGCAGGCTTCGTCACCGCACCACATCGCTTCGATAAAGCCGTCCTTTTCGGCAAGTGCAGCCTGTATCTCCTCAATGGAACGGCACTGGTAGGTGCGGTTCTTCCGGTTTTCGAGGGCAGCGGCATACAGTCCGTCGTGCACTTCCTGCAATTTCGCCTGTACGCTTTCCGTCAGGCTGTCCAGTGAGACTGGCGTCTTTTCGCCGTTGTGGCGGGTCGCTAAAATACACTGGTTCGCTGCAATATCTCTCGGTCCGATCTCGAGACGTACCGGAACGCCCTTCATCTCGTACTCCGCAAACTTCCAGCCCGGCGAATTGTCCGTCTCGTCCAGTTTGACACGGATGCCGGCAGCTTTCAGCTGTGCGCAGACTCCCCGTGCCTTGTCCAGTACGCCCTCTTTGTGCATGGCAGCCGGAACGATCACGACCTGAATGGGTGCGACCGCAGGCGGCAGCACCAGACCGTTATTGTCCCCGTGGGTCATGATGATCGCACCGATCAGGCGTGTCGTCACGCCCCAGCTTGTCTGGTGGGGGTATTTCAGGGTGTTGTCCTTGTCGGCATACTGAATGCCAAATGCCTGTGCAAAGCCGTCCCCGAAATAGTGGGACGTGCCTGCCTGCAACGCCTTGCCGTCATGCATCAAAGCTTCGATGGCATAGGTGGAGACTGCCCCGGCGAACTTGTCGCTTTCGGTTTTCTTCCCCTGTACGACCGGAATAGCAAGCGACTCCTCGCAGAAGCGGGTGTACACGCCAAGCATCTGTTCGGTCTCGGCAATTGCCTCCTCGGCTGTGGCATGAATGGTATGCCCCTCCTGCCAGAGAAATTCCCGGGAACGCAGGAACGGGCGGGTCGTCTTTTCCCAACGCACCACGCTGACCCACTGATTATAGAGTTTCGGAAGGTCACGATAGGAATGCACGATATCCTTATAGTGGTCGCAGAACAGTGTCTCGGAGGTCGGGCGCACGCAGAGGCGTTCTTCGAGTTTCGTATTGCCGCCGTATGTCACCCATGCGACTTCCGGTGCAAAGCCCTCGACATGGTCTTTTTCTTTCTGAAGCAGCGATTCGGGGATGAACATTGGCATATTGACATTTTCGTGCCCGGTCTCCTTGAACATCCCGTCCAGAATGCGCTGGATATTCTCCCAGATCGCATAGCCGTAGGGACGGATGACCATACAGCCCTTGACACTGGTGTAGGCGATCAGTTCCGCCTTTTTGACAATGTCCGTGTACCACTGTGCAAAATCCTCATCCATCGGGGTAATGGCATCCACCATCTTTTTTTCATTCTTAGCCATAGAACATGATCCTTTCTGTATTTGTCAAGCCTTGCTGTCAGGCTTTTCATCCTGTTCCGGTTGCTCCGGTTTTGCAGGGGGAAGATCGTAGATCGAACGTATCCCGTAGGTATCGTCCTGTTTCGGGTCATGGGTCTTGCGGTAGTCAGCGATCCACTTGTCCACGTGCTTTGCGATCCACGGGGTCAGTTCCGCAAACAGATAGATCAGCCCCAGTACGATAACAGTCATCACGACAAATTGAATGATCTGTGAGACCTCAAGCTGCATACTGTTCACCTCCTGCCTATTCCATTATAGCAGATTGTTCCCGAAAAATCAAGTATTTGTCAAAAAAATATGCTCCCTTTCCGGGAGCATAGGCGTATCGGGATGACAGGACTCGAACCTGCGGCATCTTGGTCCCAAACCAAGCACTCTACCAAACTGAGCTACATCCCGTCGGCTATTCTATTATATCATATTTTGAAAGGTTTGTCAAGTATAAAAATAAGGAACTCCCGGATCAGCGGGAGTTCACTAAATCGTTCAGGTATCCCGATCAGAACAGCCCCAGATCCTGATTGGAAATATCAAAATACTGTTCCAAAATCGCCACATAATAGCGGAATACGACCTTGCCGTTGTAATACAGCACATCCCCCTGTTCCGGAATGCCGAGCGTGATCAGGTCGTTCTCCGTCAGTGAGCTGAATGGAACCGTCCGCAGATCCTCCGTGGTGATCCCCAGCACGGAAAGCGCATGGTCGCTCAGTTCATCGAGCATATACTCCGACTGCTCCGTTTTCAGGTCTGTCATCTGCTGCGGTGTGAGTGTCACAACGATGTTATGATAGTCCTCCGCCATGAGGTCAGCGCTGCGCCCGTCAGAATAGGTGACACGATAGGCAGGGCGGTTCAGGAGCGTCATCTGCGCATCACTCAGGCTTGCCGTAATATCATCCGAAATGCCCTCGATCTGCTGTGTAATATCGGCACGGCTCTCCGTCTGCCATACCAAAGTCACGTCCTGATTGAGGGGACGTTCGATCTTGACATCTCTCGAAAGCCCTTTTATGCGGAACACCGCAAAATCATTTGCCTTGTCCAGTTCGTTGCTCTCCACGGAAACTTTGGTACTGCCGTTGGAGCTGTCCACGGTTTCCGTCAAAGTGCAGCGGTAGATACCGGACGGCGATGTACTCTCCTGCACGACAGTCGTGACCGTAGACGGCGCAAACAGCGATGTCACCAGAAAATACACCAGTGAACCCAGCAGGTACAGCAGCAAAAAGATCGTACCCCATACAGTTTTCGCCGTCTCACTCATGCCCGAAAAGAAGAAGATCACCAGTGCCACCAGCAGCGGCGGTATCAGTACCCCCCACTGCCCGAAATACAGCAGTACCGGCAGCAGCATTCCCGGCAGAAGCAGCAGGCTTGTCAGCTTGGTGATCAGCTGTTCCCTCGTGTAGAGCATCACCACCAGCGCAAAAATGGAAATCGCAGAAATCAGCACACACGCCTGTGTCGGGCGCAGCAGCTCCATGTCATAAAAGACGGAGTTATACGCAAGCCAGAACACCCCGACAGCATACAGCGGACTCAGCAATGATACGACACGCTTTGTCCATATATTTGAGAATAGCTCGTTCATGATCGTTGTCCCCCCGAAACGGAGACCTTCCTTTCTCTGTAGTTTCGCAAAATAAGCCACTGTTTCTATTATAGCATTTTTTGCAGCAAATGGCAAGTGTTTTTCAAAAAAATTAAGGTAAAAAACAGGGAAATGTACTTTTCCGTGCATTTCCCTGTCAAAATTTCAGCCGGGCTGCCTTTAATCCGCCGGAATGGAAACCGTCACCTCTGCACGGGGGTTGCCTGCCTCGTCATCCTCGATCATCTCGACCTTTTCCATGACGATCGGCGAGGTCGGTGCAGACAGTGCGCCGTCGCTGCCGACTTCACGGGGTACGTCCAGAAAATGATCAACCACTTCCATGCCCTCTGTCACTTCCCCGAATGCCGCATAACTGCCGTCCAGACTCGAACAGTCGTCCGTATAGCAGATAAAGAACTGACTCGTAGCGGAATCGTATTCCGGTGTCCGTGCCATGGAAACGATGCCCCGCTTGTGGGAAAGCGTATTTTCCACACCGTTCGCCTTAAATTCGCCCTTGATCGCTGCGGATTTCTCTTTGCCCTGCAAGGTCGGATCGCCGCCCTGCGCCATGAAATCCTGTACGACCCGGTGGAATGTCAGCCCGTCATAAAAGCCCTCCTCCACCAGATTTTCAAAATTTTCGCAGGAGATTGGTGCAGCATCCGGGTACAGCGTGATGATAAAGCTTTCTGTCTGCGCTGTCTCCTGTTCTGTCTCCACGGAAGCCGTGTCCGGCGTTGTTTCAGAATTTGTCGGTACTTTGGGAACGCACCCGGTCAGCAGCAGTGCCGGCAGCAGTGCCAGTATCCATTTTTTCATATGCCCCTCCTTCATGCATTGGAACGTTCCAGCCATGTTGTTGCCACATCCAAGGCTTCATACAGGTTGTCCCGTTCACTCGTGCGGGCAATTGCCTGAATGGGGTTGAGGGACTGGTCCGTGGACATCAGATAGAGCCGCACTTTCTCGGAAACAGCGATACCCTCTACTTCCTTTTTCCCCTCTGTCTGGAGCATCACCACATACGGCTCGCTCATGTACCCGAAGTACAGATCGTTCCCGCTGCGCACCAGCGGATAGCCCTTATAGGTCATAAAATCCATAAAAAGTCTCCTTTCCGGCTTACTGCCATGTCAATGTGAACTCCTGTTCCATATCATCAAAAATTTCGAGATTATGCGCCAGTGTGTCAAGACTCGATGTGCGTATCGTAAAGGTAGGCACACCGTCCCTTGCCACCAGTGTCTGCAGGGCGCTCTGCTGATAGAATGACACAGTATAGCTGTGTCCGCTCTGTGTCGTGAGGGTAATTTCCGCATCCGGTTCCTGTCCGGGGATCTCCTCCAAATACAGATCATCCGCATACATACTCAGAATGAACTGATACAGCTGCCGGAACCGCTCTGTATCGACCGTCTTGCCGTCTTTTGTGACAACGAAATCTTCCTTTTTCGTACCCTCGCAGTCGAAGTGTACTTTCTGATCCCGTGCCATCACGTCCACACTTTCCAGACTCCAGACATACGTGTCAAAGATCAGCGGGGAGAAAATGTCCTTTGCCTGCACGGTTGCCCATGCGTCATTCTCCTCCGTGATGCCGTAGATCACGTTCACGCCTTCCAGATAGGTGTAGTAGCACTTTGCCCCGTCCTCTGCGGTGTAGCTGTCGCCGATTTGCAGCACGTAGGTATTGCCGTCATCGCAGACAGTTGTTGCCGTGCAGAACGGGTCGTCAAGCCCGTACTTGGCAAAATCTTCCTTTTCCGGGTGCAGTGCCACGATCTCCTTGGCAGTAAGCCCGAAGAAACCGTTCGTAATCGACAGGGAGCGTTCGAGATTCAGGTAGGTGAACACCGGCTCAACCAGAATATGTGTCGCAGCCGAACCGCTTTCGTTGTTGTTTTCCTGCCCCTCATAGTCATACTCGATATAGAGGTCATCCTCTAAATCCTTGCGCTCGATGCGCACGGACTGCACAATGGGATAATCCTTGTTTTCCGGTTCTTCGATGACCGTCGAGGAAACAAAATCCGCTGGCGCAAACAGAAAATTTCCCGTCAGCGATGTCCGCACAAGGTACACATCCCCGTCTATCAGACAGTATGTCTGCGACGAGTCCATCGGTGAAGCGATACCGATGCTAAAATTAAATTCACTCCCGTCCGCATAGTGTGCCGTCACCTCGGCACGGGGATTTTTCAGACCATAGCGCTCGAGATCTGCGGCATTTTCCTCCACGAGGGAATCCGCTTCGAGTGTGCCTGCGTTGTACGGCAGCGTGGAGAGGAGGTTGTTGTTCATCCGGACATCCTCATACCCCTCAATGGTAAACACTGCCCGGCTGTCGCCCTCAGCAGGGGCAGTCTGGACAAGCGTATAGCTTTCCGTCTCCCCCTTGACGTCAAGGCGTTCCACTTCCGCACCGGAAATGCTGTTCAGGGAAACCGCTTCCTGCGTGGCATCCGTTTCGGAGGAATTTTCTGCCGTGCCGCCGTCTTTGTTCAGCAGCACAGCCGTAAGCGTCCCCGCAAGCACAAGCAGCACCGCACCGCACACGATCAGCAGGCGGGTATTTTTCCGCATACCGCCTTTGCCCGGCTGTTCCGCAGCCGTCTTTACAGCCTCCCCCCCGAAAATGGTATCCGCCTCAGCAGAGGCATTTTCGGCAGTATATTCCTGTTTTTCCTGCGTATCCTTTTCTTCGCTCATTTGTTCCGTCTCCTTGCGATCACCACAATGCCGACAATGATCACGATCAGCGGCACGGCAAATACAGCGATCACGCTGCCCCGCACGTCACCGGCAGTCATTGTCAGTGTCTGGTCGGTCAGCGTCTTTTCCGTGATGATCAGTCCGCTGCCCTTTCCGGTCATGGTGTTGACTGCACTCACCAGATACTGCGAATTGTTGTAGGAATTGTCCTGCATCAGGTAATAATCCGGTATCAGCAGAGAACCCAGCACCATGATGTCACTTTCCACACTTTCATTGTTGACAGATGTCTTGCGGGCAGACAGTGCCATGACCGTCTGTGCATCCGTCTCCTCGGTCTTGACCTCGCCGTCTGCATCGTCAGAGTCGGTCGCATTCAGGCGAACCGTGTCCGATGTTTTCAGGAGGGAAGCCGTCACCCCGGCAGTCTTGGAATCCCAGAGCAGCCGGACAGGGCGGCAGTACGGCACTGCGATCGGCAGGGAAGTGTTGGACACCCCTGCGGCATAATCCTGATTGTCAATTTCTGCCTTGGGTGTGTCATAGGTCGGCACGGCGGAAGCTGCACCGGCAGCATTTACACTTGCAAGGGTCGCCTGCAAAGCGGCATTGCTGTCACCCTCCGTCAGATAGCCCTCCGAACCGACTTCCAGTCCCCATGAAGCTAAAAATTCATCAATACGGGGCGTTGCACCCTGTGTCACATCGGCAATATAGATCAGGTCTTTCCCGTAAGCGCCGTCGTTGTAGAGGAAATTCGTCAGCTTCTCAATGCCGGCTTCCGTCAGGTCATTGACGGGGGCAGGCAGGATCAGTACGTCATAGTCCTCTGCATTCAGCGTATCCGTGTAGAGGTCAAGCGTTTCCACGTCGTAGCCGTTCTTCGTCAGCGTCTGCGAAAAGACAGCCATCGAATAGGCACGCACGGGATTAAAGATCGAACTCCCGTTCGCCTTGGCAAAGACCCCAATGCGGATCGGGTCGGCATCCGTGACATACATCAAGGCTGCCGTCAGGTTCTGCTCCCCGGTAAAGCCGGTAATGCAGTTTTCCAGCGAACCCTGCCCGGAATACATCAGCGCATAGTACTTCTGCTGGTCATAGGTGAACAGCGTATTGATATTGACGACACGCATCTTGCTCTTGTCCTCCTGCAAAGCGACCACAATATCGCCCTCTTGCAGGGAAGCGGAATAATTCTCCTGATAGGCATTCACCACATCCGGATTGGTCGCCGGGTCAACGTAGGACAGATGTATCTTGTCCGAATACTGTGCATAGCGCTCCAGCATTTCAGCGACCATTTTCATGGAAGCCCCCGTGCCCTGAAAATTGCTCTCCGCCATCAGCACGGTAAACTCCACATCCTGTTCCATGTTCTCTAAAAAATCTATGCTGTCCTGCGAGATCTCATACATATGACTTTCCGTGAGGTCGATCTTCAGGGGGTACTTGTCCACCATCCGGCTCACCAGTACATTGAGCACGACCACAATTGCCACGACCACGCAGGTGATCGCCGTTGCCACACCGCCGTAGCGGAGCTTTTTCTGCATGGCTGCACTCATGTGCTTTTTCGCAGGCTTTTCAGCCTTTGTTTCTGTTTCCTGTATCTCCTTATTTTCGTCTGACATGATGCCGCCTCCTTAGCTCCAGCGTCTCTTTTCAAACACCCTCACGGTGAAGAAATTGAACAGCACCGCCGTGCTGAGATAGAACAGCACGCTGGAGAGGTTGAAAATGCCGCAGGTAAATTCATAGTATCTCGAATAGAACGACAGCTCATAAAGCACGCTCTGTATCCATGGCACACGGATGAAAGAGGCAAGCAGGTCGATCAGGAAAAACAGCAGCAGGAACACAATGCCGCCGACTGCCGCAGCGATCTGATTTTCCGTGAGGGAGGACACGAACAGTCCCACCGCAATGAACGCTGCCCCGACCAAGATCATGGCAAGGCAGTTCGACAAAAGTGTCATCCATGCCACCGTCCCGAAAATGCTCAGGATAAAGCCGTAGATCAGCGCAATGCTCACCGCAATGAGGAAGATCGTCAGCGCCGCAAAATACTTGCCGAGCACGATGCTCGTCAGCGACACGGGCGCAGTCAGCAGTCCCTGTTCGGTCTTTTGCTTTTTCTCCTCGCTGAACAGCCGCATGGTCAGGATCGGGATCAGCAAAATGCTGATGATAAACATGACCGTGAACACCTGCGACAGGTTGGATGATGCGGAAGCGACATTGCCCAGCGTAAAGAAGAATCCGGTAATGATAAAGAATACGGCAAGAAATACATAGGCAATGCTCGATGTAAAGAATGCGCCGATCTCTCTCCGGTAAATAGCACCCATTACTTTGTACCTCCCTTTCCCAGCTCGACCTGTTCACCCATGGTGATCTTCAGGAAGATGTCCTCCAATGTCATTTCCATGGTCTTGAGCAGCAGGATGTTCCATGCATGCTCCCGGGCAATGGCATTGATGTCCCGGCGGATGTCCCGACCGGGTTCGGCTTCGATCTCATATTCCCAGATGCCCTTTTCCCGTTCCATATCGGCACGGACGTAGCGGATGCCCTCAATGCCCCGGATCGCCTGTAGGATCTCCGCCTTTTCGCCCTCGATGCGGGCAATAACACGGTGGTCAGTCGTGACCTGTTCGGAGAGGTGGGTCGCTGTATCATCCGCTGCAATGACACCATGATTGATGATAATGACACGGTCGCAGACGGCTTGAATTTCAGACAGAATGTGAGAGCTTAAAATTACCGTATGGTTCTTGCCAAGACGCTTGATAAGGGTGCGGATCTCGACCATCTGCTTCGGGTCCAGTCCGACAGTCGGCTCGTCCAGAATGAGTACCGGCGGATTGCCGATCAGCGCCTGTGCAAGCCCTACACGCTGCTTGTAACCTTTGGAAAGGTTCTTGATCAGGCGGTTTTCCACGTCCTTGATCTTGCAGAGGGTCATTACGTCTTTCATGTGGGAACGCCGGGGGAGTTTGCTTTTTTTCAGGTCAAAGACGAAATTCAGGTACGCTTTTACCGTCATATCTAAATACAGCGGCGGTATTTCCGGCAGATAGCCGATGTTGGATTTCGCCTTGATGGGGTCTTCCAGTACGTCCACGCCGTTGATGAGTACCTTGCCGGACGTGGAGGAAATATAGCCGGTCAGCATATTCATCGTGGTGGATTTTCCCGCACCGTTCGGTCCGAGAAAGCCCAAAATTTCCCCGTCCTCCACCGTAAAACTAATGTCATTGACGGCTTTTTTATCGCCGTAGTGCTTTGTCAGGTTTCTGACCTCTATCATAAGGCACAGTCCTCCTTCCAAAATTGTCAGGCTGCATGACAGCAGTCTTATTATAAGCCTCTTATGTGTTCAAACCGTGACAGTCCTTTGAAAATTCTTTGCACATCCGCAGATCTTCCTGCATCTGTGTCGTCAGTGCCTCCACGGAATCAAATTTCTGTTCTTCCCGCAAAAAACGATGCAAATACACGCACACTTCCTTGTTGTACAGACTGCCGGAAAAGCCCTCTATATACGTCTCCGCAAGCGGCAGTCCGTGATAGTGCACGGTCGGCTTCATGCCGATATTCGTCAGCGAGGGGAAATGCCTGCCGTCCGGTGTGACCGTCTCCGACACATACACCCCGTGCTTCGGCACAAGCTGTCCCTGCCGGAATGGCTGATTGATGGTCGGAAAGCCGATCGTCCGTCCCAGTTCCGCACCGTGCCGGACGGTCTGTAAAATGCAGTACGGCGCACCAAGCAGGCGGTTCGCCTGTTCCGTTCGTCCCTCTGTGAGGAGTTGACGGATGACCGTTGAGGAGACTTTGACACCGTCCGCTGCAACATCCGGCACGACCGTCACGCCAAAGCCGTAGGTCTCCCCGAATGCCCGCAGGTCGTCGGCATCCCATGCCGCCCCCTTGCCGAAGCGGAAATTCCTGCCGCAACAGACATATGCCGCAGATTCCTCCCGGGCAAGCTTTTCAGCAAATGCTTCCCCGGACAGGTCACGCACGTCTGCGAACTGTGCACAGATCGTCAGTGCGGCACCGCATTCCCGGAAGAGTTTCCACCGCTGTGTGGGCGGGTAGAGGTATTCCCCCGTCTTGCCTGCCATTTCGTCCGCAAAAGTATAGACTGCCGGCAGCAGATCATTTTGTGCGGCAGCATCGACCGCTGCCCGCAGCACTGCCCTGTGTCCGAGGTGTACCCCGTCAAACAGACCAAGTGCGATCGCCCTCTTCTGCATTCAGTCACCCCCGAAGAAATTCCGTTCCATCCGCAGCTTTCCCGCTGCCGGGACTGCCGTGCCGAGGAAACCTGCTGTGCCGAATACCGCACAGCGTTCCGCCCCGGTATAGCCGACCTGTGAAAGCCATAGGCGAACACCGTTCCGGTACAGGCGGGTCTGTTCTGCATTCAGGTGAATTGCCGGCAGACAGGCAAAAGCAGTTTCGGTCGGGATGAGCGCCGTTTCCACAGCGTTTTCCGCCGCAAGCTGCTGCACTTCTTCCAGTGTCCGGCACACGTCCAACCCGAACCCGTTCGAGACCGTCCGCCGCAAGCCCGTCATCACAGCCCCGCAGCCAAGTGCCTGTCCCATGTCGTGTATGACCGTCCGGACATACGTCCCCGAACCGCACCGGATCTCCAATATACCCTGCACGCCGTCAAATGTCAGCAGTGTCAGCGCATCTATTCTTACCCGTCTTGCCTTGCGTTCCACGGTCTTGCCCTCACGGGCGAGCTCATACAGGCGTTTTCCGTTCACCTGTACTGCCGAATACATCGGCGGTATCTGTTCGATTTCTCCCGTCATGGTCTCTAAAACCTGCACCACGTCCGCAGCCGTGTGCTGCCCGGTGGGGTGCGTCTCCAAAACCGTTCCGGTGCTGTCCTGTGTATCCGTCACCACGCCAAGCCGGAACTGTGCCGTGTAGGCTTTCCGGCCGTCCGGCAAAATGCCGCACGCCTTTGTCGCACAGCCGACGAACACCGGCAGCACGCCCGTTGCCATCGGGTCAAGCGTTCCGGCGTGTCCCAGACGGCGCATATGCAGAATGCCACGCAGCTTGCCGATCACGTCAAAGGACGTGAACCCCTGCGGCTTGTCGATACAGAGAATGCCGTTCACAGCGCCTGTTCCACGGCAGAAAGCAGGCGGGAGCGGATCTCCTCCTGCGTGCCTTTCATTTGACAGCCGGCTGCCCGGATATGACCGCCGCCGCCGAACTGCTTGCAGATCGCCGAAACGTCCACATAATCGGCAGCCCGCAGCGATACTTTATAGATACCCGGTTCCCGTTCCCGGACGGTAATGCCGACCTCCACGCCCTCCGGCTGAAGACCGAGGGAAGTCAGACCCTCCATGTCCTTTTCGTCCACGCCATTCGCCCGGCAAATTTCCAATGTCGCCCAGATAATGGTACACCGATCGTTCAGGTGGTATTCCATATTCCGGAGCATCGTCATTTCCGCCTGTAGACGGGCACGGCTTTTCACGGTGAACATATCCCGGTTGATCAGATCATAGCGGATGTCAGGAAATTCCCGCATCAGTTCTGCCGTGAAAATATGCGTTTCCGGTGTCGTATTGCTGAATTTGAAACACCCGGTATCGGTCGCTATGCCCGTGTACAGGCAGGCAGCGATCTGACTTGTGAGCGTCACGCCCATTGCCCGGTAGACCTTATAGAGGATCTCACAGGTCGCAGCCGCTTCACCCTCCAACAGCACCTGTTCCGCATAGAGCAGGTTGGAAATATGGTGGTCAATACAAAGCTGCACTTTGCCGCCATAGGTCTCTTCCAGTGCGCCGAACAGCTTTTCGTCTGCCACATCTACGGCAATGATGATCTCCGGTGTAAAATCCTCGTCCTCCGTCTCCGGCAGCAGGTAGTGAAACCGTTCCGGAATGGGGTCGGCGCAGAGGACTTTTGCCTTTCTTCCGGTCTGCCGCAGTACTGCCTGTAAGCTCAGCCCTGCCCCGATACAGTCGCCGTCCGGCGCACGGTGTATCAGGATATACGCATCGCCGCAAGTTCCCAGAATTTCAGCTGCCGCTGTCACATTGATCCTGTTCATCCGTCTCCTCCTCGGAAAAGGTCATGCCCTCGAGCTTTCGTGCCACCTCTGCGCCCCTTGCGATAGAATCATCCGCAAGGAAACGCAGCTCCGGGCTTTTGCGCATTTTCAGCCGTGCAAACAGTTCCCGCCGGATAAAGCCGGCTGCACTTTTCAGTCCCTTGACGGACTGCTTCGCATCTTCCAGACCGTTCAGGCTGGAAACATAGACTTTACAGGACGAACCGTCCTTGGACAGCTCCACACGCACAACGGACAGCATACTGCTCACCCGTGGGTCTTTGACAAGGCGGAAAATATCTGTCAGCTCCCGGTGAATGTCCTCTGCCATACGGTCATTTTTGAAGCTCGGCATTTCCGGTCTCCTTTCCGTCCGTTTCGCTGAGGGTATATTCTGTTTCTGCCTTATAGAAAATATCTTCCGCAATGCCCTGTGTCCGTGCGGAATCCTGTTCGTTGTAGGAGATCAGCTCCTCTGCCGGGATGGGCACACTGACACCTGCCAGTTCATCCGTTTCCGGTGCTTCGATAGCGGGGCACTGCCCCAGTAAGATACGCTTGACGGATTCAAAGAAGAAAATGTCCACCGGACCAAATTCTTCCCATGCTAATGCTTCGTCACAGTATTGCAGCATATCTTCTGTCCGCATTCTGTTATATTCCACAAGATCACCTCTGTTGTGTATCAGGATTCAGGCTGATATTCTTCCATGACATAGGCTTCGAGGATGTCTCCCGTCTTGAGGTCGTTGAACTTCTCCAAAGAAACACCGCATTCATAGCCGCCTGCGACCTCTTTCACGGCATCCTTGAACCGCTGCAAGCCCGCAATATGGTCATCCGCTACAATGATACCGTCCCGCACGACACGGATCATGCTCTGTCTGGTGAGTTTGCCCTCCAGTACATACGAACCTGCGACCGTACCCACGCTCGAGATCTTGTAGATCTCCCGCACCTCTGCCTTGCCGAGAATGACTTCCCGGAATTTCGGGGCAAGCATACCCTTCATGGCAGTGGAGATCTCCTCAATGGCATCGTAAATAATTCTGTACAGGCGGATGTCCACGCCGTCCCGTGCAGCACTTTCCGCTGCGCCGTTGTCCGGGCGGACGTTGAAGCCGACAATGATCGCATTGGAAGCATTTGCCAGCATGACATCGCTCTCCTTGACAGCACCGACGGCACTGTGGATGACACGCACCTTAACTTCGTCATTGGACAGCTTTTCAAGGGAAGCCTTGACGGCTTCTGCCGAACCCTGCACGTCAGCCTTGACGATGATGGGCAGCTCTTTCTGTTCGCCCTCTTCGATCTGGCTGAACAGGTTGTCAAGCGTGAGTTTGGTGGTGCTGTTCCGGAACTGTTCTTCCTTTGCCTCGTGTCTGCGCTGCTCGACCAGTTCTCTTGCCAAACGTTCATCTGCGACCGCATCGAACGTGTCACCTGCGCTCGGTACTTCGTTCAGACCAGTAATTTCCACCGGAACGGACGGTCCTGCTTCCTTGACGACCTTGCCGTTGTAATCCGTCATGACACGTACTTTACCAACGGACATACCGGCAATGATGATGTCGCCCGTGTGCAGCGTGCCTTTCTGGACAAGCAGTGTAGCGATCGGTCCTCTGCCCTTGTCGAGGCGTGCTTCCACGACCGTACCCTTGGCAAGGCGGTCGGGGTTGGCGGTCAGTTCCTTGACTTCGGCAACGAGCAGAATATTTTCGAGCAAGTCCTCGATGCCCATGCCCGTCTTGGCAGACACCGGAATGCAGATCGTATCGCCGCCCCATTCCTCGCAGACAAGCCCGTATTCGGTGAGCTGCTGACGTACTCTGTCGGGGTTGGCAGCTTCCTTGTCCATTTTGTTGATGGCAACGATCACGGAAACACCGGCTGCCTTGGCGTGGTTGATGGATTCGACCGTCTGCGGCATGATACCGTCATCGGCAGCTACGACCAGAACGGCAATATCGGTGATGTTCGCACCTCTTGCACGCATGGAAGTGAACGCTTCATGTCCCGGTGTATCCAGAAATGTGATGACCTTTCCGTCATGCTTCACCTGATACGCACCGATGTGTTGTGTGATGCCGCCCGCTTCGGAAGCGGTGACATTGGCATGGCGTATTTTATCCAGAATGGAGGTCTTGCCGTGGTCAACGTGTCCCATAACCACAACGACCGGCGGACGGGGCTGCTGATTTTCCTCGTCGTTCTCCTCGGATTCGATCAGGCGCTCCTCAATGGTGACGATGACTTCCTTTTCTACCTTTGCGCCCAGTTCTTCGGCAACAAGGCTTGCTGTATCAAAATCGACTTCCTCGTTGATGGATGCCATGACACCCAGTCCCATGAGTTTGCCGATGACCTTGGAGGCAGTCACTTTCAGGCGGGAAGCCAGTTCGCCGACCTGAATGGAATCCGGAATGCGCACCTTGAGCTGCTGCTTGCGGGCACGCTCCAGTTCGAGACGGGAAAGGCGCTGTGCCTCTGTCTCCTGCTTTCTGCCGCCCTTCTTATTCTTCTGTGCAGATTTCTGATTGATTTTCTGCTTTTTGGTGGAATAATTGTCTTTCCGTCGGTCGGCAGGGGCGATCTGTTCATAGCGTTCGTTATACTTTTCCAGATTGACATAGCTGCCTCTGGTGTCCACGGTACGGCGCTTTTCGGGGCTTTCCTCCCGGGTCTCACCGATCACGCCGCCAAGGCGGGTCTTTTCGCCGTGTACCTGCGGGGTCTTGGGCTTCTTTTTGTCCTCTTTGCGCTTCTTCGGCTGTGCAGACTGCTCTTTCTTTTCCTGCTGAGCAGGCTGTTCTTTTTTCGGCTGCTGCGCAGGCTGCTCTTTCTTCGTCTGCTGCGCAGGTTGCTCTTTCTTTGCTTTTTCTGCCTTTGCCGGTTTTTCCGGACGGGGCTGATTTCTGGTTGCAAAATAGGCATCAAAGTTCTCGACACCTGCTTTCTGGGTGTAATATTCCAGTGCCAGATTCATTTCCTCTTCGGTTACAGAAGAACTGCTGTTCTTCTTGCCCTGATTATGTTCTTCCAGAAATGCAGCCAGTT
Organism: uncultured Clostridia bacterium; assembly: GCA_947629905.1. Classification (GTDB taxonomy): domain Bacteria; phylum Bacillota; class Clostridia; order Oscillospirales; family Ruminococcaceae; genus UBA3855. The sequence goes on from CANRFM010000012.1 coordinate 28,640, forward strand.
CCTTTGCGGAGATATGCAGATCTTTTGCAGCCTCCGACAGTTTGATCTTCTTTGCCATAGGCAAACCCTCCTACTCTGACGGCTCACATACTGCCTGTGCCACAGTACAGAGCGTACCAATTCTGTCGGAAAAGCCCGTATCCAGAACCGCAGCCACAGCTGCTTTCCTTCCCACTGCCCTGCCAAGCTGCTCCGCAGTCAGCGGCAGGTGGTACACAGGGACATTGTGTTTTCCGCAGAAAAAACATACTTCTTTATATGATTTCGGTGAAATATCCAAAGCCGTAAACACGCCGCAGACCTTGCCGGACGGCAGAGCCTCTTTCATGGGAGCAAAGCCGAGTATCAGCTTGCCCGCCTTGCGGCAGATGCTAAGCATCCCCGTCAGCTTCTGATAGGGCATTCTCCATCACCTCGTATACTTCCGGTGCGATCTTACAGGAAAAGCTCCGTTCCAGACGGCGGTTCTTCCTTGCCGCTGCAAGGCATTCCGCACGGCGGCAGAGGTAAGCACCCCGCCCCGCAAGCTTTCCGGTCAGATCCAGAGAGATTTCTCCCTCCTTGGGCTTGACGATACGCACCAGTTCCCGTTTGGGCTTCATTTCACCGCAGCCGATGCACATACGCATCGGGATCTTCTTTGCCATGTGCGCCTCCTACTCGGCATCGGCGGTGTCCGGTGTTTCCTCCGGAGATTCGGGGACTGCCGGTGCTTCGTCCTCAAACAGCACATCGTCCTCCTCCTGCACGGGCAGCGGTTCGGGAGCGGGCTGCGGGGTGGGAATCTCCAGTTCCTCCTGATTGGACTTGATGTCGATCTTGCAGCCGGTCAGCTTGGCGGCAAGCTTGGCATTCTGTCCTTTGTTGCCAATGGCAAGGGAAAGCTGGTCGGCAGGCACAACGGCGATCGCCGAAAGCTTCGGCTGGCGCAGTTCGCCGTCCCTGCCCTCCTCTATAATGGGGTCAAGCATGATGACACGCTCTACCTTGGCAGGGGAAAGCGCAGCGGCAATAAATTCCGCCGGGTCTTCGCTGTAGGGGATGATGTCGATCTTCTCCCCGTTCAGCTCCCGGACAATTGCGGAAATTCTCGAACGCTTCGGACCGATGCACGCACCGATGGCATCCACATTCGGGTCATTGGAGTATACAGCGACCTTGGAACGGGAACCGGCTTCCCGTGAAATGGACTTGACAACGACTGTCCCATCGTAAATCTCCGGCACTTCCAGCTCGAACAGGCGCTTTACCAGATCCCGGTGCACACGGGAGAGCTTGATGATCGGCTTCTTGCTCCGGTTGGCGATGTCGGTCACATAGACCTTGATGGTCATGCCCTCTTCGAGTACCTCGCCGGGGATCTGTTCCTGCCGGAGCAGGTAGAGTTCCGTTTTGTCATACATCAGCGTTGCCGAACCTCTGCCCGGCTCGACCTGTGTGACGGTGGCGGTGATGATGTCCTTGACCTTGCTCTCGAATTTTTCCAGAATGCGGTCACGGTTGATGTCCCGCAGATCGCCCCGGATGGACTGCTTGGCAGACTGTGCGGATGCTCTGCCGAATTTGGAGATGTCCAGACGGCGTTCAAAAATGCCGCCCACAACGGCATCCGGGTCTTTTGCCCTTGCTTCGTCAATGTGGATCTGTGTCATGTTGACCGGTTCTTCGTCCACGATCTCTTGCAGGATGAACACATCAAATGTCTGTGTCTCCGGCACGATGTCTACCCGGACACACTCCTTGCACTCCGGGTACATACGCTGGACGGCTTTTTGCATACCGGTCTTGACTTTCTCGATCAGGACTTCCGTGTCAAGACTGTTCTGTGCGCCGAGGACTTTCAGCTCCTCGAAAAAATTGTACGTTTCCATGGTTGTTCCTTCGCCTCCATTTATAGGATCTTACATCATTTCTCAAATTCAAAATACAGTTTCACGAAAGCAAGCCCCTGCATCGGCAGTACCTCCGTTTCCTCACCGACCTGTAAAGTCACGCTGTCCTTGTTCCAGTCCGCAAGCACGCCCACTCGTTCCCGGCTGCCGTCCGGAAAGGGACGGATGCCCCTTGCACGCACCTCACAGCCGATACAGGCATCGAAGTGGCTCTCCCGCACCAGATCTGCTTCCAGTCCGGCGGAGCTGATCTCTAAAATATAGCTCTGCGGGATGGGGTCTTTCTCGTCAAGCAGATCACTGACGGGACGGGTGACACGTTCGCAGTCAGAAATGCTGACCGGCTCGGTCTCGTGGTCGATGAAGATGCGCAGATACCAGTCAGCGCCCTCTTTTTCGTACCGCACGTCCCAGACGAGGTAACCCAGCCCCGTCACGACCGGTGCGATCAGGTCATAGATGCGCTGCTCGGTAGTGCCGAATTTTTTCAGCTTCATAGCTTTCTTCCTTTCTCTGCCCGCAACAGGCAAAACGAAAGACCGGAATTTGTTTTCCGGTCCTTTCACATTCTTTTACAATAGCATTATACCACATCTCATTTGAAAAATCAAGCTTTTTTTCAAATTTTTTCAGAATTACACAAATTTTTTTACCGAATGGCTCTTGCTTCCATATAATAACGCTTATCCTCGGCGTGTCCCATGGAGAATGTTTTGCGTGGGAGTGCGCCGTCGTTGAGGACACTGGGGAACAGATCACGCTTATCCATATCCGGCAGGAGGAAACCGATGGCATCGGGCATTGCCGAAAGCCGTTCCACGGTGCGTTCTCCGTGAATGTAATCTATCTTGCCCGGATTTGCCGAAACATAGGCATCGAGAGCGTTTTGCAGGCTTCCGGTCGCAAGCTGTGAGGTGGGCTTGTGGATGTACAGGGGTCTGCGTTCACCGTCCCGCACGACGGTGATCGCCTGCCCGGACGGTTCTTCGGAAAGCCCTAAGATCCTTGTCAGCGTGACCATGATCTGTCCGGGGTCGATGCGTGTCACGATCCTGTGGATGGCTTCAAACTGCAAAGCCTCGCTGTGCAGGTTCACCAGTTCGACAAGGGCATAGCGGGCAGGGTGATTGCTGAAGTCTTTGTCGGGGTATGCCTGTTTCAGCTTTTCGTAGCAAGCCTTTGCAGTGGCAAGGGAGTGATTGCCGTCACCCATGGCGAATTGCAGTTCCCCTGCCTGTGCGGTCAGGGTATCAAGGCGTTTCAGGAAGGCTTCCTGCTGTGCTTTGTCCATGAGGTAGCCGTCGATGTATCCGCCGCCCTGCATGAGTTCCGTACCGTAGAGCTTCTGCATACGGCTCTTTTCGGCGGCGCAGTTCCCGATCACCTCGTCTGCCGGGTCGTCAATGAGGATCATAATATGCGGCAGTTCAAGGGGGGCTTGTGCACGGACTTTGATGCGGGGGGGAATGCGTTCGAGCACGGTCGCTTCCGTGGCACGGACGGGAGAATGGCTGCCTGCCCGGTAATCGTAGGCTTCGAGGTCGATCTTCCCGATCACCCCGGCACGAAGCACGCCGTTGGACTGCATACGTTCCGTATAGATGAGGGCATCCGGGTAAGTCCGGAACAAGTCTCCGGAGAGGTATTGCTCCATATTCCGGTGAATACTGCCGATGCGCCGGGCAACGTCTGCCTCTTCGAGATAGATCTCCGGCAGCGTCAGGCGCAACGTCGAGGGGGCATCGCCGACGAGCTTTTCGGTCTCCTCCCAGTAGGCAGGGTCACCGGTGAACTGGTCGCAGGCGATGACGCTCCACTTTCCGGCATCGGTCTTTGTAAAATCGGGCAGCAATATGTCTGCCGGTGAAAAAATACGCATGAGGAACACTCCTTCGGTCGAATTGGGGTCATTGTTATTATAGCACACAATACCCATGGATTGCAAGACATTATGCAAATTTTTTTGAATTTTCATCTTTTCTGTGCAGAAAACGGCGATACCCTGAGAATAATATTTATTGATTATTGCTGAATCTGGTGTTCCGGATTTGTGCATTTCTCCAATGTTTCTGAAAAAGTGTCAGAGAATGCCCTGTTGCATTGTATTGGATAATAGAAGCACAAATGCCGGGTGAAAACTATTTCAGATCTGCCCGGCATACCAAAAGGAGGAATTTTCTATGAAACGAATGCTTGCTTTTGTCCTTGCCGCTGCCATGCTGACAGGGACGACCGCCTGTCAGAGCCGTAAAAGCGGTGCTGCGCTGTCAATCGACCTGAGCCATTCCTACACCGGAGAACTGGTTTCACTGTCGGGTATCACGGAGGAACACCCTATGGTCAGACTGTTAGCGGCGACCGGGGAAAAAATCATTCTGGGAACGGATGCGCAGTACCCGGATTTTTATGCACTAAACATGACAGACGGGACTTGTGAACCTTTTACATTTGCCTATTATGAGGCAAACAAGTTTCAGAATGGCGGCGTATACCTGTCCTATTTTCAGACGGGTGACGGCGGCGTGCGGGTGCTGTATACGAGCGGCAGTACGGGGGAGCTGTGCTACAGCGAGACTTATGATGCTTCCATGCACCTGACCGGAGAGCAGATGCTTTCCGGGGAGCTGACCGATGCGGAGAAAATTCCCATGTTCGGGTCGGATGACGGTGACGGCTATTGGTACTATGCCGATGAAAAGGGAGATCTGTCCTGCTATGACCCGGAACTGCATACCGTGAGTACCGTAAAGGAAAAAAGCAGCGAGCTGTGCTGCGGCACGGATGGGAAAATGTACGCCGTCTATTACAGCAACAACGACCGCAGCAGGGCGTATATCGGCTGCATTGACCGGGAAAGCGGCAGTATTTCGGATTTAGGCATTACCGAAGCGGGGTGGTATCATCTTGGCAGGGGCAATGCGGCATATCCTGTTGTGTTCACATCGGCTACGGGGCTGTTCGGCGTGAAAACAGACGGCAGCTATGAACTGCTGCTGGATTTTGCGGCATCCGACCTGACGGAAATGATGGATGCCCCCGTACTGCTGCCAGACGGGCGTGTCTTTGTGAATGAACAGTGTTCCTATACCGCAATGGACGGCAGCGAGTATTCGTATACCCGGCAATGGCTGATGCGGCAGCGAACTGAAGCGGAAACCGAATCGCTGCAATGCCTGAGCCTTTCCGTTGTCGGCAGTGAGCGTGTGAAACAAATCACCCGCCTTGCAGCAGAATTTAACCGGGTACAGGATGCTGTCCGTGTTACGGTTTATAATTATGATGCCTACAACACGGCGGAGGACAACACGCTTGGCATGAAACAGTTCCGGGACGACATGACGAACGGAAAAGCAGCGGACATCATCTGCACGGACGGGCTGCCGTTTGAAAGCTATTACAGCAAGGCGCTGTTTCTGGATCTGCGTTCGTTTGTGGAAACGCTCCCGGAAGAGCAGTATTTCACGAATTTCTTTACAAGCCTGCAATATGACGGGAAGTACCCGGAAATGGCTTTTTCCTGTCATTTGCAGGGGCTTGCGGCAAAGACGGAATGGATCGGGGAGTGCGGCAGCATGACCATGGATGCATTCTGTCAGTACAATGCGGACAAGCCGGCGGGAATGCTTTTGTTCCCGGAGACGACACAGGCGGGTGTGCTTAATAGTCTCTGCCTGTCCCGGTTAGATCCGTTTCTGTATGGGGAAAGCGGCTTTGAAAGCCCGGAATTTCTACAAATTTTAGAGCTTGCTGCATCCTGCGAGAAAGACCCGCCCGAAACCGATCCGCTTCACCCCTATGTCTATCAGGCTGCACTGGAGACGGCATTCCGGGAGGACAGGGCGCTCTTTTACGAGATGGACATAACGCACCCGTTCCGGTGGCATACGATCGTGGAGGCGGATTTTGATAATGCACCTGTGACAATGACAGGCTACCCGTGCGGAACGGGGAACGGGATGTATTTTGTGCCGGATTTCCGGCTTGCCGTGAATGCACAGTCAAGCCATACAGAGGCGGCACAGACATTCTTCACGTGGCTGCTTTCAGAGGAAACACAGGCATCACTGGACAATACGCTTCCGGTCAGCCGGACTGCCATGCAGCAGCGTATCGCCGAAGCCCTTGCCCCGCCGGAGACAATCATAGTAGATGTAGGCGACATGGGTTATGAAATGCACCCGGCATCACAGGCGGAAATGGATGCCTTTGTTGCCTGCTTTGCGCTGACCACGCAGTCGGCTTACCGGAATGAAACCATAGCAGAGATCGTCAGCGAAGAAGCAGCCATGTATTTTGCCGGCGATCAGACGGCAGAACAAACGGCAAAACAAATCCAGAGCCGGGTACAGCTCTATCTTTCAGAATCCCAATAAACAGAGATCTCAGGCGGGTAGTCGGATTTGTTCCTGTCATGCCATTGACTTCATCGGGATTTTATGGTATAATAGGGATAACTCAACCAAAGGAGCGTAGTCCGTTTTGAATAAATACAAAAAGCTGGCGCAGAACACAGCGATCTTTGCCATAGGTTCGTTCGGGTCGAAAATTCTTCTGCTGTTTCTCAACCGCCTGTATACGACCAATATCGACTCCGGGGATTATGGCATCAAGTCACTGCTGGAGAATACTGCCAATTTCATCATCCCGATCATCACCTTTTCCATTGCCGAAGCGGTCATCCGCTATGGGCTTGACCGGGAATACGACAAGACCGAAGTCTTTACCTCCGCCTGTCTTGTGGAAATCGGCGGTGCGGTGCTGCTGATCCTGTGTTCCCCACTGCTCATGCTATTGCCCTATGCCAAGGGCTATGTCATTTACTTAGTCGCCTACATCATCGCCTCGTCTTTCCGGCAGCTCAGTTCGCAGTTTGTCCGGGCAAGGGACATGACAAAGCTCTTTGCGCTCGATGGCATTCTTGCCACGCTGTCGCTGTTCTGCTTCAATCTCCTGTTCATTTCCGTGCTGCATTTAGGGGTAACGGGCTTCATGCTGTCAGTGTTCCTGTCGGATCTCTGTTCGGGGATATTCCTGTGGATCACGGCAAGGCTCTGGGAATTTTTCGATGTCAAAGCCTACAACCCGGAGATCACCCGTGTCATGCTGCGGTTCTCCATCCCGATGATACCCACGGCAGTACTGTGGATCATCACAGGCTTTTCCGACCGGCTGTTTGTGCGGTATATGGACGGTTTTGCGCTGAGTGCAGACGTGGGGGATGCGGCTTCCGGCGTGTATGAGGCTTCCTCGAAAGTCCCGAACCTGATCTCCATGTTTTCCACCATTTTCTTTCAGGCGTGGAATATGTCCGCCATCACGGAAAACAATGCCAAGGACAAGAGCCTGTTCTACTACCGCATTTACACAGCATATCAGGCTTTCATGTTCCTGTGTGCAGCATTCCTGATCGCTTTTGTCAAGCCGATCTCCGCCGTGCTGATCGACACCGTGACAAAGCCCGACTATGTGCTTGCCTACACCTACACGCCGGTGCTTGTCATTGCCGTGCTGATGATGAGCTTCAACCAGTTCCTCAGCAGTATCTATGTCGCCACGCAAAAGACCTCGCACAGTATGTGGACAGCGCTGATCGCTGCCGTGACGAATCTCCTGCTGAATTTCATCCTGATCTACCGCTGGGGCGTGCAGGGGGCAGTCATTGCCACGTTTGCAAGCTATTTTATCTGTTATTTGGTGCGTATCGTGGACACCCGGAAGCTGATCTGGTTCAAGGTGCAGCACGGGCGGTTCTTTACGAATGTTATTGTACTCTTCCTGATGAGCCTGCTTGCCGTCAAAGAACCGGCATGGGGCATTCCGGTACAGGCAGTGCTGCTGATTTTCATGTGCCTGTTCAATGTGCAGGCGTTCCTGTTGGTGCTGAAAATTGCCGGAAAAGTCTTTCAGGCAGTCAGGCGGAAGCTATCTCATTAAGGCAATCTATCTGAACGAGGAGGAAGTATTATGGCAACACCACATTTACAGGGCAGCAAGGGCGATTATGCGCCCGTTGTCCTCATGCCGGGCGACCCGCTCCGGGCAAAATTCATTGCAGAGACCTATCTCGAAAACGCCCGCTGTGTCAACGAAACACGGGGTATGTACGGCTTTACAGGGACATATAAAGGCGTTCCCGTTTCCGTGCAGGGCAGCGGTATGGGGCAGCCGTCGATCGGTATTTATTCCTTTGAGCTGTTCACGGAATTTGACGTGCAGACCATTCTCCGCATCGGGACAGCCGGTGCAATCACGGAGGATGTCCATTTGCGGGACATTCTCATCGGGCAGGGGGCGTGTACCAACGGCAACTATGCCGCACAGTACCGCCTGCCCGGTACATTTGCACCGATCGCTGCCTACCGTGTGCTGAAAGCGGCAGTACAGGCTGCCGAACAGTCCGGTGTGCCGTATCATGTGGGAAATCTGTTCTCCAGTGATATGTTTTACGATGATGCCGGATCTTTGGCGCAGTGGCAGAAAATGCACGTGCTCGGCGTAGAAATGGAAGCTGCTGCCCTCTACATGAACGCTGCCCGCACCGGAAAGGAAGCGCTCTGTATCTGTACCGTCTCCGATTGTCCGCTGCGGGGTGAGAGTACGACCGCTGAGGAACGGCAGACGGGCTTTACGAAGATGATGGAAATTGCACTGGAGACGGCGTGTGCGCTGCAATGATTTGCAGGGGGTGACAATGTGGACAAATTGGTGGAACGCATCAATTTCCTTGCCCGCAAGGCAAAGGCGGAGGGGCTGACCGCTGCCGAACAAGCCGAACAGCAGGAACTGCGCAATGCCTATCGTGCCGCTTTCCGGCGCAATCTCGAAGCACAACTCAACAATACCTACATCGTGGACGAAAAGGGAAATAAACGGAAACTGCAAAAGGACGGGCATTGACCCGTCCTTTTTGTCTGCCTGTTCTGTTCAAAGCCGTTCTGCCATGTTCAGGACAATATCTGCCACCCGCTTGGCAGCCCGTTCCTCAAATTCATCAAAGGACATAGCGCCGTCATCGTCTGCCAGATCGGAAATGCACCGCACACTCACAAACGGAATGCCATTGCGCCATGCACACTGCCCGACAGCAGCGCTTTCCATATCGACCGCATAGGGGTCGTAGGTTTTTGCCAGTGCCGCCTTGACGGCGCTGTCTGTGATGAAGGCATCTCCCGAAACGATCCGTCCGGCATGGCTCACGATACCCATTTCCCCGCAGACCGTTTCCGCAAGGGTGCGGAGCGTTTCATCCGCTTCAAATTCGCTGTGGTACGGCGGATAGTCATTCAGGAAGTGCGCATCGAGGTCGTGCGGCAGCACACTCACGGAAACCACCGTTTCCAGTACTTGGATACCGGGCTTCATGCCGCCCGCAATGCCGGTGTTGAGAATATATTCTGCCCCGAAGCGGTCGATCAGCAGCTGTGTGCAGCAGGCGGCATTGACCTTTCCCACACCGCAGCAGACCGTCACAATGCGGTTCCCGCCGTGGCTGCTCTCGTAAAAGGTGTAGCCTGCCAGTTCTGTTTTCACGGGATTTTCCTGTGTGTTCTGAATGTCTTTCAATTCTGAGGGCATTGCGCCGATGATACCGATTATATGCATACTGTCCTCCTTATAATTTCCGATCAAGCATCTGATATTTCAGATCCCAGAGTTTCTGACTCAGGTCTACAAAATAGGTCTGCGCATTCTCAAAACGCTTGACCTCCTCCCAGATCGTTTCCAACTGTTCCTTGCAGTATTTCTGGATTTCCGGCAGTGTGGGGCTTTCGTACACACATTCGCCCTTCACAAAGACAGGCACTTGCAGCCGTTTGGCTGTAAAATTCGTCACCGTCTTGCGCTTATAGGTGTGTATCGGGTCGAAGATCTCATACGGCTGCGTGTCGTCAATGACTTCGTCGTGCAGTGTCAGCACATCGGCGACCGCCTTGCCGCTTTCGTTGTCAAACAAGCGCCACACCGTCTTGAAAGAGGGATTTGTGACCTTGACGGCATTTTCGGAGATCTTGATCTTCGGGATGATCTGTCCGTCCTTTTCAACAGCCGCAAGCTTGTAAACACCGCCGAACACCGGCTCGGATTTCGAGGTGACAAGCCGTTCCCCTACGCCGAAACTCGTGATCTGTGCGCCCTGCATGATCAGGTCACGGATGATGTATTCATCAAGCGAATTGGAAGCCACAATGCCCACATAGTCCAGTCCGGCTGCGTCAAGCATTTTCCTTGCTTTCTTGGAGAGATACGCCATATCGCCGCTGTCGATGCGGATGCCCCTGCCCCGGTGTCCCTGTGCTTCCAGTTCCTTGAATACCGTGATCGCATTCGGTACACCGGATTTCAGGACACTGTAGGTATCCACCAGAAGCGTGCAGTCATCCGGGTAGACCTTGGCATATGCCCGGAATGCCTCCAGTTCCGAATCATAGAGCTGCACCCAGCTGTGTGCCATTGTCCCCAGTGCCGGAATGCCGAAAGCCCTGTCCGCAATGGCACAGGCAGTCCCTGCCACGCCGCCGATGTAAGCAGCCCTTGCCCCATAGACAGCGCCGTCATACCCCTGCGCCCGCCGGGAACCAAATTCCATGACCGGTCTGCCCTGTGCGGCAGTCACAATGCGGTTCGCCTTGGTGGCGATCAGGCTCTGGTGGTTGATAGAGAGGAGCACCATCGTTTCGATGAGCTGTGCCTGCATGGCAGGACCCCTGACCGTCAGAATGGGTTCGGACGGGAATACCGGTGTCCCCTCCAGAATTGCCCACACATCGCAGGAAAACCGGAAATGCCGCAGATAGTCAAGAAACGCCTCACAGAACAGCTTCTTCCCTCGCAGGTAGGCAATGTCCTCTTCGGTGAAGCGCAGCTTTTTCAGGTAGGCGATCACCTGCTCCAGACCTGCTGCAATGGCATAGGCAGCATCATCCGGGGCTTTGCGGTAGAACATATCAAAATAGGCGATCTCCTCACCGCAGCCGTTTTCCAGAAAGCCGTTGCCCATGGTCAGCTCGTAGAAATCCACAAGCATCGTCAGATTCCGTTCATCCATTGTAAGCCACCTCTTTCACAAGTGTAATGCCTGCCTGCTGCATGATCTGCAAGGCGGCTGCCTGTAGAAGATCTGCATTGTGACCGGGGGCATCGTAGGTCTCCACTGCATTTACAGGGAGCAGGACTTCGAGTTTCCGGTCGTTCTGGTTGCAGTAGGTTTTCAGCGTGAGGGCGAATTGCAGGACGCAGATGTCCGTGCAGACCCCGCAGACCACGATGCGTTCTATTTCCGGCTGTCGGTTCAGATAGTCCTGAAATGCCGGCGCAAGAAAGCCGTTCGTGGAATTTTTCTCGATTCGCTGATAGCCGCCGATCGTCTGCAAGGACGGCGCAAGTTCCGATTCGCTCGTTCCCCGGATGCAGTGCGGCGGAAAACTCTGAAATTCGATGCAGTCCGGTTCGTGACAGTCCGCAAAGGCAACAGACGGAAACCGGAAATGCGCCTTGGCGAACCGGAGCAGCTGCTCCACTGCCGGCAGCACGGAAGCTGCACGGGGACTGGACAGCACACCCTCTGTCAGAAAACCGTTGACCATGTCCACGATGACGAGTGCCGTTTTATCATCGCAGAGTGTTTCCGCCGCTGCGGACGGCAGGGCAGCCAACTGTGCTTTCCATGCGTTCAAAACCTGTTCCATACCTTACCTCCTGTTCTGACGGCAGAATGCCGCCCTATGCGCTGCGCACAGGACGGCATATGTCCGTTAGTCCCCGATCTGTACGATCTCGCCGTACAGCTCTCTGCCCGCACCGATGGCATTGGACTCATCGGTGTCGATGTGCATGGCTCTTGCAAACTTCGGGGAAACACGGCAAACCACGTCGCCGAGAATTGCCTTCCTGCCGTCTGTGTCGCATTTTACCCACACAACGTCCTTGTCCTTGACACCCAGTTCTTCGGCATCCTCCGGGGTGAGGTGAATGTGGCGCTTTGCCACGATGACCCCCTCTGTGATCTCGACCTCGCCGCAGGGACCTACGATCTTGCACGCACCGGAACCGGCAACATCACCGGACTCCCGGATGGGTGCGGCAATGCCGATGGAACGGGCATCCGTTGCGGAAAGCTCCACCTGTGTTGCCGGGCGTACCGGACCGAGGATGGACACATTGGCAAGCTCTTTCTTCGGACCGACAATGGTCACACGCTCTTCGCAGGCATACTGACCGGGCTGGGAGAGATCTTTCTTCTTGGTGAGGGATGCACCCTTGCCGAACAGGATCTCGAGGTGTTCCTGTGTCACATGGACATGACGTGCGGATGTTTCAATGATAAACTTCTTGGACATGATGATTTCCTCCGTATGTAGAATTTGGCTTGCGCCGTACACTACTATTCTACTACTTTTTCCGGAAATCGTCAAGTGTTTTGTGGAAAATTTCGGTTTCATTCTGCCGTTGCCGGTTTTTTCCGGTACATACGGCTGGGGCGGTGCCGTGCACCGCTGGTATAATGGTCGGTCGGGATGATCTTTTCGGCGATCTTCTTGCGGAAATTCGCCTTATAGAGCTTTTGCCCCAGTAAAATTTCATAGATGCGCTGCAATTCCGGGAGCGTAAATTCCTCATCCACCAGAGAAAAGGCGATGTCGGTATAGTTCACCTTGTTCCGGATGCGTTCTATCCCGCAAGCCACAATGCGGCTGTGGTCAAAGGCAATCTCCCCCGAAGCTGCGATCTCCGCTGCCGGGCAGAACAGTGCCGGTTCTTCCGGCGGAGCAAGGCTCTGTTCCGGGACAAGGGCATAGTAGGAGACGGAGATCACCCGCATACGGGGGTCACGTTCCGGGCTGCCCCATGTGTAAAGCTGCTCCGTGTAGATGTCCCGCAGCCCTGTCTTGCTGTAAAGCGCCCGTGCTGCCGCTTCGTCCAGTGTTTCCTCCATGCCCACAAACACGCCCGGCAGAGAGAGCTTTCCCTGAAATGGATGCTCCTGCCGCCGTATCATCAGCACCTGCAAGGCATCCTCCCGGACGGTGAACAGCGCTGTATCCACGGTCACGGAGGGTTTCGGGTAATCGCTGCTGCGGTAACGGCTTAGAAATTCAGACTCGGTCATCTCATCACCTCTTTTGTTAGTAGCTTTTTGCTACCTTCTGTTTCTATGATAGTATACTTTTGCTACTTTGTCAAGGGGTTTGTATCATTTTCAGCAGACTGCACAATTTTTATCATGATGCTATAGGCAAAATGCTGCATCTGTTTTCTGCCGGGCACTGCATAAGGACTTCCGGCTTCTGAAAGCGCAGGCGTGACTGCCTTGACAAACAGGCAAGGCTGCGATATAATAAAAAAAGAAGAAAGCCGAGGGGGTGAAACGTATGATGCAGATGGACTACAGCGATAATATCCTGTCTTTCTATCAGGGACAGGACAAGGAACTTACGCTCCCGGACGGCATACGCCGCATCGAAAAGGCAGTTTTTCAGGATGATGCACATCTCGAAAAAATCACGCTGCCGGGCAGCCTTGTGTCCATCGGCGATCATGCGTTCGCCATGTGCCGGAACCTGAAATCACTGGAGCTTCCGGATTCCGTGACGACGATCGGCGGGAGTGCATTTCAGGCGTGTGCAAAGCTGCGGAAAATCGTCATTCCAGACAGCGTGACGGAGATCGGCAGGAACGCCTTTGCCAACACCGGCTGGCTGAATGCCAAAAAATTCCGGAGCTTTGTCATTGTCGGAGACAATGTGCTCCTCTGCTGCAACAAGCATACGGCAAACATCTCCGTTCCGGCTAAGGTACGGCATATCGGCGGTTCGGCGTTTGCGTTCCACCGGGATCTGCAGACGGTGGACATTCCGGAGGGCGTGGACAGCATCGGGGACGGGGCGTTTGAGAACTGTTTCCGCCTGAGATCCGTAAAACTGCCGTCCACGATCCGCACCATCGGAGAGGAAGCATTTGCAAGCTGTGATGATCTCGAACAGATCGAACTGCCGCCGGACATTCATTCCATCGGGGCAGGGGCGTTCCGGAACTGCGGCAAACTGCGCTCGGTCGTGCTGCCGGAACGGCTGTGGCACATCGGGGCGGAGGCGTTTGCCGGGTGTACGGCACTGTGCGAGATCGTCCTCCCGGAAAAGCTGCGCACGGTCGGCAGGGGGGCATTTTCCGGCTGTACAGCGCTGCAGCACATCCGCTTTCCCGGCAACGTGCAGGAAATGGCAGAGGACATCTGTTCCGGGTGTACGGCACTGAAAACAGTCATCCTGCCGGAGCAGTTGGGCATCGTGTGGCAGGGGGCTTTCCGGGACTGCACGGCGCTGACGGAGATCATCATCCCGGACGGTGCGGAGCTGATCGAGACAGAAGCCTTTGCCGGATGCAGCGCACTGAAGCAGGTGCAGCTCCCGGCACACCTGAAAGAGATCGGCGAAAGGGCATTTGCGGGCTGCTTGGCACTGCGGGAGATCACGCTGCCGGCGGAAACGGAAATTGTCAGAACACAGGCATTTCTGCAATGCAAAGCCCTTGCTTCTGTAACATTAAAAGGCAGTATCGGGGATATTTCGCCGCACGCCTTTGCGGAGACGGCATGGGCAGAGGCGAAAGAACCGGCATGGTGCATCGAGCAGGGCATTCTGTTCCGGTGTCCGGATATGCGGCATATCACGATACCGGATACGGTACATAAGCTGCTTGGCGATCTGGGTGGCCCGAAACAGGTGGAGACATTCACGCTCTCGGAGCAGGTGACGGATATGCGGCTGTTTACGGCAAAATACAAATTTCTGGAACTGGTCAGAAAAGACTGCCGTGTCCGGATACACAGCGGCACGGACACAGAAGCAAGGGCAGAGGATGTGCAGCGCCTGTACCGGTTCTGGGAGGAGAAAGACATAGAAAACCGGCAGCGCCTGTTTTTTGACATAAAGTCGGAAGCCTTCAAGCATTCTCTTGCCGTGCTGATGTCGCTTTCCGAGCCGGACAATGTGTTTTTTTCCTCGTATGTCAAGCGCTATATCCGGGGCATCATCGCCTATCTGACCGAACTGAATGACGTGGAGAACATCCGCCGCCTGCTGCCTTTGGGGTATGTGGATGAGAAATACATCGACAGCCTGCTCGAACAGGCGATCGCCCACACACAGGCAACCGGAGAAGCAGAAGTGCAGCTGCTTCTGATGGAGTATAAGAACCGGAACATCGGCTTTTCGGATCTGGATGATATTATTTCGGAGGCATTTGATTTCTGAGGGGGCATACAGATGAAGGACGACAAGGAACAGAACCCGGAACAGCCGCAGCCGAAGAAGAAGCGGCACTGGTTCAGGACTATCGCTATTATTTTGATAATCCTGCTGCTGCCGGGACTAAATCATTCGCTTGCGGTGCGCAGGTATACCGTGGATGCGGAACAGATCTCCGACAGGGTGCGCCTTGCTTTGATCACAGATCTGCACGCCAACCCCTACGGCAAGGGGCAGCGGACCTTACTGGATGCTGTGGCACAGCAGGAACCCGATCTGGTCTTGCTGGGCGGGGATATTTTTGACGAACGGATGGACACGGAAGCCGCTGAAACAACGCTGCGGGCTTTGGAGGAGATTTACCCGTGTTACTATGTGATCGGCAACCATGAATGCTGGGGTACAATGGAACAGTTTGAGGAGGATATGCAGATTCTCCATGACTGCGGGATTGAAATTCTTTCCGGGGAAACTGTCACGCTGACGGTCAACGGGCAGACGTTCAATCTCTGCGGCGTGGACGACCCGATCGCCTATGCCTTTCCGCCGGACGAAGGGCAGGAGAAACGCCTTGAATTTTCGGCACAGCTTGAAAAGGTAAAGGCAGAATCGGACAACGGGTACTACACTGTTCTGCTTTCCCACCGTCCGGAACGGTTTGAGGACTATGTAGAACAGGGCTTTGATCTGGTACTGAGCGGTCATGCACACGGCGGACAGTGGCGCATCCCGTTTCTGATCAACGGCTTGTATGCGCCGGATCAGGGGCTTTTCCCGGCATATGCCGGCGGGGAGTACCAAAGCGGCAATACGACCATGCTCGTGAGCCGGGGGCTTGCCAGAATTACACCGCTTGTGCCGAGAATTTACAACCGCCCGGAGCTTGTCATCGTGGACTTGGAATAGATCGCAACTGTTAATTTTTGCAGGGGGCTTGCTTTTTTCCGGAAAATATGGTATGATGAATGTAACAAGTCATCACAGAGGAAAGGAATGGATACCATGCCGCATATTTCGATCAAAATGCTGAAAGGGCGCACCGATGCGCAGAAACAGGCAGCCGCAGAAAAGCTTGCCGCTGCCCTGACCGAGGCGATCGGCTGTTTGCCGTCACATATTTCCGTTTCGGTGGAGGATTTCACACCGGAGGAATGGCAGGAACAGTACCGGAAGGAAGTCACGGAAAATTCCCACCTTGTGCTGCACCCCGACTATGACCCGAAGGAGCTGTTGAAATGAGCCTGATACTTGCATCCGGTTCGCCCAGACGGCAGGAATTGCTGCACCTTGTGGAGGAGGATTTCATCGTGCATCCGGTGGATGCGGACGAGACACTGCCTGCCGGAATGCCGGTGGATATGGCAGCGATCTACCTTGCCGACAAGAAAGCGGCAATGGCGGCAGCGGAATTTCCGGAAGATATTGTGATCGGCTGCGACACGGTCGTTATCCTTGAGGACGAGATCATGGGCAAGCCGAAAGACAGGGACGATGCCCGCCGTATGCTGCAAGCCCTCTCCGGGAGGACACACACGGTCATGACGGGGGTTGCTTTGTATCTCGGAAAGCAGACGACGGCATTCACGGCGGAAACACAGGTGACGTTCTACCCCATTGATGCGGCGGAGATCGAAGCCTACCTCGATACGGGAGAACCGTTTGACAAGGCGGGCGCTTATGGCATTCAGGGCAAGGGTGCGCTGCTGGTGCGGGGCATCGAGGGGGATTATTTCAACGTGGTCGGTCTGCCGGCTGCACAGCTTGCCCGCACGCTGAAGCAGTTCCGCCGTGCGGTACGGCATCCGAAGCTGCGCCTGAAAAAACCGGGAGACAGCACGGAATGACAGAACAGACAGAAAGAAAAAATTTCCGGTAAAATGATTGACATTTTGCCGGAAATTTGCTATACTATATGTGTATGTGCAGCGTGCAGAACGCTGTGAAAATCTTTTGCGATGGAGTGAGTTGCGATGGAATGGCGTGGACTGAATGATCTGCGTGAGCAGTTTTTGTCCTTCTTTGAAAGCAAGCAGCATACCCGGATGGCAAGTGCTTCTCTTGTGCCGCAGGGCGACAAGAGCTTGCTGCTCATCAATTCCGGTATGGCACCGCTGAAAAAATTCTTCCTCGGACAGGCTGTCCCCCCGAATGTGCGGGTAACGACCTGTCAGAAGTGCATCCGTACCCCCGATATTGAGAATGTCGGCAAGACGGCACGGCATGGCACGTATTTTGAGATGCTCGGCAATTTCTCGTTCGGGGATTATTTCAAGCGTGAGGCGATCGGCTGGGCGTGGGAATTTTTCACGGAAGTCCTGAAAATGCCCAAGGAGCTGCTGTATTGCTCCGTTTTTCAGGATGACGATGAAGCCTATGACATCTGGACAAAGGAGATCGGCGTTGACCCGTCCCACATGGTGCGCATGGGCAGAGAGGATAATTTCTGGGAGCATGGTTCCGGTCCGTGCGGTCCGTGTTCGGAGATCTATTTTGACCGTGGTGCAGACAAGGGCTGCGGCAAGCCGGACTGCCATGTCGGCTGCGAGTGCGACCGCTTTGTCGAGGTGTGGAACCTGGTGTTCAGCCAGTTCGACTCCGACGGCAACGGGCATTATACTGAAATGGAACACAAGAACATTGACACCGGCATGGGACTGGAACGCCTTGCCTGCGTGATGCAGGGCGTGGACAACCTCTTTGAGGTGGACACCGTGCAGAATATCATGAAGCACATTTCCCGCATTGCCGGGATCACCTACAAGCAGAACGAAGCAAATGATGTTTCCCTGCGTGTGATCACCGACCATATCCGTTCTACAACGTTCATGGTGGGCGACGGTGTGCTGCCGTCCAATGAGGGGAGGGGCTATGTGCTGCGCCGTCTGCTGCGGCGGGCTGCCCGTCACGGCAGAATGATCGGCATACGGGGGACATTCCTGCATGAGGTCTGCGATACGGTCATTGACGAAAACAAGTGCGCTTACCCCGAACTGGAGGAAAAGCGCAGCTATATCAAGAAGATCATTCAGGTGGAGGAGGAGACCTTTGCCAAGACCATTGACAGGGGTCTGGAGCTGCTCAATGAACTGATCGAAAAGGCAGACGGACAGCTTGCCGGGGAGGATGTGTTCCGCCTGAGCGATACCTACGGTTTCCCGTTTGACCTGACGGTGGAGATCGCAGCAGAACACGGGCTGACGGTCGATGAAGCCGGCTACCGGGCACTGGTGCAGAAGCAGAGAGACACCGCCAAGGCAGACCATCTGGCAAAGGCAAGCTCTTCATGGGCAGAGGATGCCGTCAAGCTTGACGTGCCGAAAACAACTTTTGTCGGGTATCAGGCATTTACCGCAAAGGCAAAGATCCTTGCCATTCTTCAGGACGGCGTGCCTGTGGAGGCTGTCAGCGGCAATGCGGCGTTAGTACTCGATGTGACACCGTTCTATGCGGAAAGCGGCGGACAGATCTCCGACAGCGGCAGAATCTGCGGGGAAGGCGGAATGGTGTTTGCGGTTTCCTCTGTCATGAAGGACGAGGACGGGCATTTCCTGCATCATGGTACTGTGGAAAGCGGAAGCTGTCACGTCGGGGACGAGGTGGAAGCTGCTATTGTCGTGGAACGGCGGCAGGACATCATGCGCAATCATACAGCGGCGCATTTGTTGCAGGCTGCACTGCGGCAGGTTCTGGGCGAACACGTGCATCAGGCAGGACAGCTTGTCAACGAGACGGCTTGCCGGTTTGACTTCTCGCATTTCAGTGCCATGACAACGGATGAGATCTGTAAGGTGGAAGAACTTGTCAATCAGTGGATCTTGCAGGCAATTCCGGTCGAGGTCAATGAGATGCCCATTGCTGAGGCGAAGCAGCTTGGCGCAATGGCTTTGTTTGGCGAAAAGTACGGCGACATTGTTCGTGTCGTGAAAGCCGGGGGCGTTTCCGTGGAATTTTGCGGCGGTACGCACGTGGCGAATACTGCCAATATCGGGCTGTTCCATATCGTTTCAGAAAGCTCTGTGGCATCGGGCGTGCGCCGTATCGAGGCTGTCACGGGTGCGAATGTGCTGCACCTGCTCCACACTATGCAGGAGACCCTTGACGAAAGCGCAAAGGCACTGAAACTCGGCAACCCGAACGAACTCCCGGCGAAGTGTGCAGCTGTCATGACACAGCTCCGGGAGACCGAAAAGACAGTCGATACGCTCCGGCAGAAATTAGCCGGCGGTGCGGTGGAAGACCTTGCGAAAACGGCAAAGGACATCCACGGCGTGAAAATTGCCGCAAAAACAGTCGAGGGTGCCAATGCCGATCTGCTGCGCAAAATGGGCGACCGCCTGAAAGATACGCCCGATGCGTTTATCGCTGTTTTGGCAAGCACAGGACTGGACAAGACACAGCTCTACTGCGTGTGCAGCAAGGCGGCAGCGGCAAAGGGCGCACACGCCGGAAAGATCGTGCAGAAGCTTGCAGCGCTCACAGGCGGCAAGGGAGGCGGCAGACCGGACAGCGCAATGGCTGGTATCGGGGATGCTGCCCTGACAGAGAAGGCTTTGGCTGCATTGGAGACTGTGGTCTCTGAAATGATACAGTAAGGAGAAAGATCATGGAAGATTGTTTATTCTGTAAGATCATTGCAGGGGAAATTCCCTCTGCCAAGGTGTATGAGGATGATTTTGTCTTTGCGTTCAAGGACATCAGCCCCATTGCGCCGGTACACTACCTGTTCGTGCCGAAAACGCATATCTGCTGTGCAAAAAAGATCACGGCGGATAATTCCGTGCAGGTCGCCAAGATTTTTGAGGCGATCAGCAAGATCGCAGCGGATGAGAAGATCGACAGTTTCCGTGTCATCAACAACTGCGGGGAAGATGCCGGGCAAAGTGTGATGCACCTGCATTTCCACCTGTTGGCGGGAAAGCAGATGGGCTGGGGCGAACAGTCGCTCGGCTGAAAAGGAGAGTCCGGAAATGGCTGAATTTTATGAAATGCAGATCGCAGGGCTGACCCGGCGGCTGGAGAAATGCCCTGTGAATGAAAAGCTCGATATTGCAGCATTTGTCATGTTCTCTGATGTGGAGATCACGGTCGCAAGTGCTAAGGCGCTGTTGGAGAAATGCCCGGAGTTTGACGTGCTGCTGACGGCGGAATGCAAGGGCATCCCGCTTGCCTACGAAATGGCAAGGCAGAGCGGCAAGCCCTATGTGGTAGCCCGGAAATCCGTCAAGATCTACATGAAAGACGTGGTCGCCGTCAAGGTAAAGTCCATTACGACCGCCGCTGAACAGGTGCTGTATCTCGGACAGGACAAGTACGGGATGCTGACCGGGAAACGGGTGCTGATCGTAGATGATGTCATCAGCACCGGAGAGTCCCTGCGTGCGCTGACGGAACTCACAGCACAGGCAGGCGGCAAGATCGCCGGCTGTGCGGCAGTTCTTGCTGAGGGCGATGCGGCAGACCGGACGGACATTATTTATCTGGAAAAGCTGCCCTTGTTCTTTAAGGACTGATGAAACGCCCGGCGGTTTTCCTTGGATTGCCCTTTGTGTTCGGGCTGGTGCTGGCATCTTTTTCGCTGTCGGTGTTCACGGCCTGCGGGGCGGTTCTGCTCACGGGCTGTGGTCTGCTGTTGGTGCGCAAGGGCTGGCGGCGGTATATTGTGGTCGGCACGCTGTCATGTCTGACGGCGTGCTGCCTGTATTGGCAGGCGGATGCCCGCAGTGCGGCGCAGCTTGCCTGTGCCGGGCAGGAGACGGCATTCACCGGAACGGTCTCGGCGGTGACGGTATACGAAAGCGGCTACGCCCGGTACTTTCTGGACGGAAAACTGAATGGCGCTGTTCCGGCAAGGGTGGAATATTTTACCGACCGGACAGATTTGTCCTATGGCGAAATCATTACACTTTCGGGTGTGCCGGAGACGGAGAAAACGGATTACCTCTTTGACGGGGAGAGCTATGCCAAGGCAAACGGCATTTTCCTGCGGTTTGATACAGGGGCAGTGCTGCTGAACCGTACAGCCGGCAAGCCCACGCTGCGCAGCATGGTTTTTCACTGGCGCAGGACGGTGACGGACAGGCTGAAAGCGCACATGGGTGAACAGACGGGTGCCATGCTCACGGGAATGCTGTTCGGGGATAAATCGGGGATGAGCCGCAGCAGCCGGACGGCCTTGTCCCGTGCGGGGATCGGGCATATTCTGGCAGTTTCAGGGCTGCATCTGGATTTTATCGCTTTGTGCATTGCCGGTATTCTGAAACGGCTGAAAGCGGGCAGGAAGCTGTCCTTTCTGCTGATGGCAGGGGTATGCGGTCTGTTTGTCATTTGTGCAGGGGAGACAGTTTCGGTGGAGCGTGCCTGTATCATGGTATTGCTGCGGCAGGCTGCCGTGGTGTTTTACCGGAGGGCAGACTCCCTCAATTCCCTGAGCATTGCCATGTTGCTGCTTGGTATCGGGAATCCGTTTGTGGTGCACAGTGCGGCGTTCTGGCTTTCGTGCTGCGGTGCTTGCGGAATGGGTGTCATCGCACCGTACATGACAGCAGGTATGCCCGTGAAACATTTCTGGCAGAAACTACTGAAACAAATCGCAGGCTTCTGTTGGGTGTGGGCAGCTTTGTTTCCGGCAAGTGCTGTCTTTTTCCGGGAAATTTCCCTGATCTCGCCGCTGTCCAATCTGCTGCTCGTTCCGGTGTGTATGCTTGCCATGCTGCTGGGTATGATAGCCGTTCTGCTTGGCGGGCAGGGTGTTCCGGCGGAACTGCTGCTGTCCGGTGCGGACGGGCTTTGCAAGTTTGTGGCGTATGTTTCGGAAACGGCAGCCGGTTTTGCATGGGCATATGTGCCGACCGGGAGCAAGGTGCTGCTGTTTGTGCTTGGGGCGGGGCTTGTTCTTGTTGCTGTGTGCCATTATCTGGAAAGAAACAAAAAGCACACCGCAGCGGCGGCTGTGGTCGCCTTTGTGACCGTGTGTGCGGCAGCCGGGTGGGAGAGCCGTTTTCAGCAGGAAGACCTGCGGATCACCGTACTGGGAGAAGGGCGGAATTGCGTGGTCGTGCTGTCCGGCGGTGCGGATGCGGTGGTGTTCGATCTGTGCGGCGCTTCCGGTGCGCCTGCCTATGCGGATGCCTACCTTTCTGAAAATGGTCTGGAACGGGTTGAAAACCTCTTCCTGTGGGAGACAAAAGAGGCAAATCTGCGGAATTACAGCCGCTATTTTGCCTTTCATCAGCCGGAGCAGGTCTGCACCTTTGCGGAGACGGAGGAAACGCTGTTCGGCGCAGTGCCGGAGTACATTGAACGCCGGGAGCTGCTCTTTCACGGGGCAAAAATCACTGCGGAAGCTTCACGGGTAACGGTGGAATATGCAGGTATGACCTATGTCTGCACAGACGGCAGTGCGGAAATTGTAGAAAAGCCCGAAATACTGGTGCTTTACGGCAGAAATAAAACCGCACCGCCGGAATGCGGCATTTTGACGGTACTGGACAGTGAGAGCCGCTGCCGCCCGGATGCGCATACGTTTGTGGGCGAAAATAATCTTGAAGTAAGAATTGCGGACGACGGCAAATGCCGGGTAAGGAGGCTGTAATGGCAAATCTGGATGCAAGGGGCTTGCAGGAACAGGTGAAAAATGGCAGATTTTCCAATCTCTACTATCTGTACGGCAGCGATGTGGCAGCTGTGGAGCAGAACACGGCACGTCTCCTGAAAGCCATTGCAGGCGGGGAACCGGACAGTATCACCAAACTGGACGGCACGAATCTCGATGTCAGCCGCCTTGCGGAGGAGGCGGATCTTTGCCCGATGCTGGCGGATTTTAACTGCATCCGTATTCACGACTGCAACATGGAAAGCCTGCGGGAGGAGCAGCGGAAAGCCTTGCTTGCCGTGGCAGAACAGGCGGCAGGGCAGACGATTTTGGTGTTTGATGTGACGGGGTTTGACGTGTTCGGCGGCAAGACGGGGAAGAACAAGAAGCCCACGGCGAAAAACAAGACCCTCATCGATTTCATTGCCAAACACGGGACAGTCTGCTGCTTTGAGCCAAAAAGTCAGTCGCAGATGATCAGCGATATTACTGCCATGGCAAAAAAGCGGGGCTGTACCATTGACCGTCCGGCTGCGGTGAGCCTTGCGGGGTACTGCGGAGCGCAGACGCTGCAGCTGAGGCAGGAGATGGACAAGCTGTGCGCCTTTGCGGACGGCGGAGAAATTACGGAACAGATGGTGCAGGAGATGGTCGTACCGCAGCTCGATACGGCTGTCTACCGGCTGACGGATGCGGTTCTCAGGCATAATGCTGCGGCTGCGATGCGCTGTGTCAATGAACTGCTTGCCATGCGTGTGGAAACGTCCTATCTGCTTGCTGCGGTGGCAGGCAGCCTGACGGATGTGCAGCGGGCGGCGGCGGCAAGGCTTGCGGGAAAGACTGTGCAGGATATGATGGCGGATTTTTCCTACCGGTTCGGGTTTGCGGTGGAGAATGCATTCCGCACGGCAGCAGGGGAACAGCCGGAGCATATTGCGCACTGCCTGAAATTGCTGCGGGATGCGGAATACCGGCTGCATTCGGGGGCTGTGGATGAACGGGTGCTTTTTGAGAAAACCATTGTGGAGATGCTGAGAAAATGACAGAACAGAAAACCTTGCTGCATATCCGGCAGGCGATCATCGTGGAGGGAAAGTATGACAAGATCAAGCTCTCCTCTCTGGTGCGGGCTGTCATTATCCCCACAAACGGGTTCCGGATCTTCCGGGATGCGGAGATGCTGCAATTGATCCGTCACTATGCGGTTACGACGGGGATTTTGATCTTAACAGATTCTGACCGGGCAGGGTTCCGCATCCGCAATTATCTGCGGGGCGCTGTGCCGGAGGGGGATATCCGGAATTTGTATATCCCCGATATTTTCGGCAAGGAAAAGCGCAAGGAAAAGCCCTCTGCTGAGGGAAAACTCGGCGTGGAGGGCATGGAGGCGGAGATCCTCCGGGAGACGTTCCGGCGGGCAGGGGTGCTTGCCGGGGAAGCCCCCGCAGGCGAGCCGATCACCCGGAATGACCTGTATTTTGCGGGCTTGAGCGGCAGACCGGACTGTGCGGAAAAGCGCCGTGCTTTGCAAAGGGAACTGGGGCTGCCGGAATTGCTGTCGGCGCAGGCATTGGCGGAGGTGCTTGGCTCGATGATGACAAGGGAAGAATTTTTGGCGAAATACGCCCGGAAAGCGGAGGACTGATATGTACCTCTCATCCTTTACATTTACGGTGGCACTGCTGCCGGTGGTGCTGCTGTGCTATTCTTTTTTACCGGAACGCTGCAAAAACGGCTTTTTGCTGCTGTGCAGCCTGTTAATTTACGGCTGGGGCAATCCGGCAAGGCTGCTCTATCCGGCAGCTTTCCTGTGCTTTGACTATGCAGTCGGGCTGCTGCTTGAACGCTCCAAGCAGAAAAAAACGGCAGCGGCGGCAGTACTGGCTTTTTCGGCAGTGATACAGGCTTTTATGCTGATACAGGTGCGCCATACAGATCAGGTCAAGACGAATTTTCTGTTCCCGTTTGGCATTGCCGTCTATACGCTGCTGGGACTGGAATACCTGATCGGCATTTACCGCAGCCGTCACACGGCGGAGACAGACCCCCGGAAACTGGCGCTGTACCTGCTGTTTTTTCCGGTGCTGTATGCCGGACCGCTGATGGGCTATGCGGAATTCCGGAAGCAATTGACAGACAGGCAGAGAAGCCTTGCGGGGCTGAGTGAGGGGCTGGCGACTTTTATCCGGGGGCTTGCCCTCAAGGTGGTTTTGGCGGACACATTCGGGTATGTGTTCCGGGAACTGCGGCAGCCGGCGGAGATGAGTATGCTGACGGCATGGCTGACAACACTGGCATTTTCCATGTACCTGTATTTTGAGCTGTTCGGCTATGCGGAAATGGCAAGGGGACTGGGAAAATGCTTTGGCTTTTCGCTGCCGGAGAATTTCAGTCAGCCGTTTTTTGCGCCGAGTGTAACTGCCTATATGCAGCGGTGGAACATGACACTGTCGCTCTGGTTTCAGAAAAATTTCCGGCATTTTCTGTTTCATGAACGGCGAAGCAGGGCTTTCCGGTATCTGGGACTGGTGCTGATGTGGGGGCTGATCGGGATATGGTATGGCAGCAGGCCGCAGTTCCTGCTGTGGGGCATCACGATCGGGCTGCTGCTGTTATTGGAACGGTTGGTGCTTGCACCTTTCATCCGGAAACGCTATGTACTTGGTATGCTTTACACGGGCATTGTGTTACAGTTTGCATGGGTGCTGTTTTTTGCGGAGGATATGGCAGATGCAGCGCAGATCTGGAAGGCGATGCTTGGTTTCGGGAACGGAATTGCCGATCAGTACGGGATCTACTTCTTCACCTCGTATATCGCTCTGCTGCTGTTGGGGCTGTATATCGCAACCGACCTGTTCCGCAATATCACGGAACGCCTGATGCGTCCCGGAAAATTGCAGGCGGTGTGGAAACCGCTGATACATGGGGGACTGCTGCTCTTCAGTCTGGC
The DNA here is from genome assembly GCA_947629905.1 of uncultured Clostridia bacterium. Taxonomy (GTDB): domain Bacteria; phylum Bacillota; class Clostridia; order Oscillospirales; family Ruminococcaceae; genus UBA3855. Next base: position 54,317 of record CANRFM010000012.1, read on the forward strand.
TTCCATGCTGTACGGGGAACGTGTCACGGGGCTGTTCCTGAAACTGTAGAAAGGGGGCGCTGCCATGAAAGAAAACCGGGAACACCGCCGCATGGTGCTTGTGGTGGTGCTGATCTATCTGATCATGTTAGCCGGTACGGCAAAGGCATTTGTGCCGTCTGCCTTTCCGAAACCGACGGTGAAAACCGTGTTCAACGGGGTCTGGGCGTTGCAGCTCGAAAGCTATTTGCAGGAGCATCTTGGGTTTCATGACGTGCTCTTTCAGCTAAAAAGCCGCACCGATCTGCTGGTCGGGGAGAAGATGATACACGGCGTGTATGTGACGGACGACAGGCTGCTCGAAAAGCTGATAGCGGAGGACGTACCGTCCGCAGCGGAGGCAGCTGCGCCGGTGAATACGTTCTACACGGAAACAGGGCTGCCGACCTGCTTTGTACTGGTGCCGTCTGCTTCGGAGATCTATGAGACAACACTTCCGGCAAATGCCGTCAATGCAGAACAGAGTACACGCATTCAGCAGATCTACAGCGAAATGCACAGCGGTATCCGCTGTGTGGATGCGTACAATGTGCTTTCCTCCATGAAAGAGGACTATATCTATTACCGGACGGATACGCACTGGACAAATTACGGGGCATACTATGTATACCAGTCAACGATCCAGAAAATGGGCTTTACGCCTGTGCCGTATCAGCGGTATGTCATTTCGCACCTGAGCACGGAATTTCGGGGCAATCTCTATGCAAGGACGCTGTATGACGGGGTAAAGGCGGATGTGCTTGACCTCTACAGCATGGAGGGCGGTGCGGAAATTACCGAAGTACTGGCATATAACGGCGACAGTGTTCCGCAAGACCGGAGTACGATGCTGTACAATGAAAGCGCTCTCGAAAGCAAGGATATGTATCGGTTTTATCTGGGAAATCCTGCGGAGCGGCTCATCATCCGGACAAATTTAGATAATGGCAAGAAGCTGCTGCTGTTCAAGGACGGCTTTGCGGACTGCATGGTGCCGTTTCTGTTGCAGCACTACAGCGAAATTTGTGTGGTCGATCTGGAACTGGTCGGGGAGGACTACCTTACTATGGCAGACCCGTCGGAATATACGCAGGCGCTGTTTCTGTGCAGTATGAGCAGCTGGGATGATTTATGGAAATAAAAATCGCTGTACCGGGTTTGGCTCCGGTACAGCGTTTGTTTTTTGGCTATTTACTGAAACAATTTGTCGAAGTCCTCGACCAGTTTTGCTTCGGTGGCAAGCGCCTCGTCCATGGTATTGCCGATCGTGGTGTAGTAGCACTTGATCTTCGGCTCTGTGCCGGACGGACGGACCACGACCTTTGCACCCTGTTCCAGATCGAATACCAGAACATTGGACTTCGGGAGTGTGATGGCTGTCTGCTTGCCGGTTTGCTTGTCGGTGGTCAGGCTGGTCTCATAGTCGGAGACGGAAACGACTTTCAGCCCGCCGATGGCAGCCGGCTGTTCCGTGCGCAGGCTCTCCATGAGCGCGTTCATCTTGTTCATGCCGCTTTCGCCCTCAAATGTGAAGCTCTGGAGCGAATGGCGGAACAGACCGTATTTCTTGTAGAGGTTCTCCCTTGCCTGCAAAAGCGAAATGCCCTGTGTCCGGTAGTAGGCAGCCATTTCGCAAATGAGCATGGAGGCAACGACAGCATCCTTGTCACGCACATACGTACCGGCAAGGTAGCCGTAACTTTCCTCAAAGCCGAATACATAGCGGTTCTCCTCGCCCTTTGCTTCGAGCAGACCGATCTGCTCGCCGATGAACTTGAACCCGGTCAGGACTTCGATGGTCTCCAGTCCGTATTCTTTCGCAATTGCCTTGATGAGGTCGGTGGTCACGATCGTTTTGACAACAATAGGACGTTCCGGCATAGTGCCCTTTGCCTTGCGCTGGCTGCAAATGTATTCTGTCAGCAGTGCGCCGACTTCGTTGCCGCTGAACAGGGCATAGTCCTCCCCGTCCGGTACGGCAATGCCCACACGGTCGGCATCCGGGTCGGTGGCAAGCAGCAGGTCGGGCTTCACCTTGTCGCAGTATTGCAGACCGAGGGAAAGCGCCTCACGGATCTCAGGATTCGGGTAGGGGCAGGTCGGGAAATTGCCGTCCGGGTTTTCCTGTTCGGCAACGACAGTCACATCCTGAATGCCGATACGGGAGAGAATCTCACGGACGGGCTTGTTTCCGGTGCCGTTGAGGGGCGTGTAAACGATCTTCAGACCGCTCGATGCGCAGAGTTCCGTATTGATACCCTGTGCGAGGACGTTCTGATAGTAGCCCTCGATCACATCCTGCCCGATATAGGAAACGATGCCGTCATTGACAGCCTTGTCGAAATCGCAGTACTTCACATCCGTGAACAGATTTAGCGAATTGATCTCGTGAATGACCTGTTCAGCAACCTCAAGCGTGATCTGGCAGCCGTCAGCGCCGTAAGCCTTGTAGCCGTTGTACTTGGCAGGGTTGTGGCTGGCAGTCACCATAATGCCGGCGCTGCAATGCAAAGCACGCACGGCATAGGACAGCATGGGTGTCGGCATCAGTTCAGAATACATATGTACCTGAATGCCATTAGCAGCAAGCACCGAAGCGGCAGCTTTGGCAAACAGAGTGGACTTGATGCGGCTGTCATGAGAGATCGCCACGCTTGGCTTATCAAAGGATTTTTTCACATAATTGGCAAGTCCCTGCGTTGCACGGCGCACGGTGTAGACGTTCATGCGGTTCGTCCCCGCACCAATGACACCCCGAAGCCCGCCCGTGCCAAATTCCAGATCACGGTAGAAACGGTCACGGATCTCATCCTCCTTGCCGGCAACAGAGCGCAGTTCCTCCTGCAGGTCAGCGTCATCTACTGCTTTTTCGCACCATTCGTTGTATCGTTCCATTATCATAGCAATACCCTCCTATACAATTGCAGCCGCATTTGCAGACTGTTGTAGCTCATGCTTATTATACCATATTATGCAGGATTTGAAAAGGGGGTAACTGCAAATTTTTTTGCGCAATGCGGCGGCGATTTTTGGACGGAGAAAAATACTTGATGCAGAAAATAGCGATGTTTCGCAGAAAATTGTTGCAAAAGAAGCGAAAAAGCGCTTTGAGAACAGAATGTAAAGGAAGTGGAGAAAAAAGAGAAAAAATTTGTGCATTTTTCCAACTTGACGTACCCGAAAAAATATGCTATAATAATAAAGCTGTCACACGAAAAGCGTGGAACGGCGCAAGACCACAAGCCAAGCCGAAAAGAAAAAATAAAAATTTTTGAAAAAAGGCTTGACAAGAGAAACGAAATGTGGTATAATAAAA
>CANRFM010000013.1 GCA_947629905.1 uncultured Clostridia bacterium
TCGTAAACTTGCATGAGATGAAAATTCTTTGACTTATCCAGCTATTAACATTTGGAATAGAATTGTGGCTTTACACTTGTATGTGTGATTTTCACAAGTGTTGTATGCTATCTGTACTGCGTGAATGACGGAAAGGGAGAGACTGTTGTCGCCCAGACAACACTCAGCAGTTATTTTGCACCAAAAGGGATATATGAAGCGGAGAGTGGCATCGATTTGGATAAGCTTGGCTGCGATTGTTATTTGACTGCTGACATGGGCATAGCACAAGCCAATTATCTTGCACCCCATGACGCAGGCGGAATGAAACAAAGCGACATCGATGCACTTTGTAAAAATGGTGCAGAAAATACATACTGCTGCAGTGAGCCGTTCTATATTTTAGCAGATGCTGACGGAACAGAAAATAGTATTTTGTTGTCAAATTTAATGCGTGAGGAAAATCGTCAGATACTTGGATTGGAAAAAGATACATCCGCAATTCCCTGTATATTGATGAGCGATGCACTGATCCGGAAATTATTCGGAGCAGAAATTTCCGCAGATGGTGCAGCATGGGTGTCTGTCATGGATCAGGAAAATACGCTTGTCGCCGATACACCGTATACGATCTATTCGGCAAAAGCGGACAAAACAGGCTGGATGCCGGAAGAAATTCTGGAACGGGAAATGACGGTCAGCAATACGATACATACAGATGCGGAAACGCTCAATGAAGACGAATTTGCTTCGGCAGTATTGGTCGATCTCAGATATTATACGGGATTTCTTCTGATGAACGGAGAATACGCTGAAACACTGGGGATATTCAACAATTCCTATCACAAAGTACTTTTCAAGGCACAAGGGAATGAAGATCAGCTCAGAAATATACTTGCCGCTTCTGTTACAAACAAAATGAGAATGAAAGCCACAACACGCTACGAATTAAAGCGGAATTATATTTACAATAATGTCAATAAGTATTCTACGATTTTATGTCTTTTTGTCCTGCTGTTTTCCATTTATATTATCGGTTACTGCAATGTGCTGAAACTGAAACTAAGGCAGAAAGCAGGGACTTTCCATATTATCCGCAGCCTTGGACTGACGCATAAAAAACTCACCGTGTATCTCATTGCAGACAGCTTAAAACAACCGATCATCAGCATGATCGCAGGTGCAGGTGTGATCGGTATTTTCCGCAGAATATTGATGGATAAATATGATACATACTGCGAATTGATAACGAAACGTGACAGCCTGATGAGTACAGACAGTGCAGCCGCAGATGTTATCAGTGAACAGCTCAGATCGCTTCGCTATACATATCTGTTGGGAGATGAAATGTGGGTGCCGTCATGGTTTCAGGCGTTTGCAGTGATATCGCTTGTAATCTGCGTTCTATGCATAGTGTGTGTAGCATTTATACAGAAGAAACATATCAAGTCTGAATTGTCAGACGATTTTTCGGACAGGAAGGAATAGAATATGGATGCAATCATTAAAGCTGAAAATATATCTAAAATTTACGGTAAGGGGGAAACATCCGTCAAAGCCTTGGATGATGTAACTATTTCATTTGAAAAAGAAAAAATGACAGCGATTATTGGTGCATCAGGCAGCGGAAAGTCCACTTTGCTGAATATTATCGGTGGACTTGACCGGCAGGCTGACGGAAAAGTATACATTGGAGAACAGGAAATATTAAAATTGGGTGATAAAGAACTTGCCAAATTAAGGGCAGAAAAAATAGGATTTGTGTTTCAATTTTTCAAGCTTGTTCCCGAACTTACAGCACTGGAAAATATCCTATTTCCGTCCATGATAATAAATAAAAAGCCTGAAAAAAGTTATGTGGATGATCTATGCAAAAAGCTCGGAATTGAAAAGAGGGTGAAACATTATCCCTCACAGCTTTCGGGCGGTCAGCAGCAAAGAACAGCGATCGCAAGGGCACTTATCAATGATCCGGATATATTGCTATGTGATGAGCCGACAGGAAATCTGGATGGAAAATCGGGCAAAGAAGTCATGAAACTACTTGAAAGAATGTGCAGAGAAATGAAGAAAACGATAATCATTGTAACGCACGACATGAACATTGCAAAACAGTGTGACAGGATCATAACGATTTCAGATGGAAGGATAGCCGATACAGATTTGAGTAATTGAGGATATTCCATCCCTATGTGCTGAATTTGAATGAATAATAAAAATCACCGATGTGGCTTGAATTGCCATTTCGGTGATTTTTATTTGTCGAATTTCCTGCTCTATTTTGATGATTGAAAGGGTATATGCAAACAAAAAGAGGGCCAGTCTCCGCTTTTTGGAGATTGACACTCTTTTTTGCTTTTAATTGGGTTTTATAGGAATAAGGTCATTTTGGGAAACTGCCCATTGTTAATGTTTATGAATGCCGAAAACTGTGCTATAATAATTTCAGAGCACACCTGAAAACGGTAGGCGGCGAATCCTGCTCCCGGAAGGGAGTTGAAGTACCTATGATCATGGAACTGATTTTGAAAGTCATTGCAGCTGTTTCGCAGCTTGCAGCGATTTATAAGATTTTGTACGATGTACATAAGGACAAAAGGAAGTAACCGCCCAGCTGGTATCTGGACGGTTACTATTTCATTAAAGTAGCCTGTGGAGCAGCCGTCAAAACGTTTGATGGTGTGCTCTTTCTACCATTATACCACACTGCCCGCACTTTGTCAAGCACTTTTTTCGGCGAATCACGGAAATCATTTTACCAACAAAATTGATTTCCGTGCCCACCCTGATTTACCCCTTGACAAAATACGCCGGATATGGTATAATATCGACAGCGGCATAACTCCAGCTGACGTTCTGCTGTGAAGCAGTTGTTTTGCGGCAGCGTTTAGCCTAAATACCCTTATCAAGAGCGGCTGAGGAACAGGTCCTGTGAAGCCCGGCAACCTGGCAGAAATTGCTGATGGTGCTAAATCCTGCGGTATTACCGAGAGATGAGGAATTTTCAGTTCATTCACGGCATTCGGGAAACCGGATGCCGTTTTTGACCGCCTCTGTGTGCCGTATGAAACTACAGGAGGTCAGAATATGAAACGACTTTTTACATCCGAATCCGTCACAGAGGGACATCCGGACAAGATCTGCGACCAGATCTCCGATGCCATTCTCGATGCCATTCTGGCACAGGATCCGCTTGCCCGTGTCGCCTGTGAGACGGCTGTCACAACGGGGATGATCCTTTGCATGGGTGAGATCTCCACCAAGGCAAAAGTGGACATTGCCAAAATTGCCCGGCAGGTTGTAGTCGATATTGGCTATGACCGTGCAAAATTCGGCTTTGACGGACATACGTGCAGCGTGCTGACTGCCATTGATGAGCAGTCGCCGGACATTGCCATGGGCGTGAATGAATCCTGTGACAGCGGCGGCACACCGGAAACGGGTGCAGGCGATCAGGGGCTGATGTTCGGGTATGCCTGCAATGAGACCCCGGAACTGATGCCGATGCCGATCTCTTTAGCACACAAGCTTGCCATGAAGCTGACCGAGGTGCGCAAGGACGGCACACTCCGCTACCTGCGCCCTGACGGAAAGACGCAAGTCACTGTGGAATACGATGCAGCCGGGAAACCCAGCCGTGTGGACACCATTGTTGTCTCCACGCAGCACGCCACGGACATTCCTACCGAACAGATCCGTGAGGACATCCGGGAACTTGTCATTGATGCTGTCATCCCTGCCGGGCTGATGGACAAGGATACCAAGATCTTCATCAACCCGACCGGACGTTTTGTGGTCGGCGGGCCGCAGGGGGATTCCGGTCTGACCGGGCGGAAGATCATCGTGGACACCTACGGCGGCTATGCAAGGCACGGCGGCGGGGCATTCTCCGGCAAAGACCCGACCAAGGTGGACAGAAGCGCTGCCTATGCGGCTCGCTACATCGCCAAGAACATTGTAGCTGCCGGTCTTGCGGAAAAGTGTGAAATTCAGCTTGCCTATGCCATCGGCGTGGCAAAACCGGTTTCGATCCGGGTGGACACGTTCGGGACGGGAACAGTTCCGGACGAGGCACTTGCCGATGCTGTCGCAGCGAATTTTGACCTGACACCGGACGGCATTATCCGGATGCTGAACCTGCGCCGCCCGCAGTATAGGAAAGTCGCAGCCTATGGGCATTTCGGGCGTGAAAACCTGAACGTTGCATGGGAGCGCACAGACAAAGCCGAAGCGCTCCGGCAGTCTCTTTCCCAATAACACCGAAACAGCACCGCCGGAGGGCGATGCTGTTTTTTTCAAGGGTCAGGTTTCCACCAGACCAGCCGCCTGCAATGCTGCAACCAGCGCATTGAACTGCGTAGCGATCTGCGCCGTAGTAGCCGTAGCCGGGTCGGCAAGGGTTGCCACTGCCGCTGCCGGTGTCAGCACTGCAGCTGCACCTGTCGGTCCGGTAGCACCCGTTGCCCCGGTCGGACCTGTCGCTCCAGTAGGACCTGTCGGACCAGTCACTCCGTCTGCGCCGGTAGGTCCTGTCGCTCCGGTCGGTCCTGTGATACCATCCGCACCCGCTGCTCCATCTGCTCCGGTTGCCCCGGTAGGTCCTGTCGGACCGGTCGCACCATCTGCACCAGTAGCACCTGTCGCTCCGGTCGGACCTGTGATGCCGTCTGCACCCGCTGCTCCGTCCGCTCCGGTTGCCCCGGTAGGACCAGTAGCTCCATCTGCGCCGGTAGCACCTGTCGCTCCGGTCGGACCTGTGATGCCGTCTGCACCCGCTGCTCCGTCTGCGCCAGTAGCCCCGGTAGGACCTGTCGGACCAGTCGCACCATCTGCGCCGGTAGCACCTGTCGCTCCTGTCGGACCGGTCGCACCGTCTGCCCCAGTAGCTCCTGTCGCTCCGGTCGGACCAGTGATGCCATCCGCACCTGTTGCCCCGGTAGGACCTGTCGGACCGGTAGCACCATCTGCACCGGTAGCACCTGTCGCTCCGGTCGGACCTGTGATACCGTCCGCACCAGTAGCCCCAGTAGGACCAGTCGGACCAGTCGCACCATCTGCACCGGTAGCACCTGTCGCTCCGGTCGGACCTGTGATGCCGTCTGCACCTGTTGCTCCGTCCGCACCGGTTGCCCCAGTAGGTCCTGTCGGACCAGTCGCACCGTCTGCGCCGGTAGCCCCTGTCGCTCCGGTCGGTCCAGTGATGCCGTCTGCACCTGTTGCTCCGGTCGCACCTGTTGCGCCCGTTACACCGGGCACGCCCGGAACACCCGGCACGCCGGCAGGTCCCTGCGGACCGGTCGGACCCGTGATACCGTTCGCACCTGTCGCACCAGTCCCGCCTCTTGGTCCTGTCGAACCGGTTGCCCCGTTTGCACCCGTTGCACCGACCGGACCGGTCGGACCTGTTGCCCCCGTTGCCCCGGTCGCACCTTTCGCACCAGTCGCACCAGTCGCACCTGTTGCGCCGGTCACACCCGTTGCGCCGGTCGCACCTGTTGCGCCAGTCGCTCCGGTTGCTCCCGTGATACCGGTCGAGCCGGTCGGGGTGGTCGGTACAACGGGGCAGCAGGGCGTCGGGTTTGGGTACGGAACGGGCTGACACCCGCATGAATACATTGCCATGCAAATTCCTCCTGTCTGTTGCTTCCCTTCCGGGAATGCTTTCAAGATCTCAGCCTATGCCGGAAATAGCTCTGATTTGCCAGAAAATTGGCATCCTGCGGTTTGATACGTCCTGCTTTGTCATTATATGCCTTTGCCTGTAGGATGTTCCCAAGGCGGTCATAACACACACAGAGCTGCATATAGGGAATGTAATCATGACAATCCGGCTTCTGAAACCCGTTCTCCGTAAAAGGTGCTGCCGCTGCGGCTTCATACCAGAAAATGGCTTCCGTGTATTTCTCCTGTTCGAGTTTCAGCCGTCCGATCTCGCAGCAGATCTCCGCACGGGGACGGTCGTAGCTGAAACTCCGGAACAGTGCCGTCAGTGCTTCTTCCGTTTCCCCCAAAGCCGCATAACATTCCGCAAGCAAGGCACACGCCCCGATGCGGTCTTCCACCCATGCAGACGACTCGGCTAAAAATCCCGTACACGCCCCGATCGCTTCCCGGTAACGTTTGTGGTACAGCAGCTCCCGGGCATAATAATACTGTTCTCTCGGCTTCAGGGGTTTGCCTTCCGCAAGCTGTTTCTCGAAAATGCGCAGATTCCGGTCGGGGTCGTTCACGTGTTCTTTTCGGTGGCACACAGCTGCCTCCCCGTAAATGACCGTCCCCACAGGCGTGATGGCTTCATGGACTGCCCCTTCCCAACGGAACTGCCTTTCCCGCCGCAGCAGACGTTCCCGATAGTACGAAAGCACCGGCATTCCCTGCGCATCGAAAGCGACATGATACGGCAGCATGACGACATCCGCTGTCAGGTGTTCTTTCATGGCAATCAGCTGCTGCACGCTTTCCGGCGGCAGCACATCATCGGCATCCAGCCACATCTGATAGTCCATTTCCGCCTTGGAAAAGGAAAAATTCCTTGCCGCCGCAAAATCATCGACCCATGGGAAGTCGTAGACCTTTTCCGTGAACTGCCGTGCGACCGCTTTTGTCCCGTCTGCCGACCCGGTATCCACAAGGATGATCTCATCCACAGCTGCCCGGACACTTTTCAGACAGCGGGCAAGCACCGGTTCTTCATCCCGCACGATCATACAAAGACTTATTGTTGCCATTCGCCTGCACTCCCTTCCCTGCATCGTATGCAGGAAACTTGTACACCGGAACACCCGGAGAAAGGAAGTACTATGCTGTATCAGACAAATGCCCGTTATTTCGGGGAAGTATTGGCGGAAAGCAAGCGCCGTCCGGTACTGCTCGATTTTTATGCCGGCTGGTGTGCACCCTGCCGGGCGCTTGCCCCCGCACTGGATGCACTCAGCGAACGCCTTTCGGAGCAGATCGCTGCCTATTCCGTGAATACGGACACAGAACCTGCCTTGGCAGAACGCTTTGGCATCGACAAACTCCCGGCAGTGCTGCTCCTGCAAAATGAGACCGTCACCGCCCGTTGGGAGAACAATGTTACTGCCGCTGCGATCGAAGCCCATCTGGAACTGATAGAAACCGAAAAAGCAGGAAGGTAACTCCCTCCTGCTTTTCTGCTGTTATTATTGGTTGACTGTAAGATAACGTTTCCCATATTTTTCCTGTAGGATCGCCCGGAGCTTTTCTGCCTCATCAGGAGAAAGCTGCGATTTTAACAGAAACTCATTCGTATCCCGATCCCGGTAAATCAGAAAGCCGTCCGCACTCTCATAGCAGCGGGACTTCCCGTAGCGGTAGAACTCGTGTCCCATTTCCTCGTTGCATTCTTCCCGGTACTGCATATAGTCGGCATCCGCCCGATCCTCGTCCGTCAGGATCTCATCTTCATTCTGATAAGCAGCATAAAGGTCGATCTTATCTTCCAGAACGGTCAGTCTGCGGTGCAGGGAATGGTATTTTGCCCTTGCTTCCAGTGAATTGCTGCCAATGTACTCTTTCCGGAAACTGCCACGTGTGACAAATGCTATCACCAGCCAGATCACCAGACACAACAGCCCCGAGAGGATGTCCCTTTCTATGGCACAGCCCACAAAACTCAGCACACCGATCACCACAAATGTTGTCATACCTGCTATCTGTTTTTTTCGCAGGATCGTTTTTTCAAGGATCGCCAGTGAAGCACGGAAAGAATCTTCTGTATAGTCATATTCCTTTTCAAACAGCATCATTTCTTCTTCCTCCGTTTGCCCAGTACGGTCAGCAGTACCGCAGCGCCTGCCGCTGCACCGATCACAGCCGCTTTCGGGATGGGTTTTCCGTCCGCTGTCATCGGGTCAGGGGGCACTTTCCCCTCGTCCGGTACTTCCGCACCCGTGAGCTTTAACGTGCCGTTCAGGAGCTGCATGGAAAGCGTATGCCACCCCTTGCGCATAGAGTCCAGTGAAAAGCAGGTCTCTCCGGCATGGCTGTTCTGTATCGTCACGGATCCCGAATAGAGATTGCCGTCCAGATAGACAGCGATCTCTGCCTCTTCCGTTTCCCCGAGCAGAAACACGCCGCTGCCGTAAAACCGGAACACTGCCTTGCTGCCCGCTTCTCCCGTCCATTCCGTCATGGGAAAGGACAGTTTCCGGTGGCAGGCAGGGAGCAGCACCAAAGGTCCTGCATTCAGGTCGGCAAAGCAACAATCTTCCCCCGTAAGCCCGATACATCCCGACCGCATCAGCGGCTTGCCGTCCAGCTTGACCTGATAGAGCGACTGCCCGTCCACAGCGCAGAACAGAAGCGTTCCCATTGCGCCGAGCGTCATGGTATGGGCTTTGCTTTCCGCCGGGAGCGTGCCGTCTGCAAGGATCTCTTCTTGATACGTCAATGCCCAGTACCCGTCCCCCTGTAACCGCAGGCTCATGCTGCTTTCGGGTGTGTCTTTCAGGCAGCGGATATGGAGCTGTGCACAGCTTGCCGTGTGCGGGAGACTTACCTGCACCGTTGCCCGGTAATTTGCCCAGAGTGCATTTCCTGCCAACGCCGGGAGTGTCGGTATTTCCGGAAGTGCAAACGGCAGTCCGTTTTCGTTATTCATGGTACACCTCAATTTCTGACGGGCTCGGCGATCAGGAAATGAATTGCCTTGCCCTCATCCGTAAACATTTTTTCGTGTTCCGTCTCTAAATTGTCCGCAAACCCCGCACTATGCAGATCGTCCGTCCGGTACGTCACCCGGAATCCGTTGTCTGCGAGGTAGTCAAGCGTTTCCTCGAACAGCGGTGCATCGTCCGTCTTGAACCACAGATCCCCTTTCAGGAACGGCTTGTACTGGACAAGCTGCCGGGGGTGGGTAAGGCGGCGCTTCTTGTGTTTTCCCCTTGGCCACGGGTTGCAGAAATTGATGAAAATTCTGTCCACGCAGTCCTCTTCGCCAAATGCATCGGCAATGTAGGAAATGTTGAAGATCATCACCCGCACCTGTTCATCGGTCAGCTGGTGCGCCTGTAGGGCAGCTTCGATCTTGCGCTTGGCGAGGACGAGCATTTCGTTCTTGATGTCGACCGCAATGAAATTGACATCCTGCCATTTCAGGATCGCCTGACTGGCAAAGCCGCCCTTGCCGCAGCCGAGTTCTAAGTAAATGGGCTTGCCGTTGCCGAAAACCGCATTCCACCGGTTGCGGTTGGCTTTCGGGTCGGCAATGAAGAAGGGGCAGGCTTCCAATTCGGGGCGAGCCCATGGTTTGGAACGGATACGCATACAAACTCCTTGCTTACAGGGCAAGCGGAATCGTTTTTCCGCTGTGCTGATAGGCTTCACAGGTAACACCGGAGAGCTGGAACATCCGCTCCGATGCCTGAATGGCATCCGTCCCGGCGTATTTATTGTCCAGATACACCACATGACGGATACCGCTCTGAATAATGGCTTTGGCGCACTCATTGCAGGGGAAGAGCGTCACATACAGCGTGCAGTCCCGCAGAGAAGTGCTGCTGTTGAGGATGGCATTCAGTTCGGCATGGCAGACGAAGGGGTATTTCGTATCGAGGAAAGCGCCCTCCCTTTCCCACGGCATTTCGTCATCGCTGCACCCGGTCGGCATACCGTTGTAGCCCACAGAGACGATCTTGCGCTCTGCATTGACGATACACGCACCGACCTGTGTATGATCGTCCTTGCTCCGCTGTGCGGAAAGCAGGGCGATCCCCATAAAGTAGGCATCCCAGCCGATGTATTCTGTTCGTTTCATGATTTCCTCCGTATAGCAGTTCAGCCCGCACGGTGACGGGCTGAAAATCGCTTAATTCTGGTGCATACTGTCCTTGAGCAGATCGTCCGCAGACGGGAAGGACGGCATCGGGGCAGGGGGCACATCTTCTGTCGGTGCTGCGGAGGCACTTTCAGCGGCATTGAGTTCATTCTGTGCATCCGCTTCGGCAGCCCGGAGCAGCTCTGCCAGATCATCTGAAACGGCAGGTGCTGTGTAATTGAGTGCTTCTTCAGCAGCACGGGCAGCTTCTTCTGCATGAGCAGCAGCTTCTGCCTCTGCCTGCGCTCTTGCAGCAGCTTCTGCTTCCGCCTGTGCCTTTGCGGCAGCTTCGGCTTCTGCCTGTGCCTTTGCGGCAGCTTCTGCCTCTGCCTGTGCTTTTGCAGCGGCTTCTGCTTCTGCCTGTGCCTGTGCAGCGGCTTCTTCATCTGCCTTGTTCTTCGCTTCCGGAGCCGGCGTTTCCTCCTCCCTGATCTCTGCATACATCTCTTCATCTGCCACAGCACCCTCGTTTTCAAGCTGCTTGACGGGGATACGTTTCAGCGGCGAGTATGTGAATTTCGGACAGGAAGAATTTTCCTCTGTCAGACCCTGCTTTTCGCAGAGGATCTTTCCGCCCTCACGGGTACGTTTCCCGTACTGACAGTAGGAACAGGAAGGTTCGATCTTCTTGTTGAAGTATTGTGTCTTTCTGAATAAACTGCTTAGATCCATGACAATCACCTCATAAAAAATCAGTTTGATTTCATTATAGCATATTTTCGCAAATTTGTCCAGTCTTTTTTGAAATTTTTTTGCCACAGGCACATATTTTTCAGAAGCCGCTCCTGCATCCTTTTCAAAAGTAAATGCATCTGCTGTGATTTTTTTCATACAATGTCATATAATGTCATTGACTTGACCGGGATTATGTGCTATACTATAATTATTGGACATTTTCAGGAACAGTGTTTCCGAAAAGGTCTACCAATGGGAAAGGTCACAGGAAAAAACAATGGACGAACAATTGCAAATGCCGCTGCCGGAGGGCACGATCCTGCACGGAAGCTGGCGTGTCATTGCTGTTTTGACAGCAGAAGAGAACAGTTTCCTCTATCTGGGGGCAGACGAAGCGGACGGCAGCACGGTCACGATACGGGAATACTGTCCCGCTTTCTGCACCCGTGAGGGAACGGCTGTCCTCTGCGATGAGGACGGTGCAGCAGGTGCGGACGGCAAGGCATTCCGGGAGGACGCAAGACAATTTCTGCGCAGCAGTGCCATTTACCGGGAACATATCCCCCTGCTGCTGCCGGAACTGGACAGCTTTTCTGAAAATAATACCAGCTACACCGTCAGCCGACCGCTGCCGGAGGGAAGGCTTTTTTCTGCCGTGCCGCAGATCACGGCTGCCTATGTGCAGAGTCTCGGCATCCGCCTGTGTGAATGCCTTGCGGCACTGCATAAAGCAGGATACGGTGCTGTGATCCGGGAAGATGCCCTGCGTTTCGGGGAAAAGGGCAGCCTGTACCTCGTGCCGGACTGCCTGTACGAAAAGCCTGAACCGGCAGAAGATGTTCATATCCTGTCCGCCTTTCTGAAATCCCTCCTGCCGCCGGATGCAGAAGATACCCCGGCTGTGACCGTCCGGGAAGCTTTGCGCTTTTCCTATGCGGATGCCAATATTCTGCGCTCTGCCCTGATCGGCAATGCACCCCGGCGCACCCGGAAACCTGTCGGACTGTTGCTGCTGCCGCTGTGCGCTGTCTGCCTTGCAGCAAGTATTTTAAGCGTACAGCAGATCAAAAAAGCCAACGAGCCGCTTTCAGACGGGCTGGAAACGGGGCATATCACCCCGGAAGTCATTTCCGTGTGGCTGCCCCTTGCCGAAACAGCCGACGAAAAAACGACCGCTGCCATGTACGAACGCCTTGCCGCAGGCTTTGAACGGCAGAATCCGGGCTGCGGTGTCAATATCCGCATCTATGCGGACAATTCCTTTGAGGAAGCCCTGACCATGGACGGTATCGAACCGCCTGTCGTATACATGGACACCCTTGCGCCCCCCGTACTGGAAAATGCGGCAGACCTGTCCTCCATGACAGAAGCCCTGAACGATGTCTATGCGGCAGATATGACGGCATTCGGGAATGTCATTCCGCTCGGGTGCAGTGTGCCCGTGCTGTACGGCAGTCTGCACCGGGATGACTTGCCGGAGGCTGTCACCCCCGACACTTTGCCGGACGGGATACTGTTTGACGAAAGTGCACAGGCATTTTTAGACGTATATGAACCGGATGCCAAGACCGAAGAAACTTTCCCAGCGGACAGCACGCTGCCCATATTAGGCAGTTCGGACTGTCTCTCCGTACTGTCTGCGGACAGTACCCGTGCCGGAGATGTCTGCCTCTGCCCCGTCACCGTAGACGGCAAAGTGCCGCTGCAATATGAGCTGTACTGCACAGTCAATGCCAAATGCCCCCCGAACAGTCAGCGTGTGGGGATGCTCTGGCTGCAATATCTGCTGACGGAAGAAGCGCAGAATATCCTGTTCGTGGAGCATTACGGCACACTGCCGCTGCACACATCGGCTTTACAGGCGGCGGAAGCGCTGCACTCGGAACTCGAACCGCTGAAAGAGGTCACATTCGACAGCACAGCCCTACAGACAAGGAGGTAGGCAATGCACTGGTATACAGAATCAGCGGCGCAATTGCCCGCCGCTGTCACACAGGCAATGTGCCGCCCCGGTACGCAAGCCGGCGGTTACACGATACAAGAAGTGCTGTACGTCAGCGGTTCGGAGCTGTACTACCGGGCAGCAGGGGCAGACGGAGAAGTCCTGCTGAGTGAAATGCTCCCCCTGCGCTGGTGCTATGCAGAAGAGGGCAGCTTTGTCCCCTATCATGCACAGGCGGAACTGCAATGGAATGCTGCCCGTGCTGCCGCTGCGGCAAGGCTCGATATGCTGCGGTCTTTGCCCGAAGAAGCGGCACTCCCGGAGATCTCCGATGTCTTTGAGGAGAAAGGTACACTATGGTACACCATGCCCTTGCAGGCTGCGGCATCGCTGCGCTCGGTCATGGACAGCGGAACGCTTTCCCCGGAAGGATCCCTCGGACTCCTGCTGCCCGTACTGGATACGCTTGCCGGGCTGCACGGGCAGGGCATCACGCACGGCGCACTGACTGCCGGCGCAATTCGTTTGACGGAAAACGGCTGTGTTCTGCGAGACTGGCTCGGCTATACGGAAGAAGCCACAGCAGATGTGTGCGCCGTCAGTCAGCTGCTTTACGAAATGATGACGGGTGAGACTGTCTACCGTGACAAGGCTGCCGCCAAACTCCCTGCCGGGGTACGCAATGCCCTGTACAACGGCATTCACGACCCGGAAATGCACATCGACACCCTCTGGGAACAGCTTCACACCGCAAGACCTGCCCGCCGGGTGCAGCAGATACGGAAAGCGGCTGCCCTGCTGCCGTGGATGGCTGTACTGTTCTGCGTGGTATGTTTGGCAGTGCCGGTTCTCTACCGGACGCACTGCGAAAACCGCCCTGCCGAGGAAAAAAAGCGCCTGCCGGACGTGGCATATGCGCTTTCAGAGGGGGAAATGCAGCTGCCGGAACTGCTGAACCTGCCGCAGGAGGAAGCTGCCGCTTTACTCGAAGAGATGGGACTGGAAATGATCCTCGCCTCCCGCACGGACAACCCGACCGTCCCGGAAAATGCCGTGGCATCGCAGCAGCCCTCTGCCGGATCGATCGTCCGGGCAGGCGATACGGTCATGCTCGGCATCAGTGACGGGTGGACGAATTATGTGCCGGATGTGTGCGATCTGCTGCTTGCCGATGCACAGAAAAAGCTCGAAGATTTAGGTTTTGTGGTCGAATATGAGGAAGTCTCCAGTATCGGGGATGCGCCCGGCACAGTCATTGCGCAGGACGTTGACCCGGAAACGCTGCTCGAACGGGACAGCACGATCCGCCTGACTGTTTCACTCGGACGGGAAGATCTGGACGTCAACAAGCTCGAAAAAGTCGGCAATTACGTGGGTATGCAGTTTGAGGAGGCGAAGGCACAGCTTTCGGAAATTTTCCTCTACGCCCTGCAAATCGAAACCGTCTACGACCCGGAAGTGGCAGCCGGTGTCATCATTGAACAGGACATTGCCGAGGGTGAAAGCGTTCCGCAGGGAACGACCATTCAGATGAAAGTCAGCCTTGGCGTGCAGATGACACGTGTGCCCGGTGTCAAGCTGATGGGCGCAGGAACGGCAAGAAACTTGCTCGAATCAGCCGGCTTAAAGTGCGTGCTCTGCTACGTGTCCAACGGGGACTATGTCATGGACTGTGTGCTGTCGCAGAATGTGGCAGCCAATTCACTGGTTGCTGTGGGTACAGAAGTCTGGCTGACGGTCAGCATCGGCACAGCGAGTCAGGTCATCAGCACCGGCGGCTGGTCCGGTGCGCCCCTGCCAACGTTTGAGGGGACAACGGATACCTCTGAACCGGGTGAGGAGACTCTGCCCCCGGAGGAAATTCCGCCGATCACAGACCCTGCCGAACCGGATATTCCGGGAATCCCGGACGAACCGACTACGCCCTATATCCCGCCGGCTACCAATCCGCCGCCGCTGACCGATCCGCCTGCGCCGCCGGATCTGCCTGACGTTCCCGATGTGCCGGACGTTCCCGACCTCGAACCGCCGCCGATGCCAGTCCAATAGGCAGCGAGGCGCTGTACCGATTTGCCTCCCAATGCACCTTGCGGCGCAAAGGGCAGCGAGGCGCTGCACCCGTTTTTGACCCCTCTGTCACTTCGTGACATCTCCCCTTACAGGGAAGACTGTGCAGCCTTGCACGGTTGATCGTATAATTTAGATCGATCAAGGGGGTGAATCAAATTCACCCTCCTTTTTCGTCCGCTGTATATTCTTCCAAAACACGTCCATACTATAGGCGGAGGTGATGGATATGACATCCAAAGAATTGCAGTACGTGGAAGATGCGCTCGGACATGAGCAGTTTTTCCAGAGCAAATGCAACGAGACCATGAGCCAGTTACAGGACGAAAGTCTGCGCAGCTGTGTGCAGCAAATGGCACAGAAGCACCAGCAGATCTTCACAAGCCTGTACGGACTGCTGTAAGGAGGGAAACACATGAACGACCAGAATCTGATGGAAAACCTGCTGCTTGTGGAGAAAGGTGTCTGCGACCTGTATCTGCATGGCACGATCGAAGCAAGCACACCGGATGTGCAGCAGTCCTTCAAGACTGCCCTGAATGAGTCGCTCGGTATGCAGGGGCGCATCTACTCGGAGATGTCCTCAAAGGGATGGTATACCGCCGACAACGCAGAACAGACCAAACTGCAGCAAGTAAGGCAGAAATTCCAGACTGCCGGCTGAAACAGAAAACCCCTTGCCGGAAAAGCAAGGGGTTTCGTTTTCTCTTAGTTCACGGAGCGCTTTACATAGGAAGTATGCAGCAGCTCGTGTGCCTTGTGACTGCCGGGCTTCTCCAGATACTCTTCGTAGAGCTTCTGTACGTCGGCATTCAGGTGAGACAGACGGAGCGACTTTGCAGCATCCTCATCGTAGAGTGCCTTTGCACGCAGTGCACGGATGTCCTCAAAGTTGCGGACACTTGCCGGCTGCTGCGGCTGACCGCCGCCATTGACACAACCGCCGGGGCAGCCCATGATCTCGATGAAGTCAACCTGCTCCTCACCGCTCTGCACCTTCCGGAGCAGTTCACCGGCATTTGCCAGACCGCTTGCGACAGCGACACGGATCTGTGTGCCGTTGATGTCCACAGTCGAACGCTTGATGCCGTCCGTACCACGGACTTCATGGAACTCTACCACTTCCTCGTTATTGCCGGACAGCCAGCAATAAGCAGTACGCAGGGCAGCTTCCATAACACCGCCGGTCACACCGAAGATGTCGCCCGCACCAGCAGACAGACCCAGCGGATTGTCAAAGTCCTCATCCGGCAGTGCTGTGAAGTTCAATCCTGCACGGCGGATCATTCTTGCCAGCTCACGGGTGGTGAGAACGTAATCTACGTCCGGAACACCTGCGGCGTTCTCGTTATCTCTGCCGATCTCAAACTTCTTCGCTGTGCAGGGCATTACGCTGACAACGACAATATCCTCAGCCTTGATGCCAAGCTTTTCCGCATAGTAGGTCTTGGCAACAGCACCCAGCATCTGGTGCGGGGACTTACAGGTGGAGAGGTTGTCGGTCATCTCCGGGAAGTAGTGCTCGCAGTATTTTACCCAGCCGGGCGAGCAGGAGGTGATCATCGGCAGCTTGCCGCCGTTCTGGAATCTGTCTACGAATTCAGTAGCTTCTTCCATGATCGTCAAGTCTGCGCCCCAGTCGGTGTCGAATACATCATCAAAGCCCAGACGGCGCAGTGCAGCAGCCATCTTGCCCTCTACATTCGTGCCGATCGGGTAGCCGAATTCTTCGCCCAGTGCTGCACGGACAGCCGGAGCCGTCTGCACGATCACGTGCTTGGACTCATCAGCAATGGCAGCAAATACCTGCTCGGTGAAGTCCTTTTCCGACAGTGCGCCTACCGGGCAGACAGCGATACACTGACCGCAGGAAACGCAGCTTGTCTCGCCCAGACCCATCTCAAAGGCAGAGCCGATATTGGTCTTGAAACCACGCTCGTTCGGTCCGATCACGCCGATGCCCTGCCACTTGGAGCAGGCTGCTACGCAGCGGCGGCACAGGATGCACTTGTTATTGTCACGGTACATATGCACAGCGGAATCGTCAATTGCATAGGTCGGCTTCTCACCTGCATAGGTCTCCTCGTTTTCAATGCCCATCTCGTTGCAGAGTGCCTGCAATTCGCAGTGACCGCTTCTCACGCAGGAGAGGCACTTCTTGTCGTGGGTAGACAGGATGAGTTCGAGGGTCTTTCTTCTCGAGTCGAGTACCTTCGGGGAGTTGGTGCGTACTTCCGTGCCGTCAAAGGCAAGCGGATATACGCAGGCAGCTACGAGACGGAAACCTCTGCCCTCGTTGATCTCTGCCATACAGATACGGCACGCACCGATCTCGTTGATCTCTTTCATATAGCAGAATGTCGGAATGGTGACACCTGCCTTGTGTGCAGCTTCGAGAATGGTCGTACCCTTGGGAACAGAAACTGCAATGCCGTTGATTTTTACATTGATATCTGCCATCTCAAAGTTCCTCCTTAACCTTTGGAAATTGCTTTCGGGCGGCAGTTGTCCATACAAGCACCGCACTTCACGCACTTCGTGGTGTCAATGACATACGCCGCACGCTTCTTGCCGGGTGCCGTATAATCGCCCTGAGAAATGGCACCAACCGGGCAGTTCTTTGCGCACAGACCGCAGCCAACGCACTTCTCCGGGTCAATGGAGAACATCAGCAGATCCTTGCAGACACCGGCAGGACACTTCTTGTCAACAACGTGTGCCTCATATTCATTGCGGAAATTCTTGAGCGTGGACAGAACCGGGTTCGGGGCTGTCTGACCCAGACCGCAAAGGGAGTTCGCCTTGATGTAATAGCACAGTTCTTCGAGCTTGTCGAGATCTTCGAGGGTCGCATTGCCCTTGGTGATCTTGTCAAGCATTTCGTACATTCTCTTTGTACCGATACGGCAAGGCGTACACTTGCCGCAGGACTCGTCAACGGTGAATTCGAGGAAGAACTTGGCAATATCTACCATGCAGTTGTCCTCGTCCATAACGATCAGACCGCCGGAACCCATCATCGAACCGATAGAGATCAGGTTGTCATAGTCGATCGGAATGTCAAAATTCTCCGCAGAGATGCAGCCGCCGGAAGGTCCGCCGGTCTGTGCAGCCTTGAACTTCTTGCCGTTCGGGATGCCGCCGCCGATCTCTTCAACGACTTCACGCAGGGTAGTACCCATCGGTACTTCTACGAGCCCCGTATTCTTGATCTTGCCGCCGAGGGCGAATACCTTCGTACCCTTGGACTTTTCCGTACCCATGGAAGCGAACCACTCTGCCCCGTTGAGGATGATCTGCGGAATATTCGCATAGGTCTCCACGTTGTTGAGGATGGTCGGCTTCTGATACAGACCTTTTTCAGCCGGGAACGGCGGTCTCGGACGAGGTTCGCCACGGTTGCCCTCGATAGAGGTCATCAGGGCTGTTTCCTCACCGCAGACGAATGCACCTGCACCCAGTCTCAGGTCAATATCAAAATCAAAGCCCGTGCCAAAGATGTTCTTGCCGAGCACACCGTACTCTCTTGCCTGCCCGATAGCGATACGCAGACGCTCAACAGCGATCGGGTACTCTGCACGGACATAGATATAGCCCTGTGTTGCACCGATCGCATAGCCAGCAATTGCCATAGCTTCGAGAACAACATGCGGGTCGCCCTCCAGCACGGAACGATCCATAAATGCGCCGGGGTCGCCTTCATCGGCGTTGCAGCATACATATTTCTGGTCAGCATCCGGCACGATGTCACGGGCAAGCTGCCACTTTCTGCCAGTCGGGAAGCCGCCGCCGCCACGGCCACGCAGCCCGGAATCGAGCACGGTCTTGATGACCTCTTCCGGTGTCATTTCTTTCAGGACTTTGGCAAGTGCCTTGTAGCCGTCCTTACCGATGTACTCATCGATGCACTCCGGGTTGATGTTGCCGCAGTTACGCAGTGCAACACGATGCTGCTTCTTGTAGAAGCTTGTTTCATTCAGGGACTCGATGCCGCTGTCGGTCACGGTCTCCTCATACAGCAGTTCCTTGACGGGTTCACCGTTGACGAGGTGACTTTCCACGACTTTCGGAATGTCCTCTGCCTTGATGCGGGAATAGAACGTACCCTCCGGGTACACGATCATGATCGGACCAAGTGCGCACAGACCAAAGCATCCGGTCTTTACGACCTGAACCTTGTCATGCAGTCCTGCCTTGTCGATCTCTGTATGCAGTGCAGCCTCAATGGCAGCAGAACCGGAAGATGTACAGCCGGTACCGCCGCAGATGAGGACGTGCTTCTCGTACTTGCTCGAAGCTTCCTGAGAGCCTTCATGCCGCAGCTCAAGCTCCGGGTGCATAGCCTCACGAATCGCCTGGATTTCCTGCAACGATTTCATGTATATTTTCCTCCTTGTTATGTAGGTTCTGTCCGGGAAAGCATACGCCCCGGACGGCGGGCATTACTCGTATTTTGCCAGAATGTCGGCAACATCATCCACTGTCAGGCGGCCGTAAACGTCCTCGTTCACCGTCATGACGGGAGCAAGACCGCACGCACCGATGCAGCGGCACGCTTCGAGGGAGAATTTGCCGTCAGCCGTGCATTCACCGCTGCCGATCTGCAGTACTTCCTGAAGCTTGTTGAAAATGTCACCGGAGCCCTTTACATAGCAAGCCGTACCGAGGCAGACGGAAATATTATACTTGCCCTTCGGATACAGCGAGAACTGTGCATAGAATGTCACAACGCCGTAGATCTTTTCCATCGGGATGCCCATTTCGTCCGAAATGATCTTCTGCACCTCGATCGGCAGATATCCGTAGATATCCTGCGCTTTCTGAAGAACCGGCATCAGTGCGCCCTGGCTGTCCTTGTGTGCGTCGATGACGGCACGGAGCTGCTGTTCCTGTTCAGGTGTGCCGCTGAAGGGAACCGTTTTCTTTGTTGTTTCAGCCATTGTGTAACCTCCCAGTATGTATTGCATGGCACCGTAGAGCCGGTGCTTCGGTAAACCAGCTGATCCTACAGGAAAATGTTGCACTGGTTTACATGCCTGACAATATTATAACACATAAAAAATAAAAAGTCTATCCGCATTCTGAACTAACGCAAAGTCGTTTTATTGTACATTTTGCACAACGACTGGTTTTTTCAGCCGGAAATGGGGATTTTCAGGAATTGAACTGTCCGTTTCCGGTAAATTCGCAGATGAGGGAATCTTTCGGCATACAGGCAGCATCCAGCGGTGCGGTCTTTTCGAGATAGGTCAGCATATCGCTTACCAGAGGGTTTTCCGGCATTTCCCGGAACGCATTCAGCAGGAATGGCTGGTAGGCGCAGATCTCATAGGCATGGAACGTGTCCACATCATAAGTAGAACGGTATTTGTAGGGCATGATGTACTTGTTTTCGCCCGCCTCCACGCTGGAGAACATCATCAGCGTATCGTGGAACGACCGGTCACGGAAGATCTTATCCCGCACCAGACGGCGCATGAGGCGGATCTTGGACGGGTGCAGCTCCATGCCGTCCAGCGTGATTCGGGTGCGGACGGAAACGTAGATCTTGGCGCTTTTTTCATCCGGGAAGCTGATAATGTCCGGGTTCAGGCTGTGGATGCCCTCTAAGATGACCAGTTCCCCCGGCTTGCGGTGCAGGATCTTCCCCGGAAACGTGCGCAGGGAGTGCCGGAAATCATACTCCGGCAGCACAACCGGCTCACAATTATAGATAGCAGTAAGCTGCCGTGTCAGGAAATCACTGTCAATGCGGCTCGGCGATTCCAGATCCAGCCCCCCTTCAGCGAACAGCTTCTTCTCCGCATCGGAGAGCGGGCTGAAATAGTTGTCTAACGACAGCGTGTGTGTCTCAAAGCCGCCCTCATCGAGATATTTCTCGATCATCAGCGCTGAGGTCGTTTTCCCCGAACCGGACGGACCGCAGAGCAAGATGATCGGACGCTCGTGGCGGTGCTCCTTGATGTCCTCCGCAATGGCATGGAGCTGGGCGTGGTAGTTTTCGTTGACGGACTGCACATAGGCAGCCGGGTCTTTCTGCACTGCGGCATTGATGGCAGCAAGTTCGATCGACATAGACGGATACCCCCTTGAATGAAAAGCTCTGCACACCTGAGATATATGCAAAACACCAGTCTGTCATACCCCGGCGGCAGGCAGTTTGACGATACATGACGATACTATTATATTATACCATACTGTCTCCAAAATGTCAATCTGTAAACAAGCCTGAAAAATGCAGCAGGAACGGCAGAGCACGGTATCACAAAAGTTTTTGAAAAAAATTTGAAAAAAGACTTTACAAATACAGAAAATTATGCTATAATAGAAAATGTTCCGTGTACTTGGAATAAGGGATACGCCCGGAATGGGAATTTTACCTGCCTTACTCTATGTTGCGGAGAATTTCATGCAAAGAGGTGAAACAAATGCTGCGTAAGGAAGAAAAGACGGCAGTCATCGAGAACAACCGTACCCACGAGAATGACACAGGTTCTCCGGAAGTGCAGATCGCTATCCTGACACGCCGGATCAATGACCTGACTGAGCATCTTAAGGTGCACAAGAAGGATCATCATTCCAGAAGAGGTATGCTGAAGATGATCGGCAGAAGAAGAAATCTGCTTGCCTATCTGAAGAAGAAGGACATCAACAGATACCGTGCCGTTATCGCAAAACTGGGCATCCGTAAGTAAACAAGTCTGCGCAGGGCAGCGGAGAGTCTCTCCGTCTGCCTTTCTGTGCATACACACATTTGAGTCGGCAGCGCTTTATTAGCATCTGACCGTACACCGGACAGGCAGCATCCGTGGGAGACTGCGCCGGTGCAGGGTTTTTTGCTAAAACGCTGTCTGGCACAAGGAGGAATCGTTATGTTTGAAAATTACAGAGTATTTGAAACGACCTATGCCGGCCGTCCGCTAATCGTAGAGACCGGCAAGACCTGTGCGCTCTCCAATGGTTCTTGCTGGGTGCGCTACGGGGAAACAACGGTCATGGCAAACGTGACCGCAAGCGCAAAGCCCCGTGAGGGAATTGACTTTTTTCCGCTTTCCGTGGATTATGAGGAAAGGCTGTATTCCGTGGGCAAGATCCCCGGTTCTTTCACCAAGCGTGAGGGGAAGCCGTCGGAAAAGGCGATCCTGACCTCCCGCATGGTCGACCGTCCGATCCGTCCCCTGTTCCCGAAAGATATGCGCAATGACGTTTCCGTTGTCATGACTGTGCTGTCGGTCGATCCGGATTGTTCGCCGGAAATTGCCGGGATGATCGCCACTTCCATTGCGATCTCCATTTCGGATATTCCGTGGAACGGACCGATCGCAGGTATCAGTGTCGGTCTGGTAGACGGAGAGATTGTCCTCAATCCGACCTTGGAACAGAGGGCGCACAATGACCTGAACCTGACTGTTGCCGGCAGTGCGGAAAAGATCGTCATGATCGAAGCCGGTGCAAATGAGGTCGATGAAAAGACCATGCTTCAGGCAATTCTGACAGGGCATGAGGAGATCAAGAAACTGGTCGCTTTCATTGCGGACATTCAGAAGCAGATCGGCAAGGAGAAGTTTGCCTTTGAGTCGCAGGAGATCCCGCACGAGATGTTTGATGCCGTGGAAGCACTGGTCGGCGAAAAGGTACAGGCTGCACTGGATACCAATGACAAGAATGTCCGGGATGCCCGCCTGAAGCCTATCATTGACGAAGTACACGAGAAGTTTGATGAACAGTACGGCGAGGGCGGCGCAGCCAAACTCGATGAGTGTCTGTATAAGCTTCAGAAGAAGATCGTCCGCAACTGGCTGTACAACGGCAAGCGTGTGGACGGCAGAGGGATTGATGAGATACGCCCGCTGGCAGCAGAGGTCGGACTTGTGCCGAGAGTACACGGTTCCGGGCTGTTCACGAGAGGACAGACGCAGGTGCTGACGATCGCTACCCTCGGACCGGTCAGCGATGCCCAGAAGATCGACGGACTGGATGAGGAGACTTCCAAGCGGTATATGCACCAGTACAACTTCCCGTCCTATTCCGTTGGCGAGACGAAGCCCTCCAGAGGACCCGGCAGACGTGAGATCGGTCATGGCGCACTTGCCGAAAAGGCTCTTGTCCCGGTACTGCCGAGCGTGGAGGAATTCCCCTATGCGATGCGTCTCGTTTCCGAGGTGCTCAGTTCCAATGGTTCGACTTCGCAGGGGTCGATCTGCGGTTCTACACTGGCACTGATGGATGCCGGTGTGCCGATCAAAGCACCGGTTGCTGGTATCTCCTGCGGTCTGATCACACTGCCTGACAGTGATGATTTCATGACAATGGTCGATATTCAGGGGCTTGAGGACTTCTTCGGCGATATGGATTTCAAGGTAGGCGGTACACGCAAGGGTATCACTGCCATTCAGGTGGACATCAAGGTTGACGGTCTGACACCTGCTATCATTGAACAGGCGTTTGAAAAGACCCGCAAGGCACGGCTGTATATCCTCGATGAGATCATCTGCAAGGCAATTCCTGCGCCACGTGCTGAGGTCAATACATATGCGCCCAAGATGCTCCAGACGAAAGTGCCGGTCGACAAGATCCGTGAGGTCATCGGACAGGGCGGAAAGGTCATTCAGAAGATCTGCGCCGAGTGCGATGTCAAGATCGACATCAACGAGGACGGTAATGTATTTGTCAGCGGCATTGATATGGGCAATTGCAAGAAAGCCATTCAGATCATCGAGACGATCGCCAACGATCCGGAAGTCGGGGCAATTTACAAGGGCAAGGTCGTTCGTCTGATGAACTTCGGTGCTTTCGTGGAGATTGCACCGGGCAAGGACGGACTGGTACACATTTCCCAGCTCGAAAACCGCCGGGTAGAGCGTGTGGAAGATGTCGTGCAGATCGGTGATGAGATCGTTGTCAAGGTCATTGAGATCGACAAGCAGGGCAGGATCAACCTCTCCCGCAAGGAAGCGCTCAACGACATTGCAGCGAAGAAGAACGCAAATCAGTAAACAGAAAAGCCCCCCCTTTCCGGGAGGCTTTTTGGAAAGAGAGGCTGAAATGCTGCTTTTGAGCTTACTGGCTGCGCTGTGTTTTATCGGCATGGCATATCATATGAAACGCAGAAAATTTTATCAGAAAAATGCCAAGGAACTGCATGGGGAAGTCGTTTCGTGGGAAAAGAAACGAGATGCAAGAGGCAATGTCAGTTATGAGCTGGAAGTGCTTGCGGAGGATGGTGAACATTACCATGTTACCTCTTACCATGCAGCAAAGTACAGGCGGAAAACGGACGTTGTGATACTTGTTCCGGAAGCGGAAGATCTGGATAAATTGGATACGCTGCAGGAACAGCTCCGGGAAAAAATGCAGGAACTGGATCTGGATGAGAAGCAGCGTGAAGAAATGCTTCAGATGAGCGAAAAATGGGAGGAAAATAGAAGAAGTTTTCAAGCCGCACGCAGCAAACTTGCCATTCTGAGCGAACAGTATCAGGGCGACAGACGGGATGCGTTCCTGCTGTTGTTTTTCGGGTGCTTTTTTATGGCACTGGCGGTTTTATGGCTCGTTGCAGAATTTATGTAATTTTTATACGATCAGCTCCCCTGCGCAGCAGCACAGGGGAGCTTTTGTGTTATACGGAGATCTCTGCCTTGTCGTCTGAAACGCCATTGGCATCGAGGACGGGCTGCACGCAGTTGGCAATAAATTCCTCGACCTGCTGCGGACAGCGCCCGATGAAGTTTTCAGGCTTCATAATATGTTCCATCTCTGCGGGGGTGATCTGGAAGATCGGGTCGGCAAGGATCAGTTCACACAAATTGTTATCCAGTCCCTCTTCCTTGACACGCTTGCCCGCCTGAATGGAATACTGCCGGATCTTCTCGTGCAGTTCCTGCCGGTTGCCGCCTTTTTTGACGGCATCCATCATGATATTTTCGGTCGCCATGAAAGGCAGCTCCGCCATGACACGGCGGCGGATGATCTTCTCATAGACTACAAAACCGCATTCCGGGTCGGTAACGTTGAGCATGATGTTCAGGATCGCATCCGTGCCGAGGAATGCTTCCGCTACGGAAATACGCTTGTTTGCCGAATCATCGAGGGTGCGCTCAAACCACTGCGTTCCGGCGGTAAAGGCAGGATTCAGCACGTCACACATGACATATCTGGCAAGAGAGGTAATGCGCTCATCCCGCATGGGGTTGCGCTTGTATGCCATGGCAGAAGAGCCGATCTGGTTCTTTTCAAAGGGTTCTTCCATTTCCTTGAAGCTCTGCATCAGGCGGATGTCGTTGGAGAATTTGCTTGCGGACTGCGCAATGCCCGCAAGGACGGAACAGACCTGATAGTCCACTTTCCGGGAATAGGTCTGCCCGGAGACCGGAACGACGGCATCGAAGCCCATTTCCTTGGCGATGCGGGCTTCGAGTTCCTTGACCTTGTCCGTATCTCCCTCAAACAGCTCCATAAAGGAAGCCTGTGTGCCGGTCGTGCCCTTGGAGCCGAGGAGCTTCAGGGAATGCAGGCGGAAATCCAGATCTTCCAGATCCATCAGCAGTTCATTGCACCAGAGAGTCGCACGCTTGCCGATCGTGGTGAGCTGTGCGGGCTGGAGGTGGGTATAGGCAAGGCAGGGCAGCGCCTTGTATTTGTCGGCAAATTTGGCAAGCTGGGAAATGACCTTGATGAGTTTGCGCTTGATGACTTGCAGGGCATCCCGCATGATGATGATGTCGGTATTGTCTCCCACATAGCAGGACGTTGCGCCAAGGTGGATGATACCTGCGGCATTCGGGCAGACTTCCCCATAGGCAAGGACGTGTGCCATGACATCGTGGCGGCGTTCTTTCTCAAATGCCGCAGCGGCGGCGTAGTCGATGTTTTCGATGTTGGCTTCGAGCTCGTCTACCTGTGCCTGTGTGACGGGCAGACCGAGCTGCATTTCCGCACGGGCAAGAGCGACCCACAGCTTGCGCCATGTGGTGAATTTTTTATCGGCTGAAAATAAATACTGCATTTCCCGGCTGGCATACCGGGTGCAGAAAGGGCTTTCATAGCTTTGTGTTGACATAATGATTCCTCCAGAATTTCAGATTTCCTGCGGTTTCCACAGCAGAACGGGGTACAGCGCATCATAGGGTCTGACCACATCCGGGTTCTGCTCTGCATAGGCAAATATCGTTTCGCCAAGCTCCTCTTTCAGGAAGCGGAGCAGCGTGCCGACGGGCAGTGCATTCACAGCATCACAGAGCGGCGCAAGGGTGATCACCTGCCGCCCGTGCAGTTCCATGATACAGAACGGCCAGATCTGACAGTCAAAGGGCTTTTCCGTGCCGAGCATACAGCCTTTGTCAGGGTCGAGCAGCGGACAGGCGAAACGGTCGTCCGCATCCAGTACAGGAATGCAGAACAGATAGGAGCACTCCCCTTTTGAGACAAATTGAGCAGACGGCAGCAGTTTTTGCGCCTTCTCCCTGACTTCTGTGGAAAGTACAGGGGTATTCCACATATCATAGCTGTCAAAGTGGCAGCATTGCCGGCACGCTGCACAGGTTTCACGGCGCAGCAGTTTCGTCAGCATGGGGATCACCTCCGTCCGGGAATGCAGCTGCTGTTCTTATTGTACCATATTTTGCCCCGGATTGCAAGGGGCAGGACGGGATCCCGGCTGTTTTTTTGTAATGCGATGGATTTCGTGAAGCGGTTTCTTTCGGAAGTTACAAAATAGTTACGAAATTACAAATTGTATCTCCTTATTTTCAGGGATTTTTTCAGAAATCCAAAACTTTTTTCAAAAAAATAGTAACAAACTATTGACAAATCAAACAAAATGGTGTATAATTACTATGTTGCTTCCCGAAAATAACACAAAAAACACGAAATTTAGGAGGAGAGCTATGAAACAACACAGGAAATGTATGCTGCCGGTGATGGCAGCAGCGCTGGCATTCTGCGCACCGCTGTCTGTGATGTCTGTCAGCGCCGCAAATAAGGATATGGTCTATTCTGCTGCTTCCGGTCTGGATCTCACAGAAGACGGGTATGCCTATGCGGACGGAGATGCTGTATCGGGGAAATTTGGTGTAGACCCGGATCTGCCGATCGGCGATATAGATGACACAGGGGACATTTCTGTTCAGGATGCGAGCCTGATCCTGAACGTTGCTGCTTACCATATGATGGGTATGGACGATCAGGAAATGTGGCAGGAACTTCTGCCGGATAGTCAGGCAGATACGGCATATCTCAATACAGTCGCTGATGTAAACGGGGACGGCGAGATCAATGTCGAGGATGCTTCCGTCATTCTGGGGTATGCATCCAGACAGATGTTTGGCGGAGATCTGCATCCGCTTGGATTTTCCCTTTATTATGCAGATGCAGACGGCAAGCTAAAGACCGGCTTCATTGAAGCAGACGAAAATACCTACTATGCCGGAGAGGATCACAAGCTGCTTACCGGCTGGAATATAATCGATCAGAACTGGTACTACTTCAATGAAGAAGCAGAATTGCAGAAAGAATGCTGGATCACTTCCGGAAGCAGTCGGTATTATGTGGACATTCAGGGCATCCGGCTGACGGGTTGGCAGACCATTGACGGAGATACGTATTACCTTGGCACAAACGGTGCGAAAAAGACCGGACTGACCGAGGTGGACGGTGATACATACTGGCTGGGGACGGATGGTGTTCTGACAACGGGATGGCAGGATATTGACGGGACAACGCACTATTTCTATCCGGAAAATGGCTGCATGGCAACCGGCTGGCAGTTTATTGACGATGCGGAGTATTATTTTGATGCCGATGGCAATATGGCTTCCGGCTGGCAGGATCTGGACAACGGGCGCTATTATTTCACAGAGGACGGCAGTTTAGCAACGGACTGGCAGGTCATTGACGGTGAAACGTATTACTTTGATGAATATGGCAATATGGCAACTGGCTGGCTGTTCATCGGCGATGAGGAGTATTATTTCACAGAGGACGGCTGCATGGTAACGGGCAGCCTGACAATGGACGGCGTGACCTATGAATTTGATGCAAACGGCGTGCTGATCAGCACCTATATCGAGGAAGAGGAGGACAGTGAGGTAGAGGGAGATATTGCCTCTCTGCTCAATAACGCACAGCTCTCCCCCAGACGGCAGATCACGGTCTACAACCGTCAGGTTGATCCGGTGACGATCGACTTCACGATCAAGCTGTCCGATAAGGATATTGCCATCATCGAACAGTTCGCCGCAGAGCATTTTGATGCGGACGACACACTTGCGGAAAAGCTTTACAAGACACACCAGTGGATTCACTACAATGTCGATTATGCCTATGCCGGAGAAAAGTGGAATGAGATCGTCAACCTCTCCTACGTAGATGCGATCTTCAACCACAAGAAAGGACAGTGCGTACAGTACAATGGTGCCATGGCTTCCGTGCTGGCATATTATGGGTTTGATGTGTACATGGTACGTGGCTGGACAAGTCCCGGCACACAGCACTTCTGGACGGAGGTCAACCTCAATGGCAAGACCTACATGGTCGAGTGCGGTAACTCCGGTAAAAACGGCGACTGGTGGCAGTATTTCTTTAGTGAAATTGAGTAAATAGCAAGATGAAACAATTGCGGTCATTGTGTGCAGAAAACGGAATGTTTGCACGTAATGACCGCATTTTTCCTGCCGAACCGTTTCCGCAGGTTCTTGACTAATTTGAAATTTTGTGTTATACTGCAAATATAGGCTTAAACCCTGAAAGGAGGAACCGGATGAACCTGTTTCCTACGCTGCGCCTTTCTGCTGTCCTGCTCTGTGCCGGACTGCTGACAGGCTGTTCCCAAGCCGATACCACTGCCGTTTCCCGTGACCTGTTCGCCATGGATACCTATATGCACCTACAGGCTTACGGTCCGGAGAAAGCCCTTGACGAAGCCGAAGCCCGTATTCAGGAACTGGAACAGGACTTCTCCGTTACACGCCCGAACAGCAGCATCAGCCGCATCAATGCCGTCGCCGGTGAGCCCGTGACCGTGGAAGAAGATACCGTCACGCTCCTGCAAGCTGCCCTTGCCATGGGCAAGGAAAGCGGCGGTGCGTTAGATATTACCCTCTATCCGCTGTTAGCAGAATGGGGCTTTACGAAAGAGGAAAAACACGTCCCGCCCCCTGAAACCATTGCCGCCCTGTTGAATAATGTGGACTATACCGCCGTTTCCGTCACAGATGACACCGTGCAGCTCCCGGCAGGGATGATGCTGGACTTGGGGGCAGCGGCAAAGGGCTATACAAGCGATGCGGTCATGAAAATTTTCCGGGAGAACGGCATTACCTCGGCGGTCATCAGTCTCGGCGGCAATGTGCAGACTCTCGGCAGAAAGCCCGACGGCACACTCTGGAAAGTCGGCATCACCGACCCCTTTTCCCCCTCGGAGCTCTGCTGTACTGTAGCGGTCGAAAACAAGGCGGTCATCACTTCCGGAACGTATGAGCGTTATTTTGAGGAGGACGGGCAGCGTTGGTGGCATATCCTCGACCCGGCGGACGGATACCCGGCAGATAACGGGCTGATCTCCGTCACGGTCATCGGCGAGTCCGGCACAGAATGCGACCTGCTCTCCACGGCTTTATTTGTAGAGGGAACGGAACAAGCCGCCGAACACTGGCGGAAACGGGAGGATTTTGAAATGATCTGCGTGACAGAGGACGGCAAACTGCTCGTGACCGAAGGCATTGCCGACAGTTTTACCAACCAGTCCGCC
Organism: uncultured Clostridia bacterium; assembly: GCA_947629905.1. Lineage (GTDB taxonomy): Bacteria > Bacillota > Clostridia > Oscillospirales > Ruminococcaceae > UBA3855. The sequence continues at coordinate 29,248 of CANRFM010000013.1, forward strand.
ATGCCAACGGAGGTGCTGACACGTGAATAAGAAAGCAGCAGCACTGGCGCTGTGCATTGGCATCGTGCTGATTGGTTCGGTGGTGTGGCTGATACTCGGCAGCCAGAAGCCGCATACAAACCGTGTGGAGATCGTGCAGGACGGGAATATCCTTTACAGCTTCCCCCTTTCGGAAATGCAAGATCAGACGATCCGCATTGCAGCGGAGAACGGCTCCTACAACGTGGTCACGATACAGGACGGAACGATCTGCATTTCTGAAGCGGGCTGCCCCGATCAGATCTGTGTAAGATCCGGCACGCTCAATTCCGAACTGCGCCCGATCGTCTGCCTGCCGAACAAGCTGGTGATCCGCTATGCAGCATAACGGGGGAAAACTGCATAGGCTGACAAGGCTGTCCCTGTTGACGGCAGTAGCCCTGATCCTGTTTGTGGTCGAACTGCGGCTGCCGGACATTGCCATTCCGAGTGTCAAACTGGGACTGGCGAACATCATCACCGTCTATGCCGTCTATTCCTGCACGGCAGGAGAGACCTGCCTGCTGGTTGCTGTCCGGCTGCTGTTGGGGGCGATGTTTGCCGGGAATGTGTCCACACTGCTGTACAGTGCAGCCGGAGCAGCGCTCTGCCTTTTGGGGATGCTGTGTGTCCGGCATTTCGTACCGGAAGCACACATTTGGCTGTGCAGCATCTTCGGGGCAATGCTCCACAACACCGGACAAATGGCAGCGGCAGTGCTTCTCATGCAAACGCCTGCGGTGCTGAGCTATCTGCCGTTTTTGCTGATCGCCGGAAGCATTGCAGGTCTGCTGACAGGGCTGTGTGCACAGGCAATTGTAAAACGGCTTCCAAAAAAACTGTAACATTTCCCGCATACGGTGCACTAACTGGTAACAACATTTCCAAAGGGAGGCATACATATGGCAGCTATTACCATACTTGGTTCAGGGGCTTTCGGGCTGGCACTGGCACTGATGTGCCGCAATGCCGGGCATGAAGTCACCGTCTGGTCAAAATTTGAAAGCGAACTGACAGAGATCCGCACCACAGGCGAATCCTCCAAACTCCCCGGTGTCCGCATTCCGGCAGACATTCCGCTGACCACAGACATCAGCTGCGTGGCAGAGCAGGATATTGTCATTGTCGGCATTCCCTCGTCCTTTGTCCGCAGCGTTGTTAAGGAAGCAGCACCCTTTCTCACCCCGAAAACCGTCCTTGTCAACACGGCAAAAGGTCTGGAAGCAGACACTTTCAAGCGCATGAGCGAAGTCATTCACGAGGAATGCCCGCACAACCCGATCGTCGTGATCACAGGTCCTTCCCATGCCGAAGAGCTTTCACGGGGCATTCCGACAACCGTGGTTGCGGCGTGTGATGACGTGACCTATGCGGAATATATTCAGGACGTATTCACAACGGGGACATTGCGCATTTACGTCAATGCCGATGTGATCGGCTGCGAACTGGGGGGCGCTATGAAAAACATCATCGCCCTTGCCTGCGGCATCAGTGACGGCATGGGATTCGGGGACAATACCAAAGCTGCCCTGATGACACGGGGCATCCATGAGATCACCACGCTCGGGCTTGCCGTGGGGGCAGAATTTGACACGTTCACCGGGCTGACGGGGATCGGCGATCTGATCGTGACCTGCACCAGTATGCACAGCCGCAACCGGCGGGCTGGCATTCTGATCGGGCAAGGCACACCTGCCGAAGAAGCCGTAAAACAGATCGGCACGGTCGAGGGCTATTTCTGCTGCAAGGTCGCCCACGGACTGGCAAAGAAAATGAACGTGAATATGCCCATTACCGAAGAACTGTACCACCTGCTGTTTGAGGGCGGCGACATCCGGAAATCCATGCGGAATCTCATGGGCAGACCTACCCGCCACGAGTGTGAACACTCCATAACCGCCGAACAGCTTGCCCTGCTGGACAGCATGGAGCAGAAGAAGTGAGCAAGATCAGCTGGAAAGGCAGCGCCCTGCTTGCGCCCGTGCCGCCTGCGCTCGTGAGCTGCGGGACACTCGAACAGCCCAATATCCTGACAGTCGCATGGACAGGCATTGTCTGCACCCACCCGCCTATGACTTATATTTCCGTGCGCCCGGAACGGTTTTCCTATGCCATCATTGCCCAAAGCGGAGAATTTGCCATCAATCTGCCCACCTCATCCATGGCAAAGACCGTGGACTTCTGCGGCATGAAAACCGGTGCAAAGCTCAACAAGGCACAGCGCTGTCATCTGGAACTGCTGCCGGGCGAACAGATCGCCGCCCCCGTCATTGCCGCCTGTCCGGTCAGTCTGGAATGCCGTGTCACGGAGCAGAAAGCCCTTGGCACGCACACCATGTTTTTAGCGGAGATCGTTGGAGTGCAGGTCGAAGAACGCCTGATCGACAGCAAAGGCAAGCTGAATCTTCAGCAGGCTGGTCTGCTTGCCTATGCACACGGAGAGTATTTTGCACTGGGGCGCAAATGCGGAGATTTCGGATTCTCTGTACGGCGAAAGAAGAAATAACAGGGGCTGCCGGTTCAGCCCCTGTTCTTCGTGCAATTGTACCATAAGCCGGACAGTAATTTTTAACGAAGCGTAAAATACTTTTGACGGTTCTTTATTTCCCTTGACTTTTTCGGGCAGGTACTGTATAATTAAGGTACATCACCCAGAAAAGGGCAGACACAGGAAAGGAAGGATGACATTTATGAAATTCAGAAAAGCACTTGCCTCTCTGCTTGCCGTCTCGCTTGCAGCCACACAGCTCACAGCCGGATTTGCCATGCAGACGGTCAACATCGTACAGACCTTTGCTGCCGATACCGCAGCCGTGCAGGACACGGAAGGGTATTTCTGTCAGCAGCTCTCTGACGAGTCCAAGGTCTTTTACGATGCTATCCACACCATGTACACCACGGGAATGCTTAAGACCGGCACGGAAAGTTTCGACCTGACCGCCAACGGTCTGCTCACACAGGAAGAAGCTGCCGCATACGCTGACGGCGGTCCCGGTGTGCTGACGGCATTCGGTGCAGCAAGGGATGCCTTTTACATGGATCACATGGACACGTTCTATGTGGATTTCTCTGCACTCTCCATCCGTGTGACGACCGGTGAGGACGGCTATCATGTGTATTTAGGCGCATTCAGGCGGGATAATTACTATGCAGAGGGCTTCACCAGTGCAGCGGATGTCGAAAGCGCTCTCGGACAGTATCAGGAAGCCGTTGCGGAAATTGCCGCTGCTGCCAAAGCTGCTCCCGTGGAGGAGGGCAAAAATGCCGCAGCCGAACAGGTGCGCTATGTGCATGACTATATCACCCACCACACTTCCTATCGGTTAGAGGATGCCTGCAATCCTGCCAATATCGGCTTTATCCGGAATGCCTACGGTCCTCTGCTCCGGGAAGAGGGTGTCTGCGAAGGCTACTCCCGTGCCTTTAAGGCAGTACTGGACGAGCTGGGCATTCCCTGCGTTCTCGTCAGTGGTGTCTACAACGTGACGGAAAATCATCCGGAACTGCATATGTGGACACTCGTGCAGATCGACGGCGGCTGGTACGGCGTTGACCCGACCATGGACGACCCGATCACCCAAAACCCCTCGGAAGGCGGCGTGGACGGCGGGGAGAACGAGGAATATTTCCTTGTCGGTGAGGACATTCTGAACCGTCACCACACCCCGAGCAATATCCTCTCGGAAGCCAATTATCCTTTCACCTACCCGAACCCGGAGATCAATGCACTCGGCGTGGAAACCCTCACCGATGCCGGCGGGCTTGTGGTGAAGTATAAGGCAGACTCCGAAATGGAAGGCGTTCCGGCAGGCGATTTCATCGTCAGCTACAATGGCATGGGCTACGCCAAAACTGCCGAACAGGGCAAGTACATCATCGTCCGCTTCATCAACTACTATGAAGAAAATGATGAGACCGTTGACAGCGGCTGGTGCTACATCGAACCGCAATACTACCCCGGCATAGAGGACACGGACACCGAACTGACACTGACACTTGCCTCGGCGCAGAATGTGCAGTTTGCTGTCACGGATATTCCGCCGACAATGAATGAATACGGCATCCCGGATCTTGTCTTTGACGAAGAACCGGTCATGCTCGAACAGAGCAATGTGATCCACAACGAAAACGGCTACTATATGCCCGCTCCCTATGCAAGAAACCTCACGCCCCGGAACAGCGGCTACCTTATTATCGAACGGGGCACACAGCACGTGAGTGCCACCTTTGACGAAGTCCTCGTTCCCATTGAGGGGGAGGAATTTGAGGTCGTCATGACGTGCAGCTCCCCGTCCGGTCAGGTCAACAGCACCATGACAAAGGCGCAGTGGGACGGCGTTTCGACCATTTCCTTCGACTTCACGCCAAGCAAAATGTGGGCTGACGACCGTGCAGCGTACACGTTCTCTGTCAAGGGGCTCAAGAGCGCCCGCAGCGGCAAAGCTCCCATGGACATCACCTATGAAGCCAAGTTCCAGAGCTATGTCTGCGCTTACCGTTCGCAGGGCATCCAGTGGAATGTCTTTGCACAGCCGAGACTGCTTGACAATTCCGATATTTCCATGAACGACTGGAAAACCACCGATGGTTCTACCGTGAGCAACAAGCTCCGTGACCGCATGGTGCTTGTGGCAAGCGCTCCGTCCCACAAGGAACAGGATCAGATGACAGAACTGGTCGACACCCAGACAAATGACACCGTTCTCGAAAGCAAGAGCTTTGAGATCAGCCTGTCCATCTGCAAGGCGCAGGTGGCAAGCACCGGTGACGGCGTGCGTGTGATGCTCGGTTTCCCGGACGGTTACGGTCCGGAAGATGCCGGGGTGACGTTCAAGGTCTACCACTTCATCAAGGATGCCGCAGGCAACTGCACCGGGGTCGAGGAGATCCCCTGTGTCATCACCGAATATGGTCTGGTCGTGACCTGCATGAGCTTCAGCCCGTACATGGTCGCAGCCGTCGAGGATGACGGCACGGAAAGCGCTGCCAAGTCTGTCGTAGCATCTGCCTCCAAGGGCGGTTCTGTCTCCTGTGACGGTATCGTTACCCTTGCCGAGGGAGAGAGCGTGACCATGTTCCTCCAGCCGGACGAGGGCTATGTCCTTGATTCCGTTTCCGTTGGCGGCAAGCTGACAGAGATCACGGATGCATCCGGTATGCCGCTGACACTGAGCTATGCGGATATTGACGGAAACAGCAGTATCGTGGATGTGAAATTTGCTCCTGCTGCTGTCGCAGAAGCAGAAGCTGCCAAGGGTGAAACGCCCGTTCCGGTCGATGCCGAGGCAGAAGCTGCCCCTGCCGGCAATCTGGTAACAGCGCCCGACAAGCCCGGCGAGACCACACCACCTGCCACAGAACCCGTGGAAACCACCACAGAAGCACCTGCCACGACTACTGCTGAAACGACCCTTCCCGAAACCACAGCCGTTGTAACAACTTCTTCTACGGCTGCAACGACCACCACAGCGACGACAACAACTACCGCTGCAACGACAACGACTACCGCAGCGACGACAACGACTACTGCAGCGACAACAACGACCACCGCAACGACAACAACTACCGCAGCGACAACAACGACTACCGCAGCGACGACAACAACAACTGCGCCGACCACCACGCCCTCTGTGGAAACCATTCCCGGCACACCCGGCAAGACGGCATCCAAAGTCCTGCTCCCGCCGGAAGATGGTCTGACAGATATGTACCTGCTCTATGCAGTCGATTCGCTGAATTACAGCCGTGCAGGGCTGACGATCGCAGCAGACGGCAAGACCTATGTATGGGATACCAATACGGTTTATCAGTCTGTGATCATTGATGGCAAGACCTACACAGCGGAAGAATTTGGCGGCAAGTATCTGCTGGCGCTCGGCGTGACGGGTATTCCCGCAGATGCTGCTAAGACTGCCGCAGCTATCCCAAGGCTGACAGAACTGAAACAAGAAACAGCCGAACTGCCGAAAAAAGCATACAGGCTGCCTGAGGCACAGAAGGAGGAGATCGTATGACAAAAGAACCCTATATCACGCCGATCATGGAGGTCTGCACATTTGACACGGAAGATGTCATCACCACCAGCGGTGAGCTGATCAACGGCGGCACAGAAGGCACACCGGAAACGGTTGCCTATACGGACGTATTCCAATAAGCGGCGTGCTGCCCCTTGCGCCTGTGGTGCAGGGGGCAGCATTTCCGGAAAGGAGCTGCTATGTACGGTATCTATCGCATAGCCGAAAATAACATTGGCATCCGGTCACTGTTTCCGGATGTTCATGCACTCTGCCGGGATTACCGGACAGATGCACAGCCGGAAATTTTCATAGAGGTCTCCCCTGCTGATATTGCTGCCGAACGGGAACAGTCTGCCCTGACGGACAAGCGAGAGGGCAAGCCTGTGCGGGCATTTCCGGACGGGTATCTGGAGACGTTGGCAGTCTACCGGAAAATAGCTGAAACGCTCATCCCCTCGGATATTCTGCTGTTTCACGGGTCTGCCGTGGCAGTGGACGGAGAGGGCTATCTGTTCACGGCAAAAAGCGGCACAGGAAAATCGACCCACACCAGCCTGTGGATGACGTATTTCGGGGAGCGGGCTTTCATGGTCAATGATGATAAGCCGCTCCTGCGCTGCACGGATGGCGGTGTGATCGTTTACGGTACGCCGTGGGACGGGAAACATCACCGCAGCACGAACACCTCTGTTCCGCTGAAAGCGGTCTGCGTTTTGGAACGGGGCAAGGAAAACCGGATCACACCCCTTGACCGGCACGAAGCATTTCCGCTGCTGTTACAGCAGAGTTACCGCCCTTCTGATCCGGCGCTGCTGCAACGTACACTGGCTCTGGTGTCCCGGCTTTCTGCCGGAGTAAAGCTGTACCGCCTGCAATGCAACATGGAACTGTCGGCGGCAAAGATCGCCTATGCGGGCATGAAAGGAGAAACCCATGCAACTGAAACCTGAATTTCTGACCTACGAAGCAGACGGCGAACAGATCTTAGTCGCCGCCGGAACGGCTTTCAGCGGCATTGTACGCAGCAATCCGACGGCTGCTTTCATTGTCAACTGCCTGAAAACGGAAACGACCGAAGCGGAGATCACCGCCCGGCTGCTGGAACGATACGATGTCCCCGAAGCTACTGCTGCCGCAGATGTCCACCGTATCGTGGAGACCCTGCGCAGCATTGATGCAATTCATGGCTGAGTCCAGCTTTGAAGCGGAACTGGCACGGACGGGGAAACTGGTCTACACGAATGTCGGTGACAGCATGATGCCTCTCATCCGGGAAAAGCGTGACCTGCTGATCCTCGAACCGCCGCAAGGCAGGCTGCACCGGCTGGATATTCCCCTCTACAAGCGGGATTCCGGTCAGTATGTGCTGCACCGTGTCCTGAAAGTACGGAAGACGGACTATATACTCTGCGGCGACAACCGCTGGCAGCGGGAGACCGGTATCACGGATGAACATATCATCGGTGTGCTGACTGGCTTGGTGCGGGACGGAAAGACCCTTTCCGTGAAAGACTGGCGGCTGCGGCTGTATGCCCATATCTGGTGTGATTTCTTCTGGGTGCGGGCTTGCGTGCTGCGGGTAAAGCATTTCCGGAAAGGGCGGTGGAAACGGTGAAACAAACGGCTGTCCGGTGGCTCTGGCAGGTCACGGGAAAGCGGAAAGCTGCCATTGCATGGCTGACGGTGCTGCAAATGATACTCGGTGTGAGCGGTGTTGCCTTTGCGCTGGCACTGCGGGATGTCATCGATGCGGCAGCGAATGGAGACCGCAAGGGCTTCGGGTACGGGCTTATGGGGGCGGCAGGTATTGTAGCCGGGCAGATCCTTTTGCGAACCGTGCTCCGGCACTGGGAGGAACGCACCCGTGCGGATATGGAAAACGCCTGCAAGCGCCGGCTATTTGGGGTGCTGCTGCACAAGGACTATGCCTCGGTGACGGCTGTTCACTCCGGTGAATGGCTCAACCGCCTGACCTCGGACACGGCAGTCTGTGCAGCGGGGGCTGTGGATATTCTGCCGGGGGCAGCAGGCATGGCGGTAAAACTGTTAGCAGCGCTTTCGATGATGCTTGTCCTCGAACCGGGGTTTGTGTATCTGCTTCTGCCGGGCGGAGCAGTATTGCTGCTGCTGACCTGCCTGTTCCGGAAAACCCTCAAAGCCCTGCACAAACAGATGCAGACGGCGGACGGAAAAGTGCGTATGTTTTTGCAGGAACACCTCGAAAGCCTGCTGATCGTCCGTTCTTTCTCCGCAGAACAGCGGACACTTGCGGGCGCAGAGGAACGCATGGCTGCGCACAAATCTGCCCGGATGGCTCGTGTCCGGTTCTCCAACCTGTGCAATTCCGGTTTTTCTGCAGCCATGAATGGTATGTATCTGCTGGGGCTGGGGTACTGCGGGTACGGTATCCTACAGGGGAAATATTCCTACGGTACGCTGATGGCAGTGTTACAGCTCATTGGGCAGCTCCAGATGCCGCTGGCGGGCATTACGGGCTTTCTCCCGAAATTCTATGCCATGACAGCAAGTGCCGAACGGCTGTCCGAAGCGGAAGCTTTTGCGGAGGACTGCCCGGAGGGAGCGAAAAGCGGTGACGACATCCGGGCATTCTATGAAAACGAATTTGCCGGGCTTGGCTTTGCGGGCGCAAGTTTTGCCTACCGGAGCAGAGAGGGAGAACGGGTGCTCGAAAATATATCCGTCACCCTGAAAAAAGGCTCATTCACGGCGATCACAGGGCATTCCGGGTGCGGTAAATCGACACTTCTGAAACTGCTCATGTGCCTGTACCCGCTGCAAAGCGGGGAGCGTTTTCTCATCGGCAGGGACGGCACACGCCTGCCTCTGACGGCGCAGTGGCACAGGCTGTTCGCCTATGTGCCGCAGGGCAGTCAGCTCCTGAGTGGCTCGATCGGGGATGCTGTAAGCTTCTCGGAGAAATCCCCGGATGCGGAGCGCCTTGCAAGGGCGCTGCACATCGCCTGTGCCGATTTTGCGGAAACGCTTGGCACGGAAACACAGCTTGGCGAACGGGGGCAGGGGCTTTCAGAAGGGCAGCTGCAGCGGCTTGCCATTGCACGGGCGATCTATTCGGACAACCCAGTTCTGCTGCTCGACGAATCGACGAGCGCCCTTGACGGCGAAACGGAACAGCGCCTGCTGTGCAATTTGCGGCAGCTCACGGATAAGACGGTCATCCTTGTCACGCACCGCCCGGCGGCACTGGACATCTGTGATACTATCATTCATATGCACGAAAACGGAGTGGAGGTCAATTATGCAGACACAGGAAGCCCTGCTGTACCTGACAGCGTGCGGCATACAGAATAAAGCCCCCGACAAGGCAAAGCTTGCCGGGACGGATATGCAGGCACTGCTGCAGGTGAGTCGGTTTCACAGCCTGTCCGCACTGGTCTGCACGGCACTGGAAGCTTCCGGGGCGGCGATGCCGGATGATTTCCGGCAGGACAAGGCAAAGGCGATCCGCAAGAATCTCCTCTTGGATGCGGAGCGCAGCCGGATATGCAGCTTTCTGGAAGAACATGGTATCTGGTATATGCCCCTCAAGGGGGTCATCCTCAAGGAACTGTACCCCGGTGTCGGTCTGCGGCAGATGGCAGATAATGACATTCTCTTCGATGCGGCATTTCAGCGGGAGGTGCTTGCCTTCATGCAAGCCTCCGGTTACACCCCTGAAAGCGTTGGAAAATGCCATCATGACACCTACCTGAAAGAACCGATCTACAATTTCGAGCTGCACACGATGCTGTTCGATCAGAAAAGCGAATTTTACAGCTACTATGCAGACGTGAAAGAAAGGCTTGTGCAGGATGCGGGGAAAGCCTACAGCTATCATTTTACGGATGAGGATTTTTTCATCTTTTTTCTGGCTCATGCGTATAAACACGCCAGCGCTGCCGGAACCGGGCTGCGGACGCTGCTTGACTGCTATGTATTCTTGAAAGCGCACCCTGACCTTGACCGGGCATATCTCGAACGGGAGCTGACAACGCTTGGCATTGCGGATTTTGCTAAAAAAATGGGAACGCTTGCCTGTCAGGTCTTTACCGACCCGGAAGCACCCCTGACGGAAGAACAGCAGACACAGCTGCACTTCTATCTGCATTCCGGCACGTATGGCACAGTGGAACAATCCGTCCGGAACCGCATGGAAACACTCGGCACGGGGTGGAAATACTACTGGAAACGTCTGTTTCCGGATCTTGCCTTTTATAAAGTATATTACCCGTTTTGCTATCGTCACAAGCTTCTGATCCCTGCGGCGTGGCTGCACCGGCTGCTCCGGGGGATCACGTTCCGCCGCAAAAAAGTCCTCATGGAACTGAAAGTACTGCACCGGCAGGACAAACAAAAAAGAGCCTGAGATATTTCACTCAGGCTCTTTTCATTCAGCTCACTGCTTGCGGGGTAACGATCGCTGCTGCTTGCTGGCTGGCGATCAGCATATATTTGAGCACCGCAAGGTCAAATACATCGATCACACCATCCTTGACCAGATCGCACTTTGCAGCATCCTCACCGGAGAGTTTAACTGCACCGGTAAGATAACGGTTCAATGTCACCAGATCGGTCAGTGTTATGCCCTGATCCCCATTGAGATCACCCGGAACAGCCGGTGGTGTTGTCTCTGCTTCTGTAGCAGGTGCTTCTGTTGCCGTGGTCGTTGTTGTGGTAGTAGTTGTTGTCGTTGTGGTTGTGGTCGTAGTTGTTGTCGTGGTTGTCGTTTCTGTGACAGTAGTCACAACAGCAGCCGTCGTGGTGGTAGCTGCCGGCGCTGTAGAAGTGCTCTCCGGGAAAGATTCATCCGGAATCGCACGTGCATCGACCGGCGGTTCTGTTGCCGGAAGTGTGATCACCTGTGCAGTTTCTTCCGGTGCAGCGGTTGTTGCAGGGGCATTTGTTGTTGTCTCTGCAAGAGTCGTTGCAGCCGTTGTCGTCGTAGTTTCCGGGAGCGTTGTTGTCGTTGCAGCCGTTGTCTGTACAGGAATAATACCCGTGCTGACAGGTCCTGCGACTGCTTCGATCTGTGCTTCATACTCGGCAAGCGGTACGGCAAATTCGGTCACAGCACCCGTAGAGGTGGCAGAAATGTCATAGTACAGCATACCGTCCTTGACATACATACCATAGATGCAGCCGATCTGTTTCTGCTCCTCGGTGAGGTTGAACAGCCAGATGATGATACCGTTGCGCAGTGCGAACACCGTGGTCGGTGTGGAGTAGTAGACCGTTCCCTCATAGGCAGAAGGCACAATAAATGTGGACGAATAATACTTGTTCGCCATTCCGACTACTGTCCAGCGCTCATTCAGGGAGAACAGCGACTGACTTTCTGAAAGTCCCGTAGCAGGGTCAAATGTGTACACATTGAACCAGCCTGTCGTCTTGTCATACTCACCGGGCACAACTGCCAGCCATTTGCCCTGATAGGGCTGCACGGCTGCGTTGCTCTCTGTCCAGAAAGCATTGTTGTACAGCGAAGAAACCTGCAAAGTAGATTCCGGCTTGCCGGTGCTGAGCGTCCAGTCATCCGAATTATGTCCGGTTTCCGTCATTGCATTGCGGTCTTTCAGGAAATTCTTGTGAACCACAAGCCCGGCATGATTCTGATAGGAGTCATCCCACGTGATGTCCACATGATACCATGCATCCCCGATCTGTACCACATTCCATGCGTGTGCTTTTTTCAGGCTCGTCACCATCAGAGAATCGATACCCTCCCGGCGGAGCAGCAGATTGTACAGCCATGCATAGGCATCGCACACGCCTTTGCCACGGCTGAGCATACCGTAGGCAGTGTGGCAGAGATACTCCTCGTCTTTGGTCTCATACGAAGATGCACCGTTGTCATAATTGTAATGAACGGCAATGTATTCATGGAGATAGAGTGCTTTTTCTGCCGGTGACCAGTTATCCTGCACACCTGCGGAAATGGCATCGAGCTTGTCAATGGTGTCCGCATAGGCAGCATCAAATTCTTCCGGCTCGACCAGATAGTACAGCATCATGCCACGGACGAAGTTGCCACGTGTGACACTCGTGGTCAGGAGCATATTGGTGGAATTTCGCACGGAAAGCACACCAACATCCCACCCGGCTGTGATCGTGGAATAGACATTCATGATCGACTGGAAAGCATCCGCATCCGGACGGATGAGCGAATCATCCGAACTGGTGTCAAACTCGGCAGTCTCGGCGTGTTCCGCCAGACCCTTGTAAATGCTTGCAGCTACCATCTGTGTCTGTTCCTCTGTCAGCGTACCGATCGCACCCAGCTCGGAGAAATCCGGAATGACCAGCTGCTCCTCATCCGCAGCAACAGGAAACATGGCAAGCTGCATCAGCCCGACTGCACCAGCGGCGGCGGCAGCGATCACCTTTCTTAAACGATTACTATGCAGCATACAAGCAACCCCCTTTTCTAAAAAAATTTATTTTTTTCAGAACTTTGCGTTCCGTTATTATTATCATAGCACCATTATTCTGAAATGTCAATGGGTTTTTTATGAATTTTTTTAGAAAATGGGCTTTTTTTCTATGCAAAATGTAATTTTTTTGATTTTTTATTACAAAAAGTATATTTTCAGTGCCGAAAGAATCCTGAAAAAGCACTTGTGCACCTTGCTGTTATACATAAAGTAGAAAGCAGCAGTCAGAGAACGACTGTCCTCTGTCCTGCTGCGGTCGGTCTTTCATACCCCTGCACAATGCTGTACAATGGCAGCATAGAGGGTAAAAGCGACTTTCTGCTGATACTCCTCCGTCACGAGCAGGGCAGCTTCTTCCGGGTTGGAGAGGAAGCCGCATTCTGCCATGACAGTCGGGTTGTTACTGAAATAGCAGAGGAACAGCTCCTTGCCGCAGAGCTTGATCTCCCGCTTGTTGTCCGGCTGAAGAAATTTCACAAACTGCTCCTGTAACTCCTGCGCAAGTACGGCGCTTTCGGAATTGGTGTCAGAATAAAACATCTGCGCACCGCTGTATTTCGGGTCGGTGAACTGGTTCTGGTGGATGGAAAGACAAATTGCATCGTCCACGCTGTTGAACAGGGCAAGGCGGTTGTCCATGTCGGAGCTTTTCTGGTTGGCAATGCCCTCAACACCGGCATCGTGAATGGACACGTCTGTTTCCCGTGTGGCGATCACCTCATAGCCTGAAGCCCGCAGGAGCGCCTGCAGATCCAACAAAATGGCAAGGTTGATGTTTTTCTCCACATCCCCGTTTGCCGAGGAGCAGCCGCCGTCTATACCGCCGTGTCCGGCATCGAGGATGATCACCTGTTTTTCCGTCTCGCCCGTGCTTGTCTGTATGGTATTCTGCCCGGCACGCTTTGCTGCATACAGAGAACCGCAGATCGTCAGGGCAACAGCAGCCGTTACTGCCCCCACCCGCAGCAGCAGGCTTCTTGCATTCGGTATCATGTACACACACCACCTGTATGAATTTTGGGATGACCCTGTTGTATCTCTATGCAGCGGTGCGGAACAATAGACCTCGCCAAAAGCAGAAAAGAGGTGCAGCGGCAATTGCGCTGCACCTCTTGGGGTTGTCAGATTCAGTTCAGCTTACTTCTTCTTTCTCAGTGCGCAGGACAGGAACAGTGCAGCCCCGGCTGCCACAAAAATACCGCCGGATGCAGCATCCCCCGTCCCCGGAGAGCTGTCCGTGGAAGCACCGGATGCAGTCACTGTCGTGCTTGCTGTGCTGCCTGTGGTGGTGTTGGTGTCTGTAGAACCGGCAACATTTGTCGAAACGGCTGTCGTTGTCTGGCTGTCGTTGGCACTGTCACCCGATACAAGAGTAGTCGTGGTCTGTGCATCACTGGCATCATCGTCCGTTACAGCAGTTGTCTCTGTGGTGGTCGCTGCTGCTACAGTCGTCGCCGGGGTAGTGGTTGTTTCAGAGGATGTATCTTCCATAGACAGATCGGTCGGGTTGAACATGGAATACCCGAACTGGATGCCGCCTGAGAACGACTTCGCAAAGGTCGCACCTGCGACATGACCGCCCTCTTCACCGGATGCATCGGCGTGCGGTGCAAGGGTCGAACCGAAGATAGAACCCGTGTAGTGCATCGTCTCTGCTTCCGGGAGATTGAACAGAATGGGCATATTTTCATCGGAAGTATAAAGCTCCGTGCCGTCAAGGTCGTAGCCTACAATGGTATTGGTCGGCATTTCGACATCTGTTCCGCCGGCATTGATGACCAGATAAGCGCCTGCCGGCATATAGATCTCCATCTGGAGATAGCCGCCGTTAAACAGCTCCAGTTCCTCATCGTTCAGCGTGAGGACGTTGAGGTTATCGTCTTCCCCACGGATGGTCCATTGCCGCTTGTAATCCGGGTTCATCTCCAGTGTTGCATTGTCCTCGTAGGAAGCCAATGCCTCGCTGCGCTGTGTCAGCAGCTCAAATTCCTTGTCAAAGTCGATCAGCTGTCCCTCATACACTGCAGACTGTCCGTTTTTCGCATAGTCAAGAATGGTCTGCCCGACATTCGTGGCAGTACCGACAACAAATTTCTTACCGTCCGGCTGGAAATTGACAAGCGTATCGCCGCCGACAACGACCTCGGCAAAGTTTGCATTTTCTTCAAGCTTTGCGCCGACGGAGTAATTCGGGGTCACCTCGCCCAAATTGGCATTGCCGCCTGCACCCAGTCTGCCCTCACAGTCAGAGCCGTCTGCGGTGAAATCCTCCTGTACAAATACAGAAAATGTCGATGCAATGCCCAGATAATAGGCATCCGGATTTTCCACGCCGAGCAATGCGGTGCGGTTGGCATCGGTGATTTTCTGAACGGGTTCTGCATCTGCCAGAACATTCGTTGTCAGCCCCATGCAGCCGACTGCGGCAGCAGCGACGGCACAGATAAGCGCAAGTTTTTTCATTTTCATGTCCTCCTGTCGTCAAATAAAAGGATTTATCCGATACATCTTTATTTTAACACATTTTTGTCCGGGTGTCTACAGGCTTTCTGCACAACATTTGAAAACGATATCCCTCTTTTTTTGTTCAGCTATCCCAATCTTCGAGCAGCTGCCGCAGTTCCTGCTCGGTTTTCAGCAGAATACCGTCCTCCAGTGCTGTCCTGTCCTCCTCCGGCAGCAGCCAGACCTCCGTGTCCAGCACCCGGTAGGGGCGGATGCCATTTTCCCGGTAAATTGCCAGATGCCCTTCATACGCCCGGAGCACATAGCCGACAGGGGCACGCTCCTGCATCTCCGCCTGCCGGGCAGCAGCGGCGGATTTCCGGCGCTCCACGCCCTTTCCGGCGGAAACAAGTATCAGCACGGCAGAAATGGTCATTGCTGTCAGCATCAGTATGATACAGCGGTAACGGTTCATCGCAGCACTCCCTTTCCTTTTATAGCCATTCTGCCCGCTTTCGGGAAAATTATGCAGCGGCTTTGTCTATTTTGCTGATTCCGGGGTAAATATGTGCCCCTAAACCCTTAATTTTTATTAAAATTTGCAGAAAATCCGGAAAAGGACTTAACAAAATCAAAAACTTGTGGTATAATAAAGTAAATATGTCACTTCGGATGCTGCTCCTGCGCTGTGGCAGGCAGCCGGCTGATAAATAGGAGGTACTACATGGAAGAACGCAGAAATACCCGGCGTTCCCGTTCCGCTGAACGGGAACCGCAGAAGAAACGCCCCTCACGGGGATGGCGCATTGCCCGAAAGCTGCTGTCTATTCTCTTTTCCACACTGCTTTCCATTTTTCTGATCTGTATCATCACGGGAACGATTGTCGGCACGGCAGCAGCTGTGTACGTCATGGACTTCATGGATGAAGCTTCGAGCGTCACCCTTGAGGAAATGGAAATGCACTACAACACCGATGTCTACGGCTATGACACGGAAGGCAAGCTTGTCACCCTCTACGAAGTACAGCAGCCGGAACAGCGTATTCCTGTTTCACTGGAGGACATTCCGCAGCATACCGTGGATGCCTTTGTCTACACGGAGGACGAGCGTTTCTACACCCATGACGGCGTGGACTACAAGAACACCATTGCTGCCTGTGTCAACTTGGTGCTGCACTTCTGGGATTCCGAGCGTGGCGGTTCGACCATCACGCAGCAGCTCATCAAGAACGTGACCGGTGACGATGAAGAGTCCCCGTCCCGTAAGATCCGGGAAATTTTCCGTGCCATGACACTGGAGAAGAACTATTCCAAGGACGAGATCATGGAAACATACCTGAACTACATCGGCTTCGGCGGTCCGACCAACGGCATCGAGGCGGCTGCCATCAAGTATTTCGGGAAGAACGTGGGAGATCTTACTGTTGCAGAATCCGCCTGCCTTGCGGCGATTCCGCAGTCTCCGGAGACGATCAACCCCTTTGCCTACTACATCGATGACGAGACCGGAGAAAAAGTTATGTCCGGCAGGACACGCAACCGGGAACGTCAGGAATATGTCCTCTGGCAGATGTATCAGCACGGTGCGCTGTCCTATGACGACTATCAGGCTTCTTTGAATGAGCACCTGATCTTTACGGACACGGATGAGTATAAGCGGCTTCATCCGGAGCTCGAAGTGGAGGAGTACGACCCCGAAGAGGCTGTCACAAGCTGGGTCGTGGATGCCGCTATCCGGGAAGTCGTGGACTATCTCATGGAGACCTACAGCCTTGACTTTGACGATGCGCTGTCTAAATTCAATGACGGCGGCTATCAGGTCTATACGACCGTTGACCCGAATATGCAGGCATACGTCGAGGAAAAATACCTTGACCTCAACAACCTCATCAGTACCAAAAATTCCGCACGCTACAACGATACCAACGGTGACGGAACGATCGATGATCTGGACGGTGTGATCTACCCGCAGTGCACGTTCATCGCCATGAATTATCAGGGCGAGATCCTCGCCTGCATCGGTGCGCTCGGGGAAAAGAAAGATGCCCTCATCACCAACTATGCCACCATGGAACCCCGGCAGCCCGGCTCGACCATCAAGCCCCTTGCCGGTTACGGTTACGGCATTTACAGCGACCAGTTCCACTGGGGCTCTAAAATCAAGGACTACGGTCTGGAAATGCCGGACGGCTCGCTCTGGCCGCACAACTACAGCTCCAATTCCACAGCGACCAATTACTCCAACAATGACCTGCACCTCTACTATGGTCTGATGAAGTCGCTGAATACCATTTCCGCACGTCTGGTCGATGCCCTGACACCGGAAGCGGTCTATAATTTCACCACCAAGAAAATGGGGCTGGAGCTGACCGAAATGGACGGCAAAGGCAATACGGATATGGCACTTTCGCCGCTGTCTGTTGGTGCGCTGACCTACGGTGTCACCCTTGAGAACCTCGTCAACGGCTACGTTCCCTACGGCAACGGCGGTACGATGTACAAGGCACACATCGTCTCCCGGCTGGAACAGGGCAACCATGAGCTGGTATACGAGAACGACGGCGAACCGTATGAAGCCGTAGACCCTGAAACTGCCTATGTCATGAACCGCCTGATGAAGAATGTTGTCTCCTCGGAGGGTACTGCCGGTGCAGCACAGCTTTCCAACAAGGAAGTTGTCGGCAAAACCGGTACGACACAGAACTGGGATGACCTCTGGTTCGTGGGACTGACGGAGGACTTTGTTTCCGGTGTCTGGATCGGCTATGTACAGCGTGAAAAGCTTGACACTTCCATCAGCTCCGCAAGGCTGTGGAAGAACGCCATCGGCGAATATGCCAATTCCATTGAATCCGATGCCGAATACCCGACCTGTGAATCTGTCATCGAAGCCCCTGTCTGCACCAATACCGGACTGATCGCCGGTGCAAGCTGCCCGAAAGGACCGGTAGGTTACTGGAAATCCACCAATGCCCCCGTGTGCAGCGGCTGCAAATCTACCAAGCCGACAGGCTCGGATGAGGATGACGAAGACGATGAGGAAGATGAGAGCGGTGAGAATCCGCCGAAGCCGACTACCGGCGGCGAGGGTTCAGCATCGCCCGGCGGTGAGGATAACCCCGACACACCGGATACGCCGGATGTTCCGGACACACCCGATGTACCAGTTACACCGCAGGATCCGGTCGAACCGCCAAGCCCGGTAACACCGCCCCTTCCGGTGGGGGAATAACCTGATGGAGCGCATACGATTTTCCGCACCCTGTCACTTCGGGCTGGAGAAAGTGCTCCGGTTTGAGGTGACAAGGATCGGCGGAGAGGACATTGCCGTGCAGGACGGCAGGGTGAACTGGTCGGGCGGCTGGGATACCCTCGCCCATGCAAACCTGATGCTTTCCGTGGCAGAACGGGTGCAGATCGTGCTTGCGGAATATGAAGCACAGACATTCGAGGAATTGTTTGACGGGATGTACCGTGCACCGCTCGAACGCTTTATCGGGCGGGAGGATGCATTCCCGGTCAAGGGACACTCCGTCAATTCCGTGCTGCACAGCATCCCTGCCTGTCAGAAGATCCTCAAAAAAGCAGCCGTGAAACGCTTGCAGAAAGCTTACAAGACGACGGGCTTTCTGCCGGAGACAGGCAGCCTGCACCAGTTACAGTTTACCATTCTGAAAGATCATGTCACACTTTACCTTGACACGACCGGAGAGGGGCTGCACAAACGGGGCTACCGGCGCAATGCCAATCTTGCGCCCATCCGGGAGACACTTGCGGCAGGCATTCTGGATTTAGGACGGGTGCGGAGTGATACCCTCGTCTGCGACCCGTTTTGCGGCAGCGGCACATTCCTCATCGAGGCGGCACGGCGGGCTTGTCATATCGCCCCCGGACTGGACAGGCGTTTTATTGCCGAACAGTGGGGCTGTATGCCGCAGGAGGCATGGCGGCTTGCCCGTGCGGAGGCACTGGACAGGATTGATAGGAATGTGGCATTTGAGGGGTACGGCTATGACTGCGACCCCGAAGCCATTCGCCTCACAGCGGAAAATGCCAAAAAAGCCGGCGTGGACAAATGCATCCATGTGCAGCAGCAGGACATTACCGCTTTCCGGAATTTGCCGGGTGCTGTGATATTCTGCAACCCGCCCTACGGGGAACGGATGCTCGAACAGGTATCCGCCCGCAAAATTTACCGCACGATGGGCAAAGTACTCCGCCCGCCGCTGTATGTCATCTGCGGAGACAACGAATTTGAAAATGCATTCGGCAGAAAAGCTGACAAGCGCAGAAAACTGTACAATGGCATGATCTCCTGTCAGCTGTATTGTTACTATGCTACATAAACAGATAACCCTCTCCGGCAGCGTGACGCTGCACCCGTTTTGCCTCCCAATGCGGCTACACCGCAAAGGTCGGCTTGCTTGACTGCTGCTTTTATCTTAGCTAAGAACAGGGACACTTTTGGCAAAAAAAGTGCCCCTGCTTTCCTTTTTTCCGAACTATCCCTTCCGCCTTTAGGCGGAAGCGTAATGAATGCACATAATGACCACAATTATCCACTTCAATTTTTTAGAAACTCTTTACAAATCCGCCGGAATGCGGTATAATAGAAATACAGAGATATTTTACAGAAAGGGTATGATTTTATGCATTTCCGAAAAACAATCGCCTTGCTTTTTGCACTGGCATTGCCGGCAGCGGGTGCTTTTCCGGCACTGACGGCTTCTGCTGCCGTCACCCCCAATCCCGTCATCAGCCGGAACTGTCCTGCCTATTCCGGCAGCAACCCTGCCACTGCCACGGCTGCCAATGATGAGCACTATTTCTCATTCTGGAGCGGCAGCGCCCCCGACTACATCGCCTACGACCTTTCCGGTGTCCCGGAGGAAAACCGGCAGGTCATTGATGCCGTGTGGTACAACACCAGTTCCTACGATGTGCTTGGCTTGTATGTCATGCGCAATATGCAGCCCTCGGACTACACTGTAGAAGTCAATGCTGCCCCCGGCGGCACGTATCCGGAGGACGGCTGGGAAGTCGTGGAAACGGTCAGAGACTGCACCTATTCTTCCCGGCAGCACATTGTGGATTTTGCCGGGTATAACTGGATCCGCCTGTCCATCACCGGGGCAGACGGCAAAGAGGGCGGCAATGTCAGCCTGAATTTTGACATACATGACGTGTCAGAGGGCGTGAGCGATTCGTGGATGTTCTACGGGGATTCTATCACGTTCGGTGGGATGAATAACTGCTATGGCACGGGCTTTGCAACGCACGTCAATTCGCTGGACGAGGCGTATTTTCCCGTGCAGGAAAACGGCGGCATCGGCGGCATTACCAGCAAAGACGGCAAGGAGAACATCGACCGCTGGCTCGCTGACTGCAAGGCGCATTTCGTAAGCATTGCCTACGGCACAAATGACGCATGGGGCAATCAGACCGGCGCTGCGGGCTATTATGAGAATACCGTCTACATGATCGAGCAGATCTTAGCAGCCGGGAAGATCCCCGTCCTGCCGACTATTCCGCATTCCACCAATCCGGATGTAGCCAATTATCTCGATGACTACAACGACATGGTGCGGAAAATTTATGAGGACTACCCGGAAGTCATTCCCGGTCCGGACTTTGATGCTTTCTTTGCGGAAAATCCGGATATGCTCAGCGGCGACGGCGTTCACCCGAATGACACCGGCTATGCCGAAATGCGCCGTATCTGGGCGGAAACCATGTATGAGCGGGTCTATACCGCCGAAGATACACCGCAGCCCGGCACAGAACCGGAACCGGAAGCCCTTGCCGGCGATGTGAACGGAGACGGTGCGGTCAACTTGGCGGATGTGGTGCTGCTGCAAAAATATCTCCTCGGTCAGGCGGAACTGGACAAGCCGGAACTGGCAGAGCTTTGTGAGGACGGGGTGACGGATGTGTATGACCTTGCCCTCCTGAAACACCTCATTTCTGCCGGATAAGGAGATGCGCATGACACCGATCCTGCTTGTGGAGGATGACCGCAGTATCTGCGAAAATCTGACGGCTTTCCTAAAAACGGAGGACTTTGACGTGACCTGTGCGCCCGGACAGCAAGGCGCTGCGGAACTGCTGCAAAAGAGGACATTTGCGCTGGTGCTGCTCGATATTTCACTGGCGGACGGGAACGGATTTTCCGTCTGCCGGGAAATCAAGGCGGAGTATGGGCTGCCCGTCATTTTCCTGACGGCTTCCTCGGATGAATACAGCACGGTGGCAGGGTTCGATTTAGGGGCGGATGACTACATTGCAAAACCCTTCCGCCCCCGGGAACTGGTCTCCCGGATCCGCAACGTCCTGCGGCTGACCTCCGGGGCAGGGGCGGTGACGAAGATCGGGGACATCTGCATTGATACCGTGCGTGGCACTGCCTCCAAAAACGGCTGCGACCTCAATCTTTCCGCCCTCGAATACCGCCTGCTGCTGGTGTTCCTCAATCACCGGGGGGCAGTGCTTTCCCGCACTATGCTGCTCGAATCAATCTGGGACATTGCGGGGGAATTTGTCAACGACAATACCCTTACCGTCTACATCAAACGACTGCGGGACAAGTTAGAGGATGACCCGCAGGACCCGAAGCTGATCCTGACGGTGCGGGGGCTTGGGTACAAGCTGCCATGACGGGCTTTCTGCGCAACCCGGAAGTGCGACGCTCTTTGCTGCTGTTTATAGGTATCACTGTAATTGGCAGCGTGGTCGGGTTTCTGATCGGAACAGCCTGCGGGATACTTGTGCTGATACTGGGCATTGCCTATACCGGGGCGCACCTATTGGTGACACTGAAACGGTACCGGCGGATCGCACAGCTTTCGGCAGAACTGGACCGCATTCTGCACGGGAACGGCTCGGAGGGGCTTTCTGCCTGTACAGAGGGCGAACTGGCGGTACTGCACTCGGAAATTTACAAAATGACCGTCCGCCTGCGGGAAACGGCTGAAAACCTCACGGTGGAAAAAAGCCGTCTGGCGGATTCGCTGGCAGATATTTCCCATCAGCTGCGCACACCGCTGACCTCGATGCATTTGCTGCTGACGATGCTGGGGGACTCTGAACTGGAAGAGCCACGGCGGGCAGAACTGCTCCGGGAGCTGCACAGCATGATCTCCCGCATTGACTGGCTTGTGAATGCGCTGCTGAAGCTCTCCAAACTCGATGCGGAGACGGTACAGCTGCGGCAGGATACGCTGCCGCTTTCAGAACTGTTGCAGCAGTCCTGCGAACCGCTCCGGCTGCCGATGGAACTGCGGGAGCAGACACTGACAACAGAAGCTGCCGGGGATTTCTGCGGCGATGCGGCGTGGACGGCAGAAGCACTCGGCAACATCCTCAAAAACTGCATGGAGCACACCCCTGCCGGCGGAACGATCCGCATACAGGCTGCGGAGAACCCGCTCTATGCGGAGATCATCATCTCCGATACGGGGACGGGTATTTCGGAAAAAGACCTGCCGCACATCTTTGAACGGTTTTATAAAGGGCAGGATGCCGGGGCAGGGAGTTTTGGTATCGGGCTTGCACTTGCCCGGACGATCATCACTTCCCAGAATGGAACGCTCAAAGCCGGCAATTTGCCTGACGGGGGTGCTGTGTTTACGGCACGGTTTTACAAGGGGACTGTCTGATTCCGTCAAAATGCACAGACCGAGCGCACAGAAACTAACGAAATCGTATAATTTGCAAAAACATCTTGCCATTTCCGGATGGGTATGGTATAATATAATTAGGTAACAGAAAGGAGGGCGGCAGCTATGATCTGTCAGCACTGTGGAAAGGTTCTCAGTAATGAGAAGCTTGCGTTCTGCAATTTCTGCGGGTATCCGCTGAAAGGCGAGAACAGGGGCTTTTTTTCAAAATCCGAGGAAACCGGCACATCCCGTGCGGAGGACTATGCCGCTGCGCAGACTGCTCCGCCGCCCGCACCTGCTCCCATGCCGCAAATGGGCATGATGCCGAATGGTATGCCACAGCAGCCGCAGATGAACGGTATGCCGCAAATGGGTATGCCCGGTATGATGCCGCAACAGCAGATGGGTATGATGCCGAACATGATGCCACAGCCGCAAATGGGCATGATGCCGAACATGATGCCACAGCCGCAAATGGGCATGATGCCGAACATGATGCCGCAGCCGCAGATGGGCATCATGCCGAATATGATGCCGCCGCAGCCGCAGATGGGCGTGATGCCCGGTATGATGCCGGGTGCCGTACAGCCGATGATGAATCCGGAAACGGACGGCAGTATGGTAGGTTATGCCATGCCGCAGATGTACGGGATGCCGCAGCTTGCGGGATATGATACCGCAGGAAATCCGCTCTACGTACAGATGATGCCGCAGCTGATCGGCTATGACCCCTATGGAAACCCCATGTACACAATGGTTGCCGTGCCGTGTCAGATGCCAATGCTGAACCCACAGCAGCCGGCAGTGATCCCTGTTCCGATGCAGCCGGTACAGCCGGAAGTTTATGCACAACCCGTTCCGCAGCCGGAGGCTTACGCACAACCTGCTCCGCAGCCGGAGGTTTACGCACAACCTGCTCCGCAGCCGGAGATTTACGCACAGCCTGTTCCGCAGCCGGAGGCTTATGCACAGCCTGTTCCGCAGCCGCAGCCGGAAGCTCCTGTACAGTCTGCACCGGTTGAAGAGAAAGAACCTGCTCCGGCAGATGTTCCTGTAGAACACGTGGTAGAAGTCCGGGGCGAGGAGGATATTCCGCTCAGTGCGGATTCCCTGATGCATGAACCGGAAGAAGCTGCACCTGCCAAACCGCAGATGCCGGATGAACAGGAGATTCTTGACCGTATTTTCAGCGATGCGCCGAAAGGTTACACCATGAGCGAGGGAACGGCTCCGTCTGAACATATTTTTTCGATCAGTCTCGG
The DNA here is from genome assembly GCA_947629905.1 of uncultured Clostridia bacterium. Taxonomy (GTDB): domain Bacteria; phylum Bacillota; class Clostridia; order Oscillospirales; family Ruminococcaceae; genus UBA3855. The sequence goes on from CANRFM010000013.1 coordinate 53,097, forward strand.
CTCGGATGAGGTGACAAGTGTTGCCGATGAGGAAGCACAGCCGCCGAAATCCAAAAAATCTGCCAAATCCAAAGAGGGCAAGGCAGAAAAGCCTGAAAAAGCGGAAAAGGCAGAAAAAAAAACGACCTCAAAAAAAAAGACAGCAGCCCCCCAGAAACCTCCGGTTAAAATCATTTCACCGGATGAGTTCTTTGACGACAAGCCGAAGGGTAGGGATGCGCTTGGCATAGCGGAACTGGAAAGGCTCAGTGATGAACAGCTTGTGGCGCAGCTCAATGCGATGAACGGCGGGGCAAAGGCGCACCGTTCTATCATGAAATCGGCAGGCATGGATGAAATCGACCTTTCTAATGCAGTGGATATGTCCGATGTGACAGCTCTGCCGCATTAAGATCATAATGAAAAAGCAGGAGGACAGCAACCATGGCAAACGAACACAAGGCAGCAGATGCTGCCAAGGATGCCGCATTGAAAGGCGTTAAGAGCGCCGGCGGTTTCCTGAAGGAATTCAAAGAATTTGCACTCAAGGGCAATGTGATGGATCTGGCGATCGGTGTTATTATCGGCGGTGCATTTCAGGGTCTGGTCACTTCCCTGACGGCTGACTTCATCAACCCGCTGATTTCGTCCGTGGGCGGTGCAGAAGTTGCCGGCTCGATTCGGCTTCCGTGGGTCGATTATTCGGGGATGTCACTGGATGAGATACAGAGTATGTCGCTCAATTACGGTGATTTCATCACGGCTGTCATCAATTTCATCATCATGGCTTTCATCATTTTCCTGATGATGAAGAGCATCAACAAGCTGTTGAGCTTTGGCAAGAAGAAGGAAGAAGAAGCCCCGCCCGCACCGCCGGAACCCACGAAAGAGGAATTGCTCCTCACGGAAATCCGTGACCTGCTCAAGGCACAGGCTGGCGTGCAGGATACACAGAAAAAAGAATAATACATACAGCAAACCGCATTTCCGGAAGCCGAAAATGCGGTTTGTTTTTAGTCTTTTTTCCCGAAAATGCCGGCTACCTTGCCAAGCAGATCGCCGCCTGCGATCTGTGCCTTCACGCCGTCGGCAACGGCACGCACCTGATCGTCCGGCAGGTCAATGCCAATCACACCCTCGACTGCTTTTACCGGGTCAGCAGAGAATTTTGCAGCGAAGTCCTTGTCGTTCTTCACCTTGTTGACAAGCTCGTCAATTTTTGCCTTAATGTCCATTGAAATTCCTCCTGTTACATAATTTGCACGGGAACATTTTCCCTGTTTTTATTGTACCACAAGCGCCGGGAAAAGTCAATGCTTTTCCGCATTATCCGGAAATGACTTTTGCGGTCAGGCGGAGACGGGCTGTACGGTCAGCTGTCGGTCGGATAGCTGTCTGATCGTAGACAGGATCACAGCACAAGAGATCAGGACTGTCAGGAAATCGGACACAGGCATGGAATACAAGACACCATTCAACCCGAAGAACACCGGCAGCAACAGGGAAAAACCTACACCGAATACAATTTCACGTACCATGGACAGAAAAGTGGAAGCGGCAGCTTTCCCCATCGCTTGCAGGAAAATGAAGGCAGCCTTATTGATACAGGCAAACACGATCATGCACAGATAGATGCGGAACGCTTTGACTGCAAATTCGGTATAATACACGCTCTCGTTCGCAGCCCCGAAAATCTGGATCAGCTGCATCGGGAACAACTCAACAATGACAAAGGCGACCGCTCCTACGATCCCCTCCGCACACAGCAGCATGGTGAAAAGCTTTCTGACACGTTCTTTCAGCCCTGCCCCCATGTTGAAGCCCACGATCGGGATACATCCGGCAGCCATACCAACCACAATGGAAATCACGATCTGGAAGAATTTCATGACGATGCCGACGACTGCCATAGGGATCTGTGCATATGCCTGCTGCCCGAATACAGCATCCATAGCGCCGTATTTCCGGATCATGTTGTTGATCGCTGCCATGGCTGCCACAAGGGAGATCTGAGAAAGAAAGCTGCAAATGCCAAGCATCAGGGTATGGCGGATGATGCTGCTATCAGGGACAAAATCAGCTTTGGACAGGGAAACGATTTTGGTGCGGAACAGATACCCGGCGGCAAGAACAGCTGTCAGGAATTGCCCGATAATGGTGGCAAGCGCTGCGCCCATCATTCCCATTCGAAATACAAAAATGAACAGCGGGTCTAAGAGGATGTTGAGGAATGCGCCTGCCAGCGTGGAAAACATAGCAAATTTGGGACTGCCGTCTGCACGGATGACCGGGTTCATCGCCTGTCCGAACATATAAAACGGAATGCCCATGGTGATCCAGAAGAAATACTCCTTGGAGCAGCGGAAGGTCTCCGCATTGACCGTACCGCCGAACACGGCAATGAGCTGCGTATTGCCTATCAGATACACAGCTGTCAGGAGCAGACCTGCAAAAATACTCAGCACCACGGCGTTTCCGATGCTCCGGGCGGCATCTCCGGGCTTTTCCCTGCCAAGGCTCAGGCTGACAAAAGCACAGCAGCCGTCACCGATCATGACCGCAATGGCAAGCGCAATGACTGTCAGCGGAAATACGACTGTATTGGCAGCATTTCCATACGACCCAAGATAAGCCGCATTGGCAATGAAGATCTGATCGACAATGTTATACAGCGCCCCCACGAGCAGGGAAATGATGCAGGGGACAGCATATTTTTTCATCAGTGTGCCGATCTTCTCCTCTGCCAGATACCGATTTTGTTCCATAAAAAATACCTCCTTGAAAATAAAAAAGACGTAAGCCCAGAAAGCTGGACTTACGCCTGATGGCTACGCACTGTTATTATTATACCACAGTTTCACGTTTTTGGCAAAGGGCATTTTGCACAAAGCTTTTGCGGAAAATTTCTGTTCTGTTGGGGATTTTGTAGCATATTTTCCACAGAGACATAAAAAACCCCGAAAAGAAACTTTCGGGGTTTTGGCGCCACCTGTTGGACTCGAACCAACGACCCTGCGGTTAACAGCCGCATGCTCTACCGACTGAGCTAAGGAGGCATATAAATCGGCATCTTTCTGATTTCCCAGGTCGTCACCAACCAAGTATGTTCGACGTGAAAGAGCTTAACTTCTGTGTTCGGAATGGGAACAGGTGGAACCTCTTTGCTATAGACACCGATTGAATGACTCGTACCAGATTCGAACTGGTGATGCCGCCGTGAGAGGGCGGAGTCTTAACCACTTGACCAACGAGCCTAAAAGTGCACCATCGGGGACTCGAACCCAGGACCCACTGATTAAGAGTCAGTTGCTCTACCAACTGAGCTAATGGTGCATAT